>NZ_JBAWKE010000001.1:0-185843 GCF_037095655.1 Frigidibacter sp. MR17.24
GCAGGGCGCGGTCTCGCGGGCATGCTCGAAGGATCTGCGCATCTCGCGCAGGAGGTCTCCGAGATGTCCGGCCGCCTGCCACTCGCCATAGGAGGCCTGGACGCAGCTGATCCCGGCGGCATTCGCCATGGCGCGCGCGAGCCATGTCTTGCCAGTGCCGGGCGGGCCGTAAAGGAGGAGCGAGCGGCTCAGCTCCGACCAGGCGACCTCGCCCCGCTGCCAGCCCTGCAGGTCGCTCACCATCCGGCGCGCGGTGGTCAGTGCCTTTGATGTGCCGGTCATCGCGTCGAGATCGGGCCCGGATCGCGGTGCGGTCGGCGCGGAGTTCCGCAGGAGTTGCGCGATGCGTTCGGCCACGGTGTGTGCGGTCTCGGCGCGCAATGCGATCTGCAATGCGCCGGGCGTGAGGGTCGCAAGTGCCGCGTCATCGGGCAGGGCCGCACGCACCGTGACCTCGTCGATGCGGCCCGTTGCGGAATGGGTGTGCCGAAGCAGTGTGATCAGGATGTCTGTGTCGAGATCGGGAAGTTCCTGAACCGGGGGAAGAAGTTCTGCGACCTTGTTCGGGATCCTGTAGCCGGAGGGCAGGGTGATCAGCACCGGGCCGGCCTCTTCCAGCACGCGGCCGATGGCGGCGGTGAAGCGAGCCTCTGCGGGAGTCGTCACATGGCCCGAGCCCTGCACCTCGGGCGCGGCCACGAAGAGCGTCGGCTTCGTCGGATCGCCGTCGTCCTGATAGCGGCTCGCCCGCCAGGTCTCTGGTAGGAAGGCCTGGCGCAGAAGCTTCTTCAGCGCGCCTGCGTCGTCGATCCCGGCAAGGATCGTCACCGCGCCCGGGGCGAGCCACCGGGCCAGCGCGCCTTGCGTGCCGATCAGGGCCGCGATCCGGATCGCGAGCAGCAGCCGGTGCGGATGCACCCAGACGCCCGGGCGATGTGCGCCCGAGGTGAGATCGATCGCCTCGGGATCGGCCCCGCTCTCGCGCAGCGCCGCGCGGTCGTCGGGGTGATGGCGGTCGATGGCGCCGCTGGTCACCAGCATCTCGGTCAGCAGGCGGCCACGGGGCGTCAGTTGGTAAGGCGGGCGCTCGCCGTCATCCTCATCGGTGTCCCTGTCTCCGTTGGCGTCCTTGTCCTTGTCGGTGCCGCGCAGCGGCTCGTGCCGGCGCAGCCGCGCGATGGCGCTTTCCGCGAGCGGCAGCCAGATCGGCGGCGGAAGGGAAGTCTGTTCGGGCATGGGCAGTCTCACTCTCTGTCAGGGGGCATCTTCGAAGAGGTCGGGGCATCTGTTCCCGTCAGCGGGTGAGCCCGGAGTTCTCGAGGGCATCCAGCATCTGCAGGATCACCTGGCCGAGGCGGGCGTCGTAGATCTCCGATCCGACGCGCAGGACGTCGCGGTAGCGCTCGGGTGCGACGACGGCCTCGGGCGAATGCTGGCGCAGCTTGCGGTGCATGCGCTTCTCGATCTGCAGCGCCCGGTGGCCGGTGCGGACCGGGATCCGACGCAGGATCTCGGCGTCGAGGTCGGGCCGGCGCTTCAGCTGGTAGTGCAGCCGCGAATGGGGATTGCGGCTGTAGCCGAGCTTCACGAACTCGGCCCCGTCCGGGTGGCGGATGCGCATCGCGTAGATCCAGCTTGGCGAGGCGGACCATCCGGTGCTGCAGGACGTGCACTGCACGCGCTGGGACTGCATGTTCGCGCGGGCGATCCGCTGGCGATGGCCACAGCGTTCGGGCCCCTCTCCGACATGGGTGTAGATGCGGTAGTTCGGGTCCTTGTCAGGGTCCGCGCCGACGAGCTCCCAGCCGTGCACCTGCGCCTCGGCGGCCTCCTTCGCGTCGTGGCAGGTCTCGCATCGGAGGCCGGTCTCGCCGCGGGCGGCGCGGCCGACCAGCTCGAACTGGCGGCGGGCCGTGTGGCCGCAGGGCATGCGGTAGTGGCCATAGTGGCGGTCGTCGGGATCGCGGTGCAGCCAGGTCAGGCCCGCGGCGTCGGCCTCGGTCCGCCACGCGCTCTCGAGGCAGTTCGGGCAGAGCGGCTGGGCCGTCCGCAGCGTGAAGATCTTCGAGACGCTGAGAGCCGCGCAGGTGTGGCAGCGCAGGGCAAGGTGGAAGCGGTCGCGGACCCGTGCGGTGATCTCGAAACCCTTGTCATGGGCGATGTCGATCCAGCTCGGCGTGAGCGGCATGTCGAGGATGGGGAGGATCTCGCCGTTGATGGTGAGCGTCTGGGGCAGGGGGATCTTGGTCATGGGCCTAGGGCTCCTGAAGAGGATGCGGGCGATCCGTGCAGGCATGGGGGTGCCGTCGCGCGGGCAGGGGATGCGGGCGCGGTTCGGATGGCCGGGGTCTGGCTCCCGCGCATGCGCGCGGGAGGGACCGGGTCGGCGGGCTGTCAGGGAAAGAGCGAGCCGGGGTTAGCCGCGCGGCAGCTTGGGTGCGCTGACCGTGTCGGCCTCAAACAGCTCGGTGATCGCCGGCGAGAGCGCGTCGGGGAGGTAGATGTCGAGCGAGGCCATCGTCTCGAGCCGTTGCGCCGCCGTCAGCAGCATCCGGTCGACGCGCAGCGCTGTGGCAGTGGTGCCTTCGCAGCGGAACAGGTGCTCGTAGTGCACGACCATTGGGTGCAGGCGTTGGAACGTCCCGGGTTCTTCGGATCCGGTCATGCCCTCGATCAGCATCGCCATCCGCCGCAGGGGCTCGTCCTCGTCGCGGGTCTCCTCGGCATCGGTCAGCGCGAGGACCTGGCGCGAGAGCCTGGTCTGGATCTCCTCGGCGTCGCGCAGCCAGTTGGCGAAGGCCGGGTCCCAGATGTCGACATCCTCGATGTCGCGTTCGGCCTCGATATGCAGCGCGAGCGTGCCGAGCAGCGCGCTGAACGCGATCGAGATCGGCGAGGGCACGTAGCGGTCTTCCGAGCCGGGCGTGATGGTGGTAGCGGTGAGCGTAGCCATTGGTCGATCTCCGGATACGAGATGGGTCTTGGTCAGAGCGGGGCAGGGTGCTCGAACACCTTGCCTTCGCTCGCTCAATGTGGCATTGAAGCATTATGATGTCAACATCAAAATGCAAGGAAGTTGCCATGGCTCCCCCGAAGAAGGACACCGAGGCCCTAACTCTCAGGCTGCCGCGCGAGATAATTGAAGCGATCGACGACCAGCGTCGTGAAGAAAAGGATCTGCCGACCCGTCCTGAAATGATACGCCGCGCGCTGGTGGAATGGCTCGCGGGGCGGGGCGTTCAGGTCTGAGAGCAGGCCGACAAGCGAGGGGTGGCGGGTGTTCTCGGTGGAGACGGAGGGCCAGCGCTGTCGGGTTCTCTGTGGGGCGTCAGGGCTTCATTGCGAGGCAAAGTGATCCCCTTGCCTCGTCAGTGGGGCGGTAATCTCTCAGATCGCCCATACCCCAAGAATCGTTGACCTTTCCGCGTGTCGTCAGCTGCCCGATAAAATGAACTGGGGTCACTTACTCCATATTATCGGGCAGGTCCTGCGCGTGACGGCCTGCCCGATAATATGGCAGCGGCTGAGGGCACCGGGCGGTGGTCATGGTCCGCGATCAGACTTCCAGCGACATCTTGGCGGCGGACGATGAGACGACGCTGGAGGCGGTTGGCCCACCCGTTGTGCGAGCCTCGAACCCGGCATGACTGCCGCAGGTGACCCCGGCAGGGTGGGCTAGGACCGAGACCTGTTCGTCGCTGGAAGACAGGCAGAGGGGGAAGGGTGGCTCCGGCCGAGAAGGCAGGCCCGGAGTGCCAGGTGATGTCTCCGTCGAGGAGGGCTGCCTTAGGCTCAAGGTGCTGATGACCATCTCAGTCCGAAAGGCCCTCCTCTGGGCAGGTTGAAGAGATGCCGAACCGGCGACCGGGATCTGGTTCTGTGCGTCTTCCTCTGTTCTTTGGTTATCTGGAATGGTCAGGCCGCCTATCGGCCTCTGGTTTGCCTGATGAAGGATCGTGGTCGCGTTCCGGCCGCGCCGGCTGGCTGGGCCGACGGTGTGGGTTCGGGCCGGCGGCATGTTGCTGCGGCGGGTTCCGGGCGTGGCGAGGATCGTCTCAGCGTCCGGGGCGGGCATTCGATGCATCTGGCGGGTGTCTCTCGCGCACCGCCGCGGGGTTGCTCTCCGTATCGTGGGCAGTCGCCCCTGCATTTGTGGGAGATATCTCAGGGCGTTGAAGCCGGGCGTCGCCAGAAACTCCGCCCAAATGGCGAACCGCAGCCAGACAGTGTCGGTCGGGCTGCGGTTCGGAGAGCCGGTAGGCGTGTGGCCCTTCCGGGCCGTGCCGTCGGTCAGTGTGCGAGGGGTTGCGCCTGCATCGGGGACGCATTCCTCTCGTCATTCGCGCTGTCTGCGTCGGTCCCGTCCGGTGCCATCGTTACGGGCGTGCGTTCCGCGTTGCGTGCGACCTTCCGGTCCATCGTCTTCAACTCGCGCAGGTAGCTCGCCAGCGTCCCGGCGGTGATCTTCATGCCGTTGGCGGCGAGGCGCTCCGCGATGTCCGAGAGGCTGTAGCCGAGTTCGGTGGCGGCGCGGATGTCGTCTGCCACGGCGTGCACCGTCTCACGTGCGGTGAAGGCGGTCTTCGGCTTCGGCTTCAGCGAGGTCAGCATCTCGCGGATGGAGGTGACGGTCTCGATCGAGACCTGCAGCGGTGGCGTCTTCATGTCGGCATTCCTTCTGTTAGGGCCGACAGTATTAGTAATCAGGTTTGCACCGGGTGTCGCAGCAAGGTTCGCGTAATCCACAGGTATGGGGGGCCGGAGGCGTCGAGGCATTCGGCGCAATGCATTCGCTCGCCGGCGGCAGGTGCCGGGGATGGTGTTCGGGTTCGGCAGGCCACGGTGGCATTCTTCAATCAGGATCGGCCACAGGGTAGGTGCCTTGCCGGGTCATTGCCGAGGGGCTGACACGCTGTATGAGCCCTGCATCCCATCTATAGCGAACCGATCCTGTCCGCAGCGCGCTTGACCCCTCAGCCCGGGTCAAATGTAGACGCCGAACTCCATCCTCACGAGCAGGTCTGAGACCTCTTTGAGACCTTCGGCGGTCTCGAGCATGTTCGCAGGACTGCGCCCGCCCAATGCCAGAGCGGGCTCTGCGAGCCAATCATCGGCGGCCTGAGGTGATCCAAGAGCCGAAGCCGCTTGCTCGCGGATGCATGCGATATTGATATCGTGGGGGGCACTCATGAGGCCGAGACTGCGTGCAACGACGTGCGAAGTCAAAGGGGCAAGCAGCGAACTCTGAGATGCCTGGTCAACGTCGAGGATAGTCGCCCTGATCTGAGACGGTCTGCTGCCAAGCAATAGCGAGCAACTTATGACGTATGGTGGATGATCTTTCGTTAGCGGATCGCGGCGAAAACGCATAGCCGCGTCAATTTTCCAGATCGCGTGGACACACAGGCCGTTGCTGGGTCGTGGCACCGGCCAAGATCAGCCCTGCCACAAAAGGCTACAATCTTTGCGAAAGCCGTAGCAGACTCGAGGCAGAGAGCATAGGTTTCGTTTCCAATGATGCGCGGAAGGTGGATTGTTATCATGATGCTTGCGCCGCTTGCCCTGCCTGCAGCGTCGAAGCCCCTCGTTTGCACCCATTAATGGCGTGCTGTGATCGATCCTTGTGATCCGAAACTGACAGGCGAAACGGCGAATGCGTGCGCCCGCCGAACACGGTAGGACCTTTCGGCCTGATGCCTTGGTTCGTGGCATTTGTGCGTTCCGGGCACGCGGCAGGCTCAGAAATCGTCCTGCCGGCCACGCAGGCGGATCTGCATCAGCGTGCCCTCGCGCCGGGCACGCGCGGTGCGGCCGCGCTGGAGGAACCAGCGTCGCAAATGTAGAAAGGCCATTCCGCCACCTGCCAGCAGGCCAAGCGTCGGCGCCCAGCGATCCAGTCGGCTGGCGCCGCCATCGGCCATCGCGTAGCCCATCAGGGCCGTCGCAGCGGCGAGTCCGAGACACCAGGCGAGGTGCCTGTCGCCCACGGCGCGACGAAGAATCGGCACACTGCCAAGGCCGTAGCCGAGACCCGAAGGGGCGAGGAGAACCACGAATTCATCGGTCATGGCGGCGATCTAGCATCCCGCGACGCAGACCGGGAGTGGGTTCTCGACGGCCGTCGCCCTGATCACGCGAACTCGACGGAACTGCGCCAGCGCCCTCTGCGCTGTCTACGGAAGCGCAGTGCGGTGCCTTTGTTGAGAAAGGCGCGACCGATCCCCATCGAAGGAGTCCAGCCATGTCCGATGACAAGCCCGATCTGGCAAAAGGTGTGAAGGCCGAAGATCTGCGTGAGGCAAGCCCGATGATCGGGCTCTATGAGGGGCAGGAGGTGATCCTGGTCCGTCACGGGCGCGAGCTTTCGGCACTCTCCGCGAAATGCACCCATCTCGGAGCCTCCCTCGAAAAGGGGCTCGTCGTGGAAGGGCAGGTCAGGTGCCCGTGGCACCATGCGCGCTTTTCGCTGGCGGACGGGACTGCCGAAGGTGGACCTGCAATCCAGTCGCTGTCGTGTTTCCGGGTCGAGGAGACCGATGGGCTGATCCGCGTGCTTGGCAAGAAGGCCGCGCCCTCGCCAAAGTCCAAGGCCAACGCAGAGCGGATCGTCGTCGTGGGCACCGGAGCCGGCGGACATGCACTTGCCGCTGCGCTCGGCCGCGCTGGCCGCGGCGCCGACGTGACGCTCATCGGTGCAGAACCGGACGCGCCCTATGACCGGACCTTCTGCTCGAAGCAATATCTTCAAGGCGGTAAGAGCCGCGACGAATGTTTCCTGCCCGTGGAAGGGTTGGACCAGGTGAAAATCCGGACCGGCACCGAGATCACGGGAGTCGATGTTCAAAGCCGTGAACTCGAGACCGCGCTGAGCGCATAGGTTACGACCGGCTGGTGCTGGCCACCGGCGCCTCGCCGAAAAGACCCGACTTCCCGGGCGCGGAACAGGGGCACCTCCTGCGCAGCCTCGCCGATGCGGATGCCCTCATCGCCGCTGCGACGGCCGCGCGCACGGCGGTCGTTCTTGGGGCAAGTTTCATCGGGCTCGAGGTGGCCGCGGCGCTGCGTGCCCGCGACATCGAGGTGACAGTGGTCGCACAGGGCACGTTGCCATTGGCCCGGATCCTCGGCGATGAGGCGGGGCGCCACATCATGAACCTGCACATCGACAAGGGCGTCCGCTTCCGGATGGGCGAGACGGTCGCCTCCTTCGAAGATGGCACGGTCGTCACCGACACAGGCGCGCGGATCCCCACGGATCTTCTGGTGCTGGGCACCGGTGTCGCGCCGCGGATCGGTCTGGCAGAGGCGGCCGGGCTGGATATGGCCGAGGGCGGCGTCGCGGTCGACGCGACGCTGCGCAGCTCGGATCCGGCGATCTGGGCAATCGGCGACATCGCCGCCGTGCCCGTTCCCCTGTCCGGGCAGCGGCAACGGATCGAGCACTGGGTTCATGCGCAGCGCATGGGCGAACATCTCGCGCAAGACTTCCTTGCCGGGACTGCGACCCCATTCCGGGCGGCGCCGTTCTTCTGGACAGGCTTTTACGGAAAGCAATTCCGCTATGTTGGCCATGCCCGACCCGAGCAGGTCGAGGTCGACGGCGACGTTCAGGGCGGAACCTTCGCAATCCGTTACCGGGACGCATCGGACTCGGCCCTTCTGACGAGCGGGCGCGACATGCTCGCCCTGGAGGACGAACGGGCCCGCGAAGTCGCGGCGCGGTCGTGATCCAAACATGCCTCGGACAGGTGGTTAGGAACCAACCGCGTCCCGGCGGGTTCGCTCGGCAGCATCCGCGGTAGGTTGCCTGTCGGTCGGGTCACCGGCGATCTGGGGGGATCATGGACATCTCGGAACTTGCGCATGCAACGCCAGATCGGGCGGCGCCGGAATGGTGGCTGAACAAGGTCAGGGCGGCGAGGATGCGTCTCGACCAACCCCGGGTTCTGTCTTCCTCTATCCGTCCGTCTGGGTCCGACGCCGCCGCGGAACCACCGGAAGAGGTGTGAGGTCAGCGGTAGTCATAGGGTCGGCGCCTTCGGCCGGATCGGTCCGTGGCGCTGATCACCATCCCATGCGAGGCTAGCAGATGACCGACAGTGAAAAGCGCATCCACACCCCGACCGGCCACGACAAGGGCACCCCGGTCTACGACCATCCGACCGGCGGCTGGGGATCGCTGCGCGGCGTGTCGCAGGTGTTCCGCGAGGCGGAGGCCGGCAGCGAGGCGATCGGCATCCTCGGCGGGCTGAACAAACCCAAGGGCGTGATGTGCCCCTCCTGCGCCTGGGCCAAGCCCGCGAAGGCCAAGACCTTCGAATTCTGCGAGAACGGCGCGAAATCCGTCCTGTGGGAGCTGATGCGCGACCGCGTCGGCGCAGAGTTCTTCGACGCGCATCCGCTGTCCGAGCTGCGCGGCTGGCATGACCATGACCTCGAAAAGGCCGGCCGCCTGACCGAACCGGTGCGCTACGATCCCGCCTCGGACCGCTATCGTCCCGTCGCCTGGGCGGATGCATTCGCCGAGATCGGCGCTCATCTGCGGGCCCATGATCCCAAGACCTCGGTCTTCTACGCCTCGGGTCACGCCGGGCTCGAGGCCTCGTATCTCTATGCGCTTTTCGCGCGTGCCATGGGGCACCAGAACCTGCCGCAATCGTCGAACATGTGCCACGAGACGACCTCGGTGAACCTCAAGCGCGTGATCGGCACGCCGGTCGGCACCTGCACGCTCGAGGATTTCGAAGTCTGCGACGCGATCTTCTTCTTCGGCCAGAACACCGGCACCAATTCGCCCCGCTTCCTGCACCAGCTGAAGGCGGCGGTGGATCGCGGCTGCCGGATCGTCACCTTCAATCCGCTGCGCGAGCGCGGGCTGATCGAATTCGCCGATCCGCAGAACCCGGTGCAGATGACCTTCGGAAAGCCCACGCGGATTTCCGAGAAATACTACCAGCTGCGTCCGGGCGGCGACGTGGCGGTGCTGGCGGGCATGATCAAGCACGTTCTCGCCGCCGAGGACGCCGCCCCGGGGACCGTGCTCGACCACGCGTTCCTTGACGCCGAGACGCACGGCGGCGGCGCGGCGATGGCGGCGATCCGCACCATGGGCTGGGACGAGATCGAGACGGTCTCGGGTCTCACGCGGGCGATGATCGAGGAGGCTGCCGACATCTATCTGGGCGCCGAGCGGGTCATCGGCATCTACGGCATGGGCCTGACCCAGCATGTGCACGGCTGGCTGAACATCGGCATGCTGGTGAACCTGCTTCTCTTGCGTGGCCACATGGGGCGGCCCGGCACCGGCATCTCGCCGGTGCGCGGCCATTCCAACGTGCAAGGTCAACGCACCGTCGGCATCGGCGAAAAGTCCGACCACATGCCCGCCGACCGGCTGCGCGCGCTCTTCGGGATCGAGGCGCCGAACGAGGACGGCATGAACGCGGTCGAGGCCTGCGAGGCCTTGTTGGAGGGCCGGCTGACGTCGATGATCTGTCTGGGTGGCAATCTCGTGCGGGCGCTGCCCGACAGCGAGCGGATCGAGGCCGCGTGGTCCACGCTTGGCCTGACGGTGCAGGTGGCGACCAAGCTCAACCGCTCGCATCTGGTGCCGGGGAAAGTGGCCTATCTGCTGCCCTGCCTCGGGCGCAGCGACGCCGACCTGCAGGACGGCATCGAGCAGGCGGTCTCGGTCGAGGATTCGCTGAGCCACATCTACGGCTCGATCGGCACCGCGACGCCCCCCGGCGAGCGGGTGCTGTCGGAGCTTGCGATCGTGGCCGGAATCGCGGCGGCGACGCTCGATCCCGATCCCCGGCTCGACTGGGACGGCTGGCGGCGCGACTACGCCCGCGTGCGCGACCTGATCGAGCAAACCTTCCCCGACCAGTTTGACCGGTTCAACGAGCGCCTGTTCCAGCCGGGCGGCTTCTACCGCGGCAGCCCGGTAAAGGACCGGATCTGGAAGACCGAAAGCCGCCGGGCCGAATTCACCACGCCCGACCGTGTCAGCGCCTTGGGCGTGGCACTGCCGGCGCGGGATCCGTCGCGGGCGATGACCCTCATCACCCTGCGCTCGAACGACCAGTTCAACACCACGATCTACGGCTTCTCCGACCGTCTGCGGGGTCTCGAGGGCAGCCGCGAGGTGGTGCTGATCAACCGCGACGAGATCGCGCGGCTGGGTCTGTCGGAGGGTCAACGCGTGGCGCTGGTCTCGACGGTCGAGGATGGTGTGCAGCGCCGGGTCGACGGATTGGCGGTCACGGCCTTCGACCTGCCGGAGGGCTGCGTGGCGGGATACTACCCCGAACTCAATCCGCTCATCCCGCTGGACCTGCACGAGCGGCATTCGAAAACGCCCGCCTACAAGGGCGCACCGGTTCGGATCGTCGCAGAATGATCCAGAGGAATTCACGGCAGGATCCGCGCCCCTTCCATCCGCAGACGCGCGGATGAGGCGCAAATCCGATCTGCCGAGCAAGCATTGCCCCGTCTGCGGCAGGCCGTTTCTCTGGCGCAGGAAATGGGCGCGCGACTGGCAGAATGTCATCTACTGTTCAGAGCGCTGCCGGCGCGCGGGGAAGCGGCCTCAGGCGGAAGGCGGGCAGGGAACGTCGCGACCGCCAGGCTCCAGCCATCCCTCGTAACGCACGATGAGGCCCCCGGTCACCGGAGCCTTCAGCGTCACGTCGAAATGGAAACGCCCGTCGCGGGCGCGTTCGCTGGCGTCGGAACCGGGCAGGAACGGTAATCATCCCCGTTTTTGACGGGACGATTTCGTAGAACTCACGCGACGAGTTTCAGCTTCTGGGCGGGTGTGATGCCGCCGATGCCCATGTTGGGGCGTTCATTGTTGTAGGTCCAGAGCCATTCGGTGGCTGCCATCTGGACCTCCTCGGGGCTGTCGAAGATGTAGAGGTCCAGCCACTCGTGACGGACCGTCCGGTTGTAGCGCTCGACATAGGCGTTCTGCTGGGGCTTGCCGGGCTGGATGTAGGTCAGCGCGACGCTGTTCTTCTCGGCCCACTCCATCAGCGTCGAGCTGACGTATTCGGGTCCGTTGTCGACCCGGATCGACAGCGGCTTGCCCCGCCACTCAATGATCTGGTTCAGGGCCCGGACGACGCGCTCGGCCGGAAGCGAGAGGTCGACTTCGATGCCGAGCCCCTCTCTGTTGAAGTCGTCGAGGACGTTCAGAAGCCGGAACTGACGGCCATCCGCCAGGCGGTCTGCCATGAAGTCCATAGACCAGACCTGATTGGGCATATCGGGAACGCTCAGGGCCTCAGGCTTCTCGCGTCGGATGCACCGCCTCGGCTTTATCCGGAGGTTCAGCTCCAGCTCGCAGTAGATCCGACGGACCCGCTTGTGGTTCCACGGATGCCCCTGGACATTGCGCAGGTAGAGAAAGCAGAGCCCGAAACCCCAAGTCCTGTGCGCCCGCGTCAGGCCCACCAGCAGGTCGGCGATCACATCGTTCTCTTCATCGCGCTTCGGACTGTAACGAAAGCAGGTCTCGCTGACGCCGAAGGCACGACATGCCAGCGCGATGCTGACCCCTCGTGTCGCCACAGCCTTCACGGCCAACTCGCGGCGTTGAGCTGGCCGCACTACTTTTTTCTCAACGCTTCCTTCAACAGGTCGGCCTGCATGCTGAGATCCGCGAACATGCGCTTCAGCCGACGGTTCTCGTCCTCGAGCGCCTTCATCTGGCTCATCATCGAGGCATCCATGCCGCCATACCTGGACCGCCACTTGTAGAAACTGGCCGTGCTGATCCCGTGCTCGCGGCACAGCTCGGGCACGGCCACTCCGTTCTCAGCCTGGCGCAACACCGCCATGATCTGCGGCTCAGTGAAACGGCTCTTCCTCATCCGAATCTCCTCGGCTTGCGACGCGAGAAAATTCTATGATCAAAGCCCCTTAACCGTGGGGATGATTACCGAACCACCCGGGCAGAGGCAGCGGCCCGAGCCGGCCGGCGATGACCGGATATTGCAACGCGCCATCGGTCGTCACATGCGGGCCAAGTCGGAACGTGAACGGCCCGAACCGTTCGGTCATTCCGGCCGGGGTCGCGGAAAGTTGGGATCGGAGGGTTTTTTCGCCGAACCGACGGTCCCAGATCTCACCCCTTGGCACCGCCGTCTTGACAACCCTGACCTCCACATCCGGCGCTTGCCGGGGAAATCCGAAGATTCGCGCGATCAGCCGGGACCAGGGCCCGCCACCGCGTTCCACCGACCCGCGACCGACCCATTCGCTGCGGTCGCGCGTGAGATGCGTCTCGCGCACCTCACGCGGCAGCGTCGCGAAGGCGGGTCCGAGGACGCGCGGGAACGGATGGCGCCCCACGGCCATGTGCATTGGCGCCATTGCCTTCAGCGCGGCACATCCTCGTCGCGCCCCTGGCCGGACGCCGGCGGGCCGAGGGGGATGTCCTTGTGCACGGGCGCCCTGTCCGCGGGATCCCCCACCGGATCGGTGCGGCGGCCGTCGTAGGGGAGTGCCTCGATGTCGGCCGGAACGCCGGACCGGACCGGCCCCGTCAGGTCGACGCTGTCTGCGACCACGCGGACCGGCTTCATGGCCGCATCCGCACGGGCGATGCGACCCATGTCCTCGACAGGTTCGCGCATGAGCGGGGTTTCGGGGCTTGCACCGATCCGGCTGTCGTCGCCGTCGATCATCCGTCCTGCCGCCATGTCGACAGGCTTCTTCTTCGGGGCATCGGCATCGCCGAGCAGTTCGCGGTTCGCAGCCATGGGGTTTCCTTCGCTTGGTCTTTGAAATGCGAGGAAACAACGAGATGCTATGCTGCCGCGTTCCGATGCTGGCGACAGCCTCTAAGCCTTGTGATGACGCTTGCTCATGCGCTCGCCAGTTAAACGGATATCTTTACCCTCAAACCGGGCTTATTGTCCGTTTCGTTCAGTGTTGCATCAATCCGCTGAATCATTGCTTGCATCAGTGTCGTGCCGTAGCCACCCCCTCGGACACAGTCACTCTTGCCTATTCCGCGGTCAGCCACTGTGAGATCGAACCCATCACCGTTTGGATGCAGCGATACCTCGATCGGCCCCGGTTTGCCATCGTATGCGTATTTTTCAGCGTTGGTAATCAACTCGTTGACGATAAGACCTACCCCAACCGCAATTTCCGATGCTACATCGATAGGAGAAAGATCGAGGACAACCTGATCCTGCCAAATCGGGTCGACGCTGTTCAGCATATCGTCCATCAGTTCTTGTAGGTAACGAGCTAGATCAACTCGCTGCGCGCTATCCGGCTGATGGAGCCGGCGGTGCACGAGTCCAATCGCGCTGATGCGTCTCTGCGCCTCCGAAATCACTTCTTGGGCAGAGCGGCCATCACTGGCTCGCAGTTGCATACGGAGAAACGAACCCACCAACGCCAGCGAGTTCTGAATTCGATGGTTGGCTTCGTCGAGAACCTCGTCTTTCTGCTGAAGCAGAAGCTGATTATCGTGAAGCGCCTTCGTAAGTTCGGCATTCAGGGCTCTGGTCCGCAGATGCTGATGTGCCTCGGCTACAGCCTTTGAGATCCTGGTAGCTGCTTCCACTTGGCCGCGCGACCAGTCTTCTGATCTGCCGCGCACTGTCTCTGCCCATGCTTCGAATGAGGCTCGCGGCGTAAGAGCCGCCTGCGGGTCGCCACCGGCGTCCTTGTGCGGATTGCCTGCCCACTCGATCGATTGCAGGCGCTCTGCTCGAAGCCACAAAAAGTGCATCGGTTGTTCGAGGTTGATGCGAGTATAAAGAAGGCCGCTGGCTATCTCCCTACAATCAGCCGCAGCAGGCAGTTGCTCTGATAGCCGGTCGGTATGAACTGCGGCCAGAGACTGAAAGCCTCCGGCCCAGTCGATCATTTTCCTGATATGGTCACGGGATGGCGTAACACCGTCTGCGAAGACGTTAGCATCGCCCTGAAGCACGATTAGCCCATCGGCAGCGATAACCTTGCGCAGCACAGAGCCTGATCGCGCGAGCAATGTCTGCAGATCCTGGGCACCCGTCAGGTCGCGCAGGATACTGTCTTGCACATTACGCTGGTTTATACGTTCGCGGTAGGTGCGGGCCTCTTCCATAGCTGCAACCTGTCGCGCGAAGCTGCCGGCAAGTGTCCGCGCGGCAAGTCGGGCTCCCAGTGGGATTGGCCTAGGTTCGGTATGATGACAGGCGACCAATCCCCACAATTGACCATCGCGCACGATCGAAACAGATGCAGAAGCTCGCACGCCCATGTTTGCTAGGTAGGTCAGGTGGACGTGTGCCACGCTGCGCAACGTGCAGTCTGACAGATCGAGCTTGGGAAGTGCAGGATCGTTGCCGCGTAGCTGTTCAGGATTGTAAAAAGCATCAGGAATCACCCGGACCCGGTTGCGCACATAAAGCTCACGCGCCTGACGGGGAATGTCGCTTGCCGGGAAATGGTGATTGAGGAATGAGCGAAGAGCGTCTTCCTTTGCCTCGGCAATCACCTTCCCCGTGCCGTCCTCAAGGAACTGGTAGATCATCACCCGTCCATACCCGGTGATATTACGAAATTCTTGCGCGGCTGCGTCCGCCAACGTCTCGAGCCGAGTATGGCGGGCAAAGGTGGCCTCGGTCCGCTCGAGCGCTGCCAGCACCGTGTGCGCGGGAAGGACCTCTACGCCCTGCGGCTCCAGTTCGACAATGAGCCTTGGCGCGCCGCTGCTGTGTCCCACATCCTCTGTCCGCGACAGGTGGGCAGTAGCGAGAAACATCTCGTGCCGACCTTCGACTGCGCCAATAACGACGAGCGGATTCTCGGTGCCAGTTGGCTCTGTGACGAGCGCCGGAATAGGCAGCGAAAGAAGTATAGACAGGTCGGCTCCCAGCCAGTTGTCGGTTAGACGATCCTCGATCCGACCTGCACCGCCTTCAACGCGCAGTGTCGCGGGGTCGGCAACCAAGAGTAGTCCATGAGGTTGGATCGAACCCGGGATGTGAATGGGAGCTGTGTCGCAGCGCGCCAATTCGGCATTCGTCTGCATGTCGCGGCGGCGCATTGCGGGATCCTTGCATTTGGCTGGGGGACGCAGGTCCCTTGGCGTGACTGCCCGGATCTAACGCTAAAGGACAGCTCACGATCTTCGCGGAACGATCAGATGTCAATGCAACATTCCGCCTTTACGCGATCGTGCACGCCCTCCAGCTGCATGATTTTCGGGTGGTTGAGGGGGCTGCCAAGCCGTCAACTCGTCAGTCGATGCTCGACAACCTCCCGGTCAAGTGAAGCGTTTGGCTGGTGACGGATGTGCATTTGCCGCGCACCAGATGGACATAGTCCGAGCCGGTGGGCACCGCTGACTACTGGGTGGCGACCACCCGAGATTACTCTAGTCGATCAGGCCTATGATAGCAAAGCCAGCGACGAACTTGATGCGAAAAAATAGGCTGCGCATATTTATAGCAAATGGCAGTTGTGTTAATCCCAGCCGACTTGATATTTATTTGTAGATTGAGCGTGGAAAAATTCCAGCACTTAAGCCTCGCGCCTCCACCGCACCGCCTGCATTATCATCACCCTGTCGAAAGGATGAATCATCGCGGTTACCAGAGTAAAGGGTTTAACGGAATTTGGCTTAGAGGATATTTGGATGCGTCTCAAGCCTCTGCGGCAAGCAACGCAAATGCATTAACAAGATCAGCCTCAACGAATGGCTTCGGAACAACAACTGCCCGCTGAGATAATTCTGGGTAAGCCGAGGTTTGCCCCGACACTATCAGCGCGCGAAGGCCTGCTGTCTCAACATCCCCCAATAAATAAAAGCCAGATGGACCATCGCTGAGGTCAAGATCAATCGTCACCAAGTCTGGGCGATGCAATGTTATTCCTGTATTTGCTTCGGCCCTCGACGCAGCGGTCCCGACGACTTCATGGCCAAGTTCTTCCAATGTCATTTCAAGATCCATAGCGATCACAGGGTTGTCTTCACAGATCAGAATGCGCATTTTCGCTCGCCATTGTGTGCCGAAGATTATGTAACTCGCTGCGGCGGCTTCGGTTCCAGCTGAAGTCAGTTAGTAGAGCAGGTAGCGTCCTGGCCCGTGGGCCGTCAGTGAAATGCCGGTCGAATGGAAAGCTAATTCGGCCCGCCCTTCGAAGACGCTTGCTAGCGCGGAACGAATGAATTTCGAACCATATCCTGTGCGCTTTGGCTCGGCTACCGTCGGCCCTCCAGTCTCGCTCCATGTGAATATCTTTTCGTCATGTTCTGCGACTAGAGAAACTTTGACCTCGCCGTTAGGGGTGGAAAGAGCCCCATATTTAAGTGCGTTGGTTACAAGCTCATGCAAGACAAGAGCAAGAGTGCGCGCTGCCTCGGGCCTGAGAGCGGCTTCGACGTCGCCGGATAGTCGGAATTGGTGTCGGACTTCCGAGCTGTAGGGTGCAAGAAGCTCATTGCATAGTGTTTCGAACTGTATAATTTCGTCAGCACTCTTGTGAAGTTGGTCGTGGACCCGCGCGAGAGCGGAAAGACGCGCAATAAAATCGTCAACGTGCGGTCCTCCAACTTGTCGCTTGAGTGTCATTCCACAGATTGACTGGACCGTGCTGATGATGTTCTTCACGCGGTGATTCAGTTCCCGACGAAGGACGTCCTCGCGTTCAAGTTGATCTCGGATCCGAAGCTGTCGTTGCCGACTTGCCATAACTGCGTGGACAACGCCTTTAAGTTCCGTCAGAATAACGGGGCGCCGCATCGCTGTAACTCTTGCGTGCAGCAGCCGTGCCGCTGTTCTGCTCTGTAGCCGGTTAAGGTCCGCTGCCTGCTCCACTAGAATTATGACTGGCAGTTCTGACCAAGCCTCTTGACCGACCATGGCTTGCGAAAGTGAATCCAAAAGAGGACTTTCCAAGCTTTCTTGCATCAAGATCAGACAGCCCATGTCTATCAACGGTATGGATTGCCATTCGTTCGGACTGACAGCTTCGACTCTAAGTCCGAGGGCGTCGTAGAGGCTGCCCCATACTTCACGGTCTGCTCGCCTGTCACCGATAAACACGCAGCGCAGCGTCGGCTCCGACGCTGTGTCCGCGATCGGTGATGTGCTGTCATCCATCAGCGTTACCTTCTCGAGTCGGTTGAGATGTCGGTGACCTCTTCACCCACATCGACAATGCCGGGTTGTATGATGAGCTCTCTGACGTTCAGATCATGGGGTCCGTGCCGCTTCTTCACAGCTACAATCCGTCTGCGTATCCGCCCATGGTGGTCGTCGATCATCAACAACAATACCGTGTCGCCTAAGAAGCTTAGGTCGAGCGGCAGTGCCCGGTTCTCTCCTAGCAGACCTTGTTCCGCTACGATAAGGATCGTGAGAATGTTGCGCCGAGCTAAATATTTCAGCAAAGATTGAATATCGAACAGGGCTTGTTTTTGGTTCGACAGCGCGCTGACATAGCCCGTGAAACTGTCGATGACGACTACACGCAACTCGTCGCTCTCGGCTTCTCTCTGGACCATCTGTCCAAACTCGCCTGCAGAAAGTTCATCAGGATTGAAGTCGTAAAGCTTCAAGCGCCCGTCGGCATAATCCTGGCGTAGATTCATGCCCAGACCTTCACTGCGACGGAAAAAAGTCTCAACTCTCTCCTCAAACAGGAACAGGGCAACCTTTTCACCTCGCCGCAGGGCAGACTGGGCGTAAAGCGAGGCAATTGTGGATTTTCCCACGCCAGTTTGTCCGACGACCATCGTCGTCGTCCCGGGCTCCATTCCACCACCAAGAATGCCATCGAGTCTTTCCAGACCCGACTGAACCAGACCACCTCGTTCAAAGTTCTGCTTCAGGTCAACGTCTTCGGAAGGGACGGTGCGTGGGAATACAGTAACGCCGCTGCCCGTGCGGATATCCATGTCGTGCCAGCCGTCGCGAATGGCAACACCACGCATCTTTGCCACTTCAATACGCCGCCGAGCCCTACCGAATTCGGGAAGGGTTTTTTCTAGGGTGATGATCGCGTCAACGATGCCCCGTGCCTCTGTGTCGTAATGAGGGTCGCCTGCGGGTGCTGCATCGAGAAGCAGTGCTGTGATCCCCTGATCCTGAAGATGCTGACGAAGGCCTATTAGTTCGCGTTGATAACCCTGCTGGTCCGCCGTCAGGAGACGCACCTCCAACAGCGAGTCATACACCAGTCGTGCTGGCTTAACGGCATCAATCAGTCCATCGATACGCTCTCGCGTCCGATCCAAATGCAGATCCGAGGTGTGAAAGATCGACTGAGCCTTGCTTGGGAGGCCGTGGTCACGCGAGATATCGACGATATGAATGCCATCAAGCGACCATCCATGAGAGGCAGCTATCTTCCGCAGCTCAGCCTCCGTCTGACTGAGGCTGACATAGAGGCCGGTCTGCCCCTTTTCGGATCCATCCCGTAAGAACTGAAGCGCCAGCGTTGTCTTTCCTGTGCCAGGCGACCCTTGGATTAACGTGAGGCTCCCTGCGGTTATGCCTCCTTGGATGATCTTGTTGAGCCCTGGCGCGCCGCTCGACAACTTCTCGATCATGGAGGTCTCCTGCGTGTCGAACCTAAAGAGTGTATGCCGCTCCTCGGTTCCCCGGGAGACATCTTTTGCATGGCGAAGTGCCTTCGGGGGCCGTTCGGTAGCCAGCAACTATAGGAGCTCAGTTAACTCACGTCCCCGGCGCTCAGCACCAGCTGCCGACCGCGGGTGAACTCGATCTGCCTTTCTTCCGGAACGATCACCGGGCAGCACGCCCGACAGCGGCCTGTGTCCGCGCAACCATTCGGGGGCTCGCAGCGTTTCCGCCCAGTCCTGATGGGAGGAGCGAGGTCATGGCATCGCGTGCGGTCTGGAAGGGACAGATGCGTCTGTCGCTGGTGTCGATCCCGGTCGAGGTGCATCCGGCGGTGAAATCCGGTGCGCGGCTGTCGTTCCGCCAGATCCACGGCCCCTCGGGCAAGCCCGTGCGCTACGAGAAGACGGTGCCCGGCATCGGCCCGGTCAAGACCGCCGACATCCTGAAGGGCTATGAGCTTGGCAAGGACGAATACCTGCTGATCGATCCCGACGAAGTCGACGAGATCCGGCTGGAAACCAAGAAGACCTTCGAGCTGGTGCAATTCGTCGAGGAGCGCGAGATCCCGCCGCTCTATTACGACAAGCCCTATTACGTCGTGCCGACCGACGACCTGGCAGAGGATGCCTATCGCGTGGTGCGCGATGCGCTGCGTCAGGCGGGCAAGGTGGGGCTCGGGCAGCTGACGATGCGCGGCAAGGAATATCTCTGCGCGGTCAGGCCCTGCGGGGATGGCCTGCTTTTGGAAACGCTCCATTACGCCGACGAGATCCGCAATGCCGAGCCGCTCTTTTCGGGGATCGAGGATGATCCCGCCGATGACGAACTGCTGTCGGTCGCGACCCAGCTGATCGAGCGCAAGTCGGCGCCGTTCGACGCCAAGGCCTTCGAGGATCACTACGACACCGCGCTCAGGGGGCTGATCGAGGCGAAGCGCAGGAACCGCAAGACGCCGCGCGTGCAGACCGGGGACGAGCCGTCGCGACCGAAGGGCACGAATGTCGTCGACCTGATGGAGGCGCTGCGCGACAGCCTGAAGGCGGGCGAGGGCGGATCGAAATCCGGCTCACGCGGCGCGTCTTCGCGCGGGGCAGGGGCCAAGTCCGGCGGTGGCCGCGCGACGCGCGCATCGAAATCCACCACCAAATCCTCTGCGAAGACCTCGTCGAAGTCGCCACGCAAGTCCGCCTGATGGACCGCCTGGCACGCTACAACGAACGTCGGGACTTCACCTCGACCGCCGAGCCGGAAGGGGTCGCGGCACGGTCTGGCCCCGCGCTGCGCTACGGGATCCAGATGCATGCTGCCTCGCGGCTTCACTGGGATCTGCGGCTGGAATGGCAGGGCGTGCTGCTGAGCTGGGCTGTGACCCGCGGGCCGTCCAACGACCCCGCCGACAAGCGCCTTTCGGTCCGGACAGAGGATCACCCCGTCGACTACCTCGGGTTCGAGGGCACGATCCCGCAGAAGGACTATGGCGGCGGCACCGCGATGCTGTGGGACATCGGCTGGTGGCAGCCGTTCCACGACGTCGAGGACGGATTGCGCAAGGGTCATCTGCATTTCGCGCTTCATGGTCGGCGCGCGACGGGGAGCTGGTCGCTGGTCCGCCTGAAGGGCAAGGGCGAAGCCGCCGAGAACTGGCTTCTGGTCAAGGATCGCGATGCCGCGGCGGTGACGGGCGGCACGCCGCTGGCCGAACGCTTCGATCGGTCGATCCTGTCCAACCGCAGCCTGTCCGAGATCGCCCGGCGCGCGGAGCCGCGCGCCTTCGGCCCCGTCCGGCGCAGAGCCATCCCGCGCTTCCGTGCCGTGCAGCTGGCAGAGCTGCAGGATGCCCCGCCCGCGGGCGAAGGCTGGCAGCACGAGATCAAGCTCGACGGCTACCGGGCGCAGATCGCGCTGGGCAAGGGCGGGGTGCGGATCCGCACCCGCAATGGTCACGACTGGACAGACCGCTTTGCCGAACTGGTCCCACCGCTGGCAGAGCTGCGCTGTGACGGGGCGCTGATCGATGGCGAGATCGTCGCGGGTGCGGGCCTCGAGGGGTTCGGCGCGCTGCAGGACGCGATCAAGACGGGCGGCCCGTTCCGCTTCGTGGCCTTTGACCTTCTGGCCCTCGACGGGCGCGATCTGGCCGACGAGCCGCTGTCCACTCGGCGCACCGCGCTCGAGGCGCTGTTCGCCGGCCAACCCGCGCGCGGCCTGCTGCGGCTGTCGCCCGCGATCGACGACGATGCCGCCGGCGCGCTTGCCACGGTCTGCGGCGCGGGGGGCGAGGGGCTGGTGTCGAAGCGCCTCGATGCGCCCTATCTGTCCGGACGCGGGCCAACTTGGGTCAAGGCGAAATGCGTGCGACGGGCCGAGTTCCTGATCTGCGGCTGGCAACCCTCGGACCGGCGGGGCCGGCCCTTCGCCTCGCTGCTGCTTGCGACCTGTGAGGCGGGGCACCTGACCTATCGCGGCAAGGTCGGGACCGGTTTCGACGAGGCGTCGATGGCCGAGCTTGTCGCCGCGATGAGGCCGCTTGGGCGAAAGACCTCGCCGCTGGACGCGCCGCCGCCCGAGACGCGGGGCACGCGCTGGATCAGGCCCGCGCTGGTGGCCGAGATCGCCCATGCCGAGGTCACGCGTGACGGCCAGTTGCGGCACGCGCGTTTCGTGGCGCTGCGCGAGGACAAGCGGCCCGCCGAGGTGGTGATGGACGTTCAGGTGGAGGTGGAGATGGCGCGCGGCGACCGGGTGACGGTGGCGGGGATTGGCATCAGCCATCCTGACCGGGTGATCTTCCCGAAGCCGAAACGCACCAAGCTCGACCTCGCGCGCTACTGCGACGAGATGGCGGACCGGTTGCTGCCGGGGCTGGCCGACCGGCCGCTGTCGCTGTTGCGACTGCCCGAGGGGCTGGAGGGCGAGCGCTTTTTCCAGAAGCATGCGGGCAAGGGGTTCCCGAAGGCGATCCGGTCGGTGGCGATCACCGAAAGCGACGGCAAGACGGCGGACTACATGGCTGTCACCGATGCCGCGGGTCTCGTGGCCGCGGTGCAGATGGGCACGGTCGAATTCCACCCCTGGGGCGCGCGGCGCGACCGGCTCGACCGGCCCGAACGGCTGGTCTTCGACCTCGACCCCGACGAGGGGCTGGGCTTCGCCGCCGTCCGCCGCGGCGCCTTCGAGCTGCGCGATCGGCTCGACGCCATGGGACTTGCCGCCTATCCAATGGTCTCGGGCGGCAAGGGGATCCATGTGATCGTGCCGCTGACGCGCACGATCGGCTGGGACAGCGCGAAGATTTTCGCCCAGCTTCTGGCCACGGTGATGAGCGAGGCTGCGCCCGACCGCTACACGGCCACGATGTCGAAGGCAGCGCGCGAGGGGCGCATCTTCATCGATTGGCTGCGCAACGAGCGCGGGGCGACGGCAATCGCTCCCTTTTCGGTCCGTGCCCGGCCGGGGGCGCCGGTCGCGGTGCCGCTGGCCTGGGACGAGCTGTCGCGCCTGCGCCGCGCCGACGGCTTCGACATGGAGCGTGCACGCGAACGGACCTGGTCGGATCTCGAAGTTCCGCCCCCGCAGGTGCTGAACCGGCGCGTGCTCGATGCCTTGCAGGATCAGAAGGGGGAAGCGTGATGAGGCGGATGGCGATGACGGCTCTCGGGGGCCTTTGCGCGGCGGCGCTTCTGGCCGGGTGCGGCGGCGGACCGCACGACGTGGCCGGGCAGGAGACCGGCGCACGCCCTGCGCTGCCCGCCCCCACGCGCGCCGCCCTGCCGACGCTGAACATCGCGCCCGCGACAGGCTGGCCCGCGGGAGAGGCGCCGCGCCCCGCCGCAGGGCTTGAGGTTCAGGCCTTTGCCACCGGCCTCGACCATCCCCGCTGGCTGCATGTCCTGCCGAACGGCGACGTGCTTGTCGCCGAAAGCAACAAGCAGCCGTCGGCTCCCAAAAGCCTGCGCGGCCTGGTGCAGAAGCAGGTCATGCGATTGGCCGGGGCGGAGGTTCAGAGCGCCGATCGCATCAGCCTTCTGCGCGATACCGATGGCGACGGGGTGGTCGACCTGCGCTCGGTGCTTCTCGCGGGTCTCACCTCGCCCTTCGGCATGGCGCTGGTGGGTGACCGGCTTTACGTCGCCGAGACGGACGCACTGACGATCTTCCCCTACCACCAGGGCCAGACACGGATCACGGACCCCGGTCGCCGGGTGCGGGCGCTGCCCGCCAACGGCCCGAACCACCACTGGACCAAGGGGCTGGTCGCCGCGCCGGATGGCACGCTGTTCGTCTCGGTCGGGTCCAACAGCGATCATGGCGAGGCTGGAGAACAGGCCGAAACGTCCCGGGCGGCGATCTGGCGCATCGATCCCGCCCGGGACCGGGCCGAGGTCTATGCCAGCGGCATCCGCAACCCGGTCGGCCTGGCGATCGAGCCGCGGACCGAGCAGCTCTGGACCGTCGCCAACGAGCGTGACGAGCTTGGCGACCAGTTGGTGCCCGATTATCTGACCTCGGTCGGCAAGGGGCAGAGCTTTGGCTGGCCTTGGGTCTACTACGGTGGCTCGCCCGATCCCCGTGTCGACTGGTCTTCAGGCCCGCCCGATGACGTCTCGCGCCCGGATTATGCGCTTGGGTCGCATGTCGCACCTCTGGGGCTCGCCTTCGCCCATGGATCGGCGCTCGGCGCGCGTTGGACCGAGGGCGCCTTCATCGGTGAGCATGGATCCTGAAACCGCCGTCCGGCGGCCGGGTATGCGGTCGTCTTCGTTCCGTTCCGCAATGGACATCCCGCGGGGCCGCCGGTCGAGATCCTGGGCGGTTTCCGGACAGAGACGGGCCTCGCCCGCGGGCGACCGGTCGGCGTTTCGGTCGCGCGCGACGGCGCGTTGCTGGTCGCCGATGATGTGGGGAACACGGTCTGGCGTGTGTCGCGCCAACCGCGACCCTGACCGGACCCCGCGGATGGCAGCAAACAAGCGTGCCTAGGGAACATCTGGCTTGGATCCCTGTTCGAGACGACCCCAATCAAGGAGGCTCCGATGCCCGCCAAGACGCTCGACATCCTGTTCCATGACACATTGCGCGACATCTACTATGCCGAACGCAAGATCCTGAAGGCGCTTCCCAAGATGGCGCGCGCCGCGCAGAGCGAGGATCTGCGCGCTGCATTCGAGCACCACCGCGAAGAGACTGAGGGCCAGATCGAACGGCTGCAGCAGGTGTTCGACCTGATCGGAAAGCCCGCGCGCGGGAAGACCTGCGACGCGATCGAGGGGATTCTCAGCGAGGGCGAGGAGATCATGGAGTCCTTCAAGGACAGCCAATCGCTCGATGCGGGCCTCGTCTCCTCCGGACAGGCCGTCGAGCATTACGAAATGGCGCGCTACGGCACACTTGCCGCTTGGGCGCGCGAGATGGGCCAGATGCAGGCGGCCGAGCTGTTGCAGCAGACGCTGGCCGAAGAAGAGAATGCTGACAAGTCCCTGACGAAGCTTGCCAAGTCCGCAATCAACCTTGCCGCGCAAAAGAACGCGGCCTGAGCCTGGAGGATACGGTCATGCCCAACAGCGAAAAGTCCCGCGCAAAGGCCCCGGATGTCGAGCGGAAGAACGCTCAGGATGATCATGAGGGCTCTCCCCACGATCCCAGCGAGTTCTTGCCCGACACCGGTGAAACGGCGGATGATGACGCAGCCGGTCTAAGCGTCGCCGAGCGTGCGCATGCGATCTGGGAGCGCGAAGGCCGCCCCGACGGACAGCATGAACGTCACTGGCGCATGGCGGAAGAGGAGCGGGATCAGACGACCAAGCCCTCGCTGCGCCCTGAGGCAGCGGGTGGGCCTGGCGAGCCGATCCCGATGTCGGGCACGACGCGCCAACCTGCGGTGGCACGTCCGGAAGGGCCGGGGGCTGCGTCGGGCGATCCGACCGAGTGAATCGCGGGGTCAACGCATCCGGCTGACGCCCCACAGGGTGACGGGCCCTCGGCCCAGGTGATCCAGCGCGGCGCATGGAACTGGTCCGGGCCGGTGTCACACCGGCCCGGAACGCGTCTTCAGTCCTCCCAGTTGAATTCGGGAGCGTTCTCCAGATCTTCGCGCGTCGAGGTGAAGACCACGTAATAGTCTCCATCCGCGTCGTTGCCGCGCACCATGCGCAGGTTCTCCATCGAGACCGCGACACGCTTCTCGCCGATGCCCAAGAAGCCGCCCATGTCGACGACGACCGCGCGCACCTGACCCTCGGGCGAGATCACGAGATCCTCGATCTCGCCGACATCCTCCCAGGCGGCATCGGGCTCATCGAACATCGCGTCGCGCCCGACGTCGGTGTCGCTGACGTAAAGGTTCCGGTCCGTCAGCTCCTCTGCCGACAGATCTCCTTCGGCACGCTGATAGCCGAACGGGCCGCCCGGCGTTGGCATCGCGGTGTCCCCGCCCGTCATCGAGCGGCCGGGCTTTGCCGCAGGGGGCGATCCTTCGGCGGCGTCCTGCGTTCCAGTGTCGGAGCCTGCGCTGTCAGGCGCTGTGCTGCCTGATCCCGCCGTGGTCCCCTCGGGCATGTCGCTTTGCTGCTCCGTGGCGCCACTGCCGGTCTCTGGGGGGCTTTCGGCCATCGTGCCGCCCTGTGTGACCGTAGAGCCGCCTTCGCTCGACTGGGCCTGGGCCGTTCCGGCGGCGAGGGCGGCGATCGCGCAGGCCTGGAAAAGACTGGAAAGGTGCTTGGTCATGTCGTCCTCCTCTGCCACAGCCGTGATGGCCGTGCTGGGAGCGTCGAACAGTCAGGCAGCCGCATGGTTCCCCGGAAATCCCAATTCGCGCGCTCTCACGGTGGCCGGTCGACTGGCAAGATCCAAGTGGGGAACAAGTGCTGCCGGTGGTTGTTGAGGAAACCGGCGGCGGCGCGAGGCCGACCGTCCTCGACACCCAAACATCCGCTTGGGAGGTTCGCATGGCCCTGTTCTCCAAAGACATCCGCTCCATGGACCAGCTCTACCTGCACATGCTGCAGGATATCTACTATGCCGAGCAGCAGATCGAGAAGGCGCTGCCCAAGATGATCGAGAAGGCTGGCGACCAAAGCCTGCGCGACGGTTTCACCGCGCATCTGGGCGAAACGCGCGAGCACATCTCTCGGCTCGAGCGCGTGTTCGGGCTGATCGGCCATCCGCCGAAGGGGACCGACTGCCCCGCCATCGACGGCATCCTGAAGGAGGCCAACGAGATAGCCGGCGACATCGAGGGGCAGGAGGTGCTCGATGCCGCGCTCGCGGCCGCCGCGCAGGCGGTGGAGCACTACGAAATCACGCGCTACGGCACTCTTATCGCCTGGTCGAAGGAGCTTGACCACGGTGAATGCGCCGAGATCCTCGAACTGACGCTGGCCGAAGAGCATGGTGCCGACGATTGGCTCACCGCGCTTGCGCAGGAGCGGCTGAACGCCGCCGCAGCCTGATCCGTGGCCCTTCCCCCCGATCTCGAGGCGCGCCGTCGCCAGACGCGGCGCTCCTTGTTCATCGCGGCGCTGGTGGCGTTGATCCTTGCCGCCTTGACGACCTACGGCTGTGCCTGGCGGGGCGCGGGCACCGGCGCACCGGATCCCGAACTGCTGGACACCCCCGACCTCTGATCCAGACCTGAAGGAGAAACCGCAATGACCGCTGCCAAGACCACGCAGGACCATGACACGATCCGCAACTGGGCCATCGCCCGTGGCGGGCAGCCCGCTAGGGTCGCCGGCGAAGACATCCTTCGCATCGACTTTACCGATCCCGGGGGGGAGGCCGAGGATGGACTCGAAGCGATCGACTGGGACGCGTTCTTCCGGATCTTCGACGACCGTGGTCTTGAGTTTCTCTATCAGGACATGACGTCGTCAGGCGATGAAAGCCGCTTCTGCAAGTTTGTGCTGCCGGACCAAAGCATCCACGCGACGCCCGTCTGAGCCGGGAAGCGGGGGGGGGGGGGGGGAGGGGGGGAGGGGGGGNGTTTGTGCTGCCGGACCAAAGCATCCACGCGACGCCCGTCTGAGCCGGGAAGCGGGCCGTCCCGAGGGACGGCCCGCTTTCGACTTCAGATCATCGGTTGCCCGCCGTTGACCGCGATGGTGGCGCCCGTCGTGTAGGAAGAGGCCGGGTCGGCCAGCATCACGTAGGCGGAGGCGAGCTCCGCCGGCTGGCCGGGTCGACCCATCGGCGTCTGGCCCCCGAAGCTCTCGACATCATCCTCGGGCATGGTCGAGGGGATGAGCGGTGTCCAGACCGGACCCGGGGCCACGCAGTTCACCCGAATGCCGTCACCCGCCAGCAGTCCCGCAAGCCCCACGGTGAAGTTCTGGATTGCGCCCTTCGTCACGGCATAGGCCAAAAGCCCGGGGTTCGGTTTGTCCGCGTTGATCGAGGTCGTGTTGATGATGGTGCCGCGGCTCTCCCGTAGATGCGGCAGCGCGGCCTTCGCCAGCCGGAACATCGCCGTGACGTTGACGCGGAAGGTTGTGTCCCATTCCTCGTCGCTGATCTGCTCAAGACTGTCGAATCTTGCCTGGTGAGCGGCGTTGTTCACGAGGATGTCGAGCTTTCCGAACGCCGCGACGGTCTTGTCGACCAGCATCCGGCAATGCTCGGCGCCGCCGATGTCGCCCGGCAGCAGATGCGCGCGACGCCCCGCCGTTCGCACCAATGCCGCGGTCTCTTCCGCCTCGGCATCCTCATCGAGATAGGCGATGGCGACATCGGCACCTTCGCGCGCGAAGGCCAACGCCACTGCGCGTCCGATGCCGCTGTCGGCCCCGGTGATCAGCGCGACCTTGTCGGCCAGTCGCCCCGAGCCGCGATAGCTGTCCTCGCCGTGGTCGGGGCGCGGGGTCATCCTGTCGGTCGCGCCCGGCATAGGCTGGGATTGGGCGGGGAAGGGCGGTGCGGGATGGCTCATGGCAGGTCCATTCACTGGGTCAACGGCGGGCCGCGCGGGGCATGCCGCTGACGATTGAGCATGACGCGCCTCGAACAGGCGAACCACCAGAAGGTTCCGGAATTATCGTCGCGCCGGGAGGGGGCGGAGCCGTGTGGTGAAAACTGGCGTTTCGACTCGGATCCGACACCGGCCCCATTGACGGTAGGATCACGCGATGCAACGGGCTAGAGTGCTGCAGGAAGCGCGGATGTCCTCCAGCAGGAGTGCCAAGGGCACACATGGCCAAGAAAGACCCGAAGAAGCCGAGCAGCGCCCCGGAAGCCCAGCTTGGGGAGACGCAGGACATGCCCGTAGCGCCCGACCGGATGATCGAGCTGGCACAAAGGCTTCAGGACCGGCTGTGGGCGCATCTGTCAGAAACGAAGGACCTCGCCACTCGCGGTCCAAACGGCAAGCCGATGCGTTTGCACAGACTTGTCAGGCACTCAATTCAACAAGCCGCTGCCTCGCCTGCGATGTTCGCTCCGTAAAAGCCGCGCCAGCCAGACCGCCACCGGCTCGGACCTGTCACGATCGGCGGCAAGACGGATGGCGCGCTCGAGCGTCGCCTCGACCAACCGGTCCGCCGCCGCGCCGTCTGCCAGCAGACGGCGTGCCTCGGCCCGCAGAAGCGGCAGCGCCGCCATCGGACCCGAGGGGGCTGAAAGCGGACGCCGCGCGCCCTGTCTTTCAAGCTCGGTCAACAGGCAGCGGGCGCCCGTGGGCTTCGAAAAGCGCGGGACGTCGCTGAACCGGATCGGCAGCGCGCGATCCGTGCCGGAGTAGAAAAGAAGGGGCACCCGTCTTGCCATCAGCCGCTCGGCCAGCGCGAAAGACGTGCCCCGAACCAGCTGGATGTCGAGGATCGCGCCGCCGGCCTCGTCCGCCGCGGCCATCGCGTCGCCGTCGCGTCGGAACGGTCCGATGATCCGCGCGCCAAGACGGGCCAGCTCGGCGCTGAGTCCGGTTGCTAGGATGTAGTCATCTTCCACCAGCAGGATCCGCACGGCCACCCCCCAAGGATCCGGTTTCGGTCACGAAATCTTTGCCCAGCCTAGGCTCTCGCCCGTCCCGGATGAACCCGCAGCTTGACACGACTGCGCTTTCCGCATCATCCACCCTCAAGCCACGCGTGCAAATGGGTCCGCAAACCGGCCTGCCTGGCATCGGCGGATTTCAGCCCGCGCGACGGTGTCGCGCGCGGGAAAATTTGCGCGCGCCCTTCTCCTCATGATGCCTCAACACAGGGAACGCCGATGACCGATGACGGCTACACCCCGCCAGTGCCACCGCAGACCCAGAACCCCGTCGAGACCGGCCCGGGGGGCGAGCTGCACCATCGCCACGGCCGGGACATGGCTCACCCGACCACCTTGCAGGGCGCGCCGATTGCCGGCGACGACGCGGCGCAGGGCGCTGGCGACTTCATCACCCGCTGCGGTGCCCTGCGGGCCTGGGCGCGCGAGGTCTGAGGCGCGGAAACCCGGGAACGTGGGCATGTCGGCGGCGTTTCGAAACCATGGATCTGGTGATGTCGGAACTTTCGATCTCTTTCGCGGCCACCCCGCCCGGGGTGGCGCTGCTGCGCGTGATGCTCGCAATCCTGCTTGGCGGCGCGATCGGGTTCGAGCGGGAACTGCGCGACAAGGCGGCGGGCCTCAGGACCCATGTTCTGATCGCTGCGGCCAGCTGCCTGTTTGCTCTGATCGCACTCGAACTGATCGCGGCGGCCGACACGCGCGGGGGCGCGGCGGACGAGCGCATCGACATCCTGCGTCTGATCGAGGCGGTGACGGCCGGCGTCGCCTTCCTGGCTGCGGGGTCGATCATCACCTCCGGCGGGCGAGTGAAAGGGCTGACGACAGGGGCCGGGATGTGGATGGCCGGTGCGGTCGGACTTGCTTGCGGCGTTGGCCTCGCCGGCCTTGGCGCGATCGCGGCAATGACCACGATCGTCGTGCTGTGGGCCTTCAAGCTGGGTGCCGACCGGGTCGACGCGCGGGGGCGAGATCGCAGTTGATGCCCCGGGAACATCCACATGGCCCGCCTGTTCTGGAGGCTTCCCCTTCCAGAAAGGCACGACATGACCAGAAGATCCGGCAGCAATCATCCGCATTCGGCACCTGGCCAGAGCGGCGAAGGACAGCCCGAGCGGTCCGATCGCGACGTGAACAAGGCTGATCCAGCGCGCGAAGGCTGGCGCATCAAGCGGTCCGAGACGGACACGCCCCTGACACCCGAGGAGAAGGTGTTCGATGAACAGGACAGGGCCCGGCGACGGCGCGAGAGACGACAGGCGCAGTAAGCGGGGCGACGCGGACCCTCATGCACCTGTCCCGCAGGTTCGGCAGGATCACCCCGGCGACGGGGTCGAAGAGCTGGAAACGCGTCTTCCCTCGACCTCGGCCGCGGTGCACGAGGTCATCCGCCGCGACGGCGACAAGGAACTGAACCGCGAGGTGATGGCCCTTCTGTGGTCGGCCGTCGCGGGCGGGATCACGATGAGCACCTCGTTCATGGCCCGCGGCATCCTGCGCGCGAACCTGCCCGAGACCGACTTCGGCTTTCTGTTCGAGGCCATGGGTTACACTGTGGGCTTTCTCTTCGTCATCGCCGCGAACCAGCAGCTTTTCACCGAAAACACGGTGACGGCGGTGCTGCCGTTCATGACCCGGCCCGACCGGCGCAACCTGATGCGCCTGCTGCGGCTTTGGGGCGTGGTGCTTGCGGGCAACACGCTGGGCGGCCTGATCGCCGCGGCGGTCTTCGCCTTCATGCCGGTCTTTCCGCCGGACGTGGGCGAGGCCTTCGTCGAGATCGGTCACCATCTCGTCGAGAAGCCCGCGCTGCAGATGCTGGGAGGGGGCATCATCTCGGGCTGGCTGATCGCCACGATGGTCTGGGCGATCTACGCGACCGGTCAGGCCAAGCTCGCGATCATTTTCCTCGCGACCTATCTCATCGCCATCGGCGACTTTCCGCATGTCATCGTCGGCACGGTCGAGGTGCTTCACCTACTGATGCTGGGTGAAACCGCGACCGGAGCCGCGATCTTCCGCTTCTGGCTGCCGGTCCTGGCCGGCAACGTCATCGGTGGCACGCTGATCTTCGCGCTGATCAGCCATGCACAGGTGCGGGCCGATCACGACAGCGGCACGGACGAGGACGCGACCGCCGGGCGCTGAGCCGGCCTGCGCCGCCCGCCGGGAACATTCCTCCGCCTTCGCCATTCAGCCCCCTCGACAAGGCAAGGCACAGGAAACCCATGGCATTCGAACCCGCCCCCGACGACTGGTGGAAGGGCGCGGTGATCTACCAGATCTACCCGCGCAGCTATCTCGACACGACCGGCAACGGCATCGGCGACCTTCGGGGCATCGCCGAAAAGCTCGATCACGTGGCCTCGCTCGGGGTCGACGCGATCTGGATATCGCCCTTCGTGAAATCGCCGATGAAGGACTTCGGCTACGATGTCGCGGACTATCTCGCCGTCGATCCGCTGTTCGGCGACCTGCAGGATTTCCGCGATCTTCTGGAGCGCGCGCATGATCGGGGCCTTAGGGTCATCATGGACCAGGTGCTGTCGCATACGTCCGATCAGCATGCGTGGTTCCTGGAAAGCCGCGAGGGGCGCGCAAACGCCAAGGCCGACTGGTATGTCTGGGCCGATCCGAAACCCGACGGCGGTCCGCCCAACAACTGGCTCTCGGTCTTCGGCGGCTCGTCCTGGCAGTGGGAGCCGCGGCGCAGCCAGTATTACCTGCACAATTTCCTGCGCGAGCAGCCGGACCTGAACTACCATTGCCCGGCGGTGCAGCAGGCTGTGCTGGACACCTGCCGCTTCTGGCTCGACATGGGGGTCGACGGCTTCCGGCTCGACGTCTGCACCTTCTACGCCCACGACGCCGAGCTGCGCGACAATCCCCCGAACCCCGACATCCCCGAAGGAGAGGCCTTCGAGTTCAATCCCTATTCGCGCCAGCTCCACATCCACGACATCGTCCGCCCCGAGACGGTGACCTTCCTCGAACGGCTCAGGGCACTTTGCGACGGCTACGGCGGTCGCGCGCTCCTGGGCGAGCTGAACCAGTCCGAGGCGGTGCGGGTGCATCGCGAATACACCGCCGTGAAGCGGTTGCAGCTGGCCTATGGCTACTGGCTTCTGGGCGCGCACCACGTTTCGCCGGGCGTTCTGCGCGAGGTCGCGCGCGACCTTGGCCATGATGAGGATGCCGGCTGGCCGGCCTGGGCGCTCGACAACCACGACTTCACCCGCGCGATCACCCGCCTCGGGGCCGAGGAGACGCCCGATGCCGTCACCGTGCTGATGGCGGCGCTCGCCTGCCTGCGCGGGGCCTTCTGTCTCTACCAAGGGGCAGAACTCGGCCTGCCGCAGGCCGAGCTGCCGCAGGACCGCGTCGTCGATCCCTACGGCCGCGAATTCTGGCCGGCCTACAAGGGGCGCGACGGGGCACGCACGCCGATGCCCTGGACCGGCGACGCTCCCTCGGGCGGCTTCTCGCAGGTCGAGCCCTGGCTGCCGGTGCCGCAGGCGCATCTCGAACGTTCGGTCGCGGGGCAGGACGCGCTTCCGGGCTCGACCCTGAACCGGCTGCGCCGCTTCCTGCGCTGGCGGGGCGAGCAGCCCGCGCTGCGTCAAGGCGGCATGGAATTCTTCGAGACCTCCGGGGAGATCCTCGGCTTTCGACGCATTTTGGCCGACGGGGCGCTGACCTGCGCCTTCAACCTGTCGGACGCCGAACAGGTGCTCGACCTGCCCGCAGCCGAAACCGGGCCCGAGATCACGGGCCACGGCTTCGGAGGCATCCGCCGCGGGGACGAGATCCACCTGCCGGCCTGGGGGGCGTTCTTCGCCCGCGCCGCGCCATGACCGGCGCGCCGATGGCCCGGCCGGGGCCTTACGAGCCCTTGGCCGACGGCTTTGCCGCCGACTGGTGGCGGGGCGCGGCGATCTATCAGGTCTACATCCGCAGCTTCCGCGACGCGAACGGCGACGGGATCGGCGATCTGGGCGGCGTGCTCGCCGGGCTCGACCACATCGCCGATCTCGGGGTCGACGCGGTCTGGCTCTCGCCGTTCTACAAGTCGCCGCAGAAGGATTTCGGCTACGACATCTCGGATTTTCGCCTCGTCGATCCGACCGCCGGCAGCATGGAGGATTTCATGCGCCTGCGCGACGCGGTGCATGACCGCGGGATGAAGCTGCTACTCGACTTCATTCCCTGCCATACTTCGGACGAACATCCTTGGTTCGCCGAAAGCCGCGAGGGGCACGACACGCCCAAGGCCGACTGGTATGTCTGGGCCGATCGCGCGCGCGACGGCAGCCCGCCCAACAACTGGCTGTCGTCCTTCGGCGGGCCCGCCTGGACATGGGAGCCGCGGCGGTCGCAATACTACTACCATCCGTTCCTCGCCTCGCAGCCGGCGTTGAACCTGCACAACCCGGCCGTTCTGGACCAGCTGATCGCCGAGATGAGCTATTGGAGCGATCTCGGCGTCGACGGCTTCCGCATCGACGCGGTGCAGTGTCTGTCCTGGGACCGCGACCTGCGATCGAACCCGCCCGTAGGGCGCGAGGGCTCGAACGCGCTGATCGGCGGCGGGCCAACCAATCCCTTCGCCGCGCAGCTGCATTATTTCGACCGCGCCGCCGAGGGCACGCGCGCGATCCTCGAACGCTTCCGCGCCTTCGCCGATGCCAACGACATCGTCCTGATCGGCGAGCTGGCCGACATCGACACCTCGCAGGCCGCGGCCGAGTTCACCGAGCAGGGCCGCGCGCTGCACGCGGTCTACGATTTCGGGCTGATCAACTGCCACCCCGAGGTCGACTCGATCACCGCTCAGCTGGAGCGGCGCGAGCGGCTTCTGGGCAACGGCTGGTTCTTCAACGTCTTCACCAACCACGATACGATCCGCGCGGTCAGCAACCTCACCCATTTCGCGGGCGCGGAGCTGCGCGAGGCGGCGGCGAAGATGCTTCTGTTCACCCAGATGACGCTCAAGGGCGGCTGCATCCTCTATCAGGGTGACGAGTTGGGCCTGCCGCATCCGCATCTGGATTACGACCAGATCGTCGATCCTTGGGCCAAGGCGTTCTGGCCGACCTTCGAGGGGCGTGACGGCGCCCGCACGCCGTTTCCTTGGAACGACCGGCAGAAGAACTGCGGCTTCAGCAAGGCGACCCCCTGGCTGCCGGTGATGGCGGAACACGCCCGTCTCTGCGTGCGCCGCCAATGTGATGATCCCGGAAGCGTCCTGTCCTTCACGCGCGATTTCCTGGCCTGGCGCCGGACGGAGCCCGTGTTGCGCCTGGGCGAGGAGCGAATGGCGGGTGGTGAACGTGCCCCCATCATCTCCTGGACCCGGGCCTACAAGGGTGAGGAGCGGCGCATCGTCGTCAACTTTTCCGAGGACGACGCGTTCATGCCCGTCTCGGACCGCTGGAGGATGCTCACTGCCCCCGGCTGCACGACGCGCCGCGAGGGACATGGCATCGCGCTCGGACCGCTCGCATTCGCCATCCTCGCCCCAGGATCCTGAGCTCGTCTAGCGGGGCAGGGGCCGCGGGTGGCGGAACATCCCCGCCACTCGTCTGTTCGACAGCTCTCGCGGCCAGGAGGTTTCTCATGTCTGACGACGATGTTGCAGCACTGTGCTGGCTCAGCGCGCGGTTCCTGATCGGTCTCGCTCTTGGGACGGTCTTCCTGATCACCGGCTTCGCGCTGACTGGCGAGGCGACAGGATCAAAGGTGCCGTCTGCATTCGCCGACCTCGGTTTGCTCGCGGCGGCCTGGGTCAGCTGTGTCGGTCCCTTCGCCGTGGCCTTTGTCGGCACGGCGCTCGCCTTCGCGGACTGAAGATCTTGGGTTCCGTGTCAGGTGCAGCAGCCGGGAACATTCGATGGCGCCCGCTGTTCGAGCATGCGGAGGCCCCCAGGCCTCCGTTTCCTGCAGTCCCCTGCTACCTGTGGCCGGTCCGGAGATTTTCGGGCCGGCCGATCTAGCGTTCCCGGCCCAAATGCAACCCATGGGATGACTGGGTGGACTGGCCATTGCTTGGGCCCCGATGCCATTGGACTGATCCGACTGCCTCCGCGACGCGTAGACTCTTCGCAAATGAGGCGTGGGCGCGTTGCGCCGCCACAACGACGGAGCAAGCGCATGCCGGAAGACGACAAACGGGCGAAGCCTTTGCCGCCCCAGTTCCTTCAGAACGACGAAAATAGTGGGGAGATGCCCGAGCCGCCTCAGCGGCTTGTCGATCTTGCGAAGCAGCTGGAAGAGAAGCTTCAGCGGCGACGGCCCGGGTCCAAGGCCGACGGCGCGTCCCAGATCCGCGGTCCTCGGCTGCATTGACAGCGCGGGATCAGCCGGCGGGCGGCGCTGGAAAGACTAGGGTGTAGACGAGACCTTCGGACATTAAATCTAGACTACTCGTGCCATCGAGATCCCAAGCCACCCCGGTTTCCAGCAGGGCTGATCCGAAGCCTCGGGCTTTTGGCTCCGATGGAGCTGGACCTCCGGTCTCTCGCCAACAGAGGCGGAGTTTTTCCCCCTCTCGTGTCCAAGCGACGACCACCTTGCCGCCCGCCCGCGACCATGCTCCGTATTTCAGCGCATTTGTTGCAAGTTCGTGCAGTGCGAGCGCGAGCGTCATCACCGCAGCCGGTGGCAGCGTCACCGCCTCTCCCTCGGTCAGAAGCCGTCCCTCGCCCCTGCGCAGTGCCCCTGCCGTCCTCTCGATCAGCTCGGCCAGGTCGGTGCCGGTCCAGCTTGAGCGGGTCAGCGTGTCCAGCCCCGCTGCCAAGGCAGAGAGCCGCTGCTCGAATGCCCGGCCAAAGCTATTAAGGTCGGTGCTGCCCCGGCGGGTCTGTGCGGCGATCGACTGGATGACGGCGAGCAGGTTCTTCACCCGGTGGTTCAGCTCTCCAACCAGCATCCGCTGGCGCGCCTCCCAACGGCGCAATTCTGTGACGTCGCGCACGAGCCCCGTGCCATGCGCCGCCGATCCCTCGACGCCGCTCTGGAACATTCCGGTCGCATGCACGATGCGACCGGCGGCCGGTCCACTCTCGGGCTGGAATTCGATCTCGAAGGGGCGGCCTTCGCGCAGGCTGGCTGCGATCTCGTTCTCGATTTCGGTGCGATCCGCCTCGGACACGCGCGCCATCCAGTCGCCGATGCGGTTCTCGCCATCGGCCAATCCGACGATCTCGCGCGCACGCGCATCCCACTCGGCCACGCCCGTGGCATAGTCCCAGCTGCCCCAACCCAGCCACGAGGCGCGGGTGGCCAGTGCCAAGGCATCGCGCGCGGCGCGCAGGTCTTCCTCGTGACGACGGCGCGCGGTCTGGTCCGACATCGCGCCAAACCATTCGATGATCTCGCCGCGGTCGCCCAGAATGGGAACTGCTCGGGTCTGCGCCCAGCCTATGCCTCCGTCCCTGATGCAGATCCGGTGCTCGATCGCAAGGATCCCCCGGTCACGCATCGCACCGAGGATCGCCGCCTCGAGCCTTGCGCGGTCCTCTGGTGGAACGAAACGCACCAGCCAACTGCTTTCGGCGGTGGTGACATCGGCAACGAAACCGCCACCCTTCATTTCGCGCAGCTCACCCCAATCGGGCGACATGCGGAAGGTCGCCTGCGCAGTCGCCGTGGCGAGCCCACGGAAGCGTGCCTCGCTGTCACGCAGACGGGTAAGGGCCTCTCGACCCGCCGTCACATCGACAAAGGTCAGCACAACGCCACTGATGTGATCGTCGAGTGTTCGGTAAGGACGCAACCGCATCTGCAGCCAGCGCCCATCGGTCGCCGACAGCTCGCGCTCGATCGGCTGCAGGTCGCATAGCACCTGCATAACGTCTTGCGCCAGCCGGTCGTAGCTCAGCCGGTGACTGAAGTCGGTGATCGGGCGGCCGACATCCGCCTCGGTGACATTAAAAAGCTCTTTTACCCGCGGCGTCACCATCCGGATCTTCAGGTCGGTGTCGAGAAACAAGGTGCCGATGTCCGACGCCGAGATGACGTTCTCGAGGTCGCTATGCGCGGCCCGGATCGACAGAAGATTGTCCTCGAGTTCGCGGTTCAGCGCTTCGAGTTCCACGTTCGTCGACTGCAGTTCCTCGCGCGAGGCTTCAAGCTCTTCGGCGGTCGAGCGATATTCCTCGTTGACCGACTGCAGCTCCTCATTGGCGATGCGCAGGTTTTCCAGGGTCACTTCGTATTCGCCGCTGACCGCCACGGCACGTGCCTCGGCGCTTTCCAGTTCGGCCCGCAGGCGGCGGATCTCGGTGCCCGCAGGCTGGTCTGTCAGCTCGCCGAAGTTTCCGGCAGGCACGGGCCCGCCGTCGAGGAACAGGATCAGAATGGCTGGCTGACCTTCGGAGCCGGTTGCCGGTGTGACATGCAGCGCGACCGCCCGCGTTCCGCCATCGAAAGCGACCGTCACCGGTGCCGTCAGCGTCGGCTCGCCGCGATCGGTTGCCCGCCGGATGGCGCCGCGCAGGTCGAGCCGCAGCTCGGGCCGCACGAGGCTTGCGATATTGTTTTTCAGCGGTCCCGCCGAGGGCAGCAGGTAGTGCCCGGCCTGCGGCGAGAGGTTCAGCACCGACAGGTCCTGTGCGATCAGGACGCTGGGCGGCGCGAGCCGTTCAAGAGCCGCAGCATGGCTTTCTGAAAAGCTGCGCTCCTGGCTCTCGCGCGAGCGGGTTCGGCTGCTGTCGATGGCGCGTGGCCATTGCCCCTGCGGACTGGCATTGCGGGCCGGGAAGTGCCGCACGGCGCGGGTGCGCAGCCGGTAGACGCGCGAGCTGCGCTCTACCGACAAAAAGTCGTCCGACAGCACGTCGGGGTTCTCGGCCAACCCCAGAAACAGGTAGCCGTTGCGCCTGAGCCCGTAGGCGAACGTGCCCAGCGCGTCGCGCTGCGCCTCGCGGTTGAGATAGATCAGCAAGTTTCGGCATGAAACGAGGTCGAGGCGCATGAATGGCGGATCGCGCATCAGGCTGTGGCGGGCGAAGAGCACGCTGTCGCGCAATTCCTTGCGGACGCGGTAACCCTCGCCGTCACGGTCGAAGAAGCGCCGCAGCCTCTCGTCTCCGACATCGGCGGCGATGCCCGCGCCATAACGCCCCTCGCGGCCGAAGACGAGCGCCGTCTCGTCGACATCGGTGGCGAAGATCTGCACCGGCAGGTTCATTCCCCGCGCTTCCATCGCCTCCCGCAGCAGGATGGCGAGACTGTAGGCCTCTTCCCCAGTGGCGCAGCCGACAACCCAAGCGCGGATGCCGTTCTCGTCCGCTGCCTCCAGGATCTGCGCGACCGCCTCGGCCGAGAGCTGGTCCCAAGCGGCTGGGTCACGGAAGAACGAGGTGACGGAGATCAGCAGTTCCGAGAACAGCTCCTGCGCCTCGTCGCCGTTCGAGCGAAGGCGCTGCGCATAGTCGGCGAGGCTCGCGCTGCGGGTGATCTGCATCCGCCGCGCGATGCGGCGCCGCACGGTCGCGTCCTTGTAACCCAGGAAATCGTGGCCGGTCCGATCGCGCACAAGGGTCAGTATCTCGCGGAAAATGGGTTCGGCGGCTTCGGGCGCCGTCTTGCGAAGGCTGTGCTTGGTCGCGGCGACCTCGGAAATGCGCAGCGCAAGGGTGGCAATCGGTCCGACAAAATCCGTGCCGCCCCCGAGGATGACGGCGCGCGGCATCATCGGGAACTCGGCCTCGTCCGGTTCCTGTGCGAGGATCACGCCGCCGGCCTCTTTCACCGCCCGCGCGCCGGCCGCGCCGTCCGCTCCGCCTCCGGACAGCAGCACCGCCATGCCGTCGCCGCGGCCCTTGGCGATCGATCGGAAAAACCGATTGATCGGCTCTCTCTGGCCGCGTGGCTCGATGAACTCGCGGGTGGTGACTGCGTCGCCTTCGATCACCAGTTCATTGTCGGGCGGAATGACGAAGACTGTGTCGGGGCGCAGCTCGGGCGTGTCGTCGACCTGCACCACCGGCATGCCGGTGACTTCGGAAAGGATCTGGTGCAGCTGGCTGGGCTGGTCGGGCGGCAGATGGACAATGACCACATAGGCCAGCCCGAGGTTTGGCGGCAACTGCGAGAAGAGCGCCCGCAAGGCCTTCACGCCACCGGCCGATGCACCAATCGCGCAGACCGGCACAGTGGAGGGGCCGGGTGGGGAAGTCTTGTTCGTCATGGGCCCCGTCGGCTCTTTCTCGCTTCGGCGTTGAACCATAGGCGGGCCCGGTCGCGATGTCACGACCGGGCCTTCAGCACGCAAAGCGCCGGTGTCAGGGCAGCTTGTAGGCGATCAGGTAGTCGCCGGTCGGCGTCTCCATGAAGTGGTGGCCGGTGGCCGCGATCAGCACGTATTGCTGGCCGTCGACCTCGTAGGTGATCGGGTTGGCCTGTCCGCCGGCGGGCAGCACGTCGGACCACAGGGTCTCGCCGGTCTCGATGTCGATGGCGCGGAACAGGTCGTCGGTCGCGGCGCCGATGAAGATCAGCCCCGATCCGGTCAGCACCGAGCCGCCGTTGTTCGGCGTGCCGATCTTCATCGGCAGGTAGGAGGGGATGCCGAACGGGCCGTTGCGGCGCGCGGTGCCCAAAGGCTGGTCCCATAGTGTCTCGCCGGTGGCAAGGTCGATCGCACGGATGCCGCCATAGGGCGGAGCAGTGCAGGGCATGCCGGTGATGTCGTTGCGCCAGCCTGCGTTGACCTCGATCGCGTAGGGCGCGCCGGCCTGGGGGTCGCCCGCGCCCTCGGCGTTGCTGCCGCCGTCGCCGCCGCTGACCTGCTCGGTGATCGGGCGCAGGTTGCGCGCGTCGGCCTCTTCGCGCGGGATCAGGCGGTTGTGGTTCGGCACGTCGTTGTAGTTCGCGACGATCACCCCGCGCTCGACGTCCACCGCGACCGAGCCCCAGTCCGATCCGCCGTTGTAGCCCGGATACTGGATCCAGTGACGATCGCTCGAGGGCGGGGTGTAGAAGCCTTCGTAGTTCGAGCGGCGGAACTGGATCCGGCACCAGAGCTGGTCGAGCGCGGTGAAGCCCCACATGTCGCTTTCCTTGAGCGGGTCCTTGCGCAGCGTGTGCCATTCCGACACCGGCTGGGTGGGCGAGATGAAGTCGGGCTCGACGCTGCCCGCTGTCGGTGCCTCGATCTCGCCCACCGGCGTCAGCGGCTCGCCCGTGCGGCGGTCGAGGATGTAGAGATCACCCTGCTTTGAAGGCAGGAGAACCGCCGGCACCTCCTCGCCCTCCGGACCGGGATAGTCGATCAGCGTCGCCTGGCTGCCGAGGTCGTAATCCCAGACGTCGTGGTGCACGGTCTGGAAGTGCCAGACCGGCTCGCCCGTGGTCACGTCGAGCGCGACGAGAGAGGTGGCCCATTCGTTCTCGCTCTCGATCCGGTTCGAGCCGTAGTAGTCGACCGAGGAATTGCCCATCGGCAGGTAGACCTGGCCCAGCTCCTCGTCGCCGGTGGCGGTGGTCCACATGTTGGGCGTGCCGCGGGTGTAGGTCTCGCCCTCTGCCGGGCCGTCGGCATTTTCGGGATTGTCCATGTCCCAGGCCCAGAGGAAGGCACCCGTCACCGCGTCGAAGCCGCGGATCACGCCCGAGGGCGCATCCTCGGCTTGGCCGTCCTTGACCTGCGCGCCGGTGACGACGACGCCGCGCACGATGGCGGGGGGCGCGGTCACCGCATACCAGCCGGGCACGCGCTCGCCGATGTCGGTCCAGAGGTCGACGACACCGTTTTCGCCGAAATCCTCGCAAGGCACCCCGGTCGCTTCATCGACGGCGACGAGCTTGGCGTCGATCGTGCCCTCGATGACGCGGGTCTTGCAGATGTCGTCCTCGGCCAGTTCGGGCGCGGTGTAGACCGAGACCCCCCGGCACGAGGCGGAATACGGAATGGCCTCGTCGGGCACGCCGGTATCGTAGCGCCAGTTCTCTTCGCCGGTGGCGGCATCGATGGAGATCAGCACGTTCTTGGCAGAACACATGACGAGGCTGTCGCCGACCTTGAGCGGCGTGGTCTCGGCCGCGTATTTCCCCTCGGCCGCGGCAGAGGGCATGTCACCGGTCCTGTAGACGAAGGCGCGCTCGAGCCCGCCCACGTTGTCCGGAGTGATCTGTGCCAGCGGCGAGAAACGGCGCGCATCGGCACCACCGCCCCAGTAGGGCCAGTCTGCGCCGACCTGGCGCAGCGGGCGGGGATCACGCCCGGCCGGGGCCTCGGCAGGCGGGCCCTGTTCCTGCACCGTCGTCGCATCGGCAGGCGGCGCTGTCGAAGTATCGGCGCCGACCTCTACCCCAGGATCGCTCGGGGCTTCGGCCGCCGGCCCTGTGGCGTCGGGTTCGGCCTGGCTGCTCTCGGGCGCGGGTTCGGTGCGCGCGCCGGGGGCAAGCCGCTCGGGCACGGCGGGTTGCGGCACCTGCTGGGGTGCGTCCTGGGCGGCCAAGGGGTTGGGTGACGCCAGGCCGGGAAGCGCCAGGCAGACGACGAGCGCGGCGGAGCTGCGCGGACTGCGGGTGAGACGGTGCGTCATGGTGTCTCCTTTCTGGCTCCAAGTCGATTGGCTCGTGGGCTGTGCAGGGCGGGGATCATGATCAGCAGGATCATCAGGATCACCGTGGGCGCGACGAGGCGCGGCACCTGCGCCCACCAGTCGGCGCCGACTTCCCAGAAGGCCCAGGCAAGCGTAAAGAGCCAGGTCACCAAGTAGACCCGCAACGCCCGCGCATCCTGCATCCACAGCAGCGCGGCGGTCGCAGCGAGCCCCAACCCGGCGATGGCGTAATACCAGCTGCCGCCGAGCAAGATGAGCCAGATCCCCCCGGCGATCAGCGCGAGGCCGATCGCTCCGATGACGGCCGAGACGACGCGGGCCGCGATCCTCCAGCCGCCGGCTCTTGAGCCGGCAGGCTTCGGAGGTGCCGCGCCTGCGGCGGATGTGGCATATGTCATGGGACCTCCTTCCTTGATGTCTCGGGTCTTGATCGCCGGGCAGTTCGTCTGTCAGGCGGTGCGGACCGAAGGCCGGTGAACAGCCGCTCTGTCCTTTTGTTCCCGACACTTCCGTGTAGGCGCGCCTACAAATGCAGGTGCGGCAGGCGAGCGAGGCGCTTCGACGGGGAAGTTGCGGGGGGCAGCGAGTGCCGGAACATCTTGGGTGCCGGCGCGTTTCCATTCGTCGGACAATTCCGACCTGATTGGGGGAAGCATGACGAGGCAGGAGGACGCGGCAAGCTGCCGCGAGATCATCGTGCAGCACGACATCCTCGAGCTGCTGCCGGTGCTGCGCCGACGTGCCTGGCGTCTTACGCGGCAGTGGGACGCAGCCGACGACCTCGTGCAGAGCACGCTTCTGCGGGCGATCGAGAACATCGAGAAGTTCGAACCGGGCACCAACCTGCGCGCTTGGCTGTCGATCATCATGCGCAACATCTTCTACAACGAAATCCGACTTCGACGTCGCGAGGCACCGGGACGGGCGGATTGCGTGTCGGTGTCGTCGCGCGCCAGTGTCGCGCCGACGCAAGAATGGGTGCTGCGCGCGGACGAGGCGATGCGGGCTGTCGGACGACTGCCCGAGCCGTTCCGCGAGATGTTCCGGCTGGTTGTCATTCAAGGCGAGAGCTACGAGACCAGCGCGCGGATCTGCGACTGCGCGATGGGCACGGTCAAGAGCCGGGTCAACCGCGCCCGGCAGATGATCATGGAGGACATGGCGGATCGGTCGATCTGATCGGGGGCTTGGCCCGACGCATTGCTGCTCTTCTCTGAAGCCGATCTGCTTCGGAACATCCGACGGCTTTTCCTGTTCGAAACTGTCACGCGGCCCCTGTCGGGGGCCCGTGACGCGAGGAGGGAGAGACTATGCCAATCATCCGCAGAACCCGCCACGCCCAGTTCGTTATCGCTATCTTGATGACGGTTCTGATCTGCGCCGAAGCGTCATTTGCGCAATCGCCCGATCCGCCCTCGATTGGCGCATACGACGCCCCGATCCTCGAGGGGGCAAGGAACGCCCCCCAAGACGCGGATTCCCTTCTTGGTTTCGTCGAGCAGATGTCGTCCTACCTGCAGCTCCAAATAAGGGCCTCGCATCTGGCACTGGCACAGTCCGGAGATCCGGCGTTGCGTCAACTCGCGCGCGACACGCTGTCCCTCCACGAGAAATTCGAGCATCGACTCGCTCTCTTGGCCGACGACACGGATATTCCGCTGCCGGAGGGGCTGCTCCGGAAGGATGCGGTCGATCTTTACACGTTGCGTGCCGCAGAGCTTGGCCAGCCGTCCTATGGCACTCCGGCAGCAAGCCCCTTCGACCGCAGCTACATGGATCTCGAGGCGCGCATCATCGCGCAGGTCACGGGCCTCATGGCCGCGGCGGCCGACGGCGGTGCAGCACCGGTCGCGGAGTTTGCCAGATCGCTGCAACGCGACCTCTCGCTCCTGAAGCGCAAATTTGATGGTTACCGGCGACCGGGTGATTGAGACAGCCGGCCGCACGAGCGTAACATCCGCGGCCGGGACGCCCGCGCTAGGGAATCAACGCCTCTGCGTCGGTGGCCAGCGCTTGCGCCAAACGGCCCCGCTGAGAGGTGTCCGGCACGAGGAGCCCGTCCTCGATAGACGCGACTTCGCGTGGCGTCAGGTCCGCTCGCTCGGCAAGCTCTTCGCGCGAGATCTCGCGCCGCTCGCGCCAAGCGGCAACAGGGTGAAGCCCGTCGCCGATGCGACGCGCGACAAACTGGTGGTCGCGCTGCAGTCTTTCGGTGAACTCGTTCATACGGGCCTCCTGCCGGTCAGGGTTCAGTTCGCAGGGCTGTGCCCGGCCTCGTTCGCGGGGCTGCCCTCTGGCGAGGTCTGCGGCTCGCGCAGTGAGGCGAGCAGAATCAGGATTACGAGGACGAGCCCCGCTGCAATCAGCGCCGTCGCCGTGCCGCGGGTCCTCCAGTTGGATTTCGTCATCGTGACACCCTGTCAGGATCGAGCGCGGGGTCTGAGGACCGGACAGCATCCGGGGAAGGCAGAGCTTCGAGATCTTGCTGCTCGTTCTGGACCCGCCAGTGCGAGATGACATTGCCGATGAAGAACAGGGCGATGGTGACGAACAGGATCACCACGACGGTGATGCCTGCGCGGGTCTTGCGTCGGGCGCTGGGATGATCGCGGGACATGGCCGTCCTCCGTTTTCGTCAGCCCGTAGCGGTGCCGCCGAAGCTCGCGGCGCAACGCGGGCAGGTCAGCACCTCTGGGCGGTAGGTGAGCAGCGCGACCTCGCCGTCCTCGATCCAGCATCTGGGACAGTCTAGGCGCCCCTCCTGCAGACGCGTCAAATAGGCGAGAAGCCTGTCGGAACGGATGGTCAGCGCCCCCGCCTCGACGTCGATCTCGCGGACGCGGGCGCGAAGCTCCGCCTGTTCGGCGCGCAGCTCGCGTTCGCGGGCCGCCGCCCCCTCGGCCCGTCGCCGCGCATCGTCTCGCAGCACGGACGGGGCTTCGTGCGAGACCGTGCTTGGGGCAAGAGTTTGTTCAGTCATCGCGGGACCTGTCCCGGGGCTGGCGGCTTTCTGGGTGATCCTTGCGTTGCAGGGTCTTGATCCAATGACCGTCGCGCCCGCCTGCATGGGTTTCACCCTGCGCTTCGTCCCGGTTCGAGAGCGGCGCGTTCGCGGGGATGTTCTCGACATCGACGTGGCTTGCGGAACCCGACGCGTCGTTCTTGCCCTTCGCGCCGTGCCCGAAGTGCTTTCCGGAGGCATGTGCCATTGGTCTCTCCCTTATTCGCAGACCGGACGTTGCCGATCGCAGGGCGGAAGAACAGGCAGCTTGGCCAGATGTTCCCGGCCCGCACCGCATGGCCGGGAACATTCGGGTCTGGCGACGGTTCGACGCCGCATGACATTTCCCAAGCTTTCGGGCCGCGATCACACATCTGCCTTTTTGCGCGAGGGCTACGCCTTCATCGGCAACCGCTGCGACAGGCTGGACACGGACGCATTCCGGGCGCGGCTGATGCTGCGCCCGGTGCTTTGCCTGCGCGGACCCGAAGCGGCGGCGCTGTTCTACGACGGTCATTCCCTGACCCGTCGCGGGGCGATGCCGGCCACGGTTCTGCGGCTCCTGCAGGACAAGGGCAGCGTGCAGGGCCTGGACGATGCGGCGCATCTGCATCGCAAGGCGATGTTCGTGCGCCTGCTGATGTCCAGGGACGGCATCGACAGCTTCCTGGCGATCTTCCGCGAGCAATTGCGGCAGGCCGTCGAGATCTGGGTCCGTCTGGGCGAGATCCGCCTTCACGACGAGCTGAGCGAGCTTCTGGCGCGCAGCGCCTGCCGTTGGCTGGGGCTGCCGGGCGAGAGCTGGCCTGACTGGCAGGTGCTTGCCATGATGATCGACCAGGCTGGGGGGACCGGGCCCGGCGTCGCGGTGGCGCTGTTGCGGCGCGCGCGGCTCGAGGCGCGTCTCAGGTCGCTGGTCAGGGACTGGCGCCGCAAGGGCGGTGGTCCGCCCGAGGGCTCACCCGGACGGGAGCTCCTCGAGCACCGCGGGGCGGACGGGCAGCGCATCCCGACCGCCTCAGCGGTGGTCGAGCTGCTGAACGTTTTGCGCCCGGTCACGGCGATCGCGCGATACATCCAGTTCGCCGTCCTTGCGCTCGAGACCGCGCCGGAGGCGCGGGACCGCTTGGCGGGGGCCAGCGACGATGTGCTCGACGCGGCCCTGCAGGCGCATTGCGAGGAGGCGCGACGCCTCTGCCCGTTCTTTCCGGCCATCGGCGGCATCGCCCGCACAGGGCTGATCTGGCAAGGCCACCAGATCGCGGCGGGCAGCTGGCTGCTGCTCGACATCTACGGCACGCTTCGCGATCCCCGTCTCTTCGAGCGGCCGCTGCAGTTCGATGCCGGGCGCGGGCTCGACTGGCGGCGCGGGGACCACGGATTCATCCCGCAGGGCGGCGGACGGGCAGAGACCGGCCACCGTTGTCCGGGTGAGGCGATGACCCTCGCCGCGATGACCGAGGCGTTGCGCTGCTTTGTGCGGGAGCTCGACTGGCAACTGCCGGTTCAGGACCTGTCGCTGCCCCTGCGTCCGATGCCGGCGCGCCCGCCGGTGCCGATCCTGCTGTCGGGGATCCGGCGCAGATGATGGGCGCACTGCCGCTCTGGGCACTGGCCGGGCTTTTCGTGCTGTCGGCGGCGGTGATCGCACTCGCGGGCACGCGGCTCGCGCATGTGGCCGACGCGTTGGCCGACCGGACGGGCCTGGGCGAGATCGTCGCGGGGGCGCTCTTCGTCGGGGCCGCGACCTCGCTGCCGGGTGCGGTGACCTCGGTCACCACGGCGCTGCAGGGGCAGGCGGGGATCGCGATCGGCAACGCGCTGGGCGGGCTGACGGCGCAGACGGCGTTCCTGGCCATTGCCGACATCTGCTATCGCCGCGCCAACCTCGAGCATGCCGCGGCAAGCCCGGTGGGCTTGGGGCAGGGGGTGCTGCTCATCGCGCTGCTGACGTTGCCGCTGCTGGCGACCAGTGAGCCGGGCTGGACCCTCGGGGGCGTTCATCCCGTCTCGGTCGTGATCATCCTGGGCTATCTGTCGGGGCTCAGGCTTCTGGCCGCGATCCGCGCCGAGCCGATGTGGACGCCGGTCGCCACCTCCGAGACCCGGCCCGAGCAGTCGCCCCCCGGCGAGGCGGCCGAGGGTGCGGCAGACGGGCGGGCGCTCTGGCTGCGGTTCGCGGTTCTGGCGGCGCTGACCGCCATCGCGGGCTTCGGCATCGGAGAAGCCGGCAGCGCGCTCGTCGAGCGTGGCGGGCTCAGCGCGAGCGTCGTCGGCACGCTGTTTGCGGCGATCGCGAACTCGCTGCCCGAGTTGGTGACAGCGGTGGCCGCGGTCCGCATCGGAGCGGTCAGCCTCGCCGTCGGCGACGTGATCGGGGGCAATGCCTTCGAGGTGATGTTCCTCAGCCTCGCCGATTTCGTCACGCCCGGCTCGATCTACGCCGAATTCATCCCCACGGACCGCTCGACCGGTCAGATCGCCATCCTGATGGTCACGGTGCTGATGCTGGGCATGATCCGGCGCGAAAGGCGCGGCATTGCCGGGATCGGCTTCGAGAGCGCGCTCGTGCTCGCACTCTATGCGCTCTCGGTGGCCTTCGTGCTGGCCTGAAGCTTTAGCCCTTCTCGCCTGATTCCGGGTCGGTGCGCGGCAGCCCGAACGCCTCGGGCGTGAGGCCGGGATCGCGGCTGCGGGCGGCCCGGAAATCGCGCCAGCGCTCGAATTCCGACACGCCCCACTGGGCACGCAGGATCCAGACGTCGAAGGAGCCATCGACGAACACCGCGTCAAGGCCGGCGCTGTGGCGCAGCCAGTCGGAGACCCGGGCCACCTCGTCGCCGCGCGTCTCGAGCGATCCCCAGCCGAAATGGTGCAGATCGCTTGCGAGGTGCTGCAGCTCGGTTTCGGTGATCCGCGGTTCTGGGTCGGTCATCGTCTCTCTCCCTGTCTGTCGGCATGGGCCCGGAACATTGCGCTAGGCCGGATGTTCCTGGTGCCGTCAACATGGGAGGACATCATGCCGGCGAAATCCAAGGCGCAGCAGAAGGCCGCGGGGGCCGCGCTGGCGGCGAAACGCGGTGAGACGCCTAAATCCGCACTCAAAGGCTCGGCGCGCGAGATGGAGCGCTCGATGTCCGAGCGCGAATTGCGCGACTTTGCCGCGACCCCACGCAAGGGCAAGCCCGAGCACGACCACGAGGGCTGAGGCTGCGCAGGCGGGAACATCCGCGGGCGTGGTCTGTTCGGAAGCCTCGCAGCAGGAACGGAGGACCTCATGCGGAACATCATCTACATCGTCGGGCTGGTCGTCGTCGTCCTGTTCGCCATCAACCTGATCACCTGAGAAGCGGAGGGAGCCATGTCACGTTCCGGCGATAGCACGATGGACGATTTTGGGGCCGAAGCCCGGCAGGCGGCCGGGCGTTTCGCCCGCGGGGCGCGCGATGCGGCCGAAACCGCGGCCGACGAGGTCAAGGGCGGCGCGCGGCGCGGTGGCCGGCGGATGCTTGGCAGCCTTGTCACCGAGATCGCCGACCTCGCACGCGCGCTCGACGCCGCGGGGGCGGAGCTGCGCCCGGGCTCGCCCCAACAGTCGATTGCCGACAGCCTGTCACGCAGGCTCGATCGCACGGCCGATCGGATCGACAGTCGTCCGGTCGACCGGCTGGTCGAGGATGCCGGCCGCCTCGCCGTCCGCAATCCGCTGCTCTTCCTGAGCGGCGCGGCGCTCGCGGGGTTCGTCGCGACCCGCATTGCCCGCCTCGCCGTCTCGCGTGACGACGTAGGCGAAGACGAGAGCGATGGCGATTGGCAGGCCGGTCCCGATGCCGCCGATCCTGCGACGAGCCCCGATGCCCTGCCCGGCGGCACCCAGACCTATGCTCCGCCGTCTCAGGTCGAGGACGAGCCATGAACCGAGAGCGCCCGCGCGGCGGACACCGGCTGCGCGACGCGGGCGGACTTGTCGGTCTGGCGCTGGAGCAGCTCGGCACGCTGGTCCGCGGCGAGCTGGACTTGCTGCGCACCGAAATAGACCGCGCGGCGCGGCAGGTGGCGGTGGCGCTGGCATGCCTTGCCGCGGCGCTGGTGTTGCTGATCGTTGCGCTGAACACGCTGGTTGCGGCGAGCGTCGACGGTCTCGCGCAGCTGGGCCTGGATCCCGGCTGGGCGGCACTGATCGTCGGCGCGGCGCTGACGCTGGTAGCCCTGGCGATGGCGACGAAGGGCTGGCGCGGCCTGCGGCTGGTGTCGCTCGCGCCCGCGCGGAGCTTCAGGTCGCTGCGCGCAGATGTCGAAACCCTGAGGAAGGAGCCCTGAGATGAGAAATCCGAACGAGATCGAGGCGGAGCTTGATCGGGAGCGCGCCGCCCTCGGCGGCACGCTGCATGAGCTGCGCGAGACCTTGGACCTGGGCAATTTCGGCCGCCGGATGACTGACCGGCTGGCGCTGGCCGGGGACGAAGTCGTCCGGGCCGCGTCGGCGCACGCCCGGCGCAATCCGCTGGCGGTCGGGCTGACAGGGGCAGGTCTTTGCCTGCTGCTTGCGGGTAAGCTGCGAGGTGGCACCGGCGATCAGGGGCCAAGCCGGGGGCGGATGAGCGAGGCCGAGGCCCTGCGCGGCGATCCCCACGCTGCGGATCGGCACTGGACCTCGCGCGCCAGGGATCTGGCGGGGCGGCCCATGCGGGCGGCGGTCGGGACGGCGCAGGCGCTGCGCGAGCGCTCGGGCGAGATGGCGGGCACCGCGTCCGAGCAGATGTCGCAGGCGCGCGACAGCCTTGCCGAGATGGGCGGCCGGGCGCGCCATCACGCGCGGCACATGGCCGACGAGGGGGCGGCGCTGCCGGGCGAGCATCCCTTCGTCGCGGGCGCGCTGGCCTTTGCGGTCGGGGCGCTGGCGGCCCGGATCCTGCCGCGGTCGCGTATCGAGGCCGACATGCTCGAGGACGACGCCCATCGCCTGCGCGAGATGGGTCATGCCGCGGCCGACGAGGCGCGGGCCGCTGTGCGGGACGCGGGCCGCGCAGCCGCCCAGATGGGCGAGGCGGCGGTGGACGAGATGGCCGAGATCGGAGCCTCCGCGGGGGAGGCGGCCCGTGACCGCGCCGCGACCGCTGCAAGGCGGGTCGGCGAGGCGGGCACCGAGGGACGGGACCCCGAAGACGCGGATGCGCAGGGCAGCGCGGATCGCTGAACGGTGATCGGGCCGCGCTCCCTGTCGGAGCGCGGCCCGGCATTGTGCCATGTCATCGGGGTGTCAGGACGACGGGCGCGCTATTCGGCGATGCATCCGCGCGAGCAGCAGGTCGGGCAGGAACCTGGCCGCAAGCCGCTGCAGACGGTTCGCCGCCCCGGGTATGACGGCGCTCTCGCCGCGCAGGAGCGCCGCGTAGCCCGCTTCGGCGACACGGGCCGCATCAGCCTTGGCAGCTTGTCCGACCGCCGTCCGCTGCATCCCGGCGCGCTGGAAGAAGCGGGTCTCGGTCGGGCCGATCATCAGGCAGGTGACGGTGACGCCGCTGCCTTGCAGCTCGTCGCGCGAGCAGGCGGTCGGGACCCTCGCGGGCCGAGAGGTCGGCCTCGACCGGCCGAGCGCGGGGCTGGGTGGCCGCGACATCGTGGATCGCGGGCTCGTCGGCGCAGAGCAGAAGCGGCCAGTCGTCGCGCGCGGCCAGCAGGGCGAGTTCGCGCCCGATGCCCGACGCGGCGCCGGTGACGACGACGATCGGATCCGCCCCGTCCTGTCTCATGGACGAAGAACCACCTTGGTCCATTGGTCCTGGTTGCCGCTGAAGCCCGCGTAGCCGCGCGGCGCCTCCTCGAGGCTCAGCCGGTGGCTGATGAGGAAGGTGGTGTCGATCTCTCCCTCGCCGATGCGGCGCAGGAGCTCTTCGGAATAGGTCTGAACATGGGTCTGGCCGGTCCGGAGCTGCAGGCCCTTCTCCATCAGCGCACCGAGGGGAAACTTGTCGGCGAAGCCGCCGTAGACCCCGGGCACCGAGACCCGCCCACCCTTGCGCACCGCCATCAGCGCCATGCGCAGCGCATGTGCGCGGTCGGCGCCCACGCCCACCTTCTGCTTGACCGTGTCGAGCAGGTTGTCGGGCGAGAAGCCGTGGCTTTCCATGCCCACCGCGTCGATCACCGCGTCGGGGCCGAGGCCGCCCGACATTTCCATCAGTGCGTCGAGCACATGGGTCTGGCGGTAGTCGATCACCTCAGCCCCCAGCCCGCGCGCGAGCGCGAGGCGGTTCGGGTGATGGTCGATCGCGATGACCTTCGCGGCCCCCATTAGTCGCGCCGACTGCACCGCGAACAGCCCGACCGGCCCGCAGCCCCAGACCGCCACCGTGTCGCCCGGGCCGATGTCGGCATTGGCCGCCGCCATCCAGCCGGTGGGCAGGATGTCGGACAGGAACAGCACCTGCTCGTCCTCGAGCCCATCGGGGATCACGATCGGGCCCACGTCCGAGAAAGGCACGCGCACGTATTGCGCCTGGCCGCCGGGATAGCCGCCGGTCAGGTGCGAATAGCCGAAAAGGCCGCTCATCGCGTGGCCGTAAAGAAGCTCCGATGCCTCCTGGGTCTCGACCGGGTTCGAGTTGTCGCAGGCCGAGAACTGGCCGAGCTGGCAGAAGAGACACGCGCCGCAGGAGATGGTGAAGGGCACCACCACCCGCTGCCCGGGAGTGAGGCTCGAGCCGGGCCCGGTCTCGACCACGCGCCCCATGAACTCGTGGCCGAGGATGTCGCCCGCCTTCACGCCCGGGATCACCCCGTCGTAAAGATGGAGGTCGGAGCCGCAGATCGCGGTGGCGGTGACCTCGATGATCGCGTCGCGGGGATTGACGATCTGGGGATCGGGGACGGTGTCGACGCGGACGTCATGGGTGCCGTGCCAAGTGAGGGCGCGCATGTCAGGCCTCCTGTGCGGTGGGGGTGCGGCGGTTGGAACTGGTGGCGATCTCGCCGGTCTCGATCAGCATCTTCAGCCGCTTGAGTTCCTGCCGCCCTTGGACCCCGGGAGAGCGACCGAAGGCCTTGGCGATCCAGTGGCCGGCAAGGCCGCCCGGCGGGCGATAGGCGACATGCGCCTCGATCACAGTGCCGCGCTCGGCGGGCGCGTCGCGAAGCATCACTTTTCCCTCGGCCTCGACTTCGGATTCATCGGTCGAGACCCAGGCGATGGTGCGGCTTTCCTCCTCGCGGCAGATGCGCGCGACGACGCGGGCTTGGCCGAAGGGCGTGTCGAGGGTCCAGCCGAGCGTTCCGTCTGGAAGATGCTCCGGGTCACGCAGCGTCTCCATGAAATCGGGCCAGCGGTCGGTGTCGCGCAATCGATCCCAGACCGCCCGTCGCGGGGCGGCGATGGTGACGCTGCGCCCCTCGACCACCCGGTCGCCGAAACGCGCGCGGCGGGCGGTGCGGCCAGGGGCGCTGTCGGGCGGGCGATGCGCCTCGCGCGGCAGCAAAAGGGCAAGCCCGGCCACCGCCGCAGCGACGCCGATCGCGGGCAGGCAGTCGCGCAGGAGATCGCGCGATCTGAGGCGATGAGGGTCGCGGTGTCCGTCGTGGCGCGTGTCTGCGGGGCGCATGGGCATCCTCCCTGTCGGTGCGGGCCCATGAACAGGAAAAGCCGGTCTTTGTTCCGTGCATTTCGTGGCCATCGTTCTGCCAAGGCGGGAACCTCCTGTCCGCCCGTCTGTTCGCGTGCCTCGGCGATCAGGGTGGAAGGGGGCCAAGAGTGGGCTGGATGGAGACACATGCGGCGCTGTTGCAGGCAGCCTTCAGCGCGGTGACGGCGACGGTCTGGATCGTCTATCTGCACGGTTTTCTGACCAGCATGGGCCGGCACAGGCGCTCCGAGATCCTCGTCACCTCGGGGGCGGGGCGCGATCTTGCCGCGCGCTGCTTCGTCGCGAACCTTGGGCTCGAGCCGATCTATGTGCTCGACATCCAGATCGAGCTGTCCCAAGGCGCACGGCGCTGGACGATGGAGGTGACGGATGGCGAAGTGGGCGAAGGCACGGGCGAGGGGCTGGCGACGGCCCAGGGTCCGCTCGCGAGCGGTGCGCACCGCGACATCGGCAGCTTCGGCACGCTAATCCGGCGCGCGCTGTCCGGAGCGCAGGCGCCACCCGGCGAGCCCATGCACGTGTCTATCCTGGTCATCGCGGCCACGCCCGGGCGGGCCGTGATGGCCGCCGCGCGACGGGATTACGAAATGTCGGATCCTTCTGATCCGGAGGCGCGCATCACCGCCCGAGCGACCGGTGCGCATCAGATCCGCGGGTGGCGGCATCAGCAAGGCCTGCGCCGCAGGCTCGAGGCTAGTCTCGTGCGCAGTCACCGGGCTGAAGCTGCGCCCGCTTCGGTGCCGGCGATCTGAGTGTGCCGCTGCCCCATCGTTCAAACCGCGCAAGGAGACATTCCATGTCCTACATCCGCTTCTCGCTCATGATCCTGGCATCAACGCTGGTGATGTTCGGGCTGATGTATCTCAACACCTATGCGCTGGAGCACGTATTCTTCAGCGAAACCCGCGCCTGGATGGCGCTCGTCATGGGCGCGACGATGGTGCCGATCATGCTGGGCTTCATGTGGAGCATGTATCGCGGCCGGGGCGCGAAGATCGCCGTTCTCGCCGCTGCGGCGCTGGTCTTCGCGGGCGCGCTCTGGCTCGTGCGCAGCCAAGTGACGGTCGACGGCACGAGCTACATGCGAGCCATGATCCCGCACCACTCGATCGCCATCATGACCTCGAAGCGCGCCGGGATCACGGATCCGCGCGTGCGCAAGCTCGCCGACGGGATCATCGAGGCGCAGGAACGCGAGATCGCCGAGATGCGCTATCTGATCGCCGAGCTTGGGCGCGGGCACGAGGTTGACGCGATCTACCGCGATCCCGAGCCGCGACCGGGAAGCGTGACCGAGGCCCTTGCCGCCACCCGGCTTGCCGGTCTCGATCCGGCACAGATGTCCGAGGACGAGATCGCCCGCATCGTCGCAGCGCCCCGGTGCCGGTTCCGGCAGACGGCCTCGGCACCGGCGATCCTCGCCACCGGGGCCGAAGGTGGGGGGCTCTTGCTCAACGGCGTGCTGGTGCGGCTGCTGCCGGAAGGCGCGACGGCTTGGGCCACAGAGGGGCTGCGGGTCGAGGTGACCCCCGACGCCGACCCCGGTGCCCGGGCGAATGCCGAAATGGTGTTCGCCCTCGCCGACGGGCCGCGCATCGGCTACCGGGGCTTTTGGTCCTGCGAGCGTTGAGCGCAGTCGCTTCAGCCGGCCAGAGCGCGCCAGATCACTGCCGCCAGGGCCAAGAGCGGCAGGGAGGCCAGCGTCACCAGCGCCCCGTCGCGCACGAGAAGCCCCGCCGCGACGAGCGCAACGACCGCCGAAGCCAGTGACCCGGAGAGCGGGATAACCTCGAGAAACGGCATGACAAGCGCCAGCGCCATGACCAGCGCAAGCGGCAGGACGACCCAAGGACGGTGGCACAGGGCCTTGAGCCGTGGTCGCAGCACCCGGTCGAGCCAGCCCACCGGGCGGCGCAGCCAGCGCGCGCCTTTGCTCACCGCTCCCCGTGGAACACGGCGCGACATGACGAACCGCGGCAGCCAGAGGTGGTCTCGTCCGGCGATCATCTGCGGCACGAGCACCAGAATCACCAGCGCGACAGCCGTCGTTAGGCCGGGCACCGCGCTCGCGGGCGAGGTCGAGACCAGCGCGGCGATCAGCAGGACCGAGGTGAAGGATCGCCGCCCCAAGGCCTCGACGACATGCGCGACGCGGGCGTCGTCGTCCTCGACCGCCGCCTCCAGCGCGTCGAGAGCGGTGGTCAGCGTGTTGTGTTCTTCCTGATCCGTCATCCGGCCGTCTCCCTGTCTGCGGTGAGCGAACATGCCATTGGGCCGACTGTTCCCGGACCGGCCATTCAATCGGGCGCGGTGGGCTTGCGGCCCGGTCCGGAGACGGTCAACAGGAAGGCGGCGATGTCGGCGGCCTGCCGGGGGCCCAGTCCAAGGTCCGGCATGGCGCTGCCTGGCGAGAAGTGCTGCGGTGCGCGCAGCCAGTGCGCCAGCGCGCCCGGCTGGTTCGCGAGCACACCGCCCAGATAGCCGCGCGCCGCGACCTCGGTCAGGGGGGGCCCGATCCGCGGCGCGGGATCGCCGGGAAGCCCGGGGATCAGATGGCAGCGGCGGCAGCCGAAGCCCTGCGTCAGTCGCCGCCCCCGCACGGGATCGCCAGGCCCTGTATCGCCCGACCCGGGTCGGAGGGTCGACTCGGGCGAGGACCACCGCAGCCCGGCGAGGCTGCGATACTCGGAAGGCGAGATCCCGGGAAGTGCGCGCACGAAGCCCGTCAGGGCGCGCATCTCCGCCTCGGACAGGTGGTCCTCCCAGGCCGGCATCGCGCTGAGTTTCAGCCCGTTTCGGATGAGCCACAGGATCTCGGCCGCCGGGCGCTCGATGGCAGACAGCGGCGGTGCGGCGGGATTGAGGCTGAGCGCGAAGCTCGCGGGCGCGGTTCCGGGGCCACCGTGGCAGGTGGCGCAGTCACGCTGAAAAAGCCGCGCCGTCGCCGGATCCTGTCGCGGTTTGGTGCCTTTGGGCTCGGGCAGGCCGGCGGTCTGCCAGCCGAGCAGCGCCTCGCGTCCTGTGACGATCAGGTTGTAAAGCCATTGCGGGTGCTGGCTGCGGGCCGAGATGTCGCGCATCTCCCCCGGCCCGAGGATGAGTGCCGCCGACAGTGCCAGTGCTGTCATCGCGGCAAGAAGGGCCGTGAGGAGGGTTCTCATTCGAGGCTCCGAAGCCAGGCGGCCAGAAGGCTGGCCTCGGTCTGCGAGAGTCCGGTGCGCGGCATGGCCGAGCGAGGATCGAGCTCCTTGGGGTCGCGCAGGAAACGCGCGAGTGTCCGCTCGGTCGCGGGCGCGACCCCGGCGACGTAGACGCGTGCGCCCATGTGCCCGAGCGGCGGGCCAGTGCGGCCGGTCGCGCCCGGGATGCCCGGGATGTGGTGGCAGGTCGCGCAGCCATGGCTTTCGATCAGGCGTGCAGCCTGCGGAGGCGGAGCCTCATGCCGGCAGGCTGCGAGGGCCAGAAGCAGGACGACCGCCCTCATGTCGGGCTCCTGGCGCGCCGCGTCTCGAGCGCCGCGAGCAGTCGCGCGATCACGATCAGGCCGGCGGCGATCATCGCGGCGCAGCATGGCACCCACATGATCAGCCCAGCCAACTGCTGGTCCTCGGCCGGGGTCAGGCCGAAGGCCGCCCCGGTCTGCGCCGGATACCAGCGCACCGCCGACAAGGTCATCAGCGCCGCGAGCAGGCACGATTGCAGCGCTCCGAAGAAGACGGCGAGAAAGGCGCGGGCCTGCGCCTCGGGGCCCGTAGCGGAAAGCACCGCGCCCCAGAACACGAGCGCGGCCCCGAGAAAGCTCGCATGCTGCAGGGCGTGCAGGGCCGGTATCCGCAGGGCCGCCTGGTAGAGCGGGGGCAGGTGCCAGAGCCAGAGCGCGCCGGTGTAGAGCATCCAGGCCACAACGGGGCGGCGCAGGAGCGCCAGTCGGGGCAGCCCGCGGCGTAGGCCCGGCGGCAGCGCCCAGATGAGCGCGATCCCGCCGCGCCCCAGAACCAGCAGGGGTGCCGCCAACAACATCAGCGCGAAATGCTGCACCATGTGCGCCGAAAGCATCTCGCGCCCCAATGCGTCCAGCGGCGAGAGCAGCAGTCCCGCGACGAGGGCGAGGCCGAGGGCGAAGATCGCCGCCCGCGGTGCCGCCATACCGGGTCCTTTCATCCGCCGGCAGCCGCGCCGATAGCCCCAGACCGTGAGCGCGATTGCCGACAGGACGGGAAGCTGCACGCCGGGGCCCGGCTGGGTGCCGTGAGTAGCCACGTGCGCCAGGGCGGCACCGGGCAGCAGCATCAGGACAAAGGCAGGGCCTGTCATCTTGGCACCCCCGTGCAGGCGTGGATCCAGAAGGTCGGCAGGTATTCGGTAACGATGCCGCCCAGCGCGGCGGCGCACAGCATGAGCCCCACCAGCGCCATCATCCGCATCCGCGCGGCGCTGCGCCGGGGCCGGATGCGGCGGGCCCGCCTCAGCGCCTCGAGCGCGGCCATGAGCCCCGCCGCGCACATCGCGACCGCGACGAGCGTCAGCGTGTGGTAGGGCCAGCGCGTGCCGCTGTCGCAGAGCCAGCCGGTCATCGCGTATCCGACGCCCTGATGCAGGGCCCAGGCAGCGGGGGCGAGACCCCAGCCGAGCCAAGGGCTAAAAGCTTCGAACCCCTCGGACCGGGCGAGATCGCGGCCGCTCCAGCGCGAGGCTTCGGGCACGCGCGGGGCGCGCTCGTGCGGATCGGGGTGACGCCTGGGGCGGCTCATTGCAGCACCCGCGGCGCGATGTAGAGCACGAGGTAGATCGGCAAATAGGCGGCGGCGACGAAATACCAGTAGAGCGTGTCCACCACGACGCCGAGCTGCCGACTCGGGGTGAAGTAGCCGCGAAACGACAGCACCGTCACCGCCGCGGTGCCGACGATGGCCGAGGCGACATGGGTAAAATGGAACCCGGTGATCACCCAGAGCATCGAGCCGTAGGCATGAGCGTCCCAGCGGATGTCGAAGGCGGTCATTTGCACGGCGCGCACCCCGAGCACTAGGCAGGCCACCAGCACGCTGAGCGCCAGCCCCAGCGAAAGTCTGCGCGCATCGCCCGCGTCCGAGCCCTTACCGGCCCACCACATCGTCATGCTCGAGACCGGCAGCAGGCACAGGACCACCGTGGGCCAGAGGATCGGTGGCGGGGCTGTGCCTTCGGGCGGCCAGGCGGCGGATTGCGTGGCGAGGTAGAACCAGCTTGTCAGCAGCGTGGCCACCACCGCCGCCTCGATCGCGACGGCTCCGAGGATGCCCCACCACAGCGGGTGGGTGTGCGGAGCGAAGCGATCGAGCTGGTTTGCGTCGACGGCGACACGAACCCTCATGGCTCAGTCCTCTCTCCAGGGTTTGCGCGGCCAGAACCATGCCAAGAACGACAGGAATGCCGCGAAGAAGCCCGCGACGAAGGCCCAAGGCGTGAAGATCAGACCGAAAAAGCTTGCAGAGGCGACGAGCGCCGAGACGAACGGCCAGGGGGTTGGGCCGGGCAGCACCTGGACCGACTGGGGCCGGGCGTCGAGCAGCGTCGTCACCATCGTCTCGCGCCGGGTGATCGACAGGCCGCCGACGATCGGGCGGTGGCCGCTTCGGGCCCAGTCCCAGACCGGGTTGCGGCCCAGGACCACCGGCTGCTCGGGAAAGTTGCTGTTCAGGGGCGGCGAGGCGGTCGCCCATTCCAGCGTGCCCGCGCCCCAGGGATCGTCCCCCGCGGGTGCCCCGCGCGCGAGGCTGCGTGCCACGTTCCATAGGCTGATCGCGAAGCCTGCCGCCAGTAGCAACGAGCCAGATGTCGACACAAGGTTCAGATCTCCCCAGCCCATCTCTGGCAGGTAGGTGTAGATCCGGCGCGGCATCCCTTGCAGGCCCAGGATGTGCATCGGGAAGAACGCGAGGTTGAAGCCCGCGAAGACAGTGGCCACGCTCCAGCGGCCGAGCCGTTCAGACAGGAGACGTCCCGTGAACTTCGGAAACCAGTAGGTGACGCCGGCCATAAGGGGAAACACCGCGCCGCCCATCAGGACGTAGTGGAAATGCGCCACGATGAAGTAGCTGTCGTGCACCTGCCGGTCGAAGGGCACCGAGGCGACCATGACCCCGGTCAGTCCACCGGCGATGAAGACGGCGAAGAACGCGAGCACCCAAAGCATCGGCGCGGCCATGCGGATCCTCGCGCCCCAGAGCGTCGCGATCCAGCAGAAAACCTGAACCCCCGAGGGGATGGCGATCATCGACGAGGCCGCCATGAAGAACGATCGGCCCATGAACGGCAGGCCGGTCGTATACATGTGGTGCACCCAGAGGCCGAAACTGATCATGCCGATGCCGACGATCGCCAGCACCAGCGCGTTGTATCCGACCACCTCGCGGCGGGTGAACGTCACGATGACGGTGGTGACCATCCCCAGCGCGGGCACGAGGATGATGTAGACCTCGGGGTGGCCGAAAAACCAGAACAGGTGCTGCCACAGCAGTGGCGAGCCGCCGGCCTCGGCCACGAAGAACTGGGTGTCGATCAGTCGGTCCATCATCAGCAGCGACGAGGCCACGATCACCGCCGGCATGGCGAAGAGGATCATGAACGCCATGACCAGCACCGCCCAGACGAAGATCGGCATTCGGTCGAGCGACATGCCGGGCGCGCGCAGCTTCAGGATCGTCACGATCAGCTCGACCGCCGCCGTCAGCGCTGAAACCTCGATGAAGGTGATCATCGTGGTCCAGATGTCGACGCCGTAGCCCGGCGCGAAGCGGGGCCCTGCGAGCGGCACGTAGCTGAACCAGCCCGCACCCGGCGCGAGCCCGAGAAAGAGCGAGCCGAAGAACACGCTGCCGCCGATCAGGTAGACGTAGTAGCCGAAGGCATTGAGCCGCGGAAAGGCCATGTCGCGCGCCCCCACCATCAGCGGCACGATGGCGATAGCGATCCCCTCCATCGCCGGGATGGCGAAGAGGAACATCATCGCCGTGCCGTGCACGGTCATCACCTGATTGTAGCTCTCCGCGTCCAGCACCTCGGCCAGCGGCAGGGCGAGCTGCAGCCGGATCAGGAGTCCGAGGATCCCCGCGAGGAGGAAGAATACGAAGGAGGTCAGCACGAAGCGCCGCCCGATGTTGGAGTGGTTCACATGGGTGAACCAGCCGAGGAACCCGGGCGGCGAGGCCCAGCTCCGTTCGATCGCTGCCAGCTCGTCCGCCCGCGTCCCGGCCGGGTGCAGCGCCTCACCCGTGCCTTCGAGGACAGCCGCGCGGCTCATTCCAGCGCCTCCAGCAGGTCGAGAAGGTCGGACAGCTCTCGCGGGTCGGGTGTGCTCGCGGGCATGAGCGCGCCAGGCTTCACGCGATGGGTGTCGGTGATCCAGCCGCCCAGCGCGCCGCGGCTGTTGGGCAGTGTGGCGGCGGCGATGCGGGCGCGCCCCGCGAGATGCGTCAGGTCGGGCCCGTCGCGTCCGCGCGCGGGCGTGCCGCGCAGCGCGTGACACTCGCCGCAGCCCTGCGACATGAACGCGGCGAGGCCGGGACCCTCCGTCACCCGGGCGGGCCCGGCCTGCCGGGCGAGCCAGCGATCGAAGGCCGGGCGGGGCTCCGCCACCACTTCGACACCCATCAACGCGTGCTGCAAGCCGCAGAATTCGGCGCATTGCCCGCGCCAGCGACCAGGGGCCGAGGGCTCGGCGAAAAGCACGTTGCGCTGGCCGGGGATCATGTCGGTCTTTCCTTGCAGGTTGGGCACCCAGAAGCTGTGGATCACGTTGTCCGAAGTCAGAATAAGCCGTGTCCGCTCGCCGGCGGGGAGGTGCAGCTCATTTGCCGTCACCGCTATCTCGCGCCCGTCCGCATCGAGATAGTGAAAGGCCCACCACCACCGCTTCGCTTGAACTTCGACCGTCAGTCGCGTTTCTCCCGCACCTTCGGTCTGGTCGCCGATGGCCACCCCCGAGATGCTGAGCGCGACGATCGCGGCAACCGGGGAGAGCACGCCGCCCGAGATGACCAGCACACAAGAGCCGCGGCGGGACAGCGGCCGCGCCTCGCGCCCCCTCGCCAACGTCAGCGCCACGGCCAGAAGCCCAAGTGTGACCACAAGGATGAAGGCGGCCGAGACGAACATCCACAGCCCGAGACGGGCTATCATCTCGCCATCGGGGCTGGCTGCGGCGAGAACGGCCTGCCGTCCCTCGCAGCCCCCCAGCAGTCCTGCCCCGGCAGCGGCGAGCCCCCGGGCGAACTTGCCATCGCTAAATGCGGCACCTTTCGGTGTCGCAGGAGAAAGCGTGACGTTCCCCATCAATCCTCGTTTCGATCTGGGCGGTGTTCGTCCTAAAGGCACCGCAACTCCGCTTCGCGGGCACTTTTCGAACAGATGGCCCGCTTTCGGCCGCCGTCCGGCCCCTTGCGGCTGTTCGGTTCGCATGCGGGTCGCTGCAGATCAGTCTTCCATTACGAAGGTCACCTTCAACGTGACCTTCCACAGGGCGGGGCGGCCATCCTCCACCGTTACTTCGTGGTCCTTCACCCACGCCGAGCGGATATTGCGAAGGGTCTGCGAGGCGCGGCGAATGCCCTGCGCGACGGCATCTTCAAAACCTGTGTTGGAGGTGGCGATGATCTCGGATATTGATGCGACGCTCATGGGGATCTTCCTTTTCGGTTGACCCACCGCCGAACAGGACCGGACAAGCAATGTTCCCGTGAAACCGGCGGGCAGCCATTTGCACCCCAATGGACTGCTCCGTTGCCTTCGATGCCATGGACAGATGACGACGGCCCAGTCGGATGGGCTGTGGCCGCTTGTGGTGACGACAGTTGCCCAAAAGTTCGGTCGGCGCTTCCGTGGACCTCAGCTTTCCGGGCTGGGCTGGCATGATCTGCAAGGTGATTTCTCCCCGCAAAGCGAGGTTTGGACCCGGTGACAATCCCTCGCCATTGCCGGGTGACATGCTCGTGCGGCGGGGCACCCGGAACATGCGGCTCTGCGATCTGTTGGAGCGGACAGGAGGACATCATGAGCAATAAGATTGACCAGAACCAGATCCGCAGTGACCCGGCATCGAAGCGCACATTCGATCCCAATGAAAGAGGCGATCTGAACACCAAGCAACCGGGCAGACCTGGCAAACTGCAGAGGTCCGTGGATGAGCGGAGCGAGAGGACGGACCGGGATCATGATCCTGCAGATGTCCAGCACATGCACGTGCGAGACGCTGGTAGGGGGCAGATGGACGATCCACCGGAGCGGTGGTGTCGAGAGGACGAGGAATCCGACGAGTCTTTCCCCGCCAGCGATCCGCCCGGAAATTATTGAGCTGCGCTCACGGGGCAAGCGTGCGCAGACCGTCCATCGAGTGCTTCGATCGAAAGCTGCAGGGCCACCTGACGCGGCTTAAGACACTCCCCTGAAACGCCGATTCTCAGGCCGCCATGAACTGATGCGGTGGATGCCCCCACCAGACGGCATCTCGTATGCCATGATGGTTGCCTGTAACCGAGCGGAGGGCGCATCGATGATGAAGAAGATCAGCATGCTGGCAATCGACCTAGCGAAGGGCAGCTTTCAGGTCTGCGCTGTCGGCACGAATGGGACGGTTCTCTATAACCGCGTGCTATCGCGGACACGGCTGGCGGCGCTTCTGGCCGAGCATCCGGCCTGCGTGGTGGCGATGGAAGCCTGCGCCACGTTGCATCACTGGGGCCGGGTTGCGCAAGGTCACGGCCATGAGGTGCGGCTCGTGCCGGCGGCCTACGTGAAGTCGTTGGTGAAGCGTCAGAAGAACGACCGCGCCGACGCGGAAGCCATCGCGGAAGCAGCTGCGCGTCCAACCATGCGTTTTGTTGCGGTGAAGAGCGTCGAGACCCAGGGCCGGGCGGTGGCGTTCCGGACGCACCAATGCCTGGTCCGGCAGCGCACGCAACTGATCAACGCGCTCCGGGGACATCTGGCCGAGTTCGGCCTCGTGGCACCGAAGGGGCCGGCGAGCCTGAAGGTGCTGGAGAACGCGCTGGCCGACGAGGCCAGCGAGCTGCCCGACACGGTCCGGCAGATGGGCGCGATCTATCTCGAGCAGATCGCGCGGCTCACTGAAACGATCGAACGGCTGGCGACCGAACTGGAGTCGGCGTCTAAGACGGACCCGACGCTGCGGCGGCTTTGCACCATCCCGGGGATCGGCCCCGTGAATTGTGGGCGCGGTGTCGGCGTTCGCCCCCGATCTCGACACGTTCGAAAGCGGGCGGAACTTCGCCGCCTGGCTCGGCCTTGTGCCACGGCAACGGTCCACGGGCAGCAAGGTCAAGCTGGGATCGGTCAGCAAGATGGGCCAGACCGACATCCGCCGGCTGCTGATCGTCGGGGCCATGAGCGTGATCCGATGGGTGGTCCGCAAGGGCGGCAGCGCGAACCGCTGGCTCGCCGCTCCCGTGGCGCGAAAGCCGAAGATGGTCGCCGCCGTGGCGCTGGCGAACAAGATGGCCCGGACGATCTGGGCGGTAACGACGAAGCAGGAGGACTACAGGATGGCGTGACCCCAATCCCTGAGAAGGGACGAAGGCACGGCATGGCCGCAAGGCCGGGGTGAGCGATCGACGAGGAGTAGGCGACACGGACTTCGAAGTTCAAGGCAGGGACATTCAGACCCGGCGCTCGAGTGCTTGCAGCTCTCTGAACCGATTTGAACCCAGCCTTCCGAACAGCATACCGGCCCGTGGCGTCATCGAAGGCCACGCTCAGAGGCCTGACACACGTCCGATCGAAGATCCCGCCGAAAAATTGAAGATCATGCTTGCCAAACAGGGGGCATCCACACACGCGCCGGGTTTGCTGGAGGCTGACTTTCGTTAGTTGCGCGGGCATCGGTTCTGATTTCAGCGCCGCGTAGAAGTTCGCCTCTGCTTCGGCTGGCGGGATGTTCCCGATGGGCGCCAGCAGGCGACAGTTGTTGAGCCAATCGATCCATTCGAGCGTGGCATACTCGACCGCTTCGAAACTGCGCCAAGGCCCGCGACGATGTATGACCTCTGTCAAACGACATCAGGAACTGACCCCCCCCCTGTCGACACGAAGAACTAACCCCTTTCATTGATGGGTGACAGTTCGGGTTTCGGGCGCCGGAGGCGGTAGCTCCGCGGATGGTAACGACGTGGCTGTGGTGCAGCATGCGATCGAGGATGGCGGTGGCGACGACGGGGTCGCCGAACACAGATCCCCATTCGCCGACGGCCCGGTTCGATGTGACCATCACTGCGCCGTGCTCATAGCGGCGGCTGACGAGCTGGAAGAACAGATGTGCGGCGTCCGGCTCGAATGGCAGGTAACCGAGCTCGTCCACGATCAGCAGCTTCGGCTTCGAGAAGTGCATGAGCTTCTCCTCGAGCCTGCCCTCGGAATGGGCCTTGGCAAGGGCAGCGACGAGTGTGGTCGCGTGGACGAACAGAACCGTGTAGCCGGCGACGATCGCCTCCCTGCCAATGGCCACCGCCAGGTGGGTCTTGCCGACGCCCGGCGGGCCCAGGAGTAGGACGGCCTCGCCATTGGCGATGAACCGCCCCGTTGCCAGATCCCGGATCTGGCCCCGGTCCACCGAGGGCTGGGCGGCGAAGTCGAAGCTGGCCAAGTCGCGGCTGAAGGGGAAGCGGGCGAGGCCGAGGCCCATCTCGATACGACGCTGATCCTTGCGGGCGATCTCGCGCTCGCAGAACAGGGTCAAGGCCTCGCGGATCGTCAGCTCGCGCCGGCCGTTCGGCGGGGCATCCTTCCACCGGAAGGATGCCTGCCCGCCTCACTGTCGATTAGGCTGTCGATCTGGTCGCGGATCGCCGTCAGCTTCAGCCGTGTCGGCATCCGGTCCAGATGATCGGGCATGTCGGGCATCATCACCAGGACCCTCCCGCGACAGCATCGTATTCGCTGAGCGGCCGCAGCAGCGCGGCGGGTGCGGTCGGCACTGGGGTTGCCTTCCGCCGTCCGATGCCCGCGAAGTGGGCCGGATCGGCGACACGGCCATGCCGTCCCGCCCGCAGCATGTGACGCGCAACCTCCTGTCCGGCATGCGTCACCCGCAGCTCGGGGCCGGTGACCGTCACCGCGACGCTTTCCCCGATCAGCCGCCAAGGCACGGAATATGCATTGCCATCGACCTCGACAGAGCAGTCGGAGCTGACCTTGCGCACCAGGTCGCGGCTGGCGAGGAAGGGCGGAATGCCCGCCACATCGCGCAGCCGATGCGCCTCGTCCCGCTCGAAGCGCAGACGCGGGGCCTCGCCTGTCGTGCCATGGGCGCGCAGGTCGGCGATGTCGCGGGTCCAGGCCGCGAGATGCGCCTCGAGCGCGGCGAATCTGTCGAAGATCCGCGCCGCGATGGCGTTCTTCTTGACGTAGCCTACACCGCGCTCGTCCTTGCTTTTCGTTCGGGCCCGATAGGGCGCACAGGCCTTCACCGCGAAGCCCCAGTGGCGGGCGAAGGCGTGCAGCTTGGGGTCCACCACCACTTGGCGCGAGACGGGATCATGGTGCTGGATCAGGGCGCGGGCATTGTCGAGCAGCACCTCCTCGGGCACGCCGCCGAAGCTGGCGAAGGCGCTCTCCATGCCAGCAAACCAATGCTCTTGCCGCTCGCCCCGGAAGGCCCGGACATGAAGGCGGCGGGAGTATCCCAGCGTGGCGACGAAGAAGAAGACCTTCTCGGACTGCCCAGCGATCTCCACCCGCCGCTCCCCGAAGTCGATCTGCAACTGCTGCCCCGGACGGGTCTCGAACCGCACCGTCGCCCGGGCCTCCGCCCGAAGCTCCTGGCGCAGGTGAGCGACCGCGCGCTCGACGGTCCGGAGGCTGACGGTGATGCCATGCTCCGCCGCAAGCTCCTGACGCACCACGTCCGCATTCCCGCCGTGGCGGCGAAGCCGCTCAGACAACTAGGCCTCAAAACCTTCGAGCGCCTTGGTGCGTGACGGCACCGAAGCCGCTCGCCAGCCACCCTCGGCCAGCCATCGCTTCACCGTGTTGCGTGAGCAGCCAAGCTCCGGGGCGATCCGCTTCGTCCCCCAGCCGCAAGGCTTCAGCGCCAGCATCGCCGACACACCGCTCGCCATTGGGGCTTTGCGGTGCAGGCCTGCGCGCCCCATCGGGCTCGAACGAAGGGCAAGGACGAGCGGAGTTCGCAGACCTATCGGTCCGAGAACACCGAGATGCCGACACCGTTCGATGCCAGCAACGAGCTAATGGGCAAGATTGTCGTCGCCTCGGATGGTGAGGCCGTCGGCATGCTCGACAGCGTGGCGCAGGAAGCCGACAACCGCATCCGCCTCTACATCACGCGGACGAAGGCGATGGGCGGCGGCACCTTCTCGATCGTCGCGCCCGAGAACTACGTGTCCGAAGGTGACATCGACAACGGCATGTCCTCGGCCGACGTGAAGGTCGAGATGTAAGACCAGCGCGTGAAAAAGCCTGCGCCACCGATGGCGCAGGCTCTATCATCAGGTTATGTGCGGCCGAGCCCTTCGGAGCGGGCACTCTCGCGCGCCGTCTCGGCGACCTTCTGCGCCGCGGTTTCGGCGGCATCGCGCATCCGGTCGGTATCGACACTGGCCTTCAGCTCTGCCCCCGCGGCGCGCAGCTGCGCTTCGGCCTCGCCGGCGGTGGACTTGAGGACGGCGGCGGCCTTTTCCTTCTCTTCCTGGAAGATGCGCTGCGCCTCGGCGGCGAGGGCATCGCTCTGTGCACCCAGATGCTCGTTCTCCCAGCGGCTGCGTGGCAGTGCGCCGGCGATCGCTGCGCCGGCGGCCACCGCCAGCGCCCCGGCCACCAGCGGCTGATCGCGATAGAAGCCCTCGGCGCGGACGCGGCCGTCGTGGGCCGCCCCCATCACCTGCCGCCGCGCCTCGTAGGCGGCCTCGCGCGCCTTCACGATGCGGTCGCGCGCTTCTGTCGTCAGCCCTTCGGTGCCCTCGGAAAGCCGGTCGCGCAGCTTCGCGGCGCGGTCGAGCGCGCGGGCGCCGGTCTCGCTCACCTTGCGGTGGCCAGCGGCATAGCCCCGTTGCGCCGAATCCGCCATCGCGCCCGCGCCCTCGGCGATCTGGCTGGCCAGTCCCGAGGCCTGCGCCGCGCCCCCGGTGCCGGGCGCGGCGTCGCCCTTGGAATAGTCGCCGGCCGCGGATTGCGAGGTCGCGGTGCCATAGCGGTCCTCGCCCTCCCAGGCATCGTCGAGCCATGCGGGGTCAGAGGCATGGCGCGGCGTGGCGTAGCGCTCGCGGTGGCGGGGCAGGGGGCGCTCGTCCCAGTTGCGCGCGGCGGGTGCCCGCCCGGCGGCGCCGGCCGGGGCGTGGCTGCGACCGACGGTCAGCCACAGAAGTCCGGCCCCGGTCAGGATCGCGGCGGCAGGATTGCGGCGCACGACGCCGGCGACGCCGCGCATCAGTTCTCCGCCTTGGTCGCGCAGTGCGTCCGAGATCTCGCCCACCAGCCCTTCGGCCGAGAAGCGGTCCTGCAGGTCGTTGATCGAGGCGCTGAGCCGGGCACGGTCGCGCGCGAGGTCCTGCTCGATCTGGTCGGGGGTGCGGGTGTCAGTCATTGTAGGCCTCCTTGAGGGCTTCGGCGTCCTGCGCGAGGCTGCGGGCCACGCGGCGCGGCGCGATGCTGAGGGTGGAGAAGCGGTGGCGGGCGGTCAGCCCGAAGATCAGGGCGAGCAGCGCAAGCCCCCCGGCGACGGCGAGTGTCGCCGCCAGCGGGGACAGCCCGGCCGCCACGAGCGCGGTCACCGCCGCGCCCGCCAGAAGATGCAGCACGACCAGCGCCAGCACCGCCGCGAGCAGCGCCATGACCAGCGCGGCCACGGCCCGGCGCAGGGTCTGCGCCATCTCGGCCCGGGCAAGGTCGACCTCGCCGCGCACGAGCGAACTCACGCTGGTCAGCGTGTCGGTCAGCAGCGCGGCGGTAGAGCGGGTCTGCTGATCGCGCATGGTCACAGCCGGTCCGAGGGGTGCAGGCGCATGGGCGCGGGCGCGGGGCTGCCGGCCTTGGCAAAGCGCACGGCCGCGAAGCCCAGCAGCGCAGCACCCCCAAGGAACAGGGCCGGGTTGCGCCGGGCAAGGGCGTTCGCCTCGCCGATCATCTGGCCAAGGTCGCGGTCGCGGATGCCGTCAGAGACATCGGCCAAGCCGCGCGCGAGGAAGGCGATCGAGCGTTCCGAGGCAGAGCCGCCCTGCATGTCCTGCGCCGCGCGCCGAAGGGCCGAGGCCGCCTCGGCCATGTCGTCGGCGACGCTGCCGCGGGCCGCCTCGGCCTGCGCCTTCGCGCCTTCGACCGCCTCGCCCAACCGGGCGCTGGCGGCAGCGCGCAGGTCGGAGGCGGTGCCCTGCACGGCCTCGCGCGCCTCCTCGGCCAGCCGCCGGGCGTCGGGCGTTGCCGGCTTCGGTGCCGCGGGAGCCGTGGCGCCAGTGGCGGCGCCAGTGCCGGTGGCGGGGCTGGCTTGCGTGGATGGGGTGGTCACCGGGCGCAGGCCTTGGGTGCCGGGCTGGTTGGCGGCCCCCTGCGCGGGGCGGTCATGCGGGGGCATACGGTCGGTCATCGGATCACCTCGATTTCTGGCAGGAGCAATACTCACTGCCTCATAGTCGCGAAAAATACGTCATTAAGCCTGACTGACCGGAAAGCGGTCACCTAACGCCCTAACGCTGCGCTAAATTTTGGATCAGTAGTTGCTATTAGCGCGACGGGTCACGGGTATGATGATGCTTAACGACCATCGCCTCCCAGAAGTTCCCCTCTGCGCTACGATACGTGGGACGAATTGAGGTAGTGGAGTTGAACCTGCACCGATGGTTTATCGACCCAACCCGAGGCTGCGGGATGTTTTGGTGCGCCGCTGCGCTAAAATAACTATGTAAGCTTCAGATTTCACTGAAATGATGCTCTCGAATCTTCCAGAGTGGTAGTTGCTTCGCGGTATAAGCGTGCAACAGGCGCGACAACCTAACTAGGATTTTCGCGTTCATTATGTTCTGCTGAGAAATGAGATCAGCGCTACATTGAAAGCGTTGGAGTGCGTGATCTGGCATGCGTTAGGTGCGCCACTGAGTATTTCAATGTCGCTTCTGGGAAGGAGGGCGTGCGTAAGGGTTGCAGTTTTGTTGATCGGATAAACCGCGTCTTGGTCTCCGTGCAAAACGAGGCATGGCAAATTAGCCTTCTTGAGGTCGTCCGAGAAGTCTTCACTATGTATAAGTGATAGGCATTGTATAAGCGATACGGCGTCACATCGTTCCGCGAGAGCTAAAGCTTTCCAAAGGTTGGTCCCGGCTGTTCCGGGAGAGGACTTCCTTGAATGAGCGATGTTGATGTAATCCTTTAAGAAGGCCGAGCGCAAAGTTGCGTCTTCGGTGAATAAACTCGACACAAATACGGGAACCGTAGAGAACGACCTCGTATCCTTCGTAACGAACGGTGTGGACGAAGACGCGAAAACGGCTGCGCGAAGCCTAAACATGCTGTGCCTGCTAATGTAGCGTGCTACTTCGCCGCCGCCCATGCAAAAGCCTACTAGCGTCACGTCAGTGAGATCCAAGGCTTGGAAGACCGTCTCGATATCGTCAGCTAAGCTTTCGAAACTCAGGCACGCGATCGGCCTGTCTGATCCGCCAAATCCGCGACGGTCAATGCACACCACACGGTTCCCGTTAGCGACTAGAGCGGAGACTTGCTCGTCCCAACTCTCGATCGAAGAGGGCCATCCATGCAAGAGCACGACTACGCGCCCACTCCCGCCGCTGTCGCTGACATTGATTCCATTGTAGCAGCTGCCCACTGGCGGCACCTCTTGTTGGTAGTCGACAGAGAAACGCGCACTCAAGCGACCCGTTCCTCCCACCCATCCCGCCGATAGGCAGGACGGAAGAGGCCTGCTTGCGTGCAGGGAGCGAACGCCGGTCTCGACGGGCACGAGGCTACGGCCTCTCCTGCGTAGCGGCGGCCTGCCAACGACTTCGTCGATAAGGTAACCGGCAACGCCCCAGCTGTAGACGAAACCGTCGCAATACGTGTCGTGCTGGTCGTGGCCGCCGACCGATCGCAGGTCGTGCTCGTCGCGCGGGAAATCGCTGACCCAGAGGACACTCGTGTCTGCGTCCATACCGCGGCTCTTCGGTCAAGGTCGTCGGGATCAGGATTTCGCGGTCAAAGGTAACGACATGCTATGCCGCCTGACAGTGCACAACAAATGTTAGGATGAAGTCGAGGGAGGAGGGGCTACCTGCCATCCAAGCGCGGTGCGCTGACATGAATATCGGTCAGCGTCTCTCGGAGGGGGCAGATGAGTTTGATCAATAGCCGCGGCATGTTCTTAGGCTCTGCGGCAGCGGCTTTCTGCGCGCCTGCTGCGGCGTTGCCCTTCGCTGCGGTTTGCTTCGGGCTGCAAGGGGCGCTCGCTGCGCTTCATCTGGCAGCCTTCGCGACGCGCCCTTCGCAGACAGGCCAATCGTCGTCTAGCAAAGTCACAGATCTTTTTTTCTCGGTTCATATCGCTGCTCACGATGAGCCACCGGAATTGGTGCTGGCGACTCTTCGGACGCTGGCATGTCAGGTCGACGCCCCGTCGTTTGAAGTCATCGTGCTTGATAACAACACTGTAGAGGTCGATCGCTGGCAGCCGGTTCAGGAAGCCTGTCGAAGCCTTGGGTTCCGCTTCTATCACGAGATGGGCGTCCAAGGGGCGAAAGCTGGGGCGCTCAACATTGCGCTTCAACGCACTTCGCGAGCAGCAACCCACGTCGTGATCCTCGATGCCGACTATCAGGTCGATGCGCGCTTTCTTTCGCGCGCTGCCTTGGCATTGCGAGATTTGCCGTCGGATTTCCTGCAGTTTCCGCAGGCGTATAGGCAAGCGGAGGGCGCAGCAGCTGGCCTTGCCTTAGAATTGGCCGACTACTTCGAGCGTCATGCGCGGCAGGCTGACGGTGCTGATGCCATGCTGCTGACAGGGACGCTGAGTGTCATTCGATACGATGCACTTGCGGAAGTTGGCGGTTGGAGTTCCGCAAGTCTCACCGAAGATGCAGAACTGGGTCTGAGGCTTCAGCGCTCGGGATATCGTGGGAGGCTGGTGGACGAGGTCGTGGGTCGCGGCCTTTTGCCTCTAGACCTACCAGGCCTGAAACAACAAAGATATCGCTGGGCAGCAGGAAACATCACCACGCTGCTCTCCAGTTTGACTGGTCTGCCAGCTAGGAAGGCGCTTCATGTTGGCTCACAGCTAACCGCTTGGTCTAATTTTTCACTACCTTTGGCAGCGATGCTGATTGGCGGCGGTCTGGCTGCGGCTTTGGGAGACGCTTCCCCTAGCCTGATCGCGCTATTGAGTATCGCCTCGGCTGGAATGCTGATCGTTTATCTGTCTACTTTGCTGCCCCTTCTACGCCCTGCATTACAAAAGGAGAGCGTTGGGAAGGGGACCATGGCTGCCGCGCTCGCGACCCGCGTTGCAATGATCCTTCCGTCGGCCCAAGGCACAATCGACGGGATCCTCGGAACTGCAGGTCAGTTTCGCAGGACGTCCAAAGATGCAAAGCCCCTCGCAGGTGCGGTCGATCTGACGCTCCCTTTTCTGGCAGTCTGCGGATTGGTCCTGATCTGCGCCCCTGATGTTCCCGCCTTTGCGAAACTTGCTGCGATATTGCTGGCTCTCCCATTGCCACTCTCTATAGCAACTCAGGCCATGCTTTCAGATTATCGAATCTCGATCCAGCCAGAATAGGAGCGCGCTATGCTTCCGTCCGTGACGATCGTTATCCCTACCTTCAACCGCGCTCATCTGCTATGGCAGGCAATCGATGCCGCTCTTGGTCAAAGCCATCCTGATACCACGGTGATGGTTATCGACGATGGCTCGACCGACGGGACGACCGGTGTGCTTGCGCGATATGCCGAACACCCACGCTTCGTTGGTATCCGACTAGGCACAAACGTCGGCACGGCGCAGGCCAAGAACGTAGGGATCGCTTTATCTCGCACGGAAGCTGTTACTTTCCACGACTCCGACGATCTACCGCACCGGGACAAGGTTCTGCGCCAAGCGAGAGTGATCGGAAACGAAGGTGTAGACGCCCATCCTTGTTTAAACTGGGAAATGACCGGCCGCGCCCCTGAGAGCCGGATCCAGATCGGTGCTGTTCTCACCCATCACGAACTGATCCTGCCTGACGGCACCCGGGTCGAAATTCGGCGGACGCTTTCTCTGGTTGATGACTTCTTCCCGAACTTACAGATGGCCGCCGGCCCTCCGGGGGACTGGACTCATGTGAATTCGGGCATGTTTCACCGCGACGTGTTCACGCGCATTGGCGGGTTTTCGGACTGCATCGAGGAGGATCGCGAGTTCCGCAACAGAATGATCATGGCGGGTGAAGTGTTCTGGGTTATCCCCGATATCCTGCTGACCAAGATTGAAAGTGCTGGGTCGCTAACCTTGGCTGCCGCGACGGACTACGACAGTCCCCGGCGTGTTGCGGATCGGCACCGGGTCTGGGATCAGGTGGAGCATTGGTTCAGGACGCGCGAGGTGACCGCCGTCCCCATCGACCTGTCGGCGGTCCGGATTGTCGGATGCTCGAATCCCGCTCTATGTAATCCATCCGCACTGCCGTCAGAGCTTAGAAACCTGCAGCCATCTGCCGCGGGTCGGATCGCATGATCGAGGCACTGGCTTTTGTCGATCCGATGGCGCCCAAGGGCTATTCCGGCGCGCCCGGCCAGCTTGCGGGCCTTGGCGGCACAGAAGCCAGTCTGGTCAAGGTCGCCGAGGCTCTGGCCGACAGCGCGCCAGTGGTTTTCGAGCGCAGCTGGCGTCGCCGGCCCGAGATCGTCTCGGGTGTGCAGTATCGTAGTTTCGATGCCAAGGCGCCGTTGCCCGGCCCCATCGCGACCATTGTGGTCATCAATTCTTGGAAGGTTGCTCTGCGTCTTCGGCGGCTACATCCGGACGCAACGATACTTCTTTGGCTCCACGTCTTCCCAGGTCGCCATAATCGCGGAATGGGGCCCGCCCTGCGGAACGCTGATATCCCCATAATCTGCGTTTCGCAAAGCCATGCCCGCTGGCTCGCCACGTTCCTAGGCACAGATGCGCCCATAATCCGGCATATTTACAACCCGATCGCTGAGGATCTTGTCCCCGACACGACACAGCGCGATCCCGATCTGCTGCTATTCGCCAGCTCGCCACACAAAGGCCTGAATGAAGTCTTTCAACATTTCACCGTGGTGCGGGAGCGTTGGCCGGACCTAAGGCTAGCCGTCGCAGATCCGGGCTACCTATCCTGGCCCACGGGTGCGGTCCCGGATGGGGTGACTTTCCTCGGCCGACTGTCGCCCGAAGCGCTCGCCCAATGGATGCGGCGGTCTCTGTGTCTGTTCTATCCCCAGACCCAGTTCGCTGAGACGTTCGGACTAGTAATCGCCGAGGCGAACGCCGTGGGCTGTCCAGCACTATTGCACGCTGGGCTTGGTGCCAATGACGAGATTGCCGGGCACCATGGCCAATGCATCGACACTACCGCACCGGCTGCGGTCGAGCGCAAGCTTGCGGAATGGCGCGCCGTGTCCGCGACTGCGCCGATGTCCGTGACGCTCTCCGACGCGCTTCGGCTGTCGGCCGTTGCCGCTGCCTGGCGCGCCGAACTCGGACCGCAGGCGAACACAGCAGAACAATTTTTCGACGCCGCACGACCCCAGCAAGGGGCGATGGAACCCGATGGCCGTTTTGTTGACGGCTTTCTGAACTCAGCAATCAAGGAACAAATACATGGCACGCAAACCCGACACGAAAACTGAGGCCGGGAATGGGGGCGAAACGCATCAGACCGCGGGAGGCCCGCACGAGGCGCTGACCACGCAAGTAGGAATGCCTATTGCGGACAACCAGAATTCGCTGAAAGTTGGCGACAGAGGCCCGCATCTTATCGAAGATCAGGCGTTCCGCGAAAAGCTCTTCCATTTCGACCATGAGCGAATTCCGGAGCGGGTGGTCCACGCTCGTGGCTACGGTGCCCATGGCACGTTCGAACTCACCAACCCGATCCCTGACCTTTCGCGTGCCGACATCTTCCAACGCAAAGGCGAGAAGACAGAAGTATTCGTCCGCTTCTCGACCGTAGCAGGCAGCAAAGGTTCAGCCGATCTTGCCAGAGACGTGCGCGGGTTCGCAGTTAAATTCTATACGAAGGAAGGCAACTGGGATCTGGTCGGCAACAACATTCCGGTCTTCTTCATTCAGGATGCGATTAAGTTCCCCGACCTCATCCATGCTGCGAAGCCGGAGCCTGATCGCGGCTTCCCACAGGCCCAGACCGCGCATGACAACTTCTGGGATTTCATCTCGTTGATGCCGGAGTCGATGCACATGGTGATGTGGATCATGTCCGACCGCACCCTCCCGCGCAGCTTCCGCTTCATGGAAGGGTTTGGCGTCCACACGTTCAGGCTGGTCAATGCAGAGAGAAAGTCGAGCTTTGTCAAGTTTCACTGGAAGCCGCGGCAGGGCGTGCAGTCGGTGCTGTGGGACGAGGCGGTCAAGATCAACGGGGCTGACCCGGACTTCCACCGTCGCGATCTATGGAACGCCATCGGCAAGGGCGATTTCCCACAGTGGGATCTCGGGGTGCAGGTCTTCGACGACGCTTTTGCCGACAGCTTCGATTTCGACGTGCTGGACGCGACCAAGCTGATCCCGGAAGAGCTAGTGCCGGTGACTATCATCGGCACCTTGACCCTAGATCGATTGGTTGACAATTTCTTCGCCGAAACCGAGCAGGTCGCGTTCCAAACTGGCAATATTGTGCCGGGCATCGATCACTCCAATGACCCCCTCCTGCAGGGGCGGAATTTTTCGTATCTAGATACTCAGCTGAAGCGGCTTGGCAGCCCCAACTTCAACCACATCTCCGTCAACGCCCCGAAATGCCCGTTCGCGCATATGCAGCAGGATGGACACATGGCGATGATGAACCCACGCGGTCGGGCGAATTACGAGCCTAACAGCTATGGACTTGGTCCCCGCGAAGATCCCGCACGCGGCTTCACCTCCTTTGAGGCGGAAGAAGCCGGGGCCAAGCGCCGGACACGCGCGGAGAGCTTCGCTGATCATTACAGCCAGGCGCGCCAGTTTTACCTAAGCCAAACCCTGATTGAGCAGGCGCACATCGCGGATGCGCTCGTGTTCGAGTTATCGAAGGTCGAGAACCCGGCCATCCGGACCCGCGTAGTCGCGCATCTACCGAACATTGATGCTGATCTTGCCCAGACCGTTGCCGATGGCTTGGGGATGGACGCGGTTCCTGCTGCGGCCGCGCCTGCAAAGCCGTTGATCGAGACGGAAACGTCAAAGGCGCTCAGCATTCTGGCAAACCCGCCCGGCAGCTTCAAAGGCCGCAAGATCGGTGCCCTGTTGACCGACGGCATTGACGCGCGTGTGTTTGACGAACTTGTCACAGCGGCCACGGCTGCGGGGGCGGAGGTCGAAGTCATTGCTAAAGCAGTAGGCGGCATCACGACTAGCCGTGGTCGGAAGATCGCGGCGCAGCAGAAAATCGATGGCGCACCGTCGGTTCTTTATGATGCGATCGCAGTCCTCGCGTCGGAAGACGGCGCGGAGATGCTTGCCGATCTACCTGCAGCACGGACATTCCTGAGCGATGCCCACACCCATGGTAAGTTCATCGCCTTGTCGGGCGCCGCGCTTACCGAATTCTGGCCGGCAGTGCTGGTCACGCCTGAAGATGGTGGAGTGTTCACGATCGACAACGGGGAGAGCGCGGCAACCTTCTTGAGCGCCTGTGCGGACATCCGGTATTGGGACCGTCTGTCTTGAGTGGCGATGCCCGTGTGGCGCAGCGCACCTACGGCTCCGCCGATCCATGGGCCGCTGCAATCACCATTCCTGCGCGCAACGAGGCAGATCGCGTCAGCGCCTGCCTCGATGCGGCAGCGATCGCACTGGCAGGACGTGGCGGCATCGTGGTGACAGTAAACGGCTCGACCGACGCGACCCTCGATCTGGTGCGCGCTTGGTTTGTGACAACGGGCACGTCGGGCGTCGTCATCAACGACCCCGCGCCGCCTGTCGGCAGTGGCGTAGGACGGGCACGCAGGCTCGCCATCGCTGCAGCCTGCGTGCGTCTCCGCCAAGACGGCACCATTCTGACCACCGATGCCGACAGTCGCGTTGCGCCGGATTGGCTCGACGCGAACCTGGCGGAGCTAACGCGCGCCGATCTTGTCTGCGGGACCGTGCTCCCGGAGCCGGCTGAGATCTCCGCCCTACCTGCAATCATCAGCGAAAAGGGAGCGCCCGAGGGCGAGTATTTCGCCCTAACGCTCGCGATCCGTGCGCTGTTAGACCCAGTGCCACATGACCTCGAACCCACCCATATCAACCCTGCCGGCGCGTCTCTTGCGTTTCGAATGCCTCTCTACACGGATGTCGGTGGCATCCCCGACATCGCAGTGCGCGAGGACCGCGTATTTGTCGAGCACGCCGAGAGCCGGGATTGGCGCGTCAGACACTCCTCAATTGCGCAGGTCTGGACGTCCTGTCGACTGGATGGGCGCACAGGTGACGGCATGTCGCGCGCCCTCCGCGAACGGATAGATAACAAGGATCCTATTGTAGATGAGGCGCTGAACCCAGCCGATCTCACCATTCTTCAAGCTCGGGTAAAGGGGCAGTTGCGACGAGAGTTCGCGGGCAAACCGGGTTTCGGCGCGGCTTGGGCGCAGGCGCTGGAGACGCGGCCCGAACTTCGTTCACACCGGATGTTCCTATCTGAATTGCAGACCAACCTTCCGCAGCTGCGGTCTAAGCTCGCCGAGTTGCAAGTCGTGCCAACCGATAGATCTCCGACCATGGGGGGAGAGAGTCCTCCGCCACTTCAAGGGCATAGCGCATGAGGCTGGCTGCTCCCTATGAAATGGACGCCGCAGTGGCGCATGCGCTCGCGCAGATCGCCGCTCAGGCAGGTGAGGCTGATTCCGGGGGGCGCAGTCTAGAACCGGATATGATGCTTCTCGGAAGGGCAGGGGTTCTCAGAACTCTTTGCGATGCGCGGACGGCTCCCGAGATCTTGGTCACTATTCTGCGTCGCATTGGGCGGGCGAGCCTGTCAGTTGGGCGCTTGGTCGAGGGCCACATGAATGCGCTCAAACTGATCGCGCGCTACGGCTCGGCCGAGCAGAAACACAGATATCAGTCGGCACACGATCGACTTTTCGGCGTCTGGGGTGCCGATGGCGCGCTACCAGTGCGCCTTCAGCCCAACGGCGACGGTTCGGCTACGCTGGATGGCGAGAAGCGGTTCGCATCGGGACTCGGCGTGCTCCACTTTGCCATTGTATCTGCAGCGACCGAACTCGGAACCCAACTGGCGATCGTGCGAGCTGATGACAAGGCGCGCGCCGATGCCTCAGGTTGGAAGACGAGCGGCATGCGCGCCACGGCCTCGGGGGTCTACAGCATGCGGGGGCTTGAGGCCGAATTGCTCGGCGGTCCGGGCGACTACGAACGCGAGCCATTTTTTCAAGGCGGCGTCTGGCGCTATGCCGCGCTGCATGTCGGCGCTTTGGAAGCGATCGCCGAGGCCGTCAGACGTGCTGTGGTCGACCAGGGAGGTGGGGCCGAGGCTCCGCAACTCCACCGGCTGGCCCGACTGACCACCCGTGCGCATTCTGCGCGCCTGCTTGTGGAAGACGCTGCCCGCAGGGTGGAGGCCCCGGGCGCAGGCCCGCTTGCCGTGGCACTCGCGCTGGCCGCACGCGAAGCCGTCGAGGAAGCCTGTCTCGACGGCATCGCAATCGCGGATCGTGCACTGGGAACGCGGTCTTTCATTGAAGGATACCCAGTCGAACGCATCCGCCGGGACCTGGCCTTTTTTCTTCGGCAGGCTGATCTCGATGGAAAGTTGTCGCAAGTCGGGGTGGCAGTCTTGGTGGCGGATCACGGCGTCGGCGAATTATGGAGCGATGAATGAATTTGACCCCCCAACTCGCCGCCGCAGCGGCCGGTGCGCCCATTGCATCAATTTCTGAACTGACCGGGTCGGGGGATGTGCTTGTTCTTGCGCCGCACCCTGACGATGAATCGCTTGGAATGGGAGGAGCGATCGCATCGGCATGTGACTCCGGACATAGGGTCCACGTAGCGATCATCACAGATGGCGCCGCATCGCACCGCAAATCCCTGCGCTACGCAGCTCCTCGGCTGGCAGAGCTGCGCCGACGGGAGGTCGAGCAGGCGGTGACAATCCTGACAAAGGGCCGCGAGATGCCGATTTGGTTAGGCTACCCCGACCTCTCAGCACCGGAAACTGAAGCCAGCTTCTTTGAGGTGGGGCAGAGGCTCGCGCCAATCCTAGACCGTGTTAGCGCGGTCTGGACTACCTGGGGCGGTGATCCGCATCCAGATCATCAAAGGACTTGGCATCTAGCCCGCCATTTAGCTGCCCAGCGTTATGATCGCAAGCTGTTTGGATGTCCCATCTGGTCGCGTGTTCAAGATATGGTCCCGGGCTTTGTGCCCGCAGGCCTCATGCGGTTTGGCAGCTCAAACTGGCGTGAGTTGAAAGCTTCAGCTGTTAGTTCTCATGTGTCCCAGATGACCGGATTGATCGCCGATGACCCAAGCGGTTTCAGGATGGCACCTGACCTCGCAGCATACTTTGTCGACAGTGATGAGCTGTTTATCCCCGGGGGCAATGAATGACGAAGGATGCAAAGTGGTTTGAATCTCTTTATTGCGACGCCACCGACCCATGGAGCTATCGCACAAGCCGCTACGAGGCGCAGAAATATGCGGATACCTTGGCACTGCTGCCACGCGCGCGCTACAAGCGCACACTGGAAATCGGTTGTTCCATCGGTGAGATGAGCAAGTTGATCGCGCAACGGAGTGAACGGCTGCTGGCGCTCGATTTCGCTCCCAGTGCAGTAGCGGACGCTCGGCAGCTAAAGATACCTAACGCTGACTTTATCATTGCAACCGTGCCGCGAGATTGGCCGAAAGGACCATGGGACCTGATAGTCATATCCGAAGTCCTATATTATCTTGACTCCCGCTGCATTGACGAGCTTGCCGAGCGCATCGCAAGCGACCTATCGCCTGACGGGCAGTGTCTTCTGGTCAATTACGCCGGTGAAACTCAGGCAGCACTCAGCGGATTTGAAGCTGAGAGCTGCATCTTGCACTCTCTTTCCACTCGTCGTGCGGTGCAGATTGGGGGGAAGATAGACGATCTCGGTAGGGGATATCGAGCCATGGTGCTGAGCCTCACCAGTCTATGAGGCTGGATCGGACGACCAAGGTAGATACAGATACTGTGGATCAAAATTACCCGTCCGCACGAGTCCGGCGCGATCGAGTATTTCCACCCGGCCATGTTTGACGCTGCAGAGACCGCCTTCTCGCAGATCGCGGAGGACTCTGTGAACGTGCATCGGCGAGAGACCGCATACTTCCGCAAGTTCTTGCTGGGTGAGTGGGAGATCGAAACCCTTTGTGTCTCCACGACCATTCAACTCGTTTCTGAGCGCAAGCTCGCTCAAGAAATTTGCCATTCCAGCCGTGGCGCGTAATCTACCAAGACGAAATGTCCAGTGCCGGTGTATCGATGCATCGATCATCGTCAACGCCCACAACGCGCGCGCGTCGTCTTCGCTCTCAGCTATTATTTGTTTCAGTGCGTCGTGAGGGAAGATTGCGGCCCGTGATCGTGTTATGGTCGAAACGTCGTGATCGAGGCGTCCAAGCGGCAGGCTGTGGAGATCTACGAAGTCGCCGGGCACTTGGAGCGCGACCATCTGTCGATGACCGTCCTTATCCGCGATGTGGCGGGTCATAACTCCGTTCAGCAAGAGAGCGCTTTGGTTGATCGGTTGGGATGCGCGAGTTACCACTTCACGCGCATCCCATTCCACTACATCCGAGCACACTCGATCAAGTTTGGACCAAAGCTCGTCGGGAAGCCGGGCTACCATACCAATCTTCGCCTCAGGAGGTAGTTTGACGTTCATGACCAAATTCGAAGTCCTTGTATTGACTGCAAGTGGACCTGAGTTGACCAGATGTCCCCTGTCGCGCTTCTCGACCGCTTAAGCAACGCTTGAATTTGGAGACGGGAGAACTTGTTGCTGAGCGATGTAATGCAAGCCAACGATATCTCGCGAACTCGTATCCCCCCTTATACTCGTATCCCCCCTCATAATCGTGAAGATCGACGGGAGTTCCCCCGGCTGAGAAGATAGTGTCATTCAACGCAGCGCGAGCTTACGGACCTCAAGCGGAACAGATCCTCCGTCCAGACGTTTCCCGAGCAGCCCAAAAGCGGAGGGAGTAACCCGATGTCTGCGCCGAATACCAATGTCGAACGGCAGAAGAGCAACCATGTCGGCCCGCTTGTCGGAATGCTTTCGGTCGTCATCTTCGCGGTCGCGGGGTTGATCTGGTGGCTTGGGTCCGAGAGCGCCGAAGCACTGGGTCCGACGGAAGATCCCAACGCCGCCGCCGGGGCTCCCGATGCGTCCACCCCGAACACCCCTCCGACAAGTGCCGCGCCGCTGCTGCCAGAAACTGCAACAGGACAGCAGACGCCGCCCGGTGTTGGTTCTAACTAGGCACATCCCGCATTGGGGCCGGTGACGTCGCGGTCTGCCAAATGCCGAAGCTGCTGGCACTGCCTTGCGCGGCAGTTCCGTGGCTGATCGCGGCTCTTAGCTTAGAGAGTTTCTGGGACGGCGCGAAGGCAGGCGGCAACGCGGCTCAAGGTCGTTCGATCAGACAAATCATGTGCCCTCCGATGTTTCTGCGGAACAGTTTCGGGCACCTACGCTTAGGTCCCTAACTAACCTCGGGACCGGCTTGCGACAGGACAGCATCTTTCGCCATTGTGCAAAGCCGACGCTGCTCCTGCGCCGGGTCTTGGTTCTGTTCGGGCTGCTCCAGCTCGCCGCTTGTGAGAGCCGCCAGTCGGCGCTCGCCCCGGCGGGAGAGGATGCCGCGGAGCTTCACCTCTTGTTCCTCGTGATGCTTGGCGGTGCGGTGGCGATGTGGCTGGCGCTGAACGGGGCCTTCTATGCGGTCACCCGCCTGCTCCCCAATCTTCACTCGGGACCTGCTGCGCCCCGGCAAGCCTAGGCTTTCCAGCCGCAACCCGTGGCGGGCGGGGGCGCTGGAATGGTCCGACACCGTCGAGGGCGAGGATTGGGGCGTGCGGTCGATCCCCTACATCACCTCGCGCTACCCGCTCTGGGATCAGCCGAAGCTGGTCGAGCGGATGGACGCGGGCCGGTACTACCTGCCCGATGCCGAAGAGGGCCTGCGCGAGACGATGGTGACCAGCGTGATCGACGCGCGGCCCGTGCAGGTGCAGCGGGTGACGGGGGATGCCTGGATCACGCTGAGCGCCGCGGCCTTCACTGGCGGCTGCTTCATCCTGCCGACCTTCCACCTTTATGCCCCCGCCGTGGTCTGCGGCGTGCTGGCGGTGGCCTGCATCCTCTACTGGCTCTGGACGTCGACCGCGCGGCAGCCGGAAAAGCCGATGAAGGACGTTGGGCTGCGGCTGCGGCTGCCGACCTATGCCTCGAGCCCCGCGGCGGTGGGCTGGTGGGCGATGTGGATCACGATGCTGGGGGATTCCACCGCCTTCGCCTCGGTCGTGTTCGGGTTCTTCTATTGGACCTCGCGTGCGGATTTCCTGCCCGAAGGCGCGCTGCAAGCCGATGGGCTGCTGGTGCTGGCCTCCGTCGCGGCGCTTGGGATCGCATGGGCCGCCACGCTGGGGGGCGCGGCATCTGAACCGTGCCGGGCGGGGGGCGGCAAAGGCCGCGCTGGTCGTGGGACTTGTCCTTGCGCTGGCAGGCGGGGCGGCTCTGGCGCTGTCGGTGATGGGGCTTGCGCCCTCGACCCATGTCTATCCGGCCATCGTCTGCGCGCTGGTGATCTGGACCGGGGCGCATGTCGCGGTGGGGGTGCTGATGCAGGGATACTGTCTGGCCGGGCTGATCTTCGGCAAGATCGACCCCGAGCATGACGCCGATCTGTGGAACGTCACGCTCTACTGGCATTTCCACATCCTGACCGTGCTAGTGACCGCCGCCGTGATCGGCATCGCCCCGCGGCTCTTGTGAGGCACAGATGACCCGGATCACCGGCCACGAGGACGCGGACGAGCTTCTGGACGAAAGCGCCAGCCTCTGGCGCATCACCGCGGCGCCACTGGTCTGGGCCGCGCATTTCCTGTTCTGCTACATCGGCTCCGCGATCTGGTGCGCCAAGGTCGGCAGTTCGGAAGGGGCTCGCCTTCCTGCGCCTCTCGATCCTCAGCCTGACCGTGCTGGCGCTGGCCGCGATCTTCTGGATCGGCTGGCGGTCGCGCGATCTGAGCGATGCCGACGAGGTCGCACCGATGGAATTGCGCAAGCCGCGGCATCGCCACCGCTTCCTGCGCCATGCGGCCTTCCTTCTGGCGATCATCCCCTTCGTCGGCGTGGTCTATGTCGCGATGCCGGCGCTGTTCATCGGGACCTGCCGATGAGACGGGCCTGCGCCATCGCCGGGGTCGCGCTGCTGGCCCTGATCTGGCTTGCCCCGCTCGAGGCGTGGCTGCCGCGTTTTCCGCTGCACATGCTGCGGCACATGGTGCTGGTGGCACTCGCCGCGCCGCTCCTCGTGCTGGGCTTTCCCGCGCTTGGCCGCGCCTTCGCGATCTCTCCCCTGATCGCCGCAGGGGTCGAATTCCTGCTGGTCTGGGCCTGGCACCTGCCCGCGCTCCATGGCGCCGCCCTCCGCTTCCCCGGCGCCTTCGTGCTGGAGCAGGCGACCTTCCTGACCGCGGGTCTGCTGGTCTGGTCGAGTAGCCTGCGCGCGGCCCGGACCGGGCAGACCGCGGATGCTCTGGCGGGGGCGGGGGGGCTGCTGCTGACCTCGATGCACATGACGCTGCTCGGCGCGCTGCTGACGCTGGCGCCGCGCGATCTTTACGCGGCCTTCTGCGGCACGCCGCCCGACCTGCCGGGGCAGTTGCCGCCCGCGCCCTTGGCGAAAAGGAGGCCCCCGCATGAGCCAGCTTCGCACCGTCCTTCTGACGCTGGCCACGCTCACCGTGCTCGGCGCCGTCGCCGGCTTCGCCACGGTCCTGTTCGGGCTCTTCAACACCTCGGCCCGGAGCGGGCACTGGGCGGTCACCGACTGGGCGATGCACACGATCTTCGAGAACGCGGTCGCGCTGCGTGCCCCGCCCGAGGCGGAGGTGCCGGACGATCTTTCCGACCCCGCGCTGATCGAGCTTGGCGCGCGCCATTACGACAGCGCCTGCGCGATGTGCCACGCGACGCCCGGCACTTCGGGGGGCGCGACGATTGCCGCGATGGTGCCGCCGCCGCCGCAGATCGATCGGGCCGTGACGCCGTGGACGGCCGCGCAGATGCACTGGATCGTCGAGGCGGGCGTGAAGATGACCGGCATGCCCGCCTGGCCCGCCGAGGGACGCGCGGACGAAGTCTGGGCGGTGGTGGCCTTCCTGACGGCCGTGCAGCGCGGCATGACGCCAGACGATTATGCGGCCATGACCGCCCCCGCCGCCGAGGGTTATTGCGCCGGCTGCCATGGCGCGGGCGGGACCAGCCGCGCGCCGCGGCTGGACATCCTGACCCCGGATTACATTGCCGACCAGTTGGCTGCCTATCGTTCGGGCGCGCGACCCAGCGGGATGATGGCCCATGCCGCCGCCAAGGTCCCCGCCTCGGGCGATGCTGAGCTTGCCGCGGCCCTGGCCCGGCTCGAGGGGCCGGCGCAATCCGTCCCCGCGGATCCTGCGGCGGGCGAGGCGCTTGCCGCCCGCGGCAACGGCCGGGTTCCGGGCTGCCTGGCCTGCCATGGCCCGGACAATCGTAATCCGCGCATCCCGTCGCTGGACGGGCAGGGCGAGGCCTATCTCGTGGATCAGCTGACGCTCTGGCGCGACGGCGCGCGGGGCGGGGCGGAGCGTGCACCGCTGATGCGCGCCGCAGCGAAAGGCCTTTCGGATGCGGATATCGCCGCCTTGTCCGCCTTCTTCGCGGTGCGCTGAGTGGGACTTTCGTCCTAACAGGGTTGGCTCGCAGCCGAAGACGGATAGTTAGCAGCCGTCGCGCTCAACGCCCCAGGACATCGTTACGCGCTGGCCACAGGTTTGCTTGCAAGATCGTGTAGCTCTCATGTGCGCACGCTGCCATCTAGGACGTTGCGACCACGGAGGAGGCGGGGAACACTGCGCGTGTTTCGGTGTTTCAATGGCAAGCGGCCGGGCGGCCGAAGGCGTGCTTAATCGAGAGGCGAAGAAATCCTATCATGCCCAAAAATTGGGGAATACCGCTCATCATCACGCTGTCGAATGATCCAATTCGTAGCCACACGATTGCTAATGCCGAAGAGGCGTTAGAACTACTGATCGATCGCCGATGGGACGACTTCTATAGTAGTGCTTACCTTGTAGCAAAACGAGAGCTTGAGGAACTGAAAAGAGGTCGCGGTTCGGTGCAAACTGCGCGTGTAGCATTCTGCAAGGCCGTCGACGCAGCCGGACATATGGTGATGGAAGCTCGATACCAACAGGCCGTTCCTGTCGGAGCCGGCCTCGTAAATTAAAGGCACGAACTCGACGGAAGGGCATGCAGCAATCTTATTAATGAATTTTTCCGACTGCGAACTGAGGCGTGTGAGGCGCACTGCGCCGCGGAGCCAGACATGAATAAATTTAACCCTCAGGAGGATTGAATGGTAAAGAAGATAAACCAAAGTCAGGTTCGGAGCGACCCAGTATCGAAGCGCACAGTCGATTCAAATCGTAGAGCTGACCATAGCACTAAACAGCTCGGCAATGCAGAAGCAGTTAACGCTCAGACAGAAAAGCGCAAGCCAGTTAAAGCCGATGGCATATCCAATTGTGATTCCTGACCACTCACATGGTTGAGGCGTGTCCACAAAGTGACTAAGGCAATTCATCGTCCTCGGATTTTTGTCCGCCATTGTCGCTCTATCCAGCAAGGGCTAATTGCGGGTCGACGGCAGGTGCTAGCATGCCGTGATGCCAAAACTTGTGCAGTCCTAAAAAGATTGCTGCTGGCCGCGATCCGGACCCTTCGTTGGCTGGAGCGACAGCCGAGGCGGCATGGCCAGAAGCTCCCTCGGGACTCTCTTTGCCAATTTCACGCTATGATTGGCTTATAGGGTTGGCAGGCAATCATTGATTGCGGATGCACGAGCTGAATAGGGAACCTTCCAGCGCGGGAACGTCGTTCGTTTTGCGTAGACCCGAACGGAGGCCACCATGTCCTACTCACGCTTCGCCCTTATGATCGCCACCTCGACGGTGGTGATGTTTGGGCTGATGTATCTGAACACCTACGCGCTCGAGCATGTCTTCTTCAGCGAGACGCGCGGCTACATGGCGCTGGTCATGGGAGCGGCGATGGCTCCTATCATGCTCCTGTTCATGTGGGGCATGTATAAGGGCCGCGGCACGAAGATCGCGATTCTCGCCGCCAGCGCCGTCGTCTTCGCGGGCGCGCTTTTGCTCGTGCGCAGCCAGGTCACCGTCGACGGCGTCAGCTACATGCGCGCGATGATCCCGCACCACTCTATCGCGATCATGACCTCCGAACGGGCCGGGATCGAGGATCCGCGCGTGCGCAAGCTTGCCCGCGGCATCGTCGAGGCTCAGGAACGCGAGATCGCCGAGATGCGCTACCTGATCGCGAACATCGGTCAGAACGGAGAAGCGGCCGAGATCTACCGCGATCCGGAGGCGCGACCGGGCAGCCTCGGCGATGCGCTGGCCAACACGCTGCGGGCCGGACTCGACCCCGCCCAGATGAGCGACCGCGAGATCGGCGAGACCGTCGCCGCCCCCGCCTGCCGCTTCCGCCAGACCGAGGCGGCGGCACCGATCCTCGTCTCTGGCCACGAGGGTGCCGGGATGAAGCTCAACGGCATCCTGTTGCGCCTCGCCCCGACCGGGGACACCGCATGGCAGACCGAGGGCGCCTCGGTCACGGTCACGCCCGAGGCCGACCCGGGCCCGCGCGCCGATGCCGAGATGATCTTCGCCCTGCAGGACGGCCCGACCGTCGGCTACCGCGGCTTCTGGCACTGCGACGGGTGAGCGGTCAGTCGATCAGGCCGTTCGCATGCTAGAGCGCACGGACGTAGGCGATGACCGCCTTCACCTCGGCCCGCGTGAGGCCCTCGACCAGGGGCATGTCACCGAAACGACAATGGTGCGCCCGGACGCCGCTTTCCCCCGCGATTAGGAAGGCCCGATCCCCGTGGTGGTCAGGAAGGTAGAACGGATGCAGGAACGGCGGTCCCTGCTCGGTGCCGGTCGCGACCTCTCCGTGACAACTGGCTCAGCGGGCGGCATAGACGCGCTGGCCGAGCGCCGCCTCGCCGGTCACGTCGGGAATGATCATCGATCTGGGCTCGGGCACCGTGAAGCTGCCGGCGGCCGCGGCAGACCTGCCGCCATGACAAGGTCCGACATGATCGGGCAATCCGGCTGGTCGTCGCCGTGGCAGCGGTGCACGAGGTCCGAGGGCACCGCCTTCAGCCCCTCGAGCACGGTATTGCTGCCGAAGGCGTGAACGGTTTCATGCGGAAGGACGTCAGGCACCGATCTGGCCGTCCCGATCCGCTGGCCCGGACGGAGAAACGCGCGAGCCAGGCCCTCCCGCCCCCGCCTAGTCCGCGCATCACCGCGGGCGATCCCGGCACAATGTCTGACGCAGCCTTGCGAGGTTCAGGGCACACGGCGGAGGGCAGCGGCCTATCGCTAACTACGTCTGTCGCTCACGACAGCAGCTTCTCGACGAAACCGGCCAGCGTCACGCGGCTCTTTATCAGGTTCTGGGCGACGCGAGGATCCGTGGGCCCGTCGATGTCGCTCAGGCCAATGGTCTGCAACTCGGGCTGCAGCCGCTCGATCATGTCAAGGAGCTCGGTGCCCCCGGAGATCATGTTGTCCCAGTCGATCACCACCAGGTCGAACTGTCGCTCGCCGAGAAGCCGCGCGACATCGGCGAAGGAGGACGCATGCGAGACCGCGGCACGCCCCGAGAAGGCATGCTCGAATACCTCGGCGAAATCGCGATCGTCTTCGACATGCAGGATCTCGGGGCAGCGTCCCTTAAACCCCAGGCCCGGAATCCGTCCTTCAGCCCCGCCCTTCGCGTTCACCGCCCGGAACTCGACCCGGAACTCGCAGCCGCCTTCCGGAAGGTTCTGGTAACCGATCTCGCCGCCCATCCGCTCGATGATCTGCCGGGTGATGTTCAGCCCGAGCCCGGTTCCGCCCATTTCGCGCGTGTCGGAATTGTTGGCCTGACTGAAGGGCATGAAGATCCGGTCGCGGAAGTCCTCGGGGATGCCGGGGCCTCGGTCGATGACCCTGATGAAGACCCGATGGTCGCGTAGCTCGCTCTCGACCCGCACGACGCTCCCCTTTGGCGAGAACTTGGCGGCGTTCGACATGAGATTCGACATGACCTGCTGGAACCGGTCCACATCGACCCGGATCCAAGCCTCGTCCGAAGGCTGGGCCAGCGCGAATTCGACACCATGCTCCCGCCCGTAGGCAGCGTTGATCGCGACGGCCTGCTCGAGCAGGTCGGCGAGCCCGACATTCTTCTGCTGGAACCGGGCCTGACCCGAGGAGATCTTCTCCATGTCGAGGATGTCGTTCACCAGCAGGGTGAGCCGGTCGCAGTTCTTCAAGGCGATCGACAGCAGCCGCTGCGCCCGATCTCCCATCTCTAGGCTCATCGACCCCAGCACAAGCGACAGCCCGCCCTTGATCGAGGTCAGCGGCGTTCGCAGCTCGTGGCTGACCGTAGCGACGAAGTTCGACTTCATCTCCTCCATCTGCCGCCGCTCGGTGATGTCCTGCACCTGCACGATGAACTGCACCGCATCCGACCGCGACGAGGTCTGCTGCGAGATGTGCAGCATCGCCCAGGCCTCGCCGCCGTTCTTGCGGACCACCCGCCGCTCGAGCTGTAGGAGCTTGATCTGACCGTCGCGGAATCGCTGCCGATCGGTCTCCGAGATCACCCGCCGGCTGGGAGGGATGAGTGTCGCGAGCCGCATCGACAGCAGCTCCTCGGCACTGTAGCCGGTGAAGCGGCAGAGCGCGTCGTTGACATGCAGCATGTGGCAATCCTCGTCGAGAAGCGCCATGCCGACCGGCGCGAGGTCCAGCGTCGCCTGGAACTGGATCTCGCGCGCGTCGATCACATCTTGGGCCGAGCGCAAGCGGGCCGTCTCACGGTCGGCTTCGCCAACCTCGGCGCGCTTGCTCTCGGTGATGTCGGTGGCGAATTTCACCACCTTGAAGGGGTTGCCGTAGGGGTCGAAGATCGGGTTGTAGCTGGCCTGGATCCAGACCTCTTCCCCGCCCTTGGCAACGCGGCGGTATTGCGCTTCCTGGAACTGGCCCTGACGAAGCTTTCGCCAAAACACGGCATAGGCCTCGCCGCTCATATCGCCAGGAGCGACGAACATGCGGTGATGCTGCCCCTGGATCTCGGACATCTCGTAGCCGAACAAGTCGAGGAAGTTCTCGTTTGCGGTCAGGACCGTGCCGTCCAGACTGAACTCGATGACCGCCTGCGTCCGGGTCAACGCCGTGAGCTGACCGTTATGATCGACCGAGCGCCGCTTGCGCTCGGTCACGTCCGTCGCGTATTTGATGATCTTCACCGGCCGCCTCGCGGCATCGAGCACCGGGCTGTAGCTGGCCTGGAACCAGAGCTCGCGGCCATCCTTGCCGATACGGTAGAATTCGCCGCTCTCGACATCACCTGCGCACAGCTTTTCCCAGAAGTGCGCATAGGCCTCGCCCGCGGCATCCTTGGGCGGGACGAACATGCTGTGATGGCGGCCGCGGATCTCGTTCAGCGCATAGCCCGTGGCCTTGAGGAAATTGGCATTCGCGTCGAGGATGGTGCCATCGAGTTCGAACTCGATGATTGCATGCGATTGCGAGATCGCCTCGAGCCGTCCAAGATGGTCCGCGGTGGCAAGCCTGTCGACGGTCACGTCATGGGCAAGCTTGACGATCCGCTCGATGCGACCGTCGGGTCCGGCCAGGGGGATGTAGCTCGCTTCGAGCCAGAAAGGCCGGCCCGACTTGCCCAGGCGCATGAAGGTGCCCTTCTGGGCGCGGCCCTGCTTCAGCCCGTGCCAGAAGGCGCGATAGTCAGGAGACCTTGCATAGTGCTCTTCAACGAGCAGATGGTGGTGGCGACCAACGACCCCGTCCCGCCCGTAGCCGGCCGCACGCAGGAAGTTGTCGTTGACGTCTTCGATGATCCCGTCGGGGCTGAACCAGATCAGGCAGAGGGCCTTGTCGATCGCAGTGGCGAAAGCTCCGGGGTCCGGACTCTGGCCACGCTCATCGGCCCCCATGCTTCTCATATACACAACCGGTTCCTTGCTCGATGGACGTCTTGGCCTTGCCCGCTGATTCACTGGGTCTGGCCGGTATCTGTGGGGTTACCTGACGACGTAATGTGAGCCTGATTTGTTGCATTTGCGGCATGTTTGCGTGCAAACAGTTCATGCGAGTAAAACTGCGCCTCATGTTGCTCAGGGTTGCATGGTTCGCAGTTTCGACACCGTCGGGGGGCGAGACGTCTAATCGCGCACTCCCGACGCTGCGCCGGGGAAGGCGCGCTGGTGGCAGTGGTCGCCTTCTTCGACGGGGATGAGGCGGAGCGCCATGGCGTCACGGTGAAACGCGTCTTCACGGTGCCGGATGCGAACACCTGCGCCCGGATCGGCGCACTTGTAGAGGCCGGGAAGGTCACGCCGCATATCGAACGGATACTGGGCATGACGGAAGTCAGGGACGCCCTTGCCCGCCTGAAGCCGGGCGCGCGCGGCAAGATCGTCCTGCAATGTCCTGACGTTGCGTCGTAGGCGCGGCTTGTTGAGCTGCCGAGAAACGACGACCGAGGACGACGCGCCCGTGAGCGCCGCCTAGACCGGTGCGGGACAGGACAGTCATGAGACCCCGCAGAAAGCAGGATCACGCCCTTCTCGGGTCACACGCGAAACCGGCGAGGCGAAGCCTCACCACAAGGCGTTCCCGGGCGGCCGACAGGTCCAGGGAAAAACACGTCGGCCGATCGGAATGCGGGTCAAGCCGCACCGAGGCACCCTGCGGTGCCAGTATAACAGACGGTCGATCAGTGTTTGGGTCAGACCGCCCGGGAACTGGCCTCCATCGTATGACTATAAGTGTTGAATATCTCGGGCCGTCCATGCCGCCGGAAGGCATCCTCCAGCGCCTCGATGCAGAACTCGGCGTCCATCGTGTTCGACAGCCGCCAGGACAGTCCCCGGCGCGTTGCCCAGTCCATAATCGCGACGAGGTAGAGGAAGCCACGCCGCATCGGAATGTAGGTGATGTCCGCGCACCACACCTGGTTGGGCCGCTCGATCACCAGATCCCTGAGCAGATATGGATACTTTCGGTGCTCCGGATGCGCACCGTCGCCTGCCGCTTCCAGGTGTTGATCAGGGTTCGATGCACGCCATGCTTCGCCACCAGCTCGGCGACCGTCAAATCGCCACGGATGGCCTCAAGGGCCACCTTCGCGTTGAACTCCGCGTCGAAGCTCTTTCGTTTGCCAGCCACGCTGTTCGTCCTCGTCATCGTTGGCGGCAAGCTTAGCAAGGTGTCCCGTGTCCGGGGACCACCTCACACCAAGGTCCGCTACACGCAGATCACGCTCTCGCCGTATCGGCGATCGTGACGGGATCAAGGTTTGCACCACAGATCAGGACGCCGATGCGTCTGCCTGAGAGCCGATCCGGCGGCATCGCGCGCAGGCAAGCGATCGGCAGCGCGGCGGCAGGCTCCACGGCGAGCCTCAGGTCGGCCCAAAGGTCGGTCTGCGCCGTCCTGATCGCCTCCTCGGAAACGAGGCGGCTTTCGACATTCGCGCCGGACAGGATGTCGAAAGCCAGATCACCGATGCGCCGACATCCAAGAGCATCGGCGGCGATTCCGCCGGTCTCGACATCGATCGGCCGACCGGCTTCGAGCGCGGCGTGCAAGGTCGGGGCAAGTGCCGGCTCGCCGCAGATCAATGGCACGTCGCCTTCGAACCAACAGGCCAGTCCGGCGGCGAGCCCGCCGCCGCCGACGGACAGGGCGAATGCGTCGAGCGGGCCGGCTTGCTCCACGAGCTCCGGGGCGATGGTGCCTTGACCGATCAGCGTGTCCGCCGCCTCGAAGGCATGAACCATCAGCCCTCCGCGCGACGCGGCATATTCCAGCGCGGCGGCGCGGGCCTCGACGTAGACATCGCCAGCCACCACCACCTCGGCCCCTAGGCCCCGAAGCAATGCCCGCTTCGCTTCTGAAGAGACCGAGGGCAAGAAAATCCGCGCCTTGAGCCTCTTGCGCCGGGCCACGGTGGCGACGGCCGCGCCATGATTGCCGCCCGAGGCAGCGACCAGACCGGCGGCGGCCTCGTCCGGGCGGGACAGGACTGTGTTCATGGCCCCGCGGATCTTGAAAGAGCCGGAGACTTGCAGGTTCTCCAGTTTTAGGACCAGCGCCGCGTCGATCCCAAGCGCGCCGGGCTTCAGCTCGAGGACGGGAGTGCGCCGGATTTCCGGAGCGATGCGCCGGGCGGCGGCGTCGATGCGTGCGCGGTCTATCATTCGCCCGCTCCGCCGTAAGTCACGACGGACTGCCTTTGTGTGTTGACCTGAAGCCGGAACAGATCCGGCCTCGCGTAATGACCGGTCACGTCGAAATCAAAGGTGCCGCGTGCGATCTGGCCCAGGTCGAGATCGGCGGTCAGAAGGCCCTCGGCATCGACGAGGGGCCCTGCGAGGAAGGCGCCAAACGGATCGACGATGCAGCTTCGCCCGCGGCAGACCCAAGAGTCCGGACCCATGTCTACGAACTGGTCCGTCGCTCCCTCCGGCACGTCCCTGCGCTGAAGCGCCTGGCAGGCCGATAGGACGAAGCATCTCCCCTCGATCGCGATGTGGCGCATCGAGGCGAGCCAGGACTCGCGTTCGTCCAGCGTCGGCGCGCAATAGATCTGCGGCTTCAGGCCGTAGGTCGCCGTTCGCAGCAGCGGCATGTAGTTCTCCCAGCAGATCACCGAGGCGACGCGGCCCGCCCCGGTCTCGTAGGCGCGCAGGTCCGACAGATCGCCGAGGCCCCAGACCAGCCGTTCTGCCCCGGTGGGCATCAGCTTGCGGCGGCGGCCGAGATAGCGGCCCTCCTCGTCGAAGTGGGCGACGGTGAAGTAGAGGGTCCCGCCGTCACGTTCGATGATCCCGGTCACGAGGGCGATCCGGTTGTCGCCGGCAATCTGGGCCAGCCGCTGCGTGACCGGCCCCGGTATTTCGCACGCGCTCTCGTGGTAGCGGCGGTAGAGCTCGCGGCCCTCGGGCGTGCGACCGCCGAGGTAGGAGCCGAATATCGCGCCCTTGGGGTAGGCCGCGATCATCGCTTCGGGGAACAGGACGAGCGCCGCGCCCTCGGCGGCGGCACGCGCCGTCCAGTCCGCGACTCGCCCCAGCGATGCCTCAACGTCGAAAAGGACCGGAGCCGTCTGGGCGATCGCGACACGGGTTGTGGTCATGGGATTTCTTATGTATCAGTATCGGACGCAGAAGTATCAGAATCAGACATTAACGAATGGAATCCGAAATGGCAAACCTCGGCATGTCCTCGGAGGGGAGGATCAGCAGCGTCGACCATGCCGTCGCGCTGATCGAAGTGCTGTCGGAGCGCGGCGCGGCGACGGTCTCGGAGATCGCCGGCGACACAGGTGTTGATTTCCACGCGGAACTGACCCGGGTTTTCCATCGAGAAGTGACCCACCTGTAAGTTATGCGGATGGGGTCATGGCTGGGTCAATGCATGCGTGTTGTCCTTCCTCTTGCGGGTGGCTGCGGCGGTGCTGGCCTTGAAGCGGAAGCTGTCGTTTCCGGTCTCCAGGATGTGGCAGCGGTGGGTGAGGCGGTCGAGCAGCGCGGTGGTCATCTTGGCGTCGCCGAAGACGCTGGCCCATTCGCTGAAGCTGAGGTTGGTGGTGATCACAACGCTGGTGCGCTCGTAGAGCTTGCTCAGCAGATGGAAGAGCAGCGCGCCACCTGAGGCGCTGAACGGCAGGTAGCCCAGCTCGTCGAGGATCACGAGGTCGAGGCGAGCCAAGTTCTCCGCGGTCTGCCCCGCCTTGCCCCTGGCCTTCTCCTGCTCGAGCGTGTTGACCAGCTCGATCGTCGAGAAGAAGCGGACCTTCCGACGGTGATGCTCGATCGCCTGAATGCCGAGCGCGGTCGCGATATGGGTCTTGCCGGTGCCGGGCCCGCCGATGAGCACGACGTTCTGCGCGCCATCGATGAACTCGCAGCGGTGCAGTTGTCGGACCGTGGCCTCGTTGACCTCAGCCGCCGCGAAGTCGTAGCCAGCCAAGTCCTTGTAGGCCGGGAAGCGGGCGGCCTTCATGTGATAGGCGATGGAGCGGACTTCGCGTTCGGCGACCTCGGCCTTCAGCAGTTGCGTAAGGATCGGCACGGCCGCCTCGAACGCCGGTGCGCCCTGTTCGATGAGGTCGGTGACCGCTTGGGCCATGCCATACATCTTCATGCTTCGAAGCATGATGACGACGGCGCCGCTGGCGGGATCATGACGCATGGCGACCTCCGGTGCTGGAAGCGCGCAGGTTGTCATAGCGCCCGACATCGGCCCTTGGCTCACGGCGCAGGAGCAGTGCCTGCGGGGTATCGACGGTCGGTCCGTCCGTGGCTTTGCCATCGATCAGCCGGTGCAGGATATTGAGAACATGGGTCTTCGTGGCGACGCCTTCGGACAGGGCCAGCTCGACGGCGGTCAGCACGACCTGTTCGTCGTGATGCAGGACGAGGGCGAGGATATCGACCATCTCCCGATCCCCGCCCGGGCGCTTCAACATCAGCTCCTGCAGCCGGCGGAAGCCGTCCGGCAGTTCGGCGAAGGGGGCGCCATTGCGCAAGGCACCCGGCTTGCGCTGGAGCACTGTCAGGTAATGACGCCAGTCGTAAATCGTCCGCGGCGGCAGGTGATGTGACCGGTCGATCCGGCGCTCGTGTTCACACAGGATCTGCCCCTCAGCCGCGATGACGAGGCGGCCCGGGTAGATCCTGAGGCTCACCGGCCGGTTGGCGAAGGAGGCCGGGACGCTGTAGCGATTGCGCTCGAAGCTGATCAGGCAAGTCGGCGAGACTCGCTTGCTCTGCTCGACGAAGCCGTCGAATGCCGGAGGCACCGGCATCAGCGCGGCCTGCTCTTCGGCGAAGACGTCCGCGATCGTGCCGGGGAGACGGCCATGCGGTATTTCCTGCCAGAGCTCGAGGCACCGTTGCTCAAGCCAGGCATTCAGGGCATCGAGGTCGGAGAAGTTCGGTATCGGTTGCCAGAGCCGCGGCCGCGCATCCTGCACGTTCTTCTCGACCTGTCCCTTCTCCCAGCCCGATGCGGGATTACAGAACTCCGGTTCGAAGACATAGTGGTTGGCCATGGCGAGGAAGCGCATGTTGACCTGTCGCTCTTTGCCGCGACCGATGCGGTCAACGGCAGTCTTCATGTTGTCGTAGATGCCCCGGTCAGGCACGCCGCCGAAGACGCGGAAGGCATGCCAATGGGCGTCGAACAGCATCTCGTGGGTCTGCAGCAGATAGGCCCGCACCATGAAGGCGCGGCTGTGCGAGAGCTTCGTGTGCGCGACCTGCAGCTTGGTCCGTTCGCCGTTGATGATGGCGAAGTCTTCGCTCCAGTCGAACTGGAAGGCCTCCCCGGGCCGGAACGCCAGCGGCACGAAAGTGCCGCGCCCCGTCGTGTTCTGCTCGCGCTGCCTGGCCGTCCGCCATTCCCGCGCGAAGGCGGCGACCCGGTTGTAGGAGCCGGTGTAGCCGAGCGCCACGAGATCGGCATGCAGGTGCGTCAGGGGCCGGCGCTGCTTGCGCGACTTCGCCGCCTCGGTCTTCAGCCAGCCGGCGAGTTTGTCGGCGAAAGGATCGATCTTGCTCGGTCGCTCGGGCACCGAGAACTTCGGCTCGATCGTGCCGGCTCGCAGATACTTCTTGATGGTGTTCCGTGAGAGCCCGGTGCGCCGAGCGATCTCCCGGATCGGCAGCTTCTTACGAAGCGCCAAGTTCCGAATGACGTTCAAAAGTCCCATGTGGATCACTCCATTGCCCCCGTCGCTCGCAGCGCTCGGGGAAAGGGTCACATGGGTCAAATCTCAGTGGAAATCAGGCGCCAACCCGGGTCAGTTCCGCGTGGAAATCAACACGCGAGCCCCAGCGCGAAGACCCAGGCGAAGCTCAGGTGCCAGCGGCGCGCCCCGGCCAGGCTGTAGCCCTGCGGGATCGTCGCCCACCAGGGGAAGGCCCGCTCGCGCAGTCGCCCCTCGGGGTCGTGCCACAGGCCGAGGACGCCGGTCGTCTCGATCTCGAGGGAGCCCAGGCGCAGGAGGCCCTTGTCGTCCCGTGCCTCGATCGCCAGCCAGGCAGGATCGGGATTGGCGCCATACTGCCCCCAGTAGAGGCGGGGGTGCGCGTTGAAGATCATCAGCCCGCTCATCAGCAGGATCGTGAAGGTCACGACATTGGTCCAGTGCCACAGCCGCGTCGACAGGCGGTGGCGATAGACGCTGTCGCCGGGGGCTGGCCGGCCGGCCGGACGGTCCGGGGCGACGGGATCGAGGGGGCGCATGTCGGTCTCCATGAAAGGGGGGCGGCGTCGAAGCCGACGCCGCGTCCGGGGTGGATCACATCTCGCCCATGGCATCGCCGAGCATGGCGTCGGGATGGTCCGCGCAATGGGTCATGGCCGAGGCCAGCATCTCGTCGCCGGACATCTCGCCCTCCGCCATGGCGTCGCCGGCCATGGCGCCGTCCGACGTCATGGCATCGCCTTCCGAGGCCATCGCGTCGCCGGACATCGCGTCGTCCGCCATGGCGTCGCCGGTCATCGCCTCGTCCATGGCCGCCATCTGCGCGCTGTGGTCCATCGCGGTGAATTCCGCGCAGGTGACGTCGTCGGCCATGCCCTGGGCGAAAGCCGGCAGGCCAAGGCACAGAAGCATCGCGGTGGCGGTCAGGTAACGGGTCATGTAGATCTCCGATCGTTCGGGGTTCAGGGAACGTGCGCCCCGCAGCGTGCCGGGCGATGTCCTGACGGTGACGGCTTCAGGCCCGGATCGGAAATGCCTGTTGCCCATCAATTCGATGCCCGCCGGCTATGACCGGGGCCGCCCGTTCATGCACGCCCGCTATCGAAACCATGCGCCATCGACGGCTGGAGCTTTCGCTCCCGCCGGCGCAGGATCGCGGGCAGGAGGACCGCGCCCGTGACCGATGATCCGCTGGGCCCCCGGCTCGACGCCGCCCGCGACCCCGAATGGGAGCCGGCCTATGACGCCTGCGTCGCGCGCCTGAACCGTGCCGGGGCCGGCGCGGGCGCGCCGCGGACCGGCATGGTCATGCCCGACTTCGCCCTGCCCGATGTCACGGGCCGGCTGACCACGCTCGGCGCGGCGATGGCAGGTCGACCGACTGTGCTGAGCTTCAATCGCGGCGACTGGTGTCCGTTCTGCAGCGCCGAGATCGGTGCATGGCAGCGGCACGAGGCGGCCCTGGCGGCAAGCGGCGCGGCCTTCGTGATCGTGACGCCGGAGCAGAACGGCATCGGACAGGGCCTGGCGGCCCTTGGGCCGGCGCAGGCCACGGTGCTTTGCGATGCCGATCTCGGCCTTGCGATGCGGCTTGGTCTGGCCGTGGCGGTGCCGCTGGATCTGCTTGCGGCCTACCGCGCTTCGGGCTTCGACCTTGCCGGGGCCTATGGCGGGTTCGACCACCTGATCCCGGTGCCGGCGACCTTCGTGCTGGCCCCGGACCGCAGCATCCGCTTCGCCTTCGTCGATCCCGATTTCCGCAATCGGGCTGAGCCGGAGGCGGTGCTGGCGGTCCTGCGCAAAGCGGACTGAGCCGCTTTCACCCCCAGTCGCTGGCCCGTGCGATGCGCACCAGCGCCTCGGTGGCGCGCGCGCGCCTGCGCCCCGCGACGCTGGCCATCACGATCCGCCCCGAGATCCCGGTCGGCACCGCGGCGTCTTCGGGCCCCAGCGCCTCGGCCGGAAGCAGCGCCTGTCCCAGCCGCGCGGCGACCATGGCGCGCGCGGTCGCGAGATGGTCGGTCCTGTGGGCGATCCCGACGGGTGCCGCACGCTGTGCGCCCAATGCCTCCAGCGCCTGAGCGGCTTCGCTCCAGCCGATCACCGGTCCGTCCGTGGCACGATCGTCCGCCGCGTCTGCCGGCATCGGCCCGACCATGCTCCAGCGACGCTCGTAGAGGGGCCAGGTGTCGAGCCGCTCGGGCATGTCCGGGGCCGCCTCGACGACGATCAGGTCGAGCTCGCCCGCCATCGCCCGGCCGATCAGGTCAGCCGACCCCGCAACCTTCAGATCGAGCGCGAGGCCGGGAAACGCCGTGGCGAGGTTGCGCAGGACCGTGGCAAGGGGCGCGGCGGTCAGCCCCTCGACCAGGCCCAGCGTCACCGGCGCGATTTCGGCCCGGCCCAGGCTTACCGCCAGTTCGGCTGCGGCCTCGGCCGCGTCGAGCGTGCGCTGCAGATGCGGTTGAACCTGCCGCCCCAGCTCGGTCAGATGGGTGGCGGCGCGTTCGCGATGAAAGAGCGGCCCGCCGAACTCGTCCTCGAGCTTCTGGATCGCGCGCGTGAGCGAGGGCTGCGTGACATGGCATTCCTCCGCCGCACGCGTGAAGTTCAAAAGCCGTGACACCGCCAGAAAGTAGCGGATCTGGTGCATTTCCATCGACAGGTCCCGCGCTGAGTGTCCAGAGGCTATGCGAGCCGGGCAGGAGGGGTCAAATTACGTTGCCGCGAATGCGGGCTGCGGTTCGCGATGACCCCTGCCGCCGCGCTTCATCGATGCAGATCGACATGCTCCCCCGGTTGCCGTGAGCGGACGAACAGACTTGCCACAAGCGCCGCGCCACCCGCGACCGCGCCTGCCCAGGGCGTCGTCAAGATGCCGGGGCCGGCCACGAGCAGACCGCCGATCGCCGAAAACGTCGCGATGCCGAGGTTGAACGCGGCGATGTTGACGCCCGATGCCGTCGCGACCGCGCCGGGCGCGACCTCCTCCGCGGCCGCAACCACACCGGACTGGACGATGGGGCCGAGACAGAAGCAGAAGGCAGACCAGAGGAGCAGGTTGACGGACACCGGCAGCAGGTGCGGGGCCGAAAAGGGCAGGGCGGCAAGCGTCAGGACCAGACCGAGCAGGGCCACGATCAGGCTGCGCCGCGTGCCGAGCGCGTCGGCAAGCCGGCCCCCGCCCAGGTTCCCGACCACCGCAGCCGCGCCGATCCCCGCAAGCGCCATGCTGACCGCGGCCGGGGGCACGCGGGTGACCTCCGTCAACAGCGGCGCGAGGAAGGTGAAGACCGCGAAGGATCCACCATACCCTGCCATGGCGACGACATAGAGCGCCAGAAGACGGGGTTTCGCCAGAACGGCGAGCTGCGATTGCAAACTGCCGGGGGAAGCGTGGGGAATGTCCCGCGGCAACAGACGTCGCAACAGGACGGCCGTGAGCCCTCCGAGCACGGCCACCGCCAGCAGCGGTGCGCGCCACCCAAGGCTCTGACCGACGGTTGTGCCGAACGGCACACCGATGACCATTGCAAGGGTGAGCCCCGCGAACATCGTCGCTACCGCCCGCGCGCCTTGTCCACGATCCGCCAGACCCATCGCTATCGGCGCGCCGACGGCGAAAAACACGCCGTGCGCCACTCCGGTCACGATCCGACCCAAAAGCAGCACCTCATATGACGGTGCCGCGCCGCCAAGCAGATTGCCGAGCGTGAACAGGCTCATCAGCCCGACCGCAAGGCCCCGGCGGGGAAGCCTTGCGGCAAGGGCGGTGACCGTCGGCGCACCGACGGTCACGGCCAGGGCATAGCCGGTCACAAGGAGACCGGCTTGGGGGATCGTCACCACAAGATCGCGCGCGATTTCCGGAACAAGACCGATCACGACGAATTCCGCGGTGCCGATGGCGAAGGCCGCCACCGCCAGCGCGACAGATGCAGGTGACATCGGCGCGACCCTATGCCTCGACCGGATCGGCAACGTGCGCGACGAGTCCGGTCCGGCCCGGCGCGACATGCTCGGCCAAGGTGTGGCGATCGGGGAAGTCGCCGCCGTTTTGCGACCGGAAGGGGATCGGCGTGTCGGTGAACAAACCCGCAAGACGCACACGCCATGCCGCCTTGATCGCCGCCACGTCCTCTGCCGTCGAGACGTGACCCGCGCCATAGACCGCGTGCGTCGGCAGCACGTCCATGCCGGGGTAGAACAGCGCGCCATGGGTCAGCGGGAACAGCAGCTGCTCGATCGGCCCGTTGATGCCCCGCGGCCCATAGTCGGCCGCCGGGCCGCCTGCCTGCACGTTGACCAGCGCCCGTTTGCCCTTGAGGATGCCATCGCCGAAGCGGAACTCGTTGGAGCCATTCTGATAGCCGTAGGCAAAGCCGAAGGCATAGACCCGCTCTATCCAGCCTTTCAGGATCGCGGGCACGCCGTACCACCACAGCGGGAACTGCAGGATCACAGCATCGGCCTCGAGCAGCTTCTGTTGTTCGGCGACCACGTCGGGCGTCTGATTGCCGCTTCCGTACGCCTTGCCTGACTCCATGATGAACGACAGCCGTTCGGGATTGGCTCGGACCGGGAAGTCGTCGGCGTCGAACACCGCCTTCCACTTCATGCCGTAGAGGTCCGAATGGACAACGGTGTGTCCGGCGGCCACCAAGGTCTCGGCGGTCACGTCGACCAGCTGCCGTGTCAACGAACTGGGTTCGGGATGCGCGTAAACAATGAGAACTTTCATGATGATCTCTCCTTGAGGGGTGGGGGCGGCGGTCGACGACGATCGCGCCGAAATGGCTGCCGGAGTGCCGGAGCCGGAAGGCGCCCGCGCTTTCGTCCAGCGGAAAGGAGCGGTCGATCACCGGAAGGTGGTAAACGGCCTCGATCCCGCGGATCAGGTCGTGCAGGTGTCAAAGACCGCTGGTGATCAGGCCCCTGTGCCGTTGCTGCCGCGCCATGGGGAAGGCTGTCGGCACGCGGCCTGCCTTCGCGGTCAAACCACCGTCACAGTGATCTAGCCGCCGACGCGGGCGGTCCTGATCGACTGCGCCAGCGTGCTTGGGGTGCCGACCTCCGCGCCTGCGCCGCTCGGGTCCCGCACGCGTTCGCCCCGGTCCGTGTTGAGGCGATCGTTGATGACATGTGCTGCGCCTTTGCGGATCAGGTTCGGTCCGGGGTCGCCGGTGGCGGGGAAGTCCACCAGCGTCGGGCCATCGGGCCTCTGCTGCGGATAGGCCTGAATAGCTCTCATGGCTGAACTCCCATCCGTTCTGTCGATTGAATCCCGCAGGCTTCTGCCTGCTGTAGATCAAATAGTGTGGCCATCTCGGATCTTGAAATCGAACGTTCTATGGGCTGCTATCGACATAATGGATACTAGGGACCTCGACCTCGGACTTCTCGTGACGCTTGATGCCCTGCTTGCGGAGCGCAACGTCACGCATGCCGCGCGCCGGCTGAACCTTAGCCAGCCGGCCCTGTCGGCTCGGCTGGCAAGACTTCGCGATGCCTTCGGCGATCCGCTCCTAGTGCCAGGCCAGCGCGGAATGGTTCCGACGCAGCGGGCCCTCGAGTTGATGCAGCCGCTGCACGAGGCTCTGGAGGGTGTCCGCCGCGCCGTCGAGCAAGGAGCGCCGGTCAACCCGGAGACGCTCCGCGCGACCCTGGTGATCGCGGCGAGCGACTACGTCCAGTATGCGCTGCTGGCACGCTACTCGGTCGCCTTGCGGGCCGAGGCGCCGATGATCCGCATCTCTTGGCGTGCGTTCGACATGACGGCACTGACGACGCAGTTGGAGCGTGGCGAGGTCGACCTGGCCTTGGCGACGCCCGAACAGGCACCGGCGGCGATGCGCCAGCGCCGTCTCTTCGCGGAAGAGTATGTGGTCATCGCGCGACAGGGGCATCCGGCCATATGCGGCACCCTCGATCTGGACCTGTTCTGCGCGTTGGACCACGTCGTCGTGTCGCCTCAGGGCGGCGGCTTTGCCGGGCCGACCGATGCGGCTCTTGAGGCGATTGGCCGCCGTCGTACCGTGGCCCTGTCCACTTCGGGCTTCCTGATCGTGCCGGAGATTGTGTCAAGGTCCGATATGATCGCGCTGATCCCACGCCGGATCGCAGATGGATGGTCAGGGCGGGTACAGGTGCTGGAACCGCCGCTCCGCATTCCCGGGTTTGTCATCGCCGGTATCTGGCACGAACGCACGACCAGGCATCCGGCACAAAGCTGGCTTCGTGACAGGCTCGCTGCGTTGGCATGACGCTCTGTCCGACGTCGGAAGGACTGGGGCCATACCCCAAACCCGGTTCCAATGAGACCGGCCTGCGACCCACTGGTTGTTGAACGGTCCGCCGAAACGAACATTGGAGTGAGTTGTTTCGTGAGATTGCGCGCGGCTGCCTTCCGACTGGCGTATTTCTTCAAAAGCGCGGCGAACGCCTGAATCGGCCGGCTGTGCTGCAGAAACATGAGCTAGGGCTGGATGGCGGCTTCGGCCGGACCTGGGCCAGTCGTGGAGGTTGGCGGTGACGAGGCGCCGCCGGCATCATTAGCCGCTTCCTGCGCCGAAAGGTCGACCACCGTGCGTTGGCAGAGGCGATTGCTGCGCGACGTACGAACGTCAGCTTTCCAGGACCTGCTGCGGGTGCTGTGCCGCACCGCCATCCGGCCGCTTCCTGCGCTCGGCTGCCGGCGAGGCCTCACGCCTCTACCGTGCGCTTGCCGCCCTCAGGGGTGATCCGACGGCGATCTCGCTGGCGGCAGCTCGAGCGGCCGCTCCGGCGATGTTGCTGCGTCTGCCATGACCCACCGCCGTCAGGCCGCTTCCCGCCCCTCGTGCTTTGCCGAGACGTCTTGCTGCGGCCGGCCCGCAAGGGCTGCTTCTAGCGTGCGTCACCCTGCGGAGCCGCGGCAGCGGGCGGACGAGCCCTAAACAGCTGGGAGGCGCGACGGCCAGCCCATAGCGGCCAGTCGACCGCCGTCGTCGCCGCGATGCCGCACTCTCGAAAGCGGACATCCAATCCCAGGCGCAGCATAGCCTTGGCCGTCAGATGCAGCGGTGTCCCGGGAGCAGACTCTGGCCCCGGCCTGCGGTCAGCGCCTCAACCTGCAAGATCGGCCCTTTGCGGACGGTCGGTCGCTTTGGATGCTGCATGACCGCGCTCCCCCAAGCCGTCACTCGACTAGCGCCGCAGCGAAATCTCGGCCATGAAGGTACGGCGTCGCTGCCGAACTTATGATGAGCTAATTCTAGTGGTTATAGATGCCTGACAATTTGCGCCATTCACTTGAACTGATCCGATGCTCACTTCTCGCTCTTAAGCCATCTGGGAAAGACGGCTTTGAGGGGGCACTGAGCCTTGCGCTTACGCGGCTCACCGGTATCCCATTTCGATTGGCCGCCAGTGGGTTTCAAGGCGGCATGGATGGTGATGGAGCGCTGCCCACAGATGCCGTCTGCTTTGAGGCCAAACGCTATTCAGAAAGCCCTAAGCGTGAAACGGTGCTTACAAAGATCGCCGACTTGGCTCGTTCGAGGCCTGACGCGGATCGGCTTTGGGTGCTAGGCGTGACGGCCGAAGCCAATGCGCAGCTTTCATCGGAGGTAGCTCAGGACGGTGATCGCAATGCAATCTCCACCTTCGTGCTCGACTGGCTCTCTGCGCCCTTGCCGCCATTAGCCGTGGTAATCGTTGCTGCGGGCGAAAAGGCAATAGATTTTCTGGTCAGCAACTTCGATCCCTCAACTGGCCAGACAATTGTATCCCGAGAAGACCTTGCCGACGCGTTCGGCTCTGTTTCGCAGCACCCCGATTTCCTCGCAAGCTGCGAGAGGCTCAAGAATAGCCTGGACGTTTCGAAGTTGGCATTGACCAAAGCCGTCGAGCGAAATGTCCAATGGCGAAAGGAGGTCTTTGGCTCAGCAACAAAGGCTAGGATCACATTGGGTCAAGCTATTGCTGTCGCGGAAGATCCGAACCGGCCGGGACTGCGACAGGAGCTGCGTCAAGATATCTTTGACAAGGTGAAGGCGGGCCAAGACGTCGTATTGCTCGGTGATGAGGGGCATGGAAAGTCTTGGCTTGCTGCCCAGATATGCTCCAGCATGCAGGGTATGGGCCTGTTCCTGAGCGCCGAGAGTTTTGACGGAATATCCACCGACAAACTCGAAGAATTTCTCATCGACATGCTCATCAAGCAGTCAGGCGACACCTCGGATGCGCCGCTTAGAGACCGTTGGGGCCATCGATTGAAGGCATGGCGAGCTTCCCCGCCGCTGGCGCAACTTTTGGTCATTGTCGACGGCATCAATCAGAGAGAAGGCCTGCGTTGGGGGCGCATCCTCGACGCGCTTCATTTTACACTGCAAGAGATCGGCGCGCGCCTGATTGTTACAGCGCGACCGCAATTTTGGAACAAGGTAGTTCTCCCAGGCTTGAATCTCACACCGACGGTCATTCAGGTTCCGGAATGGTCCCCGCAGGAGAGAGATATTCTGCTCGATCATCACGGCATACATCAGGATTGGCTTGATGATCCCACTCGTAAAACGCTTTGCAATCCGAGGCTTCTCGGCGTTGCGATCCAGACACTGCCGCGTCAGGAGCCAAGCGCGTGGAAGGGACTGACGACGGATCGGTTGCTGTTGGAGCACCTTCGATCCTCGCAGCGTGAGAACTTCGAAGCCGAGCTATTCACCACGCTGACCCAACGGCTGAGTGAGCATGCCTTAACGGTGTTGGAACGGGTAAATGCTTCAAGAAATGCACCTCCGCAGCACTTTCAGGCTAACGCTAATGCTGTCATTGAAACACGCTTCTTTCGTTCTCTCGAAGGCCCGGGCGATCTTTACGAGCTTCGGGAAGAAGGGCTTACGCTAGCTCTCGGGTTCGCTCTGGTGGATCAACTTTGGCGAGCCCAAAGGGAGGGACACAGCCTGCCTGAACGGGTGGTTCAACTGATTGAGCCCATCAATGCCATCGATCGAACGGCGGATGTTGTATTCTCAGCTTTGCTCGTTTGCGCGTTAGATGAGACAACACGCTTTCACAGGGACATTTTTGCGGCAATTCTTGACGCATTCGCCAATCTTCAGAACATAAGCGACCAGCGGTTCGAAGAATTTGTGGAGATCGTGAAGCATCAGCCTTCGGTCTTTTTTGAGGTCATTGAAAAACTCTTCCTAGAACGAGGGCGGCGGATCAATCACGACTGGTTCTACCATGCGGCGATCGACGTCGCACGCAGCAACGCGGGTAAATCGGCAGCAGAAGAAGCAATTCGTCGCTGGCTTCATTTCTACAACAAATCCCCAGAGACACAGACCAGACGCTACCACCGACGTGACGAAGTAGACTACGAGAAGAAACTGCAAAAAAAGCGGGACGAGATTGGGCAGGAATTGTCCAGCCTTTCTCCCTTCGAAAAGCAACTTCTGAACAAAATGGCAGAAGTGCCTGAGGAGCCGGACACGCTAATCACGCTTGCGCTCGAGTTGCTGGCTGGGCGGTCTCTCGCCCCCTTCTCCGATTGCTTTGTGGCGTTGGGCTTGGCGCTCGCACTCGATACCGGACTGTACTCTGCTCGGAAAGCATTCCAGCAGTTGACAACTTTCAACAGAGAAGAGAAATCGGCGACCAGACAGGCTTTTCACAAGCTCTAGAACCACTTCGGGTCAAGGAAACCTCGCGAGGTGGCCAATGGACCGTTGTTCGTATGCTATACGCGACCGGTGACGAGGCTGATGCGGCAGAGGCACGGGGCATTGCGGGCGCGTTGCGCAAGGACTGGCCTTGCTTCGATCCACCGGATCCTAAAAAATGGCGACAGATCAAAGCCGCAGATCCGCTGGCTCAGCCTCCGACGGACTTGCAGTCAGGCCTTGAGGACTTCGCCGCACTTAACCCGGGGGAAATGCTGCTAACTATGCATTCGGGGGCGCCGTATCATGATTATAAAGAATTTCTTCCGATTGCATGTAGATTCGCGCCCGCAGTCGCCTTCGAGAAGGGGCGAGCGATCATGGCTGGAATGCTCACGCGTGACGGTTTCCCTCTCAGGCAAGTAATTGTAAATAGCGAGGAGCGCATCCCGCTGGTTCACGCAGATTTGGCGCGACAGTTAGTTAAGCGCATTGTTGAAACCAATGCCATTGAAACAATACCTGAGGCGGATCAACGACTTTGCCGATGGATTGCATTCTATACGGTCGCAGCTCAGTTGACGGCGGAGGAACAACTCGAGTGCTTGAAGGGCTCCGCCTTTGGGGACGTCTATTCGTTGTCCGTTATTCCATCCCTAAAGCCGCAACCGGCCGAGGCGATAATTCGCGCCCTGAGTGAAGTTCTGGGCAGGAATGACGAATACGCTGCATTCCGGATCCTATCGACGGCCCTGTACAGTGGCACAGAATTATCTACTGCTCTCGTAGAGCAAATTCTTGCGTGTTCCGTCCGGAAATGCGCGATGCTGCGCGCCATTTCCTTTGAACTCGCCATTGAGAACGATCTTGGGGCCATCAGAAGCACACATGTGAAAAGCGCATGGACGGCCAAGGGTGCTGAAGGTGGCACCTATGAAAGCTGGTACGGCTCGATGCTGCTAGTTGAAGCCTGCGCTTATGGCGAGCTATCCATTGATGAACTCCTGAAGCGCATTGACCACGAGACATGGTTTGCAGCTGCCGCCCGCCTGGGCGAAAACTTCATCAAACCGATGGCGGATTGCTTCATCCATCATCTGGGCCGTGGCGTTAAAAGTGTGGCAGAGATTCCTGTCCCGCAAGCCGATCTGATATTTTCGATGACAGCTCCAGCGCCGTATCCGTTCCTTTCCGTAGATGAAACAGACAGAAATGCGGAGCGCTTTCCAAAGCAGAAGAGCTTGTCTGAGGTTCTTGGTGGAGATGGTAAATTCGAAGAAACGCGTGATCGTTTGCATAAGATTGCGGACGCGTTTCTTGAAAGTCTTAAAGGATCCGATGCGAGACTGCGCCTGAACCGGATCACAATTGAAGACCTCGAACGCCTTATTGCGACGGTTCCTTCCATGATGCCGGATCTGGTCTCAATCATTGAACAATCCGACAAGTCACAACTGATTTGGTTGAAAAATTTGGCCTTCGCTGTCGCAAAGGTAGTCTCCCCAGAGCAGCCGGACAAAGCTGTTTCGATCCTGCGGCGCGCGCTGGCTTCACAGGGATTTGTGGCACACGCCCTGGGAGATGATCTGACGCTAGAGCATGCGGCCATTTGGGGCTCTGCACGCTCTGAAGCCCTTGAAATCCTATGGAGAGAAAGACTTTTCGGCGCTGAAAGCGATGAAGTCTTGGCGAGAGAGGTGTTGGCAGCTGAACGCTTTGGACCTAATGGCTTTATCCGTGACTTGGTCTTCAAACTAGCGGAAAGCACGGACAGCTTGGATCATGCCTACGCAGTCACGATCGCTGGCTTCTCAGATCAAAGAATTGAAGTTACTGAATTAATTCAACAGTATGTCAACAACGTTGGCCTGTCTGGCGACGCGGCTAAGGTTGCGCAGGTATCCCATCTGGATGCTGAGTGGGCTGAGAAATGGGTTGGGGAGATGTGGGACGCCGAAACCGCTGAGGAATTCTGGCGGTGCCTGACAATCGCAAAGACCTGCATGGACGCGCGGGTGTCAATCGAACCCAAAGCCGGAACTCTATGGACGCAATATGCGCCTGTATTCCAACGAGCCCGGAAGGCCGCCATGAAAGACCGAAGCAAAGAGAGAGCAAAACGATTGATTGGGCGGGACGCACCTGATGTGGTGTTCATCTCGACATAAACGCGTGACCGGCAAGTGCAATGCCGGGAAATCGAAGCTGCCAAGGAGTTCAATGCGGCAGCACGACTCGCGACGTGCTGTCTGCCCCGGTGCCGGGTTAACATCGGGGAAGAACATCGCAACGTCGATCGCGCAAGGCGCGCCTTTCAATGTCCAAACGTCCGGTTGCTGCGCGTTGCGGTCTTTGCTGAGTGGCGACCATGCTGCTGGCGTCACGTTTCTCGACAGCGGAGATGGGCAAGATGAACCGTGGGGGCACATGCGCCGTCGGCAAGAGGCGTGGGGCCGGAGGAAAGGCCAGAGCATGAGGTCTTGCTGCGGAATCTTAGGCTCGACCGCGGCTGCGGTCGCGTAACCGTGGTGCTTGAGCCTCGCGAAACTGAACAGCCACAGTTACAACCGCTTAGTAGCCACGGAGTGTCCTCACCTCGACTGGTAGACAGCTTGTCCGGTGGGGGCTGTCCGTGCGCACACGCGGGGCAGACTCCCCTGGAATATGATAGGTGAGAATTTCTGAGATCCTGCTCCCGCAACCAACGATATCTGCAAAACAGCCTCGCATCAGCGGGGCTGTTTGCGTTCGGGCACTCCGGCGTACTCAAGACTCTGAAACGTTATGGAAAAGCCCCGCGGTTAAATGCGGGGCCTTGTGTGTTTTGGGTAAGCGCCGTCAGCACCCCACCTTCCGGCCCCTGTCCTGATCGCCTCATTGGAGGTGCATGATTATCAGAACGGAGGTTCTCCATGGAGACGATACTGGAGGTTCTCCCGGCTGGCGGTCGGGGGCGTCGGAACCGGCGGTGGCCGGATGAGGTGAAGGCCCGGATCGTTGCGGAGACGCTGGCGCCGGGCGCGACGGTGAACAGCGTGGCGCGGCGACACGGAGTTCCGGCGAACCATGTGTCCTCATGGCGGACGATGGCCCGGAAGGGCCGGCTGGTGTTGCCCGCGCCGGAGGGCACGGTTGAGTTCGCGACGCTGATGCTCGGACCGGGTGAAGACGCGCCCGCTGTCGCAGCCCCTGTTCTGGACAGGGCGGAGATCGTCGTCGGTGCCGTGATCATCCGTCTGGAGGCCGGGGCTTCGGCGGATCGGATTGCCTCCGTGGCACGCGCGCTTACGGCCGACGCATGATCTTCCCGTCGAACCGGGTCCGGATCCTGGTTGCGACCAAGGCCATCGACTTTCGGAAGGGCCATGATGGGCTGGCTGCGCTGGTGTCGTCGGTGCTGCGCAAGGATCCGTTCACGGGCACGGTCTTTGTGTTCCGGTCACGCCGCGCGGACCGGTTGAAGATTTTGTATTGGGACGGCACCGGGTTGGTGATGGCCTACAAGCGGCTGGAAGGTGGCAGCTTCACTTGGCCTGCCGTCAAGGACGGCCTGATGTCGCTGAACCACGCGCAGTTCGAGGCGCTGTTCGCCGGGCTCGACTGGCGCAGGGTGAAAGCGCTGGAGGCGCGGCCGCCCGCTGCGGCGGAATAGAGCAACGCTCTGGATTTGCGTGTCTTTGTGGGCGGGTCATGGTGGATTTTGCCCATGCAGACCGCCCCCGCCTTGGACCTTGCCGCCCTTCCTGCCGCGCAACGCGCAGCGGTTCTGGCGCTGGTGGAGGAACTCGCCGCGCTCCGGGAGGTCACCCGCCGGCAGGAGCATCTGATCGCGGAGTTGAACCATGCCCTGCATGGCAAACGCTCGGAGAAGCTCTCCGAAGACGAGCGACAGTTGGCCTTCGAAGAGCTGTCCATCGCCCTTGCCGAGGTCGAGGCGGAGAAGGCCGCGCGCGGGCCCCAGGCGGAGGACGCAGCACCCCGACCCGCGCCCCGGCGCACGATCGGCAACCTGCCGGCGGCGCTGCCGCGCATCGAGGTTGTCGTCGAGCCCGAGAGCCTCGACTGCCCCTGCGGCTGCGGTCCGCTGCACCGGATCGGCGAGGACCGGACCGAGCGCCTCGACCCTCCTCGACCAAACAGTCCCCCGGACTGTTTGGTCTTCGTCGATCCCCGCGCAGCTGCGCGTCATCGTCACCATCCGCCCGAAATATGCCTGCCGGGTTGCACCGATGGCATCACTCAGGCACCAGCCCCCGCGCATCTGATCCCGGGTGGCCTGCCCACCGAGGCGACGCTGGCGCATGTGCTGGTCAGCAAATACGCGGACCACCTTCCCTTCTTCTGTGATCGGGCGAGTTTGGTCAATCGTCCAACGAGCAGGTCCTTCCTTCTGTCCGTGGTCGGCATGCCGCCACAAGATGCGAACTATGGTGAGGCGGGCGGCTCCAATCTGTATCTCGTGCTTTTCTGCGACATGGGTAGATACGAGCTCGTCCCGTCCTCCGTCCCTGCTCGGGACGCACCCACCCGGAGGCGGATTTCATTGCGCATTGGGTCCCGTGTCAGGGAGGTGCGCGTGTTGCTCGCAGGTTATGCCGGTTCCTCATGCCGCGGCGAAGTCCTGTGCCGAAGCTGGTTCACGCTGCGTCGCCCAAAACGCCGTTCCGGATTTCCACATCGCGAGCAGCATCGTCGCCAGCTTGCGTGCCACGGCGACGATCGCCTTCTTCATGCACGTCCTCTTAGCGATACGCAGTCCCCAGGCTTTCAGAGGCGACATGAGGCGGACGCGCCCCAGAAGCGTCGCGGCCGCCTCGAACAGCATGGTTCGCACGCGGGCATCGCCGCCCTTGGTGATGCGGCCGACGATGTCGGTCTTTCCCGATTGCCATCGGCGGGGAGTAAGCCCCAACCAGGACCCGACGTCGCGCGTTCGCCGGAAGCGGACAGGATCATCGACGGCGCTCCGGAAGCTCAGGGCAACCACCACGCCGACGCCGGGAGCCGTCATCAGCAGACGCGTGACCGGGTCCGCCTTCGCCTGTGCGAGCAGGCGCACCTCGACCGCTTCGAGTTCCACGAGCAGCAGGCGGCGAACGCGCAGCATCGCCTCGACGATTTGTTCAAGCATCTCCTGGCCCGTCGCCAACTCGCGGGCCCGCGCCTCCCAACTCCGTCGGGTCACTGCACCCATCTTCATGCCGAAGTTGCGTAAGGCCGCCCGCAGCGAGTTCTCGGTCGCCGTGAGCTTCTCGACGAGGAAAGCCCGCATGGTCAGGAGCGCCCGCGTCTCCTGCGCATCCATGGATTTTACATGGACGCGCTTGAACCAGCCGAGCCGGACGAGCTGTGCGATGCCGCGCGCATCATTGCGATCCGTCTTCACCCGCATCGCGGCGAAGGCGGCACGCACGTGCCTTGCCTCCATCACCGAGACGCTGAATCCTTCTTTGGTCAGCCCTTCGAACAACCACTGCGACAGGCCGCCGGTCTCGAGGCCGACGTGCTCAATCCGTCGACCTTGGTGGCGTATAGCTCGTGCAATTGCCGATGGTTCGCTAAGGCATCGACCTTCTTTCATGATGCGACCGCCCTCATCGACGACGCAGAAATGGGTTTCATCCAGCGATACGTCGAGGCCTGCGAAGAATTCCATGGCATGATCTCCCTGAACGATGGCGACATAGGGGAAGTGTCACAACAGCGGGTCTTGGCGCATAGCCCGATCAGCGCATCTGTATCGCCAGAGCCAGATCCTGGCGCGGTCAGGCCTCGATCTGCATCGTGCCGTGCTGGCCGACTGGGTCGGCAAGGCCGCCTTCCACCTCAGGCCGATCGTCGACCGGCTGGCCGAGCATCTGCGGCGCTCCGACAAGCTGTTCATGGAGTTCGAAGGGGACCGAGGCCCCGGTGGGGCCGCGTAAGCCCCGCAGAACGCGACCGCCCCGGTGCTGGATCCGGGGCGCGGAACTACCAAGACCGGCTACCTCTGGGCGCTGGCCCGCGATGACCGGGCCTGGGGCGGAGAGGCCCCGCCGGGCGTGGTCTACTTCTACGCGCCCGGCCGCGCGGGCGAGAATGCCGAAGCCTTCCTGACCGGCTTCGACGGCATCCTGCAGGTCGATGGCTATACCGGCTACAGCCGGCTGACCAAGCCCTCGCGCCGGGTCGGCGCGCCGCTGCGCATCGCGCATTGCTGGGCGCATGCGAGGCGCAAGCTGAAGGAGGTCTTCGACCGCGACGGCTCGGACATCGCCGCCGAGGGGCTGCGCCGGATCGCCGAGCTTTATGCCGTCGAGGCCGATATCCGCGGCACCTCCGCGGGCCAGCGCCTCTCGGCCCGTCAGGCCCGCAGCGCACCGCTGGTGGCGGCCTTCGGAGACTGGCTTCAGGCGCAGCGTCGCAAGATCTCCGCCAAGTCCAGGCTCGGCGAGAAGCTGGCCTACATCCACAATCATTGGGAGGGGCTGCAAACCTTCCTGACCGATGGCCGCGTCGAGATCGACAGTAACAGGGTCGAGAACATGATCCGCCCGCTGGCCCTCAATCGCAAGAACGCGCTCTTCGCCGGCCACGACGAGGGTGGCATCGCCTGGGGTCGCATCGCGTCGCTCATCGAGACCTGCAAGATCAACGGCATCGAACCCTTCGCCTATCTCAAGGCGACGCTCGGGGCCCTCGCGAACGGTCATCCACAAAGCCGTCTCGACGAACTCCTGCCTTGGAGCTTCCGGCCGTCAAGCTGAAACGGCCGTGGTCCGCTGCAACCGCTTACTGTTTTGGAAGTGACCGAGGTGTAATTCATCCGCCTCAGCCAAGCTGGATGGCGATGTCCAACCCAACCGTACCATCTGCCTCCAATACAACGCGCAATGCTTGGGTGCCTACCACTCGCCAGCACCGCGGAACTTGATATCAGCGCTGTCTATCCGCAGGGTCGCGGGGTTATTAGGGCGGCGGTAGGGGATCTGCACCCCAACCCGTGTCTGACGTAGGCACAGTGTAGTACAATCCGGGACAGGCCAGTCCAGCCCTGCTATCTCCTTCAGTCTGGCGACCAACCCAACCGTCTGCCGCAGCGGTAGGCCGAGCAATACCTTCAGCGTAAGGCAAGTCTGGATCGCGGCCTCCGAGAAGGTCTCGGGATGACCACGCTTGCCCGTTTTGGCTGCGAGCCGAGTCTTCGTCGCGCAGGACCAGATCGATAGCGAGCCGCGGCGGCGCAGTGCGGCATTATACTCCTATCAGTTCGCCATGCGGTGGCGGGAAGAAGAAGGCTTCGGCATGGCCCGAAGCGAACATCAGGATTCACGATGTGCATCCGCATCCCTGATAAGTGCGACAACGCCTTTCACCGTGGCCACAAAAAAAGCCGGGACTATCGAACCAATGGGCTTACTTCTTGCCCATGAGCTTCCACTGAAGGCAAGAATAAACCGGTCTCGATATCGCCCCCGTCAGATGCCGCGGGGCAGATGCAGGATCGCGCGCAGGCCGGGGGCTGCGTTCTCCAGCGTCAGCCCGCCTCCGTGTTCATGGGCGACGGCGCGGGCGATGGACAGTCCCAGACCGACGCTGCCCTGCGCGGCACCGCGTGCCGCATCGATACGGTAGAAGGGCAGGAATACCTTCTCGAGCAGATGGTCGGGGATGCCGGGGCCGCGGTCGCGGATGATGACGTCGACCATGTCTTGCGTCTTGCGGACATCGACCTCCGCGCTGCCCCCGTATCTCACGGCATTCTCCAGCAGATTGCGCAGCGCGCGCCGCAGTGCGTCCGGGCGACAGCGCAGTGGCAAGGCCGGGATCTCGGCGCAGCTGACGGACTGCCCGAGGTCGGAAAGGTCATCGCACAGACTGCAGACGAGGGCGCCAAGCTCGACCGTGCGCGTCGGTTCCGACACCGTGACGCCGCGTGCAAACGAGAGGGTTGCCTCGCTCATCCGCTGCATCTCTTCGAGTGTTTCGGTCATGCGGTCGCGCAGGGTGTCGTCCGCGATCATCTCGGCCCGCAGGCGCAGGGTGGTCAGCGGGGTGCGCAGGTCATGGCCGATGGCGGCGAGCATCCGGGTCCGGTCGTCGACGAAGACCTGGAGTCGATCCTGCATCCTTGTGAAGGCGCGGTGCAGCGCGCGGATATCCTCGGGGCCGCGGGGCAGCTGGCGCGGAGCCTCCTCGCCACGGCCGATGGCATCCGCCGTCAGGGCAAGGCTGCGCAAAGGGCGCGCAAGACGGCGTGCCGAGACGGCCCCGACCAGGCTGAGGACCAGCGCAGTGATCGCGGTCGAGATCAGCGACGGCACGAGCCCAGGGTCCGCCAGCCTGCGCTTGTAGATCACCCCGTTGAGCCAACGCCCGTCCGGCATCTGTGCGATCAGACCCGTGCCCACCCCCTGCGGCGAAGGCAGGATCAGCGCCTCCGGCCCCCCCTCCCAGAGCGGCTGGGGGAGGGGACGCCATCCCGCGAAATCCTTGGTGTCGATGATCTTGCGTTCTGCCTCTGTCAGGTCGAGCATGCCCGGCGTCAGGCGAAAACGCGTGATGTCGTCCAGCGGCGCCAGCAGGTAGGCGCGCGCGCGTGCGTACCAGTCGCGGCCTTCTTCGGTCGGGTCGGTCTCGGAGGTCCAGTACCGCGTGTGGCTGGTGGCGCTGGCCAGCAGGATGTCGCGTCGCTGGGCATCCGGCATGTCCTGCACGACCCGCAAGAGGCTCGCGGTGCGGCTGACGAACTCGTCGCGCATTGCCTGTTCCAGCACCGCGATCCGGCTGCCCCGAGACAGGATGAACCCGGCCGCCTGGCCAAGCAGCAGCGCGATCAGCATCACGCCGAGCATCTGACGGGCGAGGCTCTGGCGCCACCAGGCCATCATGGGCGGTGCAGCTCGGCACACAGACTGTAGCCGCCGCCCCAATGCGTCAGGATCATCGTCGGGTTCCGGGGATCGTCTCCCAGCTTGCGGCGCAGGCGGCTCACCTGATTGTCGATGCTGCGATCGAAGGGGTCGGAACTGCGTCCGACCGTCAGGTCCAGCAGCCGGTCCCGCGACAGCACGTGGCCCGGATGATCGAGGAACACCTGCAACAGCCGGAACTCCGCCGTGCTGAGCGCGACGCTGACGCCATCGCTGCCGGTCAGCTCTCGGCGCCGCCTGTCCAGCCTCCAGGGGCCAAAGTCGACCGTGTCCTGCTCGGGGGCGGAGGGAAGCGGCCCGCCGCCCGATCGCCGCAGCACGGCCCTGATCCGGGCCAGCAATTCGCGCGGGTTGAACGGCTTGACCAAGTAGTCGTCAGCCCCGACCTCCAGCCCGATGATGCGGTCGAGGTCATCGGCGACCGCCGTGAGAAAGATCACCGGCAACGTGCCCGCCGCGCGGATGTCGCGGCACAGGGTCAGCCCGTCTTCCCCCGGCATCATCACGTCGAGCACCACGAGATCCGGGGCGCCGCGGGCCAGCACCTCGCGCAGGGCCCGCCCGCCATCGGCCCGGGTGACCCGATAGCCATGCGCCTCGAGGTAGTCGCCCACGAGGTCGCGGATGTCGTCGTGGTCATCCACGACGACCACATGCGGGTCGCCAACGGCAGGGGCAGACAGATCTTGGGACCGGATCATGTGCCACGAATACAGGGCGGCCCCGCTCTGCGTCCATCGGTCAAACTGTAATAGATTGTATCGGCGGCGTGGCGTCCGGCGGCAGGCCGATACACTTTTGTGCAGGTCGGACAAACCTGCGCGACAGGCCGGTGCCATTCCTCTCCGGGTCAGACCCGCATCGAGTGCCGTTCGAACGGCAGGCGGGGAAAGGAGAGAACAGACATGGCTGTGAGCTTCGACCTCAACGGGAGGCCCGTCCGCTTCGACGGCGATCCCGAAACCGCGCTGCTCTGGGTGATCCGGGATCACATGGGGTTGACGGGCACCAAGTTCGGCTGCGGCGCGGCGCAATGCGGCGCCTGCACGGTGCATCTGGACGGCGCGACGCGGCGCAGCTGCATCACGCAGGTGGGCGACATCGACGGTGCCAGCATCACCACGATCGAGGGGCTGGACGGCCCGGTGGCCGAGGCACTGCGCGCCGCCTGGGTCAGATTGAACGTGCCGCAATGCGGCTATTGCCAATCGGGACAGATCATGTCCGCGGCGGCGCTTCTGGTCGAGGTGACCTCGCCCACCGACGAGGACATCAACAACGCCATGAGCGGGAACATCTGCCGCTGCGCCACCTATGTTCGCATCCGCAAGGCGATCCACCAAGCCGCCGAAGCGGTGACGAAATGACCCGCCTGACACGTAGATCCTTCCTCGGGCAGGCCGCAGGCGCACTGACCATCAGCCTCGTCTTGCCGAGCATGTCCCGCGCTCAGGAGCTGCGCCGCCTGACCCCCGCCGAGATCAAGGAGGTTGCCGCGACCCCCAATGCCTTCCTGCGGATCAATGCTGACAGCAGCGTCATGGTGATCTGCAAGCACATCGAGTTCGGACAGGGCACCTCCTCCGGTCTTGCGGCGCTCGCGGCCGAGGAACTGGACGCCGACTGGGCGCAAGTCCGGGTCGAGTCCGCCCCCGCCAACGCGCAGCTTTATGCCAATCTCAACATGGGCCAGCAGGGCACCGGTGGCTCATCGGGGATCGCCAACAGCTTCTACCAGATGCGCAAGGCAGGTGCGGCGGCACGGGCGATGCTGGTGGCTGCCGCCGCCGAGGCATGGGGTGTCCCCGCCGCCGAGATCACCGTGGAAAAGGGCGTGATCCGTCACCCGGCCTCGGAGCGCAGCGCCGGCTTCGGCCAATTCGCCGAAGCCGCCAGCGCCCAGCCCTTCCCCGAGCAGCCTGCGCTGAAGGAGCCGTCGCAGTTCACCCTGATCGGTACCGACCTGCAGCGGCTCGACGCGGTGGCCAAATCCAGCGGCCAAACGACCTACAGCATCGACGTCACCCGCGAAGGTCTGGTCCACAGCGCCATCCTGCATCCGCCCGTCTTCGGCGCAAGGCTGACCAGCCTCGACGATCAGGCGGCGCTGAAGATTGCAGATGTGCTGGCAATTCACGAGGTCCCTCAGGGCATTGCGGTGATCGCCCGCACCCGCCACGCGGCGCTGGCCGGTGTCGCGGGGCTGCGGGCGGAATGGGATCACGCCGGGGCCGAGACACGGTCGACCGACGAGATGTACCGCGACTATGCCCGTGCGGCGCAAGAGCCCGGGGCCGACGTCGAGACCGTTGGTCGCGGGGCGCAGGGGCTCGATGCCGCCGTGCAGGTCATCGAGGCGGAGTACCGCTTTCCCTTCCTTGCCCACGCCCCGATGGAGCCGATGGGCGCGGTTGCCGATGTGACGCCAGAGCGGGCCGAGATCTTTATGGCGAGCCAGTTGGTGACACGCGACCTGACCGAGATAACCAAAGTTCTTGGTCTGCCGCCCGAGGCCATCACCTTGAACATCATGTCGGCGGGGGGGAGCTTCGGACGGCTCGGGACGCCGGATGCGGAGTTCGCCGCCGAGGTCGCCGGCATCGCGCAGGCCTGGGGCAAGGGCCCGGTCAAGCACCTGTGGACCCGCGAGAACGACCTGCGGGCGGGGCGCTACCGCCCCATGTCGCTGCATCGGCTGCGCGGCGGGCTGGACGCCGACGGCAACATCGTCGGCTGGGACCAGGTCATCGCGATCCAGTCCTTCCTCGACGGCACGGCCTTTGGCGGCGGCGTGCGCAACGGTATCGACCGCTCGGCCACCGAGGGTGGAACAGGGCTGCCCTATGCCATTGCGAACCGCCACGTCGGGCTGCACCTGATGCGGAATGGCGTGCCCGCGAACTTCTGGCGCTCGGTCGGCAGCAGTCACAATGTCTACGTGGTCGAAACCTTCCTCGACCTGTTGCTTGCGCAATCGAAGAAGGACCCGGTGCAGGCCCGGCTCGACCTTCTGGCCGAAGATCAATCGCGGCTGCGTGCCGTCCTCCTGAAGGTCGCCGAGATGGCCGACTGGCAAGGCGGCGTCCAGCGCGGCGACCGCGCGCTGGGTGTGGCCATGGCCACCTGCTTCCGCAGCCATGTGGCTGAGATCGCAGAGGTGTCGCGTGGACCGGACGGGCTGCCACGGGTTCACAAGGTCTGGGCGGCCATCGACTGCGGTCTGGCGATCAACCCCGACCAGATCCGCTCGCAGATCGAAGGCGGGATCGGCTTCGCGCTCGGCGCGGCGCTGCACGACGAGGTGACGCTGGCGGAGGGCGGCGTCGTCGAACAGTCGAACTTCGACACCTATCCCTCGCTTCGCATCCACGAGATGCCCGAGGTCGAGGTCGCGATCATCCCCTCGACCGTCGATCCGACCGGCACTGGCGAACCCGGCGTCCCGCCGTTGGCCCCCGCCGTGGCCAATGCCTGGCGCGCTCTGACCGGCACGCCGATCCAGACGCTGCCCTTCCGCCGGGGAGTGCGCGCATGAAGCCGTTTATCCACATGTCCGTGACGCTGTTCCTTCTTCCGCTCGCGGCCTTCGCGCAGGAGGCCTCGGATCTGACACTGCGCGGGCCCGAGGCATTCTCGCGGATCGAGAACGACGCTGAACGCTCGGTGGCCATCTTCCGGGAAATGGGCAAGGTCATCGAGAGTCCGCGCTGCATGAACTGTCACCCGCGCGGCGACAGCCCGATGCAGAAGGACGGCGTGCCGCACATGCCGCCGGTGGTTCGGGGCGCAGACGGGCATGGCGCGCCGGCGATGGAATGTTCGACCTGTCACTCTGACGCGCCCGTGCCCTTCGAGGCGTCGGATCGCAGCGTACCCGGCCATCCCGACTGGCATCTCGCGCCGGTGTCGATGGGCTGGCAGGGTCTGCCTCTCGGCGAGGTCTGCGTGCAGATGCTCGACCCCGGGCGCAACGGCGGTCTCTCCCTTGACGAGTTGATCCATCACAATGGCGAGGATGGTTTGGTGGGCAGCGGTTGGACGCCGGGACCGGGCCGCACGCCTGCGCCCGGAACACAGGAGCTTTTTGGCGCGCTGACCCGCGCCTGGATCGAGACCGGGAGCGCCTGTCCCTCTTCCTGAGCGTCCAAAGCACGAGGATCGCCGCCCCGGCACGGGCGGCGGTCCTTTTTCATGCAGGTCAATCACCTGCCTCTGCGCAGGCACATGAAAATCGAGACCACTGCTGCTACGGCAAAAACGGCTGAGGAGGTCACGCACAGACCGGTGTAGCGAAGGGCATCGACAATTGGTTGGCAGAGCATGGGCGACAGGAAATGTCCGAGGAAGATCGCCGAGGCCAGTGTCCCGGAGATGCGCCCGATAGGCAGCCGGCATGCCGGTGCTGCCGAGCGTGACGAGCCGCGAGCTGGTCATTCGCTGCTTTGGGCCGTGCCGAATGCGCGTTTGTCCCGCTCTGCCAAGCTGGAAGGTGACGAGCAGCCCGCCTCGATACTTGGCACCGGTGTAATGTGGCGAACTCGGTAGGGGAGGGGGCCAGCGGTCGCTCACCGGCGTCCGTAAGGACTGCGCAGGCCCTTGCGATCCAGTCACCGCCCGCCCCGATGGGAGCGGATGCCGCTCTATCCTTCGGGATAACCGATGCAGCGCGTCAGCTTCGGTCGTCAGGCGCCCCGTCATTCTGCTGAGCGAAGCACCGCACACGAAACAACAAGCCCCGCGGTCTCCCGCGGGGCTTTGTCTGTTTGATGGGGCTGTCGGCGCTCAGGCGAGCTGGATGTCGAGTGCGAGGCCGCCGCTGCCGTCGGGTGTGAGCACGACCTGGCGGATGATCCCCTTGAGGAGTTGATTGGCTTCGATCCGGGTTCCGTCTGCTCCCGCAGAGAGCAACTCGCCCAAGCGGCTAATCTGTTTGCGGTAGGCCGCGGCGAGTTCGGCAGGGGAGGGGAGTGACACTGCTTGGTCTTGTTGAGGCAGGGCTTCCAGCCTGGCGATCATCCGATCCCGCTCGACTTCCCTCTCCTTCAGCCGCTCGACCAGCGCGGTGGAGCCGCCATCTTCGAGCAGGCCGACCAGACGCGCGATCGCGGTCGCGGTGTCCTTCAGCTTGCGCTCCAGTGCCGCACGCTCACCGCCGGCCTGCACGGCGTAGTCGCTAAAGGTTCGCTGGGCTTCCTGCGCGAAGGCCGTCGCAAGCTCGGGGTCATCGAGCTGTCAAACGACATCAGGAACTGACCCCCTGTCGACACGAAGAACTGACCCCTTTCATTGATGGGTGACGGTTGGGGTTTCGGGTGCCGGAGCGGCCTTCTGCAGAAGGCCGCTCCGGCACCCGAAACCCCAACCGTCACCCATCAATGAAAGGGGTCAGTTCTTCGTGTCGACAGGGGGTCAGTTCCTGATGTCGTTTGACAGCTCGATGACCCCGAGCTTGCGACGGCCTTCGCGCAGGAAGCCCAGCGAACCTTTAGCGACTACGCCGTGCAGGCCGGCGGTGAGCGTGCGGCACTNGATGGCCGTCGCGACGACGGGGTCGCCGAGCACAGATCCCCATTCACCGACGGCGCGGTTCGATGTGACCATCAGCGCGCCGCGCTCGTAGCGGCGGCTGACGAGCTGGAAGAACAGATGAGCGGCATCCGGCTCGAACGGCAGGTAGCCAAGCTCGTCCACGATCAGCAGCTTCGGCTTCGAGAAGTGCATCAGCTTCTCCTCGAGCCGGCCCTCGGAATGGGCCTTGGCAAGGGCCGCGACGAGTGTGGTGGCGGGGACGAACAGCACCGTGTAGCCGGCAATGATCGCCTCCCGACCGATGGCCACCGCCAGATGGGTCTTGCCGACGCCCGGCGGGCCCAGGAGCAGGACGGCCTCGCCATTGGCGATGAACCGCCCCGTCGCAAGATCTCGGATCTGGCCCCGGTCCACCGAGGGCTGGGCGGCGAAGTCGAAGCTGGCCAGGTCGCGGCTGAAGGGGAAGCGGGCGAGGCCGAAGCCCATCTCGATGCGCCGCTGATCCTTGCGGGCGATCTCGCGCTCGCAGAACAGGGTCAGGGCCTCGCGGATCGTCATCTCGCGCCGGCCGGCCTCGTCGATCAGGCTGTCGATCTGGTCGCGGATCGCCGTCAGCTTCAGCCGGGTCAGCATCCGGTCCAGATGATCGGGCATGTCGGGCATCATCACCAGGACCCTCCCGCGACAGCATCGTATTCGCTGAGCGGCCGCAGCAGCGCGGCGGGTGCGGTCGGCACTGGGGTTGCCTTCCGCCGTCCGATGCCCGCGAAGTGGGCCGGATCGGCGACACGGCCATGCCGTCCCGCCCGCAGCATGTGACGCGCAACCTCCTGTCCGGCATGCGTCACCCGCAGCTCGGGGCCGGTGACCGTCACCGCGACGCTTTCCCCGATCAGCCGCCAAGGGACGGAATACGCATTGCCATCGACCTCGACCGAGCAGTCCGAGCCGACCTTGCGCACCAGGTCGCGGCTGGAGAGGAAGGGCGGAACCCCAGCCACGCCGCGAAGCCGGTGCGCCTCGTCCCGCTCGAAGCGCAGACGCGGGGCCTCGCCTGTCGTGCCATGGGCGCGCAGGTCGGCGATGTCGCGGGTCCAGGCCACGAGATGCGCCTCGAGCGCGGCGAAGCTGTCGAAGCGCCGACCCGCAATGGCGTTCTTCTTGACGTAGCCCACACCGCGCTCGTCCTTGCCCGTCCGCCAGCGGCCTCGGACCGATGGCGGCCACTGGCGAACTTCGGGCCCGATAGGGTGCGCAGGCTTTCACCGCGAAGCCCCAGTGGCGGGCGAAGGCATGCAGCTTCGGGTTCACCACCACCTCCCGCGAGACGGGGTCATGGTGCTGGATCAGCGCCCGCGCATTGTCGAGCAGCACCTCCTCGGGCACGCCGCCGAAGCTGGCGAAGGCGCTCTCCATGCCAGCAAACCAATGCTCTTGCCGCTCGCCCCGGAAGGCCCGGACATGAAGGCGGCGGGAGTATCCCAGCGTGGCGACGAAGAAGAAGACCTTCTCGGACTGCCCAGCGATCTCCACCCGCCGCTCCCCGAAGTCGATCTGCAACTGCTGCCCCGGACGGGTCTCGAACCGCACCGTCGCCCGGGCCTCCGCCCGAAGCTCCTGGCGCAGGTGAGCGACCGCGCGCCCGACGGTCCGGAGGCTGACGGTGATGCCATGCTCCGCCGCAAGCTCCTGGCGCAACACATCCGCATTCCCGAAGTGGCGGCGAAACCGCTCAGACAACCAGGCCTCAAAACCTTCGAGCGCCTTGGTGCGTGACGGCACCGAAGCCGCTCGCCAGCCACCCTCGGTCAGCCATCGCTTCACCGTATTGCGCGAGCAGCCGAGTTCCGCGGCGATCCGCTTCGTCCCCCAGCCGCAAGACCGCAGCGCCAGCATCGCCGACACATCGTCCGGCGTCCGCATCTCGACCCTCCCCACCATTACCACCGGTGAGGAAACTGCGGGCTTCTCTTCTCTCATGGAACATCCTCTCGGCCAGAGGGGTCAGTTCCTCATGTCGCCGAGGGGGCAGTTTTCCATGTCGCCTGACACCGCCACTGAAGTGATCCACCAACTGGGATAGGATTTGTCGCTTAGAAGGAGGATCTGAGAGATGGCAGGTAAGCGCGAGAAGCCTGAAGACATTTTCACGAAGTTGCGCCAGGTGGAGGTTCTGCAGGCGCAGGGCGCGAAGATTGCAGATGCGGTGCGCCGGATCGGCGTGACCCAGCAGACCTACTGCCGTTGGCGGCGCGAGTCTGGCGGGATGAGCCGGGACCAGTTGAAGCGCCTGAAAGAAGTCGAGACGGAGAATGCTCGACTGCGGCGAGCGGTGTCGGATCTGACCCTGGACAGTGAGGCGGAAATGCAAACGATCCAGTGAATCGTTTGCCCGCCGAACGATCCTGTCGGAGGCGGCACGGGGAGTGAGGGGCGTCCCGGAAACGGTCCGGGGGACCGTTTCAGCCCCGAACGGGCGGAGCCCCTGAGCCCCTCGCGCCGCCGCCGCTGCATCGACCATGTTTGCGACGTCACCGGCGTGTCCGAGCGCCGGGCGTGCCAGGTTCTGGGCCAGCACCGCTCGACGCAACGCAAGCTGCCTGTCGGCCGGGCGGACGAGGCGCGGCTGGCCGCGGACATCATCGAGCGGGCACGGCAGTATGGCCGCTACGGCTACCGTCAGATCGCCGGTCTGCTGAACGACAGCGGGTGGCAGGTCAACGTGAAGCGGGTCGAGCGGATATGGCGGCGCAAGGGGCTCAAGGTGCCACGGAAGCAGAGAAAGCGCGGCCGGCTCTGGCTGGCGGATGGCTCCTGCGTCCGGCTCAGGCCGGAGCGGGCAAACCACGTCTGGTCCTATGACTTCGTTCAGGACCGCACAGCTGACGGAAGGGCCTATCGCATGCTCAATGTCATCGACGAGTTCACACGGGAGGTTTTGGCGATCCGCGTCGCGCGCAGTCTCAATTCGACCGACGTGGTCGACGTGCTGACCGACCTCTTCATCCTTCGCGGCCCACCCGCCTTCGTCCGCTCGGACAATGGCCCGGAGTTCATAGCCGGCAAGGTCCGCGACTGGATCGCGGCGGTCGGTGCACGGACCGCCTATATCGAACCGGGCTCACCTTGGGAGAATGGTTATGTGGAGAGCTTCAATGCCCGGCTTCGCGACGAACTGCTCGATGGCGAGGTCTTCCATTCGCTCCGCGAAGCCCAGATCCTGATCGAGCAATGGAGGCGGCATTACAACACCAAGCGCCCCCATTCAGCCCTCGGCTACAAGCCGCCGGCACCCGAAAGCATCGTTCCAGTCGACCGAATGCCGACGATGCACTAACTTTGAGACCGGATCACTCGATCGGGGCAGGTCAACCCGGCGCGTTACCGCCGGATCGCTGTCGTCGAGATCGAGATGGCGGGCGATGTCCGCGAGGGTCGGAGCGTGCGGCTCCTGCCGCGCGGCTGCCTTCGCGGCGCGGATGCCCGCGTCGAGTTCGGCAGGCGTGTGGCCGACGGCCCGGCGCGCCAGATCTTCAAGGGCAGGGGTATCTTCTTCGGGTAGGTGCTTCTGGAGGATTTGAGCGAGCATCTTCTCATCGGGCAGGGGCATCTCGACATGCAGGTCCAGCCGGCCGGCGCGTAGGATCGCCGGATCGAGGCGGTCGCGGTGATTGCAGGTGCCGATCAGGATCAACTCTTCCTCGCGTCCGAGCGTGTCGGCGGCATGGAGGTGTCGGAGGCCAAACGGCTGAAGGCGCTGGAGGCTGAGAACGCGAAGCTCAAGAAGATGCTGGCGGAGCACATGCTGGATGTGGCCACGCTCAAGGAGATGCTGAGAAAAAACTTCTGAAGCCCAGTGCAAGGCGAGGTGCCGTGGACCGGGCCATGACAGAGAAAAGCTACAACCAGCGGCGGGCCTGTGCCCTGGCCGGGATCGACCCGCGTGTGTATCGGCGGCGATCAACCAGACCTGCGGACGCCTAACTGCGGGAGAGGCTGAAGGCGCTTTCCAGCGAACGTCGGCGCTTCGGCTATCGAAGGCTGCACCTTCTACCTGGCCGCGAAGGCTGGAAGGTGAACTGGAAGAAACTCTACCGGATTCACCGTGAAGAAGGCCTGACAGTGCGCAAGCGTGCCGGTCGCAAGCGCGCGATCGGAACGAGGGCGCCGATGGTGATCCCGCAGGGGCCCAACCAGCGATGGTCCTTCTTCGTCTCGGACAGCCTGTCGGACGGGCGCCGGTTCCGGGTGCTGTGCGTCATCGACGACTTCAGCCGGGAATGCTTGGCAACGGTCGTGGACACTTCGCTATCGGGACAGCGCGTTGGTCGAGAGCTCGACAGCATCGCTCGAGGGCGCGGCTATCCATGCATGGTGGTCAGCGATAATGGGACAGAGCTGACCTCAAATGCCATTCTAAAATGGCAGGAGGAGCGCAAGGTTGAGTGGCATTACATCGCGCCAGGAAAGCCCATGCAGAACGCTCGCGGCGGCCTCGAACCGGTGGCGGCTCGCCGCTCGCCGTCGAGAGCTTCAATGGCCGCCTGCGCGACGAGTGCTTAAACGAGCACCTGTTCGCCAACCTGCGCCACGCCCGGGAATGGATCGCCGACTGGCGCAACGACTACAACCATCACCGCCCCCACACGAGCCTCGACGGGCTCACCCCGTGGGAGTTTCACCAACGGTCAGCAGAGAACCAAACCCTGAACAGAGCGAACTGAAAAACGCGGACTCTATGGGGAGCAGGTCAGCAGGCACGCAAGCATGGTGCGTCTGGCCGCACGCAATGGCGCAACGTACATATTGGCATGGACGCGCAGACCGGCGATGTCCGCGCCGTCGAATTCACCTCCAGACGGCAGGGCGATAGCTCATTCGTCGGGGAAATGATCCCCCGGATCGTTTCCTGACCCTCCTCATTGCCTGACCTTCTGGCCGGTCGCTCTGATCGGGTTCGCGGGCAGGACGCGGCAGGGCGATCCAGACGCCCGTCAGGTCTCGGTAACGCTGCGGACCTGCCGGCCGATCTCTTCGACGAAATGCTCGGCCACGGGGGAGAGGCGCGCCCCGAGCGGCTTGATCAGCGCGATGTGCATTTCCTCGCGCACGCGCATCGGTCGCGAGATGCCGCCGGCCAGGCGGTGCTGGGCGGCGGTCCAGGGATCGACGACCGAGACGCCGAAGCCGCGCAGAACGAAGGCGCTGATGACAGTCGACAGGTAGGACCGCAGCAGGAAGACCGGCCCGGTGCCGAGGGTCGCGAACCATCGCCCCTGAATCTGCCCGGTGACGGTGCCTTCGTCGAAGCCGACATAGGGTTGGCCGGCCAGGTCTTCGGGGATCACCTCGTCGCGGGCCGCCAGCGGATGGTCCGGTGTCGCGATCAGGTGGAACCCGACCGCGTGAGTGACCACCAGGTCGACCTCGTGCTGATGGTGGCTTGCCATGTTGAGCCCGAGCTGCGCCTGCCGCCGCGCCACCTGACGCACCACGGGCAGGGTGGTGATGTGCACCGCGCCCATGTCCTGAAGCTGGCCCCTGCGCGCCAGCCCCGCGATCGCGTCGGCCAGCAGGGTCGAGGCGAAGACCGGCGCGGTGGCGATCGACAGCCCCGAGTGGCCCCCCGCCCGGATCCGCTGCGCCGTCTGGTCGAGCACGTCGAGCCCGATGAAACTGCGCTCGACCACTTCCCAGTATTCCTCGGCAGCCGGGGTCGGCACCACGCGCGAGCCGTGGCGGGTGAACAGCGGGAAGGCGATGCTGGCCTCCAGATCGCGGATCAATCGGCTGACGGCAGGCTGCGACAGCCCGAGATATTCGGCCGCGGCCGTGACGCTGCCGTTGCGCATGACCTCGCGAAAGGCCTCGATCTGCCGGTGTGTGATCATCATAACATTTTAGCATGGCCGGTGGCGAGGCGGTCAATCGGCAAAGCTGCATCTGCGGGCGGAGCCCACCACGTTCGCGCCGAGGGATGACCTCGTGCGGATCGGCAATCGCATTCCGTCGATGAAGGCCTCCGGCAAGGCCGGCCGGGAGATCGCCCATCGCACCCGGGCGCTGCTGGCCGCCGTCGACCGCTCGCTCTTGCCTCCGCGGGATGATGCGAAATCGACGATCTGATCGGAAGCGGCGCCGGGGATGGGTGTTCGTCCGGGTGCACCTGCCGTCGACATGACAGGGCGGCCCGGCCATCCCGATCGGGGGCCGGGCCGTCCCGTCTTTCCGCGCAGGCAACTCGGTCGAAGGGCGGCCGTCGCTGGAAAGATGGCTCAGGCCTGAACCATCCGGCCCGGCCGCAGGACCAGCTGCGCCACGGCGAGGATCAGCGGAACCGCGAAGACCGCGGCACTGGCGAGCGCAATGTCGGCATAGCCGAAGCCCTCGCGGATCACCGCGCCGCCGACGACGGCGCCAAGGCCGTTGCCCAGGTTGAACGCCCCGATGTTGACCGACGAGGCCAGCGTCGGCGCATCCGCGGCGAAACGCATCACCCGCATCTGCATGGTCGGCACCAGCGCGAAGCAGAGCCCGCCCCAGACGAACAGCAGCCCGAGCGTCGGAACCAGCCGCGCCAGCACGAGGCTCAACCCGATCAGAAGGACGATCAGGGCTGCGAGCGTCACGATCAGCGTCGCGCTCAGCGAGCGGTCCGCGGCCCGTCCGCCGAGCGCGTTGCCGAGCGTCATCCCGAGGCCGACGATGACGAGCGCAAGCGTGATGGTCTCCGCCGAGGACCCGGTCACCTGCTGCAGCATCGGGGCGATGTAGGTGAAGACGGTGAACTGCCCGGTCGAGGTCAGCACCGTCATGCCGAGCGCGAAGAGCACCGGGCCGCGCAGCATCACCCGGATCTCGGCCAGCGCGTTGGCCCCGGCGGGGGCGGGCAGGCGGGGCAGGGCGCGCGAGAGTGCGAGCGCGGTCAGCAGACCCAGCCCCGCGATCACGACGAAGGGCACGCGCCAGCCGGCGATCTCTCCAAGCCAGGTCATCGCCGGCACGCCCGCCACGTTGGCGACGGTCAGCCCCATGAAGACCGCGGCGACCGCGCCCGCTTGGCGCCCCGGCGCGACGAGGCTCGCGGCGACCAGCGAGCCGACGCCGAAGAAGGTTCCCTGGCAAAGCGCGGTGATGCCGCGGGCCACCAGCAGGGCGTGGTAGCCCGGTGCGGCGGCGGCGATCAGGTTGCCGGCGGCAAGCACCACGGCCAGCGCGATCAGCAGGTGGTTGCGGGCGATCCGGCCGGCGGCCAGCGTCACGAGCGGCGCGAAGACCGTCACGCCGAAGGCATAGGCCGTCACCACGAGACCGGCCGCGGGAATGCTCACGCCAAGGCCTTGGGCGATCGATGGCAAGAGGCCCATCGGCGTGAACTCCGTCAGGCCGATGGCAAAGGATCCGAGGGACAGCGCGGCCAGCGCCGGATTGATCGTCATGGAAGGTCGTCCTGCAGGGTCGTTGGATGTGAGGCCATGTGATCATGGACTTTGACGCGGGCGGCGATTAGGCCCGGTCGGGGAAAACCATTCTTGAGTCAGGGGCAAAGATTTGGCGCAGGGCACGGACCGGCTGCGGATGATGGAGGTCTTCCTCACCGTTCTCGACGAGGGCAGTTTCTCGGCGGCCGCGCGGCGGCTCGGCATGACGCCCTCGGGCATCAGCCGGACGCTCGACCGGACCGAGGCGCGGCTCGGCCTCCGGCTCATCACCCGCTCGACCCGCGCGCTGGTCCCGACCGAGGAGGGGCGGCGCTATGCGCAGGTCGCGCGCCGGATCCTGGCCGAGCTTGACGGGGCCGAGGAGGAGCTTGCCGCGGGCGACCGGCCCTCGGGCCTCCTGCGCGTCTCGGCCGCGGTCTCGCACGGGCGGCTGCGCATCGTGCCGCTGCTGGACGAGTTCGCCCGGCTCTACCCGGCGGTGCGCATCGATCTGACGCTGACCGACCGGCTCGAGGATCCGGCGCGCGGCGAGACCGATGTGGCGATCCGCTTCGGCACGCTCGGGGACAGCCGTCTGGTCGCGCGCAAACTGGGCGAAGAGCCGATGGCGGTCGTCGCCGCGCCGGCCTACCTTGCGGCGCGCGGCAGTCCGCGAACGCCCGAGGAGCTGAAGCATCACGAATGCCTGCGGTTCAACTTCGATGGCAACCGCGCGCGCTGGCCTTTCCGTGTCGGGGACGAGCGGGTCGAGGTGCGTGTCGACGGGCGGTTCCAGGCCAACAGCGGCGAGGCCCTGGGAATGCTGGCCGTCGCGGGGCTCGGGATCGCGCGCGTGGCCCGTTTCGCGGTCGAGGACGATCTGCGCGCGGGCCGGCTCTGCGAGGTCCTTGCCGATTATCCGGTCGACGAGCGCCATGCCGTCCATGCGCTCTTTGTAGGTGGGCCGGGCTTGCCCGGCCGGACCCGTGCCCTTGTCGAGCATCTGGCATCCCGGCTCTGAGGCCCGCGGGCGCGGGCCAGCGCGTCACGCCCTGTTCAGACCGGCAGGGCGCGCGTGCGCAGCGAGAGGAGCGCGCCCAGCGCTGCCGTGCCGATCATGACGAGCAAGAACGCGTCGAATGGGCGATTTTGCGCCAATCGACCGGCGTTCGATCTGCCATTCGACTGGAACTGGGGCGTAGGCGAATGTTTGCGCAAATTTTTCGGCTCTCCGGGAGCTTGCTCGAATTTGCTCCCAATTGAAGACAGTGGCTTCGAGATTTGGTGACGTCCGCACACCGAAACGACGCAAGGTCGCGGTGCGGAGTCGCCATTCTCTCGTGCATCTCGACCGGACGGCCAGGGGGCGGACCTGGGGGCGAGGGGGCCGCGATCGCCGCGATGGCGCTGCCGGTCGGTGCCGCTCTCGCGCAAGGTCTTCAAATGACTCGAACTTGTCGCGGGGCTGCGGGCATTCCGGCCTTGTAATAAAGGCGTTTCGGCGGCCCGAGGGGTGCCGTCCGACCGCGCCTGATGCCCGCGCGGCGGTTGTGCCGGTCCTGGACCCCTGCACATGATCTGGGTTGCATACTACTATATCTAGTAATGTGGCTTTGGCGGGGCGGATTTGTGCCGTCGCATCGGTGGCGCGGGCAGCATGACGGGGCCGCATTACGGGGCCGCCGGCGGGCGCGCGCGTGCTCAGGCTGCCTGCCGATCGGTGCGAACCCGCGCCGGATGGCGGCCTCGCGGTCTGTCGCCGGCACCGTCAGGGCGACAGGGGCGGGGCGACGGGGGGCGGGCGTCGGGACGTGCCAGACGCCCGCGGGCGATGTCGTGTGGCCGGACGGCCCGCCTCAGCCGGCGCGGGCGAGGGTGCGCTGCGCGCGTTCGACCACGGGGCGGTCGATCAGCTTGCCGTCCAGCCGGATCGCGCCGGCCGCACTGGCGCCGGCGGCCTGCACGATCTGCTCGGCGCGGCGGATCTCCTCGGGGCTTGGCGCGAAGCCTTCATGCACCGCCGCGACCTGGCGCGGATGGATGCACAGCTTGCCGCCGAACCCCAGGTCGCGCGCCCGCGCCACGTCGGCCGCCAGCTGCGCCGGATCGTCGAGCGCGACCGTCACCCCGTCGACCGGCGCCGCGATCCGCGCCACGGCCGAGGCCAGCACCAGCCGCGACCGGGCATACAGCAGCGCCTCGCCCTCGGCCTCGATCCCGGTGTCGAGCTGGAAGTCGACCGAGCCGAAGGCCAGCTGCACCACGCCCGCGCTTTCGGCGATCCCGCGCGCGTTCCACAGCCCGAGCGCGCTCTCGATCACCGGCACGATCGGCATGCCGTCGGGCAGCGCCGCCGCGATCCGCGCAAGATCGGCCGGGTCCTCGGCCTTGGGCACCAGCGCATGGGTGACGCCGGGGCTTGCCAGCAGCGCGACATCCTCGGCGTGCCACTGGGTGCCGCTGCCGTTGACGCGCACCGCGGCGCGGCCGCCGGCCTGCAGCCAGGCGCCGATCGCGGCGCGGGCACGGTCCTTGGCCTCGGGCAGGACCGCGTCCTCGAGGTCAAGGACGGTGACATCGGGGCCGGCGGCGACGGCCTTGTCGAAGCGTTCGGGGCGGTCGCCCGGGACGAACAGATAGCTGCGGCTTGTCATGACGGGGCCCCTCCTCGGGCCGGTTCGGGTTGGGGACGGGACCGGCGGCCGGCGACCCGGCGCGGGCCCGGCCGCGGTGCGCCGGGGATCACGCCGGCTGGGCGCGGTGGCCGCCGCGGGGGCGGGTGGCGATCAGGAAGGCGCCGATTGCCGCCAGCACGAGCCCGGTCGCCAGGAAGGCGGTGCCGTAGCTGCCGGTGTGGCGCACCACGGCGCCGAAGGCGGGCGGGCCGACGACCACGCCGGAATATGTCAGGAACAGGCTCGCGCCGGTCAGGGTGCCGACCTGGCCCGCGGGGGCCAGGCGCGCGACCTCGGCCAGGAACACGCCGTTCCAGCCGATGGCCGAGGCGCCGAAGACCATCGCGACGCCGGCGATGGCGGCGGGCGGCCAGCCGGGCGCGGCCAGCGCGAAGGTGATGCCGGCCCCGCCCATCGCAAGCCCGAGGCAGCCCAGAAGCAGCCGCGGCGCGACGAAGCGGTCGGCCATCCAGCCCCACAGCAGCCGCCCGGCCACCCCCGCCACCTGCGCCATCGCGAGGATCGAGCCCGCGGCGGCAAGGCCGAGCTGCTGCACCCGGGTGAGATACAGCACGAGGAAGGTGGTCAGGCACAGCTGCATCGCCCCGAAGAAGAACGAGCACAGCCCGATGTCGCGCATCGCCGGCATCCGCAGCAGCTGTCCCAGCGGCCGCAGCGCCCGGCGCGGGTCCAGCGCCCGGGCCGCGTCACGGGTGTCGTCGAACAGCGGCCGGATCGCCTGCGACACGGCGGCCATGCCAAGGCACAGCGCCGCCAGCACCAGCGCCGCCCGCTGCCAGCCGCCGGCATGGATCAGCGCGGGCACCATCAGCCCCGCCAGCATCCCCCCGAGCGGCACCCCGGTCTGCTTCAGCGAGAAGGTGATCGCCATCCGGTGCGGCGGCGTGGTGCGCACCAGGATGTGCGAGCTTGCCGGCGTCACCGGCCCATAGCCCAGCCCGATCAGCGCCGCCGCGACAAGGATCATCGCCGGCGCCCCGGTCGCGGCCGCGGCCAGCCCCGCGGCGCACAGCAGCAGCGACACCTGGCTCATCCGGATCGGGCCGTAGCGGTTCACCAGATCGCCCGAGCACAGGCTCGACAGGCAGGCCGCGCCATAGACCACGCCGACGAAGATGCCGACCGACCCGGCGGCAAGGCCTGTGGTGCGGGCGGCCTCGGGCGCCATCACCGGCGCGGCGAGCGAGGCGAGCGACACCAGCGCCTGCACGGCGATGGTGATGACGAGCGGAAGGGCAGAGGACTGTCGCATGGCGCGGCCTTCGGGTTCGCCGCCCGGGTCCGTCGCCCCGGGACGGGGGCGGGCAGGGGCGGGGCTTCGGGGCCCCCGGCCGGCGGGGTCGCCGGGCGCGGGGCGTGCGGGTGGCGCGGGCCCGGCCCGCGACAGGCGGCCCGGGACCGGAGGAGCAGGGCTGGCCGATCGCTGGACAGCAGCACCGGCACCGGCACCGGGCGCTGCGGGCCAGATCCCGCAAAAGCGGCCCCGCGCATGAGGCCCTTCGGGTCAGGCCCTCCGGGTCACGGCTTCGGCACCAGCGTCGGCACGGTTTGCGTCTCGCGGTGCAGCACCATCGAGTGGCTGAACCGGTTGCCGGGATGAAGGTTCACCGCCAGTTCGAACAGCTCGCCGGTCATTGTCAGATAGCGCCGCTCGACCCGCAGCCCCGCCGCGCCGGGCTCGGTGCCGAAGGCCTCGGCCGCGCGGTCGTCGAGCAGCACCGCGCTGACCTGCTGGTGCACCTCGCTTGCCACGATGCCATGGGCGGCCTCGATCATCGCGTAGATCGGCGTCTTCGGCTCGGTCACCCCCGCGATCACCTGTCGGTAGGGCCAGGCGATATAGACCTCGGCCAGCGCGATCGGGCGGTCCTCGCCGGCGACGTGGCGCTCGCCCAGCACCCGCAGCCAGGCCTGGCCGGGGCGACAGCCCAGCAGCTCGGCCAGCGCCTCGTCGGCGATGACCTCGCGCGCGTCGCGGATCACGAGGTTGACGTCCTGCACGTAGCGGAACAGGTCGCCGATCCCTTCGCTGGCATGGACATAGCGCGACGTCGCCTTGGGCGCCTGCACCCGTGTCCCCACCCCCGGCTGCCGGGTGACCATGCCCAGGTCGGCCAGCCGCCGGATCGCCTCGCGCACCGTGTGGCGGCTGACGGCGAACCGGGCGCACAGCTCGAACTCGGTCGGCAGCAGGCTGCCCACCGGGTAGGTGCCGGCGGCGATCTCGTCGATCAGGTGCTGGGCCAGCACCATGTAGCGCGGCTGGCCTGCGGTGGCGGGCAGGGTGCCGGACTGAACGCCGGACTGGGCGCCGGGCTGTGCGGGGGTGGCGGACTGGGTCATGGGGCGTCAGGGCACCTTGCGCAGGAGTTCCGGGGGCCGGCGGCTGTCCAGCGCCCCGAGGATGGCATCGTTGTCGGCGCCAAGCCGCGGCGCAGGGCGTTTGGGCAGCTCTTCCCCCGGCACGCGGACCGGGCAGGCCAGCGTGCGGATCGTGCCGCGGACCGGGTGCGGCACCTCGGCGATCATGCCCTGCTGCGCCACATACGCGCTGTCGAGCGCCTGCGCGACATCATAGACCGGCGCCGCCGGCACCTGGCCTGCGAACCGCTCCATCCACTCGGCCGTCGTGGCCGAGGACAGCGCGCGGTCCATCTCCTCGGTCAGCTCGTCGCGGTTGGCCAGCCGCGCCTTGAAATCGGCGAAGCGGGCATCGCTCGCCCAGTCCGGCCGGTCGATGGCACGCGCGAGGATCGGCCAGAACTTCTCCTTGTTGCACATGATGAAGATCCAGCCGTCGGCGGTCTTGTACATCTGGCTGGGCGTCAGCGAGGGGTGGGCGCCGCGCGGCGCCCGCTCGGTGGTGATGCCGTCGTTCATGTACCAGGTGCCAAGGTAGTTCACGTTGTGCAGCGCCACGTCGAACAGGCTGGTGTCGATGTCGCGGCCCCGCCCGGTCGCGCGGGCCGAGACCAGCGCGGCCAGCAGCGCCATCGCCGCGGTGGTGCCGGTCATCATGTCGATGATCGAGATCCCGAACCGCGCCGGCGGCCCGCCCGGCTCGCCGGTGACGGCGCAATAGCCCGCCTCGGCCTGCATCAGGTAGTCATAGCCCGGCCAGGCCTTGCGCGGCCCGGTGCGGCCATAGGCCGACAGGTGGCAGCACACGATCGCCGGGTTGACGTGGCGCAGGCTCGCGTAGTCGATGCCCAGCCGCTCGGGCAGGTCGCCGCGCAGGTTGTCGAAGACCGCGTCGGCGGTCGCGACCAGCGCCTCGAACTGCGCGCGGCCCGCGTCGCTTTTCAGGTCGATCGTCACGCTCTTCTTGTTGCGGTTGAACGACTGGTAGAAATGGCTGTCGCCGGGTTCGAAGTAATAGGGCCCGACGTGGCGGCCGACCTCGCCGCCCTCGGCCGGGTTCTCGACCTTGATCACCTCGGCGCCCAGGTCGGCAAGGTGCTGGGTGCCGAACGGGCCGGCGCCGTACTGCTCGACCGCGACGATGCGGACACCTTCCAGGGGCAGGCTCATGCCGGGTTCCTTTCGACAAGCTGGCGGGCGATGATGATGCGCTGCATCTCGTTGGTGCCCTCGCCGATGGTCAGCAGCGGCGCGTCGCGGAACAGCCGCTCGACGTTGTACTCCTTGGAATAGCCATAGCCGCCGTGGATGCGCAGCGCATCCGTCGCGTTCTTCAGCGCGGCCTCGGTCGCGAAGTACTTGGCCATGCCCGCCTCCATGTCGCAGCGCTCGCCGCGGTCGAAGGCGCGCGCGGCGCTGTCGACCAGAAGCCGCGCGGCCTCGACCCGGGTCGCCATCTCGCCCAGCATCAGCTGGATCGCCTGATGCTCGCAGATCGGCTTGCCGAAGGTCTTGCGGATCTGCGCGTAGGTGACGCTTTCCTCCATCGCCGCGCGGGCGACCCCGACGCCGCGGGCGGCGACGTTGATCCGGCCCAGCTCGAGCCCGGAGAGGATCTGCTTCAGCCCCTGGCCCTCCTGGCCGCCGATCAGCCGGTCCACGGGCACCTTGTAGTCGGTGAACAAAAGCTCGCAGGTGTCGATGCCGCGATAGCCAAGCTTCTGCAGCTTGCGCACGACCTCGAAGCCCGGGCCCTTCTCGGCGATCAGCAGGCTCATGCCCTTGTGGCGCGGCTGCGCCTCGGGGTCGGTCTTGACCAAGAGCGCGATGCAGTTGCCGTACATCGAGTTGGTGATCCAGGTCTTCGCGCCGTTGACCACGTAGTCGTCACCCACCCGCTTGGCCGCGGTGCGGATCGCCTGCAGGTCGGTGCCGGCGTCGGGCTCGGTCAGGCCGATCCCGCCGCGCAGCTCGCCGGTGGCGAAGCGGGGCAGGAACTCGGCCTTCTGTCCCTGCGTGCCCGCGCGCTGCACCGCCGAGGCCATGATCAGGTGCGAGTTGATGATCCCCGACAGCGACATCCAGGTCTTCGAGATCCGCTCGATGATCCGCGCATAGGTCGCCGTCGACAGGCCGAGCCCGCCGTACTCCTCGGCGATGATGCAGCCGAAAAGGCCCATCTCCTTCATCTTCTCGACGATTTCCTCGGGGTAGGTATCGTCGTTTTCCAGTTTGCGGACATGGGGTTCGACCTCGGTCTTCAGAAACCGGTCGATCATGTCGAGCATCATGTCTTCCTGCTCGAAGGCGTCCTGTTGGTCTTTCATCTCTCTCTCCCTGTTCAGCGGCCGGCCAGCACGGCCGCAAGCCCGCGCGCCGAGATCCCGTCGTCGAGGCCCAGCACGGCCTCCTCGACCCGCGCCACGCCCGAGGGGGCCAGCGCCATCGCCGCGTTCTCGCGGAATTTGGTGGTGATCTCGGCCGCGCTCAGCGGCCGGTCCGAGGCGCCGCGGTTCACATGCTCGCGGTGCGCAATCTCGCGGCCGTCCTTCAGCCGCACGATCACCTCGCCCGAGTAGTACTTGGGGAAGGCCGAATTCGGGTCGACCTCGTAGGCGACCTTGCGCGCGATCCCCAGCACCTCGGGGTCGTTCAGCGCCTCGGGCTCCAGCTCGGCCAGGCCGAAGCGGCCCTTCACGAGGCCCGAGGCGACGGCGTAGGGGATCGAGAACTGCGCGTCATAGCTGTTTTGCGGCTTCTGCTTGTGGCGCACCGGCTCGCAGACGGTCTTGACCACCTCGGCCGGGATCAGGGCGCGCACGCTCTCGATCTGCTCGGGGCGGATGGCATGGGCCTCGCGCAGGGCCACGGCGGAATCGGCGCAGGCATGGGTGAAGTGGCAGGCCGGCAGCGGCTTGACCGCGACCGCGGTCACCTCCCAGGCCTCGCCCAGCGCTTCGGTGGCCAGCGACAGGTCGCAGGCCTCGGCGAGCGGGCCGAGGTGGCTTGCGTAAAGGCCGAAGCGGCCCTCGTAGGTCTCCTTCGGGCCGATGAAGCCCGCGCGCGCCAGCGCGGCGGCGGTGATGCCCGCCACCCCGGCCCAGCCGGGATGCATCCGCTTGGTCCAGGCGCCGTCCTGCAGGAATTCGAGGCTGCCCGAGGCCATCGACAGCGCGATGCCCTGCGCATGGGCAAGCTGCTTCGCGGTCAGGCCGCGCAGCTGGCCCGCGATCAGCGCCGCCGAAAACGCGCCGATCAGCCCGGTCGGGTGGAAGCCGGTCTGGTGAAAGCCGCCCTTGGCGACCGAGCCGAGCCGCGTCGCGACCTCCATCCCGCCGATATAGGCGGTGAGCAGGTCGCGGCCCGAGCGGTCGCCCTCGGCGGCCTGTCCCATCGCGGTGGGCAGGCAGCTGGCGGTGGCGTGGATCACGCCGCGGGTGTGGGTGTCGTCATAGTCCAGCCCGTGGACCAGGAAGCCGTTCATCATCACCGCGTCGCGCAGCGGCAGGCGGGTGCCATAGCCGATCACGTCGTGGCTGCCCTCGCCGAACGAGGCCAGCGCGGCATGGGTGCGGTGCGAGAAGTCGTACTGCGTCGAGGCGAGGGCGATGCCGACGGCGTCGAGGATCAGGTAGCGCGCCCGCTCGCGCGTCGCCGCGGGGATCTCGCGGCCGGGCAGGGTCTCGATGAAGGCGGCAAGCCGTTCGGCGATGGTGCCGGTGGCGGCGAGCGTCTCGGGGGCGGGAATCTGGGTCAGTTCGTTCATCTGGTCTCCTCCCTAGCGGACCAGTGCCAGCGAAATCGCCGGGACATAGGTGATAAGGGCAAGCCCGGTCATCCGGACGAGGTAGAAGGGCAGCACGCCGCGCGCGACCTCGTGCACCGGGATCCGGGCGATGCCCGACATCACGAAGAGGTTCAGCCCGATCGGCGGCGTCAGCGTCGCGATCTCGACATTGGCGACCATGATCACCGCGAAGTGGATCGGGTCGATGCCAAGCGCGGTGGCGGCGGGGAACAGCAGCGGCGCCGTCAGCACGATCAGCGCGATCCCGTCGAGGAACATCCCCAGGATCAGCAGCAGCACGTTGACGATCAGCAGGAACATCCACGGGCTCATGTCGGCGGCCTGCAGCGCGCCGATCAGCGACTGCGACACGCCCATCCGCGCCAGGACGAAGCCGATCAGGCTGCCGCCCATGACCACGGCGAAGATCATCGTGGTCTGCAGCACGCTTTCCTTCGCGGTCTCCCACATCTCGCCGGCGGTGACGCTGCGGTAGACCAGCAGGCACAGCAGCGCGGCATAGGCGGCGGCGAAGGCCGAGGTCTCGGTCGGGGTCAGGAACCCCGAGTAGATCGAGCCCATGACCAGCACCGGCATCAGCAGCGCCGGGATCGCCCGCGGCAGGTTGCGCCCGAAGCCCTTCCAGTCGGGGCGGGGGATCTTCTCGCCATAGCCGTTGCGGCGCGACATGATCGCGACGCCGATCATCAGCAGGCAGGCCTCCATGATCCCGGGCACGATCCCGGCGAGGAACAGCTTGTCGATCGGCACGCCGACGATCGAGCCGATCAGGATGAAGCCCAGCGACGGCGGGATCATCAGCCCCAGCGTGCCGCCGACCGCGACCAGCGCCGCGGCGAAGCGGGCGGGATATCTCTCGCGCCGCAGCCCCTCGACGGTCGAGGCGCCGATCGCGGCGGCGGAGCCCACGGACGAGCCCGAGACGGCGGCGAAGAACACCGAGGTGATCAGCACCGTCTGCGCCAGCCCGCCGCGGATCGACCGCACGAGCGATCCGACAAGGTCGATCATCAGCTCGGCGATGCGGCCCTTCATCATCAGGTTGCCGGCGAGCACGAACATCGGCACCGCCATCAGCGCGTAGCTGTTGACCGACTTGAACGCGGTCTGGGCGATGACCGTGGTCGGCACCCCGCCCGCGACCAGCAGCAGCACCGCCGTCACCAGGCCGAGCGCGATCGCGACATGGCTGCCGATGGCGAGGAAGGCGAGCGCAATGGGAAGTGCTAGGACGACGCTCATTTCATCTCCTCTCCGGGGGCGAGGTGGCGCGCGTGCTCGGGGTCGAACGGCAGCGGGTCAAGCCCGCCGGCACCGGGCTGGGCGCCGAACGGCTCCTCGCCGTGCCAGGCGCGCATCAGGCAGCCGAGGTAGTAGATCCCGAGAAGCGTGGAGCCGATCGGCATCGCCAGGAACAGCGCCCACATCGGCAGGTCCAGCGTCGATTCCGTCATCATCCCCATGGTGTAGTAGCGGGTGATCTGCGGGATCGAGGCCGCGAACAGGATCACCGCGAAGGCGATGCCGGCAAGGCTGGCCAGCAGGTGGCAGACCCGGCGCAGATGCTGGGGCAGCATGTCGACCAGCATCTCGGTGCGGATGTGGAACCCGCCGCGGCCGGCCGCGCCCAGCGTCAGGAAGAACGCCCAGATCATCAGGTAGCGCACGCTCTCCTCGGCCCAGAAATAGCTGTGGTCCAGGAAGCCGCGGCTGAAGGCCTCGACCAGCATGATCAGCGTCGCCGCGACCGCGAGCAGCGTCGACAGGCCCAGCAGCCACCGGAATTCGAACCGCGTCCACAGGCTGCCGCGCCGGCGTTCGGCGGGGCGGGCCTCGGCGCGCGGCGGGGGGGTGCCCGCCGCGCGGCTGCGGACCGGATCAGCCGCCGATGTCACAGCTCGTCTCCAGCTCGTGGACCTTGGCGACGATCTCCTGGTGCTCGTCGTTGAACGACGCGGCGCTCTCGTCGGCCAGCGCCTTCCAGCGCGCGATTTCGGCCTCGTCGGCGATGTGGAAGGTGGCGCCCTGCTCCTCCATCTTCTTGATCAGCTTCTCGTCCGACGCCTTGGCCTCGACCCATTCCTTGGCCGCGATCTCGGTGATCGTGCTCTGGATCGCCTCCTGCTGCTCGGCCGGCAGGCCCTCGAACCACATGCCGTCGACGACGACCGCATAGGTCGAGAGCGAGAAGCCCGGCACGTACCAGCCGTACTGGCCGGTCATGCCGATCATCTCGGCCCAGCCCGCGGGCGACGAGAAGACGCCGTCGATCGCGCCCTGCGACATCGCCGTCGACATCTCCGAGGCCGACATCGACACCGGCGAGACGCCGAGCCGGTTCATCGTGTCGAGGAAGACCTTGCCGCCGGTGACGCGCACCTTGGTGCCCTTCAGGTCCTCCATCTTCGTGATCTCCTTGTCACGGAAGATGAAGAACAGGTCGGCGGTGCGCAGCAGGCCCAGCACCTTCAGCCCGCGCGGCGCCACGCTGTCCGAGATCGTGGCGGTCAGCCCCTCGGAGAAGCAGGTGTTGGCCATCATCTCGTCGCTGAGCGCGAAGGGCAGGTTGATGACCCCGGTGTCGGGCACGATCGATTCCAGCCGCACCGACACCGGCCAGACCATCTGCACCGCGCCGGTGCCAAGCGCCGCCAGCGCGTCCTGCTCGTTGTAGAGCTGGCCGGCGGGGAAGACCTTGACGTCGATCTCGCCGCCGGTCTTCTCGCCGACCATCTCGGCGAACTGGTTCTGGTAGTCGGTCTTCCAGTGGGTTGCGGCAACCTCGCTCGGCAGCACCAGCTCGTCGGCGAGCGTGGGGGCCGCGGCAAGCGCGCCGGCGGTGGCAAGCACGGTCAGACCCGCGCCGCGAAACGACTTCGTCATGGTTTCCTCCCTGGTGTCCCCATTGCCTCGCCGCGCCGGGGACGGTTGCGCGGCTGTCGTCGGTTGCGGGGGGCGGTCTCCTCTCCGCCCGCCGCACCGGTGGCGGGCTAGTAGCCCGCGGCCTCGTCGATGTTGCCCGCCCGCTTCTGGATCAGCGCCAGGCGGTCGAAGCTCATGAACACGGTGCCGTCGGCCTTGCGGCCAAGGGTGCGGACCTTGACGATGCCGGCACCGGGGCGCGACTTCGACTCGCGTTTGTCCAGCACCTCGGATTCGGCATAGATCGTGTCGCCGGGGAACACCGGCGCGGTCAGCTTGATGCTTTCCCAGCCGAGGTTGGCGATCGCCTTGCCGCTGACGTCGGGCACGGTCATGCCCAGCACGATGGCCACCGTCAGCCCGCTGTTGACCAGCGGCTTGCCGAATTCCGACTTCGCGGCATAGGCCGCGTCGCAGTGCATCGGGTGCAGGTTCATCGTCATCAGCGAAAAGTTGATGTTGTCGGCTTCCGTGATCGTGCGCCCGGGCCTGTGCTCGTAGACGTCGCCGACCTCGAAATCCTCGTAATAGCGCCCGATCTCACCCCGGTAGCGCTGGTCTCCAATCTTCTTCACGGCTCCTCCTCCGTCGTGTCCGGGCATCCGCCGCGCGAGCAAGCTCCCCGCCTGTTCCACTTTGTTCGTATGTCCGAACAAAGTAAGCGCCAAATGCCCCCTCGCCGTCAAGGCGAAACGGCCGCGGCGCGGGAACTTTCCGGCAAGATATTGACATCGTGTCATTTTCTCAGACGGCCGCCGCCGCGCAGGGCCGTGCCGCATTTGCACGGACAAATGCCGCACGGCAGCGGTGCCGGCAGAGTCGGGGGCGGAAACGGGGGAGGCAACGGGGGCGGGGCGATGCCGCGCGCGGATGCGAAAAGGCCCGCGCTGCGGCGGGCCTTCGGGGTCGGTCGGGACGGTCGCGGCCGGCAGGGCGCGCGGCGTCGGGGTCACTCCAGCTCGATCGTGCCCGGCGGCTTAGAGGTGACGTCGTAGAACACCCGGTTGATGCCACGCACCTCGTTGATGATCCGCGTCATCGTCTCGCCGAGGAACTCGTGCGTGAACGGATAGTAATCCGCCGTCATGCCGTCGACCGAGGTCACGGCGCGCAGCGACAGGGCATAGTCATAGGTCCGCCCGTCGCCCATCACGCCCACGGTGCGCATCGGCAGGATCGCGGCGAAGGCCTGCCAGATCTCGTCATAAAGCCCGTGCTTGCGGATCTGGTCGATGTAGACCGCATCCGCCTGACGCAGGATGTCGAGCTTTTCGCGCGTGATCTCGCCGGGGCAGCGGATGGCAAGGCCGGGGCCGGGGAAGGGGTGGCGGCCGATGAAGCTGTCGGGCAGGCCCAGCTGGCGACCCAGCGCGCGGACCTCGTCCTTGAACAGCTCGCGCAGCGGCTCGACCAGCTTCAGCCCCATCTTCTCGGGCAGGCCGCCGACATTGTGGTGCGACTTGATCGTGACCGACGGGCCGCCCGAGAACGACACCGATTCGATGACGTCGGGATAGAGCGTCCCCTGCGCGAGGAACCGCGCGCCCTCGATCTGGTCGGCGTATTTCTGGAACACGTCGATGAAGAGCCGCCCGATGATCTTGCGCTTGGTCTCGGGGTCCGACACGCCCTCAAGCTCGCCCAGGAACAGCTCCTGCTCCTGCGCGTGGATCACCTGCAGGTTCATGTGGTCGCGGAACATCGCGACGACCTGCTCGCCCTCGTTCAGGCGCAGCAGGCCATGGTCGACGAAGACGCAGGTCAGGTTGTCGCCGATCGCCTCGTGGATCAGCGCGGCGGCGACCGAGCTGTCGACCCCGCCCGACAGCGCGCAGATCACCTTGGCGTCGCCCACCTGCTCGCGGATCTTGGCCACCATCTCGTCGCGATAGGCGGCCATGGTCCAGTCGCCCTTGAAGCCCGCGATGCGCACGAAGTTCTCGTAAAGCGCCGCGCCCTTCGGGGTGTGGTGCACCTCGGGGTGGAACTGCACGGCGTAGAACTTGCGCTCGAGATCGGCGGTGATCGCGAAGGGGGCGTTGGGCGAGGTGCCGTAGACCTTGAACCCCGGCGCGATCTTCGAGACGTGGTCGCCGTGGCTCATCCACACCTGCTCGCGGCCGGCGGCGAACCAGCCCTCCAGCAGGTCGATGGTCTCGATCTCGGGCTGCACGAAGGCGCGCCCGAACTCGGCGGTGCCGTGGCCGCGCTCGACCTTGCCGCCCAGGCATTCCATCATCACCTGCTGGCCATAGCAGATCCCCAGGATCGGCACGCCAAGGTCGAAGACGCCCGCCGGCGGACGGGGCGAACCCTCGTCCATCACGGAAGCGGGGCCGCCCGAGAAGATCACCGCCTTTGGCGCGAACTCCCGGAGGAAGGCCTCGTCCACCCGGTTGAACGGATGGATTTCGCAGTAGACGTTCAACTCGCGCAGACGCCGGGCGATGAGCTGCGTCACCTGGCTGCCGAAGTCGATGATGAGAAGGCGATCATGCTGGGTCATGCGCCTGCGCATAGGGCGCGCCGACGCCCTGCGCAAGAGGGTCGCGCTTCGCGACCGGGCGGGCTATGTCGCTTTCGGTTGCCGGATGCCGAAAACCGACCCGGGCCACGCCGCCGCAGCGGCTAGATTCGACCACGACACGCATGCGGGAGGCAGCGATGAACGACCAGGCAGGACGGGCGTCCCCGGCACGGGGCCGGTCGGGCGGGGGGGCCGCGCGGCGCGCGGAGCGCTCGGCAGTGCATTTCGAGACCGCGCGCTTCATCGAGCGCAACATCCCCGACCTCGCCCTGCTCAACGACGAGGCGCTGGAGCTGATCGAGCACAACGCCGAGACGGTGCTGGAGGAGATCGGCGTCAACTTCGTGGAAAACCCCGCCGCGCTCGATCTGTGGCGCGCGGCCGGCGCCGACGTGCGCGGCGAGCGGGTGCGCATCCCGCGCGGCCTGGCCCGGCAGCTGTGCGCCACCGCGCCCGCGCGCATCGTCCAGCACGCCCGCAACCCCGAGCGCACGGTCGAGATCGGCGGGCGGTCGCTGGTGCTGGCGCCGGTCTACGGCCCGCCCTTCGTGCGCGACGCGGCCGGCGGGCGGCGCTATGCCACGCTGGCCGATTTCCAGAACTTCGTGAAGCTCGGCTACATGTCGAAATGGCTGCACCATTCGGGCGGCACCGTCTGCGAGCCGACCGACGTGCCGGTGAACAAGCGCCATCTCGACATGCTGCTGGCGCACATGACGCTGTCGGACAAGCCCTACATGGGCTCGGTGACCGAGCCGGCGCGGGCCGCGGATTCGGTCGAGATGTCGAAGATCCTGTTCGGCGCCGATTTCGTCGACCGCAACACCGTGATGACCTCGCTCATCAACATCAACTCGCCGCTGACCTTTGATTCGGTGATGATGGGCTCTCTCGAGGTCTACGCCCGCGCGAACCAGGCCTGCATCATCTCGCCCTTCATCGTCGGCGGTGCGATGGCGCCGGTGACGGTGGCGGGCACGCTGACCCAGGTGCTGGCCGAGGTGCTGGCCGGCGTCGCCTACAGCCAGCTCGTGCGCAAGGGCGCGCCGGTGATCTTCGGCGCCTTCGTCACCTCGATCGACATGAACTCGGGCGCGCCGACCTTCGGCACCCCCGAAGCCAGCCAGATCACCTATGGCGCGGGCCAGCTCGCCCGCCGCCTCGGGCTCCCGTACCGTTCGGCCGGGGCCTTCACCGGCGCCAAGCTGCCCGACGCGCAGGGCGCCTACGAATCCGCGAACTCGCTGAACATGGGGCTTCTGTCGGGGGTGAACTTCATGCTGCACGCCTGCGGCTGGCTCGAGGGCGGGCTCGTCTCCAGCTACGAGAAGTTCGTGATGGACGCCGACCAGCTGGGGATCCTGCACCGCATGGCCGCGGGCGTCGCGATCGACGAGAACGCGCAGGGCATGGACGCGATCCGCGAGGTCGGACCCGGCGGGCACTACCTCGGCTGCGCCCATACCCAGGCGAATTTCAAGCAGGCGTTCTGGCGCACTGATCTGCTGGACTACAAGCCCTTCGAGACCTGGGAGGAGGAGGGCGCGCGCGACACCACCGCCCTCGCCGCCGTCCGGGTCGAGAAGATGCTGGCAAGCTATGTCAGGCCGGCGATCGACCCCGCGATCGGAGAGGCGCTGACCGCCTTCGTGCGCCAGCGCAAGGACTCGATGGCCGACAGCTTCCTGTAGACTTCGGGGCCGGGTCCCGGCTCGGCCCCCGGTTCCGGCCCGTCCGGTTCGGCCAGTACCCGGCGCTCGGCGATCAGCGCGATCACCACCGCGACGTGCCGGCCGGGCCGATAGGCCGGGTCGCCGGCGCGGCGCTGCGCCTCGAGCCCCGCCTCGACCGGGGCGAGCGCGGCCACCGCCGCGGCCGGCCCGGGCGCCACCGGCACGGCCAGCAGCCGGCGCAGCACCGGTTCGCGCCGGTACTGCGCCAGCCCCATCCGCGCCGCCCGCAGCAACAGCTTCGGGCGCATCCGCGCTTTCGGGGCCACGAAATGCTTCGACATCTTCACCTCCGCGATCTGCGGCGACGATCCTGCGCCCGGCCGGCGGGGTGTTGCGCCGGCGGCGGGTCATGCGAACGCTGGGGTCCGGAAGAATTAGGTTTCTGTAAACGATGATGGGCTCGTTCGATTTTCTTAACGAACGGGTAACCAATGCAGCGGACGGTTGTTGCGGGGGCGGAAACGAAAGAACCGCCGATGTCACCAAGGGGGAAGACGCCCTTGTCCTGGGGCGAAGCCGAAGCGGGCCTCTCCTGCCTCGCTGGTGATCTGCGCCTGTATCTCAGCCATGTCGAGGAGGGACGGTCGATCCGCGCGCTGGCGCGCGAATGCGGCTGCCATGCCTCGACCGTCCTGCGCCGGGTCCGGCGCCTCGAGGCCCGGCGGGACGATCCGCTGGTCGACGAGGTGCTGGGGGCGCTGGGGGCGCTGGGCACACGGGCCGCGGGCCAGCCCGGACCGTCGCGCGCGATCAGAGAGGATGAGGGAATGAGCCAACACATTTCCGGCGCGCGGCCCGCTGCGGGCGCGGCCGAGCTGCCGCCCGATGCCGAGGCGCAGGCGCTGCGGATCCTGACCCGGCTGGCCGAGACCGGCGCCTTCCTGGCGGTCGCGCCGGGGATGGAGCGCGCGGCGGTGCTGCGCGACGGCGTGCGCCGCGCGGTGGCCGAGCGGGGGTTGCTGCAGCTTCTGGCGATCAACGACTGGATCGCGCTCGACCGCCGGCAGGGGCGGGTGCTGCTGTACACGATCAGCGCGCCGGGCCGGGCCGCGCTGCGCCGGGCCTCGACCGGGGGGCGGCTGCTGCCCGCGGCGGCGGCCGGGGCGCAGGGGGACGTGCCGGGCCGGTCGGCCGCCGCCGCCGCCGCCGCCGGCGGCGGATTTGCCGAGCAGCACCGCGAGTGGGTCACGCGCGATCTGCCCTCGCCCGAGGATGGCCGGCTGCGGGCGCAACGCTGCAACCTTGCCGAAAGCCCGCTGACGGCGCTGGCGCGGCGGCGCGACCGCGACGGCCAGCCGTTCCTGTCGCAGGAGCTGGTCGCCGCGGGCGAGCGGCTGCGCGAGGATTTCGAGCTTGCGCAGCTTGGCCCGCGCGTGGCGCAGAATTGGGAGCGGTTCCTGACCTCGTCGGACCGCGGCGGCTTCCGGCCCGGGGGCGGTGCCGACAACGGCTCGGCGGCGGCGCGCGACCGGGTGGCGGCGGCGCTGCGGGCGCTGGGCCCGGGCTTGGGCGACATGGTCCTGCGCTGCTGCTGCTACCTCGAGGGGCTCGAGGCGGCCGAGCAGCGGATGGGCTGGTCGGCGCGCTCGGGCAAGATCGTGTTGCGCATCGCGCTGATGCAGCTCAAGCGCCACTACGACGACGTCTACGGCAACGCCCCGCGCATGATCGGCTGACGAGCGCCCCATCGTGTACCGCCCCGGCGCGGGCGAGTGCGGAGGGCGATCGGATGTCCCGCTCAGGCATGGCCTCGGGGGGGGGGCGACAGGCGGGCAGCCTGAACATGGGCGTGGGCGGGGTTCGGCGGGGTGTCCCGCCCATCCCCCGCCTTGGGCAGGTTTCGGCAAGGTCTCCCCGCTTTGCAGGTATAGGTGCAGCCTCTGGCGGAAGTTCCTGGTTCGTCATCGGCCCCGGCGGTTTCCGGAGGGCGGGCCGCACAGCCCCGGGCTTGGGGCAGCTTCCGGCGCCGGGGGCCGCTCTGCGTGGACAGGTACAGCCCCTGGAGGAAATTCCTCGCTCGTCATTGGCACCGGCGGTTTCCGAAGGGTGTCCCGCCCAGCCCCCGCCTTGGGCAGCTTCCGGCAAGGTCTCCCCGCTTTGCAGGAACAGGTGCAGCCTCTGGCGGAAGTTCCTGGTTCGTCATCGGCCCCGGCGGTTTCCGAAGGGGCGGGCTGCACAGCCCCGGGCTTGGGGCAGCTTCCGGCGCGGGGGCCACTCTGCATGGAGAGGTGCAGCCCCTGGAGGAAATTCCTCGCTCGTCATCGGCACTGGCGGTTTCCGAAGGGCGGGCCGCACAGCCCCGGGCTTTGGGCAGATTCCGGCGCGGGGGCCGTTCTGCAGAGGCATGTGGTGACCCTGGCGGCGTTCCCTCGCTCAGCCATGGGCACCGGCGGTTCCCGAAGGGGTTTCCCGCTCTGCCCCGGGCCTGAACGGTTTTTGGCGGGGTTTCCCGGAAGGGGCGCGGGCTTGAGCAGCCGCTCGGGCACGAGATCCCGCATGGCCATCGGCGCGGGCTCTGAGATGAGCCCTGGCGTGGCGTCCGGCGCGCTCTGGCGGCTTCCCACCGTACGGCCGGCACTGGCCGCCAACGACCGGGCGGGGCCGATCGGCGCGCGTCGGCCCGTGCCGCGACGGCGGGGGTCAGTAGCTGCGGATCAGCCCGACCAGCCGGCCCTGCACCTGCACGGCCGAGTCGGGCAGGATCCGGGTCTCGTAGGCCGGGTTCGCGGCCTCGAGCGCGATCATCCCGCCGCGGCGGCGGTAGTATTTCAGCGTGGCCTCGGCCCCCTCGACCAGCGCCACCACGATCTCGCCGTTCTCGGCGGTGTCCTGCTCGCGGATCACGACGATGTCGCCGTCGTTGATCCCGGCCTCGATCATCGAATCGCCGCGCACCTCGAGCGCGTAGTGCTGCCCGCGCCCCGCCAGCATAGACCCCGGCACCGCCACCATGTGCGACACTTCCGAGATCGCCTCGATCGGCACGCCGGCGGCGATCCGGCCCATCACCGGCAGCTCCATCGCGTGCACCGCCGCCACCGGCATCGCCGCGGCGGGCCGATCCGCGGCCCGATCTGCAGGCTGCGGCTTCGTCCCCTCGATCACCTTGGGCGCGAAGGCCGGCGGCGCGGCGGGACGCTGCGCCGCGTCGGCCCGGCGGGTCCGCTCCATCGCCTCGGGCAGCTTCACGATCTCGATCGCGCGGGCGCGGTGCGCGAGGCGGCGGATGAAGCCGCGTTCCTCGAGCGCGGTGATCAGCCGGTGGATCCCGGATTTCGACCGCAGGTCCAGCGCTTCCTTCATCTCGTCGAACGAGGGGGGAACCCCGTCGCGATCCATCCGCTTCTGGATGAATTCAAGCAGTTCCAGTTGCTTGCGGGTCAGCATCGACCGAACCTCCGACGAGTCGCGGGCGTGGGATCGCCGCGCGTTCGCTCAACGTTCTGCCCGTGTTCCGCTTTTGTGTCAAGCGCGTCCGATCAGATCGGGATGTAGCCCACCACCTCGCCCGCGCGCCGGGGGCCGTCGCCGACCGGGCGGACCAGAAGCGCGTCGGCCTCGGACAGCAGCCGCAGCCGCGCGCTGTCCTGGCTGTCGGCCGGCGTGATCCGGGGCAGGGCCGCGCCGGGGGCGAGATGGGCGCGCATGTAGTGGGCGCGGGGGCCGTTCGCCGGCAGGTCCGCCGCAAGTTCGGCCTGCAGGGTCCTGATCTCGCCCGGCAATCCCTGCATCCTCGCAAGAAGCGGCAACAGGAACAGGTGGCCGCAGACGATGGCCGACACCGGGTTGCCCGGCAGGCCCAGCAGCCGCGCGGTCCCGAGGCGGCCGGCCATCAGCGGCTTGCCCGGGCGCAGCGCGATCTTCCAGAAGGCGCGCTGCATCCCCAGCTCTTCGGCCACCGCGCCGACGAGGTCGTGATCGCCCACCGAGGCGCTGCCGATGGTCACGATCAGGTCCGCCCCCGCCGCCAGCGCGAAGGCCTGGTGCAGGCTCTCGCGGCTGTCGCGGCCAAGCGGCAGCATCCGCACCCGCGCGCCCGCGGCCTCGGCCATCGCGGCGAGCGCGAAGCTGTTCGAGGCGACGATCTGGTCGGGGGCGGGGTCCTCGCCCGGCATCACCAGCTCGTCCCCGGTGGCGAGGATCGCGACCTCGGGGGCGCGGGCCACGGTGACGGTGGCGACGTTCATCGAGGCGATCAGCGCCACGTCGGCCGGGCGCAGCAGGCGCGGCGCGGCGATCGTGTCGCCGTCGCGGAAATCCTGTCCGCGCGGGCGGATGTGGCGCGCCGCCTCGAGCCGGTCGCCAAGCGTGATCCGCGCGCCGTCGCGCGCCACGTCCTCCTGCAGCACGACGCGGCTCGCGCCGGCGGGGACGGGGGCGCCGGTGAAGATCCGCACCGCCTCGCCCGGGCCGGGCGTGCCCGCGAAGCCATGGCCCGCGCCGGCCTCGCCGATCACCGTCAGCACCGCGCCCGGGGCGTGATCCTCGTCGCGGATCGCGTAGCCGTCCATGGCCGAGGCATCGAAGGGCGGCTGGTCGCGCCGCGCCGTCACCGGCTGCACCAGCACCCGGCCCGCGGCCCGGCGCAGGGCCACCGTCTCGGGTTGCGGCGGGTCGGCGAGCGCAAGGACGCGCGCCAGCGCCTCGTCGACCGAGATCAGCGCGCCGGGCGTCGGTTCGGCCGGCATCAGCCTTCGGCCCGCCAGCTGCCGGACTTGCCGCCGTCCTTCGACAGCAGCCGCAGCCCTTCGATCCTGATGCCCTTCTCGGCCGCCTTGAGCATGTCGTAGACCGTCAGCCCCGCGACCGAGGCCGCGGTCAGCGCCTCCATCTCGACCCCGGTCTTGCCGGCGGTGCGCACGGTGGCGGTGATCCGCACGCCCGGCAGCGCGGGCTCGGGCACGAGGTCGAGCGTCACCTTGGTGATCGGCAGCGGGTGGCACAGCGGGATCAGCTCTGCGGTCCGCTTCGCCCCCATGATCCCGGCCAGCCGCGCCACGCCCAGCACGTCACCCTTGGCCGCGGTGCCCGCGACGACCAGCGCCAGCGTGTCGGGCGACATGATCACCAGCGCCTCGGCCACGGCCTCGCGCGCGGTGTCGGGCTTGGCCGAGACATCGACCATGTGGGCGCGGCCCTCGGGGTCGAAATGCGTCAGGCTCATGCCGCCGTCGCCGCGCGCGGATTGGCGAGGATCGCGCGGGTGGCCGCGGCCACGTCCGCCTGCCGCATCAGGCTTTCGCCGATCAGGAAGCTGCGCGCGCCGACATCGGCCATCGCGGCCAGGTCGGCGGGGGTGAAGAGGCCGCTCTCGCAGACCAGCCGGCGGTCGGCGGGCACCCGCGGCGCCAGCCGGCGCGTGGTGTCGAGCGTCACGTCGAAGGTCTTGAGGTTGCGGTTGTTGATGCCCAGCAGCGGCGAGCTGAGCGCGAGCGCGCGGTCAAGCTCGGCCTCGTCGTGCACCTCGACCAGCACGTCCATCCCGTGCTCGGTCGCGGCGGCCTCAAGCTCGGCCGCCAGCGCGTCCTCGACCGAGGCCATGATGATCAGGATGCAGTCGGCGCCCCAGGCGCGGGCCTCGGCCACCTGGTAGGTGTCATAGAGGAAATCCTTGCGCAGCGCGGGCAGCGCGCAGGCGTCGCGCGCCGCCGTCAGGAAGTCGGGCGCGCCCTGGAACGAGGGGAAGTCGGTCAGCACCGACAGGCAGGTCGCGCCGCCCTCGGCATAGGCGCGGGCCAGCGCGGGCGGGTCGAAATCGGGCCGGATCAGCCCCTTCGAGGGCGAGGCCTTCTTGATCTCGGCGATCAGGCCATAGCCGGTGAGGGACGCCTCGGCGAGCCGGGCGGCGAAGCCGCGCGTCGGCGTCTGCGCCCGCGCGGCGGCCTCGAGATCGGCAAGCGACCGCTGCGCCTTGGCGGCGGCGATCTCGTCGAGCTTGTAGGCCTTGATCTTGTCGAGGATGTGCATGGCCGTCTTCCTAGCGCCTTCGCGGGCCTTTGCAAAGACGCGAGGCCACCGCGACTGCCACCGCGACGGCCACCGCGACGGCCGCTGCCGCTGCCGGCCGCCGCCGGACCTAGCCTTGGCCCGCCTCCTGACCCGACTCCCTACCGGCGGCCTTGCCGTGGCGCGGGGCGAGGCTTGCGAGCACCGCCAGCACCATCTCGGTGGTGAACGGGCGTTCGAGCACGGTGAAGCGGGCGGTGTCCTTGGGGGCGGGGTCGTCGTCGCGCGGGATCAGCACGACGCGGGCGCCGCGCGCCTCGACCATCGCCAGCGCCTCGTCCCAGCCCTCCTGGCCATGGGCATCGGCGAGAAACGCGAGCGAGACCCGCGCCGCGCCGTCCAGAAGCGCCGCCGCCGCCTCGGGGTCGCGGGCGCGCAGGACCGCGCCGGTGGGGTCGTGCTGGGCCAGGATCTGCGCGAGGTCCTCGGCGACGATCAGGTGGCGGGTCAGGATCAGATAGGTCCCTGCTGTCGATGTCATCCGGGAGGTCCTTTGTCCTGTCACGTCATGGGCCCGCCGCCCCGGGGAGGTGGCAGCGCATGCGCTGTAAATGGAACCGGTTCGCATTTGGCGCATTTAACTGTGACATAGCGGAAGGATTTTCTCGGTTGAATTCTCCAACGGTCTCCTGCTTCGACTGCCCCCTGCGCTGCAATCCGCTATTCGAGGTCCCGAGCGAGGACGAGCTGCGCTACATGAGCAGCTTCAAGCTGGGGGAACTGACGGTCGAGCCGGGGCGCACGGTGCTGATGGAGGGCGCGGCAAGCGCGCAGTTCTACACCGTGCTCGAGGGGATGGGGCTGCGTCAGAAGACATTCCCCAGCGGCCAGCGGCAGGTGATCAGCTTCGTGATGCCGGGCGACCTTGTGGGGTTGCAGGCGGCGGTGATGGGCGAGATGCGCCACTCGGTCGAGGCGACGACGCGGATGAGCCTGTGCGTCTTCGACCGCAACGGGCTGTGGGACCTGCTGCGCAACCAGCCCAAGCGCGCCTATTCGGTGACCTGGCTCGCGGCGGTCGAGGAGGTGTTCCTGGGCGAGACGCTGGCGACGATCGGGCAGCTTGACGCGACCCAGCGGATCGCCTGGGCGCTGGTGCGGCTGCATGACCGGCTGGCGATGCTCGACGATCCCGAGGGGGCGCTGCTGGCCAACGGCGGCCCGGTGGCGCTGCCCTACCGCCAGCAGGACCTGGCCGATGCGCTGGGGCTGTCTTTGGTGCATACCAACAAGACGCTGGCGCGGCTGAAGGCGGGGGGGCTCGCCGACTGGTCGGGCGGGCAGCTGCGGCTGCCGGGGCGGCGCCAGCTTGCCAGCCTCGCGATGATCGACGACGAGATGCCGCGCCGCCCGCTGCTTTAGTCGATATCCTCACCCGGCTGACCGCGCCGTGGCGCGCCGCCCGCTGCCGGTCCTGCCCCGGCCGTCGGCCCGACCGCGTGGCCCGTCCTGTGCCGTGACCCGTGCCCCGCGTGGCCGCCGCGCTTTGACGCGCGGGGGCGGCTTGGCTAGAAGCGGCCGACACCAACCGGAGCGCCCCCGCGATGACCCCAGCCGCCCGCCTCGCCGCCGCGATCGAGATCCTCGACCGCCAGCAGGACGGCATGCCGGCCGAGCAGGCGCTGACCGGCTGGGCGCGCGCGCACCGCTTCGCGGGCTCGGGCGACCGTGCGGCGATCCGCGACCATGTCTTCACCGCGCTGCGCTGCCTGCGCTCGCAGGGCTGGCGCGGCGGCGCCGGGGCGGGGCGCGCCACCGGCCGGCAGCTGGTGCTGGGCGGGCTCGTGGCGGCGGGCACCGATCCCGCCACGCTCTTCACCGGCGAGGGCCACGCCCCGCCCGCGCTCGACCCCGGCGAGGCCGCGGCGCTGGCCGCGGCGGGCGCGATGCCCGAGGCGGTGGCGCTCGACTGCCCCGACTGGCTGCTGGACCCGATGCGCGAGAGCCTCGGCGCCGATGCCGCGGCGGTGCTGGGCGCGCTGCGGGCGCGCGCGCCGGTGGTCCTGCGCGCCAACCTTGCCCGCACCGACCGCGACGGCGCGATCGCCGCGCTGGCCGCGGCGGGGATCGAGGGGCGGGCGCATCCGCTCGCCGCCGCGGCGATCGAGGTCACGGCCGGCGCGACCCGGCTGCGCACCGCCGCCCCCTATCTCGACGGGCTGGTCGAGCTGCAGGATGCCGCGAGCCAGGCCGTGGTCGAGATGCTGCCGCTGCCCGCGGGCGGGCGGATCCTCGACTACTGCGCCGGCGGCGGCGGCAAGACGCTGGCGATGGCGGCGCGGGTCGCGGCGCGGTTCACCGTCCATGACGCCGACCCGGGCCGGATGCGCGACCTGCCGGCGCGCGCGGCGCGGGCGGGGGTGAAGGTGGCGCTCGCGCGCACGCCCGCGCTGGCGGGGCAGACCTTCGATCTGGTGCTGACCGACGTGCCCTGCTCGGGCTCGGGCAGCTGGCGCCGCGCGCCCGAGGCGAAATGGACGCTGACCCCCGCGCGCCTGGCCGAGCTGACCGGGATCCAGGCCGGGATCCTCGACCGGGCGGCGGCGCTGGTGCGGCCGGGCGGCGTGCTGGCCTATGCCACCTGCTCGATGCTGTCGGCCGAGAACGGCGCCCAAGTCGCGGCCTTCCTGGCCCGCTGCCCCGGCTGGCGGCTCGAGGCCGAGCGGCGGCTGACCCCGCTCGACGGTGGCGACGGCTTCTATGCCGCGGTGCTGCGCGCCCCCGCCTGACTGAAGTCGGCCTGATTCCGGTCGGCCCGAATCCGGTCGGCCTGTACCCGGTTGTCCTGCGGCCGGACCTTCCGGTGGCGGTTTGCCCGCGGGCGGCCGGCCCGGGGGCGGGCGACGCCTGCCGTGGTTCGCCAGAGCCTCTTCCCGCAGCACGGGGGGGCCGCGGTCGCCGCTGCCTCCGGCAGCTTCCCGCCACTGACGGGGGCGGCGCGCATTGGGCGCCGTTTCTCGTTAACGCTCGATTAACACCTCGGGTCTCTACTCCGCGCATGGTAAGGTCACGGCCTTGGTGGAGGGACGAGTGATCGAAGCGGCACGCAAGTTCGACCCGGTGTCGCGCCCGCAACGGCCGGTGATGCGGCTGGCGGCCTCGCTCAGCCAGCGCAGCCTCTGGCTGCTGCCGCTCGCGGTGCTGGCCTCCAGCATCGCCCTGGCGCACTGGGACCGGCCGGCGGGGCTGATCGGCGCCGCCGTCGCCTGCGGGCTGGCGGGGGTGTTCTTCGTGATGCGGGTGATCGCCGGGCGCCAGGGCCTCGTGCTCGACCAGCGCCTGGCCCAGATCGCCGAGCTTGTGGCGGACGACCTGACCCCCAGCTTCGTCACCGATGCCGGCGGGCGGGTGCTGCTGCAGAATCGCGCCGCAAGCGAACGCTACGGCCTGCGGCGCGAGGACGGGCTGGTGATCGCGCTGTCCGAACTGCTGGCCAGCCCCGCCACCGTGGTGCAGCGGCTGGGCGCCAAGGCCGACCGCGCCGGCACCGCGCAGGAGGACATCGCCATCACCCGCGGCCGCGTGCGCCTGTCGGTGCGCCGGATCGACGACGACAGCCACCTGTGGCGGCTCGAGGAACGGGTCACGCCCGGCGCCGACCCGCGCGGCACCGGCGACCGGCTGCCGATGCTCGCTGTCTCGCGCAGCGGCACCGTGCTTTACATGAACGAGGCGCTGCGCCGGATCACCGGCCCCGCGCCGCGCAGCCTTTCGGCGCTGATCGGCCCGGCGCCGGTGGTCTCGGGCGCCGAGCGGCGGCTGGTGCTGGCCGAGGGCGGCACGCTGCGGGTCTGCCTGGCCGAGATCGAGGGCGCGGCCGGCCGGCGCGAGATCTACGTCCTGCCCGCGCCCGCCCGCGACGAGGCCGACCCCACCGGCTTCGACACGCTGCCGGTGGCGATGCTGCGGCTGTCGGTCGATGGCCGGATCGAGCGGATGAACACCGCGGCGCGCGCGATGCTGGGCAAGGTCGAGCCGGGCACCGGGCTCGCCCAGCTGCTCGAGGGGCTGGGCCGGCCGATCTCGGACTGGATCGAGGACACCGTCGGCGGGCGCATCGACCGCCGCCCCGAGGTGCTGCGCCTGCGCCGGCCGGGGGCCGAGGAATTCCTGCAGGTCACGCTGTGCCGCGCCGCCGGCGGCAGCGGCGAGGGCGGGCTGTCGCTGATCGCCATCCTCGCCGACGCGACCCAGCTCAAGACGCTCGAGGCGCAGATCTCGCAAAGCCAGAAGATGCAGGCGATCGGCCAGCTTGCCGGCGGGGTCGCGCATGATTTCAACAACCTGCTGACCGCGATCGGCGGGCATTGCGACCTGCTGAAGCTGCGCCACGACCGCGGCGATCCCGATTTCGCCGATCTCGAGCAGATCAGCCAGAACGCCAACCGCGCCGCGGCGCTGGTCAGCCAGCTGCTGGCCTTCTCGCGCAAGCAGACGCTGCATCCGCAGGTGCTCGACCTGCGCGAGCTGGTGGTGGACCTGACCCACCTGCTGAACCGGCTGGTGGGCGAGAAGGTGCGGCTGCAGCTGATGCAGGTGCCCGACCTGCTGCCGATCCGCGCCGATCCGCGCCAGCTCGAGCAGGTGATCGTCAACCTCGTGGTCAATGCCCGCGACGCGATGCCCGACGGCGGCACCGTGCGGATCGAGACCGCCAACACCCAGCTGACCCAGCCGGTGACCCGCGACCGGGCCGAGGTGCCGCGCGGCCCCTATGTGGTGATCCGCATCATCGACAGCGGCACCGGCATCCCGCCCGAGCACCTCTCGAAGATCTTCGAGCCGTTCTACACCACCAAGCGCGGCGCCGAGGGCACCGGGCTCGGGCTGTCGACCGCCTATGGCATCGTCAAGCAGTCCAGCGGCTATCTCTTCGTGGACAGCGTGATGGGGCAGGGCTCGGTCTTCGAGATCTGGCTGCCGGCGCTGCCCGCGGGCACCCGCGACATCGCCGAGCCCGCGCCGATCGCGCCGCCGCGCCGCGCGCAGCGGATGGGGCAGGGCACGGTGCTGCTGGTCGAGGACGAGACCCCGGTGCGCGCCTTCGCCAGCCGCGCGCTGCGCCTCAAGGGCTATGACGTGATCGAGGCCGATTGCGGCGAGGCCGCGCTCGAGATCCTCGCCGACCGCGATCTCGGGATCGACCTGTTCGTGTCGGACGTGATCATGCCGGGGCTCGACGGCCCGGCCTGGGTCGAACGCGCGCTGGGCGCGCGGCCGCAGGTGCCGGTGATCTTCATGTCGGGCTATGCCGAGGATGCGCTCGAGGATCGCGACGCCCGCATCGGCAGCGCGGCCTTCCTGCAAAAGCCGTTCTCGCTCGCCGACCTCACCGCCATCGTCGAGCGCGAGATCGCCTGACCCCGGCCCCCGCGGCGGGTGGCCCGGGCCGCTTCCGGTGCGGGGTATCAGCAGCGGGGCCGAGGTGCCGGTCGGGGCGGGGTCGAGGCCGCGCGCCGGGCGGTCAGCCCGCCGCCTGCCAGATCGCACGGTCCGCGGCCAGGCGCGCGCCCAGCCGGGCGGCGAGGCCGGGCGACAGCGCCGTCTCGGCCGGGGCCGAGGCCCGCAGCCGCGGCAGGATGATCTCGCATCCCAGCCGGTCCTCGAGGAAGCCGACCAGCCGGTCGATCTCCTCGTAGCGGAACAGGTGGTCGACCCCGACCCGGCCGCTGTCGTCGGTCAGGAAGCTGGCCTGGTCCTCGATCCCCAGCGGCCGCGGCCCGGGATCGGCGAGGAAGGCCTCGGCGAAGCTCTCGAAGCTGCCGGCCGCCGCGGCATCGCCCTCCTCGGCCTCGAGCCGCAGTTCGCGGTACCAGCTGGCCAGCCAGTCGAGCGGCTCGCGGATCACCGCCACCGTCTCGAAGCCCGCGCCGCCCGCGGCGCCCGCCAGCAGCGGCGCGAGATGGGCGCGGTAGGCGCGCTGGCCGACATGCTTCAGCTCGGGCGGCCGCGCGATCGCGACATTGGCCAGCGACTCGAGCGCGGTCTCGATCGAGGTCGAGCCGGTGCGGCTGTTGGCCAGAAACACCAGCCGCGGTCTCCAGAACACCAGCATTCGCCATCTCTCCCGTCACTTGCGGCCCGGTCTAGGGCCTTGGTCCGCGCCCTGTAAACCGGGCATTAACCACAGCGCGGAAAAACTCCGAGGCGTGTAGTTAATCATTGATTTGTTCTCTTTTTGATCTCATAACGGCGAGAACAAGTGCGGAACAAAACCCTTTCGGCGGATCGCGGGCGGCTTGATTGCCGCCGCTGGCCGACCGTGACATAAGGATCGGGACCCATGGCAGCGACGAACCTCTTCGACATGAACGACAAGCGCAACGCGGACAAGCAGAAGGCGCTGGAAAGCGCGCTGGCCCAGATCGAACGGCAGTTCGGCAAGGGCTCGATCATGAAGCTTGGCGCCGACAACCCGGTGATGGAGATCGAGGCGACCTCGACGGGCTCGCTCTCGCTCGACATCGCGCTGGGCATCGGCGGCCTGCCCAAGGGCCGGATCGTCGAGATCTACGGGCCGGAAAGCTCGGGCAAGACCACGCTGACGCTGCATGCGGTGGCCGAAGAGCAGAAGAAGGGCGGCGTCTGCGCCTTCGTCGATGCCGAGCATGCGCTTGATCCCCAGTACGCCAAGAAGCTGGGCGTGAACCTGGACGAACTGCTGATCTCGCAGCCCGACACCGGCGAGCAGGCGCTCGAGATCGTCGACACGCTGGTGCGCTCGGGCGCGGTCTCGATGATCGTGGTCGACTCGGTCGCGGCGCTGACGCCGAAGGCGGAACTGGAAGGCGACATGGGCGACGCGACCGTCGGTGCCCAGGCCCGCCTGATGAGCCAGGCGATGCGCAAGCTGACCGCCTCGATCGGGCGCAGCAACTGCATGGTGATCTTCATCAACCAGATCCGGATGAAGATCGGCGTCATGTTCGGCAGCCCCGAGACGACCACGGGCGGCAACGCGCTGAAGTTCTACGCGAGCGTCCGGCTCGACATCCGCCGCATCGGCTCGATCAAGGACCGCGACGAGGTGGTGGGCAACACCACCCGCGTGAAGGTCGTGAAGAACAAGGTGGCGCCGCCGTTCAAGCAGGTCGAGTTCGACATCATGTACGGCGAGGGCATCTCGAAGACCGGCGAGATCGTCGACCTGGGCGTGAAGGCCGGGATCGTCGAGAAATCGGGCTCGTGGTATTCCTACGGCGACGAGCGCATCGGCCAGGGCCGCGAGAATGCCAAGCAGTTCCTGCGCGACAACCCCGACGTGGCGATGTCGATCGAGGACAAGATCCGCGCGAGCCACGGCCTCGATTTCGGCGCGCCGATGACCGAGGACGGCGACGACGTGATGGAAAGCTGAGGCTTTTCCCGCCGATGACGACGGGCCTGCCGGAAAGGGCGGGCCTGCCGGCAACGACAGGCGGCAACGACAGGCACCAACCGGGCGCCCCACTCGCGAGAGGGGGCGCCCGTTTTGCGTCGGCGCGCGGTTGCCGGGTCGGGCGCGGACCGCCTGCGTCATCCGCCAGGGCCGCGTCCGGGCGCGTTGAGGGCCGTGACCGCGCCGCACTCGGGGCCGCATTCGGGGCCGCATTCGGGACCGCGTTCGGGGCGGTCTCCGGGGCCATTTCCGGGCCACGTCCGAGTTCGGGCCGGCCGCTTCCGGGCCGGGGCCGGCTCGGCCACGGGCGCGGCGCGGCGCTCAGCCCCGGGTCGCCGTCAGGTCGACCGTCACGGTGACCGGGAAGCCCACCGTCGCCTCGTCCTTGTAGGTCGGCCCGATGCCCCAGTCGCGCCGGTCGATCACCGCCTCGCCCTGCATCCGCGCGGTGTCGCCCTCGATCGCGAGGGTGAAGGGCAGGGTCACCGGCATATCGGCGCCGCGCAGCGACAGCGTGCCGGTGGCGACCAGCCCCGTGCCCTCGCCGGGGGCGATGTCGGCGGCGAACTGGGCCGAGGGGTGGTTGGCGGCATCGAAGAACTCGGCCCCCAGCGCCTGGTCGGTCACCGAGCCGAGCTTGAGCCCCGAGAGCGGGATCGCGACCTCGACATGGCCGCTGCGCGCGGCCTCGTCATAGTCGATCGCCGCCGACCAGCCGGTGAAGCTGCCGGTCACGGCCGAGCCCATCTGCACGAGCGAGATCGACAGCGTGCCCTCGGTCACCGTCCAGGGATGCGCACCGGCCGAGGCCGAGGCGGTGGCGGCGGGCGCGGCCGGGGCCGCGTCCGGCGCGGCGGCGGTCGCCAGCGCCGTGCCGATCACGCCGCCCCAGATCACCACGGCCGCCGCCGCCGGGGCGAGATGCGCGCCGCCAAAGCCCACCGCGGGGCCCCGTCCGGTCGTCATCCGCGCGATCGTGCCGTCGCGGTCGACGACCGCGTGCTTGAGCGCGCCCAGCACGTGCAGCCCGACGGTGACATAGATCACCCAGGCCGACAGCCCGTGCACCGCGCCCGAGACATGGGCCACGGCGTCGGATTTCGGCACGAAGGGCAGGTCCTGGCCGAAGGGCCACAGGATCGGCGCGAAGCCGTCGAGCGCCGCGTGGTGGATCCAGCCCGACAGCGGCATGACCACCATCGCGCCGTAAAGCGCCCAGTGCACGGTCTCGGCCAGGAAGGTCTCGGCCCGGCGGGCCGGGTGCAGCGGCGCGGGGCGGTGCTGGGTCAGCGCCCACAGGATCCGGGCCAGCGCGACGAAGAAGGCGGTGATGCCGATCGTCTTGTGCACCGAGTAGAGCGCGGCCACCCGCGCGACCTCGTCCCCGGTGCCGCGCGGCAGGCTTTCGCCGTACAGCCCCAGCGCCAGCGCGCTGAGGATCAAGAGCGCCGTCAGCCAGTGCAGCGCGCGGGCGACGGCCCCAAAGCCGGTTTCGGTATTCGAGATCATCCAGGGCCATCCGCAGGTCGAAGGGGAGTGTCGGGCCAGGATACGCCGGGGCGCCTGTGTGCGGAAGCGCAGGGGGGCGCACAGGATTTGTGCGGCGCCGCAGCATTCCTGACGGGGAGTTGTCTCGCGCGTGATCGCCGGTTATGGGCGGGGCAACCGCGTTTCCAGCAGGAGTGATCCCATGACCCGCGCATTCGTCTTCCCCGGCCAGGGCGCCCAGGCCATCGGCATGGGCCGCGCGCTGGCCGAGGCCTGGCCCGCCGCGCGCGCCGTCTTCGACGAGGTCGACGACGCGCTCGGGCAGAAGCTGTCGGCGCTGATCTGGGAAGGCGACATCGAGACGCTGACCCTGACCGAGAACGCGCAGCCCGCGCTGATGGCGACCTCGATGGCGGCGGTGCGCGCGCTGGCGGCCGAGGGGATCGCGGTGACGGATGCGGCCTTCGTGGCCGGCCACTCGCTGGGGGAATACTCGGCGCTCTGCGCGGCCGGATCGCTTGGCCTGTCGGATACGGCGCGGCTGCTGCGGTTGCGCGGGCAGGCGATGCAATCGGCGGTGCCGGTCGGCGTCGGCGCGATGGCGGCGCTGCTGGGGCTGGATTTCGCGGCGGCCGACGAGGTGGCGCGCGAGGCGGTGGCCGCGGGTCCGCGCGGCGAGATCTGCCAGGCGGCGAACGACAACGACCCCGCGCAGGTGGTGATCTCGGGCCACCGGGCCGCGGTCGAGCGGGCGGTCGAGATCGCCAAGGCCCGGGGCGCCAAGCGCGCGATCCTGCTGCCGGTGTCGGCCCCCTTCCACTGCGCGCTGATGCAGCCCGCGGCCGAGGCGATGCGCACGGCGCTGGCCGAGGTGGCGATCGCGGCGCCCGCGGTGCCGGTGGTGGCCAACGTGACCGCCGCGCCGGTGACCGACCCGGCCGAGATCCGCGACCTGCTGGTGCGGCAGGTGACCGGCTCGGTGCGCTGGCGCGAGAGCGTGGCCTGGATGGCCGGGCCCGGCGGCGTGACCGAATTCTGCGAGATCGGCGCCGGCAAGGCGCTGTCGGGCATGGTCAAGCGCATCGCCAAGGAGGCGCAGACCCGCGCCATCGGCACGCCCGAGGACGTGGCCGCGGCCAAGGGCTGAGGCCGCCGCGCCACCCGCGCCGGTCGGGTGCGGGTGGGGGTCAGGCGATCAGCTGCAGCGCCGGGGCCGCGCGGCCATGGGCCGGGTCCAGCAGCGGCGCGAGCCAGCAAAACAGCGTCTCGACATCGGTGGTCCCGGTGATCTCGTGGCAGGCGATGCCCGCGGCCTCGAGCAGGCGGCGGCTGTCCTGCCAGCGCCCGGCGCGGTCGAGGTCGCGCGCATGGGCGCCCGCCGCGATCTCGAGCACGGCGACGGGGCGGCCGTCGCGGTCGAGCACGGTGAAATCGGCGCGGTGGCGCAGCACCCGCCCCCAGGCCGAGGCGCCGGCGGGCAGGGTCACCAGCTTGGCCAGCGACAGCTGCGGCGCCAGCCTGTGGCCGTCGCCCAGCGTCTCGACCGCGATGTCCAGATAGCCCAGCCAGTCGATCTCGCAGGGGTCGAACACCGCCCGGGCGCAGGTGCCGGCCGGCGGAGCGATGTCCTCGAGGCTGTCGCGGCGGGAGGCGTCGGGGCGGCGTGCGTACATCGGGGCTGTCCTGTGCGGGGGCGCCACGGCGGCGCCCGTCCGACAGAGACCCGGCAATGTGGCGTTTTCAGGTCGCGGGTGGCGCCATTCGTGGTCGGCTGCTATGGGGCGGGGCAATGGCGGGCGACCGCCGCAGGACCCCAAGGAGTAAGGCCATGTTCGATCTGGGTGGGAAGACGGCGCTGGTGACCGGCGCTTCGGGCGGCATCGGCGCCGCGATCGCGCGCAGCCTGCACGGCGCGGGCGCCACGGTGGCGCTGTCGGGCACCCGGACCGAGCCGCTCGAGGCGCTCGCGGCCGAGCTGGGCGGGCGCGCGCACGTGCTGCCCTGCAACCTGTCGGATGCCGCGGCGGTCGAGGCGCTGCCGAAGGCCGCCGTCGCCGCGATGGGCGGGCTCGACATCCTGGTCAACAATGCCGGCATCACCCGCGACAACCTGTTCATGCGGATGTCGGACGAGGAATGGCAGTCGGTGATCGACGTCAACCTGACCTCGACCTTCCGGCTGTGCCGCGGCGTGCTGCGCGGCATGATGAAGGCGCGCTGGGGCCGGATCATCAACATCTCGTCCGTCGTCGGCGCGACCGGCAACCCGGGGCAGGGCAACTATGCCGCCGCCAAGGCCGGCATGGTCGGCATGTCGAAATCGCTGGCCTACGAGGTCGCGAGCCGCGGCATCACCGTCAACTGCATCGCGCCGGGCTTCATCGCCACCGCGATGACCGACAAGCTCAACGACGAGCAGAAGGCCAAGATCCTGGGCCAGATCCCGGCGGGCCGGATGGGCGACGTGGCCGAGATCGCGGGCGCCGCGCTCTACCTCGCCTCGCCCGAGGCGGGCTATGTCACCGGCACCACGCTGCACGTCAACGGCGGCATGGCGATGATCTGACGCCACCGCCGCCGCAGGCGCCGGATTTGGCGCTTGCGAAAGCGTTTGCCTTCATATCAGTGTGTGCTATTAGCGCGCCGACCCCGGGGGTACCGCCCCCGGCTTGCCCCGTTCCCGGGGCGCTTGACCGCCCCGGTCCCGGATGGGATGAGGGCACACGGAACGGACAGGGCCGAAGGGCCTGCTTTGTGAGGACAGGACATGAGCGATATCGCTGATCGCGTGAAGAAGATCGTCGTCGAGCATCTCGGCGTCGAAGAGGACAAGGTGACCGAGAACGCCTCGTTCATCGACGATCTGGGCGCGGACAGCCTCGACACCGTCGAGCTGGTCATGGCTTTCGAGGAAGAGTTCGGCATCGAGATCCCGGACGACGCCGCCGAGACCATCCAGACCTTCGGCGATGCCGTGAAATTCATCTCGGAAGCCGCCTGAGCTTCTTCCGCGACGAAGACCATCGCTTGCGGCGCTCCCCCGGGGGCGCCGTTTGCATTTCGGGGGCGGGACGCTGTCTCAGGCCCGAGGGAAGGGGGCTCTGCCCCGGTCTGAGGGAAGGGGGCTCCGCCCCCGGCGCCGTGCCGGCGCCTCCCCCGGGATATTTTGACCAATGCGAAAGCCGGGACGCGACGGGACGGGCCGGGGAAAGGGTGACGCCATGAGCCTTGGGGCAGCCCCCCGCCTGCAGACGCCGCGGCTGGTGCTGCGCGCGCTCGTCGCCGAGGATTTCGACGATTACGCGGCGCTGTGGTCGGACCCGGCGGTGACCGCCCATGTCGGCGGCACCCGCGACGCCGACCGCAGCTGGAGCTCGTTCCTGCTCTGCGCCGGGTTCTGGCCGCTGTTCGGCCATGGCATCTGGGCGGTGACCCGGCGCGAGGACGGCGGCTTTCTGGGCCATGTCGGCTTCATGCGGGCGCGGCGCGGGCTGCGGGGCCTGGACGAGGTGCCCGAATGCGGCTGGATGCTGGCGACCAGGGCGCAGGGCCTTGGCTATGGCCGCGAAGCGGTGGCGGCGGTGCACCGCTGGTTCGACGCCGAGGGCTTCGCGCGCAGCTTCGTGATGATCGAGCCGCGCCATGCGGGCTCGATCCGGCTGGCCAAGGACATCGGCTATCGCCATCTTCGCGACGACCGCTTCGGCGGCGAGGCGATGGTGCTGCTGATGCGGGAGGCGGGATGAGCGCGCTGGGGAAGATGTTCGGGGCCGGGGAGGGCGCGACCTTCATGGGCCTGCCCGCGGGCCGGATCGAGAGCTTCGCGGGCGGCACGGCGCTGATCGGGGCCGGGGCGATCACCTCCTATGCCAGCGTCGGGGCGTATTGCGCGGGCGCGCCGGCGGCGATCCGGGCGGCGAGCCAGGCCTATGCCGCGAACCTGTCGCACATGAATTTCGACATCGGCGGCCCGGTGGTGCCCGAGGGCGCGACGGTGACCGACCTGGGCGACCTGCCGCAGGTCGATGGCGAGGCGGAGGCGAACCGCGGGCGCATCGCGGCGGCGGTGCGCGCGGTCACGGCGCGGGGCGGGGTGCCGGTGTTCCTGGGCGGCGACGATTCCCTGCCGATCCCGATGCTGGGCGCGCTGGGCCCCGAGCCGCTGTGGATCCTGCAGATCGACGCCCATATCGACTGGCGCGACGCGGTCGACGGCGAGCGGCTGGGCCTGAGTTCGCCCATGCGCCGCGCCTCGGAGATGGCGCATGTCGCGGGGATCGTGCAGGTCGGGTGCCGCGGCATCGGCTCGGCGCGCGTCGGCGACGTCGCGGACGCGACGTCATGGGGGGCGACGCTGGTGCCCGCCGCCGAGGTCGCGCGCGACGGCATCGGCCGGGCGCTGGCCGCGATCCCGCAGGGGGCGCGGATCGCGCTCTGCCTCGATTGCGACGCGCTCGATCCGGCGGTGATGCCGGCGGTGATTGCCCGCACCGCCGGGGGCTTGTCCTACTGGGACGTCATCGGCCTGGTGCAGGGCGCGGCGGCGCGCGGGCGCATCGTCGCGGCCGACGTGGTCGAGTTCATGCCGGAGCAGGATATCGACGGCCAGGGCGCGCTGGTCGCCGCGCAAGTGACCGCCGCGATCCTGGGGATTGTTGCGCGGCAGGGGTAACATCGTTATCAGGGCGCCCTGAGAGCTTACACGGAACGGAGAAGCCCATGCGTCGGGTCGTCGTCACTGGTCTTGGCATGGTCACCCCGCTCGCCTGCGGCGTCGAGGAGACCTGGTCGCGTCTGCTGGACGGGCAATCGGGCGCGGGCCCGATCACCCGCTTCGACGCCAGCAACGTGGCGACGAAATACGCCTGCGAGATCCCGATGGGCGACGGCAGCGACGGCACCTTCAATCCCGACGACTGGATGGAGCCGAAGGACCGCCGCAAGGTCGACGACTTCATCCTCTACGGCATCGCCGCCGCCGATCAGGCGGTCGCGGATTCGGGCTGGAAGCCCGCCACCACCGAGGAGTTCGAGCGCACCGGCGTGATGATCGGCTCGGGCATCGGCGGGCTGAACTCGATCGCCGAGACCGCCGTCCTGATCAAGGAGAAGGGCGTGCGCCGGGTCTCGCCGTTCTTCATCCCGGGCGCGCTGATCAACCTCGTGTCGGGGCAGGTGTCGATCAAGCACGGCTTCAAGGGGCCGAACCATGCCGTGGTCACCGCCTGTTCGACCGGCGCCCATGCCATCGGCGACGCGGCGCGGCTGATCGCCTTCGGCGACGCCGACGTCATGGTCGCGGGCGGCACCGAGAGCCCGATCTGCGAGATCGGCGTCGCGGGCTTCAACGCCTGCAAGGCGCTGTCGACCAAGCGCCCGGACGAGCCCACCAAGGCCTCGCGCCCCTATGACGCGGACCGCGACGGCTTCGTGATGGGCGAGGGCGCGGGGGTCGTGGTGCTTGAGGAATACGAGCATGCGAAGGCGCGCGGCGCGAAGATCTATGCCGAGGTGCTGGGCTATGGCATGTCGGGCGACGCCTATCACATCACCGCGCCCTCGGAAGATGGCGACGGCGGCTTCAGGTCGATGACCGCGGCGCTGAAGCGCGCGGGCGTCACCCCCGACCAGATCGACTACATCAATGCCCACGGCACCTCGACCATGGCCGACACGATCGAACTGGGCGCGGTCGAGCGGCTGATGGGCGAGGCCGCGTCGAAGGCGACGATGTCCTCGACCAAGTCGGCGATCGGGCACCTTCTGGGCGCGGCGGGCGCGGTCGAGGCGATCTTCTGCATCCTCGCGATCCGCGACCAGGTCGCGCCGCCGACGATCAACCTCGACACCCCGGCGATCGCGCCGAAGCTCGACCTTGCGCCGAACAAGGCGGTGAAGCGCAAGATCGACATCGCGCTGTCCAACAGCTTCGGCTTCGGCGGCACCAACGCCTCGCTCGTGCTTGGCAAGGTCGACGCCTGATGTGGCGCGCGATCGCCTCGAACTTCCTGACGCTGGCCATCGTCGCACTGGTCGCGGTCGGCGGGGTGATCGCCTGGGGGCAGCGGCAGTATGTCGAGCCGGGGCCGCTTGCGCAGGCGATCTGCCTGCAGGTCGCGCCGGGCTCGACCATGCGCCGGGTCTCGGCCGACCTCGAGGAGGACGGCGCGATCGCCTCGGGCTACATCTTCCGCGTCGGCGCGGATTACGAGGACAAGACCGGCCAGCTGAAGGCGGGGTCGTTCCTGATCGCGCCCGGCGCCTCGATGCAGGGGATCGTCGACACGGTCACCCGCGGCGGCCAGTCGACCTGCGGCACCGAGATCAACTATCGTATCGGCGTGCTGAGCGCCGAGATGGTGGTGCGCGAGCTTGACCCCGCCACCAACCGCTATGTCGAGCGCGTGGCCTTCGACCCCGCCGCCGACCCGGCGCCGCCCGAATATCTCGAGGTGGCCGAGGACGGCGACACCCGGCTGCGGGTGACGCTGGCCGAGGGCGCGACCGCCTGGCAGGTCGTCGAGGCGCTCAAGCGCGCCGACTTCCTCGAGGGCGAGATCGACACCGTCCCGGCCGAGGGCACGCTGGCCCCCGACAGCTACGAGGTGCGCCGCGGCGGGTCGCGGGCCGACCTGGTGGCCGAGATGGAGCGGCGCCAGACCGCGATCCTGGCCGATGCCTGGGCGAACCGGGCGCAGGACCTGCCCTATGACACGCCGGAACAGGCGCTGGTCATGGCCTCGCTGGTCGAGAAGGAGACCGGGATCGCGACCGAGCGCGGCCGCGTCGCCTCGGTCTTCGTCAACCGCCTGGAGAAGGGGATGCGGCTGCAGACCGACCCGGCGGTGATCTACGGCGTGACCAAGGGCCAGGGCGCGCTGGGCCGCGGGCTGCGCCAGTCCGAGCTGCGCCGCGCCACGCCCTACAACACCTATGTCATCGACGGGCTGCCGCCGGGACCGATCGCCAACCCGGGCCGCGACGCGATCCGCGCCGCCACCAATCCCGACCGCAGCGACTTCCTGTTCTTCGTCGCCGACGGATCGGGGGGCCACGCCTTCGCCCGCACGCTGGACGAGCATAACCAGAACGTCCGCAAGTGGCGCGAGATCGAGGCGCAGCGCGGCGAGCAGGATCAGGGCGGCACCCAGACCGGTAGCCAGACAGGCAACTGAGCCGTTAACGACTTCTGCCGGATTATTCCATTCGCGCGGAACGGCTTGCGCGGCGGCGTTGATCCGCCGCGCGAGTATTCGTTGACGGCGCGGCCGCGGGGTGTTGCGCAACCCTGGCGCGACGGATTTGACTTGGCGCCCGGTCCGTGGCAGAGATTGTGACACGCTGGACATGGTGGGTTCGGCGGCTGACGGCGACGGACGAACGGTCCCGGGGCTTTCCCCGCGGGCCGTTTTTTGTTGCCCCGAGGCCGCCGCCCCGCCCCGGCAGGCGACCCGGCCGCGCCCCCGCCGGGGGCGGCGGGCCGTGGCGAAGAAGGGGGGCTGGCCGGTGACGGAACCGATGATGCCGCTGGGCTTCGGGCGAGAGCTGCCGAAGCCCGGCACTCTGCTGACAGAGACGATCGAGATGTACGAGGACGCCGCGCGCGACCTCGCGGCGGTCCTGCGCGCGATCAAGCAGGGCGACCACGAGAAGGCCCGGGCGGCCCAGGGGGCCGTCCGCGACCTGAAGGCCGCGTTCCAGTTGGCTTTGGAGGAGAGGAACCGTGTCGAGAAGCTTGGGCGAGACGCCGCAGGACATGTTCGTGACCACGCGCTCGACTTCGACGCCGCAAGGGCTGAGATCGGGCGCCGCCTGGCTCTCCTGCGCGACGGAAGATGAGATCGACGGCTTCCTCGGGTCCCTGAGCGACGCGAGCCTGCTGGCGCTGCCCTGGATCTTCGAGTTCTGGGCGCTGCCGCACCAGCTGCCGCCGGCGGGCGCCTGGCGGACCTGGGCGATCCTGGGCGGGCGGGGCGCGGGCAAGACCCGCGCCGGGGCCGAATGGGTGCGCGCCCAGGTCGAGGGGCCGCGCGCCGCCGACCCGGGCCGGGCGCGGCGCGTGGCGCTCTTGGCCGAGACCTACGACCAGGGCCGCGACGTGATGGTCTTCGGCGAGAGCGGGATCCTGGCCTGCTCGCCACCCGACCGCCGCCCGGCCTGGGAGGCGACGCGGCGCCGGCTGGTCTGGCCCAACGGCGCGGTGGCCACGGTGCATTCGGCGCAGGAGCCCGACGCGCTGCGGGGGCCGCAGTTCGACGCGGCCTGGGTCGACGAGCTGGCGAAATGGAAGAAGGGGGCCGAGGCCTGGGACATGCTGCAGTTCGCGCTGCGGCTGGGGACCCACCCCCAGCAGGTGGTGACGACCACGCCGCAGAATGTCGACGTGCTGAAGGCGGTGCTCAGGAACCCCTCCACCGTCACCACCCATGCGCCGACCGAGGCCAACCGCGCCCATCTCGCGGCCTCGTTCCTGGCCGAGGTCGAGGCGCGCTATGGCAACACCCGCCTCGGCCGGCAGGAGCTGATGGGCGAGCTGATCGAGGATGTCGAGGGCGCGCTCTGGACCACGGCGATGCTCGAGGCGGCGCGGGCCGAGGCGGCGCCGCAGCTCGACCGGGTGGTGGTGGCGGTGGACCCGCCGGCGACGGGGCGCGGCAGCTCGGACGCCTGCGGCATCGTCGTCGCCGGGCTCGAATGCCGCGGCGAGGGCCCGCGCGACTGGCGGATCTGGGTGCTGGAGGACGCGAGCCTCTCGGCCGCCTCGCCGATCGCCTGGGCCGAGGCCGCGGTGGCGGCCGCGCGCCGCCACGGCGCGGCGCGGCTGGTGGCCGAGGTCAACCAGGGCGGCGACATGGTCGAGACGATGATCCGCCAGGTCGACGCCTTCGTGCCCTACCGCGCGGTGCGCGCCGCGGTCGGCAAGGCCGCGCGGGCCGAGCCGGTCGCGGCGCTCTACGAACAGGGCCGGGTGCGCCACCTGCGCGGGCTTGGCCATCTCGAGGAACAGATGTGCCGGATGGCGCGGCACGGCTACCAGGGACCGGGCTCGCCCGACCGGGTCGACGCGCTGGTCTGGGCGGTGCAGGAGCTGCTGTTCGACCCCGGCGCCCGGGCAAGCGCCCCGCGGGTGCGCGGGATCTGAGAGGGCGGAGGGGGGCGCCGCCCCCCGGCTCCTGACGGAGCCCCCCCCGGGATATTTGGGCAAAGTCGAAGACCGGGTGATCTCTCGCTTTCGACTTTGTCCAAATATCCCGGGGGAGGCCGAAGGCCGCGGGGGCGGAGCCCCCGTCCTGGTTTCGGAATTTTCTGGAGAGCGACATGGCATTGGGGATCTTCCGTCGCGGGCGCGGCGGGGAGGGCGGCGGCGCGTCCGGGCAGGGCGGCGCCGCGCCCGAGCACAAGGCCTCGGCCACCGGCCGGGTGATCGCGCGGTCCTTCGGGGGCCGCGCCGTCTGGGGGCCGCGCGATGCCGCGAGCCTGGTGCGCGCGGGCTTCACCGGCAACCCGGTCGGGTTCCGCTCGGTGCGGCTGATCGCCGAGGCGGCGGCGGCGCTGCCGGTGCTGGCGCGCGATTGCGGGGGCCCGGGCGCGGTGCGGCTGGTCGAGCATCCGGCGCTGGCGCTGATCGCGCGGCCGAACGCGGGCCAGGGCCGTGCCGAGTTCCTCGAGGCGCTGTTCGGCCAGCTGCTGCTGAGCGGGAATGCCTATGTCGAGGCCGTGGGCGCGCCCGAGGCCGGGGTGCCGGCCGAGCTGCACGTGCTGCGCTCGGACCGGGTGTCGCTGGTGCCGGGGGCGGATGGCTGGCCGGTGGCCTATGACTACACCGTGGGTGGGCGCACGCACCGGTTCGACATGGGGGGCAGCCCGGACCCGGTCTGCCACATCCGCAGCTTCCATCCGAGCGACGACCATTACGGGCTGTCGCCGATGCAGGCGGCGGCGGTGGCGGTCGAGGTGCACAATGCCGCCAGCGCCTGGTCGAAGGCGCTTCTGGACAATGCCGCGCGGCCCTCGGGGGCGATCGTCTATGCCGGCGAGGGCGGCGCGCATCTGAGCCCCGAGCAGTACGACCGGCTGGTGACCGAGATGGAGCTGCATCACCAGGGCGCGCGCAATGCCGGGCGGCCGATGCTGCTGGAGGGGGGGCTCGACTGGAAGCCGATGGGGTTCTCGCCCTCGGACATGGAGTTCCACGAGACCAAGCTTGCCGCGGCGCGCGAGATCGCGCTCGCCTTCGGGGTGCCGCCGATGCTGCTGGGGATCCCGGGGGATGCCACCTATGCCAACTATGCCGAGGCGCACCGGGCCTTCTACCGGCTGACGGTGCTGCCGCTGGCCACGCGGGTGTTGGCGGCGCTGGCGCATTGGCTGGGCACCTGGGGCGCGGCGATCGACCTTGCGCCCGATCCCGACCGCATCCCCGCCCTGGCCGAGGAGCGCGACCGCGAGTGGCGCCGGATCGGCGAGGCGGTGTTCCTGACCGCGGCCGAGAAGCGGATGCTGCTGGGCCTGCCGCCGGCGGAGCCGGCAGGTGCCGGGGGTGCGGCGGGTGCGGCGGAGCCGGACGGGGCGCCGGACGGGAGGCCGGACGGGACGGCTGACGGGGCTGGGGACGACTGAGATGGAGGGGGGATCTCGCTATCTCAAGGCGCCCTTCGACGTCCACGAGCAGCGCTTCGAGGCGACCGAGCGGATCATGGAGATCCAGTTCGCCGCCGTCGAGCGGCGGCTCGAGCGCATCGAGGTGCTGATCGAGCGGCTGGAGCGGCGGCTGTGGGTGACCGTCTACGGCGTCGTCGCCGTGGTGCTGGTGCAGGGGGTGCAGTCGATCCTCGACCTCGCGCCGGGCAAGGGCTTCTAGGAGGTGAGGCGGATGGAGCTGGAACGGAAATTCCTGTCCTCGGGCGGGCCGCTGCGGCTGGCCGAGGGTGCGGTGATCGAGGGCTATGCCTCGCTGTTCGGGATCGCGGACCGCGGCGGCGACATCGTCGCGGCCGGGGCCTATCGCGGCTCGCTCGGGCGGCTCGCGGCGGGCGGGGGCCGGGTGAAGATGCTGTGGCAGCACGATCCCGCGCGCCCGATCGGGGTCTGGGACGAGGTCGTCGAGGACGGTCGCGGCCTGAAGGTGAAGGGGCGGCTTCTGGAAGAGGTCGCCCAGGCGCGCGAGGCGGCGGCGCTGGTGCGCGCGGGGGCGATCGACGGGCTGTCGATCGGCTATCGCACGGTGCGGGCCGAGAGCGCGGGCGCGGGGCGGCGGCTGGTGGAGATCGACCTGTGGGAGATCTCGCTCGTCACCTTCCCGATGCTGGGCGAGGCGCGGGTCGCGGCCAAGGCCGGCGCCCCGGGCCGCACCGCCGGCGGCGCAGGGCACGCCGGGAGGCAGGCCGGGAGGCAGACGGACACGGAGCTGGACGCGGGCTGGGAGGCGCTGGCCCGCGTGCTGGAGCGGGGGCGGGCGGCCTTGGCCGGGCCTGCCGTCCGCGGAACGGCCAAGGCAACGGGCGGGATCGAAAGGAAGGCCCATGACCGATGACATCGATGGTGCCGGGGCTTCGGTCCCGGCGGCGGAACGCGCGAGCGCGGCGCTGGCGGGGTTCCTCGCCGATTTCGGCGCCTATCGCGCAGGACTGGAAACGCGGCTCAAACAACAGGACGAGCGACTGACCATGCTGGATCGCAAGAGCAACACCCCGCGCCGCCCGGCGCTGTCCGCCGCGGTGGCCGAAGAGCCGCTGCACCTCAAGGCCTTCGGCGCCTACCTGCGCTCGGGCGATGACGACGGGCTGCGCGCCCTCGTCCCCGAGGTCAAGGGCATGACCACCGCGGTCGCCGCCGACGGCGGCTTCCTCGTCGCGCCCGAGACCACCGACGCGATCCGGGCGCAGCTGCGCTCGACCGCCTCGCTGCGGCGGCTGGCGACCGTGGTCAACGTCGAGGCCACCAGCTTCGACGTGCTGGTCGACCGCGCCGACATCGGGGCCGGCTGGGCCACCGAGACCGCGGCGCTGACCGAGACCACGACGCCGATCATCGAGCGGATCTCGATCCGGCTGCACGAGCTGTCGGCGCTGCCGAAGGCGAGCCAGCGGCTTCTGGACGACAGCGCCTTCGACATCGAGGGCTGGCTCGCGAGCCGCATCGCCGAGAAATTCGCCCGCGCCGAGGGCGCGGCCTTCGTCTCGGGCGACGGCGTCGACAAGCCGATGGGCTTCCTTGCCCATCCCAAGATCGCAAATGCGACCTGGGCCTGGGGCAGCCTCGGCTACATCCCGACCGGTGCGGCGGGCGATTTCGCGCCCTCGAACGCAAGCGACGCGATCGTCGATCTCGTCTATGCGCTGAATGCCGAGTACCGCGCCAACGGCGCCTTCGTGATGAATTCGAAGACCGCGGGCGCGGTGCGCAAGATGAAGGATGCCGATGGCCGCTTCCTGTGGTCGGACGGGCTGTCGGAAGGCGAGCCGGCGCGGCTGATGGGCTATCCGGTGCTGGTGGCCGAGGACATGCCCGACATCGCCGCCAATGCCTATGCGGTCGCCTTCGGCGATTTCGCCGCCGGCTACACCATCGCCGAGCGTCCCGACATCCGCATCCTGCGCGACCCGTTCTCGGCCAAGCCGCACGTGCTGTTCTACGCCTCCAAGCGCGTGGGCGGCAACGTGAGCGACTTCGCCGCGATCAAGCTTCTGAAGTTCGCCACCAGCTGACCCTGGGGGCGGGCCGGGCGCCGGGGGTGGGGGCCCCCCGGCGTCCGCTTTCGGCGCCCGCCCGGGGGGCGGGGCAACGGGTGGACGATCCCTTCGGGGGCAGGAGGCAGGCGATGTTGCTGACGGAAACCGGCGGGATCCCGCCCGAGGCGCTGCCGGTCGCGGCGTTCCGGGCCCATCTGCGGCTGGGCACGGGACTGGCCGACGAGACGCTGCAGGACGGGCTTTTGGAAAGCCACCTGCGCGCGGCGCTGGCGGTGATCGAGGGGCGCACCGGCAAGGTGCTGCTGGCGCGCGACTTCCTCTTGCGGCTGGGCCACTGGCGCGGCACCGGGGTCGAACAGGCGCTGCCGGTGGCGCCGGTCACGGCGGTGGCCTCGGTCACGGTGATCGATGCCGAGGGCACGGCGACGGTGGTCGATCCCGGCCGCTGGCGGCTGATCCGCGACCTGCACCGGCCCAGGATCGCGGCGAAGGCCTGCGGCTTCCTGCCCGACCTGCCGACCGGCGGCGCGGCCGAGATCGCCTTCACCGCGGGCTTCGCGCCGGACTGGGCGGGCCAGCCCGCGGACCTCGCGCAGGCGGTGTTCCTGCTGGCCGCGCAGTATCACGAGGCGCGCCACGAGGGCGGCGCCGAGGAGGGCGCGATGTCCTTCGGCGTGCAGGCCCTGATCGAGCGGTGGCGCACGGTGCGGCTGCTCGCGGGCCGGGAGGGCGCGTGATGGCGCGCGCCCCGGTCCTCAACCGGCCGCTCGAGCTCGAGGAGGCGGTGCGCACGGGCGACGGCGCGGGCGGGCAGCGCCTGGCCTGGGTCGCGCTCGGCACGCTCTGGGCCGAGGTGGTGTCGGAACGCGGCAGCGAGCGGGCGGGCGAATTCGTCACCCTGTCCACCACCGGCTACCGCATCACGGTGCGCGGCGCGCCGCCGGGCGCGCCCGCGCGGCCGCGCGCCGACCAGCGCTTCCGCGAGGGGGCGCGGATCTTCCGCATCCTCGCGGTGACCGAGGCCGATGCCTACGGCCGCTACCTGATCTGCTATGCGCGCGAGGAGGTCCCGGCATGAGCCTTGCCGCCACCGCCGCCCTGCAGGCGGCCGTCTTCCAGCACCTGGCGGGCGACCCGGCGCTGACCGCGCTGGTCGGCGCCGGCATCTACGACGCGGTGCCCCCCGGCACCGTGACCGGCACCTATGTCTCGCTCGGCCCCGAGGACGTGCGCGACGCCTCCGACGGCAGCGGCCCGGGCGCGCGCCACGACTTCACCGTCAGCGTCGTCACCGACGAGGCCGGCTTCTCGCTGGCCAAGGAGGTGGCGGTGGCGGTCGCCGACCGGCTTGCCGATGCGCCGCTCGCGCTCGCGCGCGGCCGCCTTGTCGGGCTGTGGTTCCTGCAGTCGCGCGCGCGCCGGGTCGAGACCGGCCAGGCCCGCCGCATCGACCTGACCTTCCGCGCCCGGATCGAGCTTTGATCCTTTCGCATTGGCCGAAATATCCCGGGGGTCCGGGGGCAGCGCCCCCGGCCGCCCGTCCACATGGGAGACCGACAGATGGCAGTACAGAACGGGCGCGACCTTCTGGTGAAGCTCGACGTCACCGGCGACGGCAGTTTCGAGACCTTCGCGGGGCTGCGCGCCACGCGGCTGTCGTTCAACGCCGAGACGGTCGAGGTCACCTCGCTCGACAGCGCCGGCTGGCGCGAGCTTCTGGGCGGGGCGGGCATCCGCTCGGCGGCGATCTCGGGCTCGGGCGTGTTTCGCGACGCGGCCACCGACGAGCGCGCGCGCCAGGTGTTCTTCGCCGGCGAGATGCCGCAGGCGCAGGTGATCATCCCCGATTTCGGCGTGATCGAGGGGCCGTTCCAGATCACCGCGATCGAATATGCCGGCAGCCACAACGGCGAGGCGACCTATGAGGTCTCGCTCGCCTCGGGCGGCGCGCTGAGCTTCGTGCCGCTCTGAGGCATCGCGGGCGAGAGGGGCGCGGAGAGGGACGGGGAAAGGGACGGGCGATGGCGAACCCCTGGGCGGGAGAGGTCACGGTGACGGTCGACGGGGTCGCGCATGTGGCCAAGCTGACGCTGGGCGCGCTGGCCGAGCTGGAGGAGGCGCTGGCCGAGGACAGCCTGATGGCGCTGGTCGCGCGGTTCGAGGGCCAGGCCTTCCGGGCGCGCGACGTGCTGATGCTGCTGGCCGCGGGGCTGCGGGCCGGCGGCTGGGAGGGCGACGCGGGCACGCTCGCGCGCGCCGAGATCGCGGGCGGGCCGGTGGCGGCGGCGCGGTCGGCGGCGGCGCTGCTGGCGCTGGCCTTCGCGGGGCCCGCGGCGGATGGCTGAGCGGCTGGACTGGCCGGGGATGCTGCGGGCGGCGCTGGGCGGCCTGCGGCTGCGGCCCGAGGAGTTCTGGGCGCTGACCCCGCTGGAGCTGGCGCTGATGCTGGGTCTGAGCGGCTCGGGCGGGCTGGGGCGCGGGCGGCTCGAGGAGATGATGCGCGCCTGGCCCGATGCGGACGGGCGGGCGCGGTCGCAGGGGCAGCCGGGGACGGGGGCGGAGGATCGAGATGGCGGATGTTGACGGGATCGACGGCTTCGGGCGGGGGTTTTCCGACCTCGAGCGCAGCCTCGCGGGGGCCGAGGCGATGACCGCGGCCTTCTCGGCCGAGCTGGGGCGGATGCAGGAGAGCCTAGTCTTCACCAACCGCGAGGTGGCGCTGCTGTCCACCGGGATCGGGCGCGGCCTGCGCTCGGCCTTCGACGGGGTGGTGTTCGACGGGATGCGGCTGTCGGACGCGCTGGAGCGGGTGCGCCGCAGCATGGTCGACAGCGTCTACGCGGTGGCGATGCGCCCGGTGCAGAACGCGGTCGGCGGCGCGATCGCGCAGGGCATGAACGGCGTGCTGTCGGGGATGTTCCCCTTCGCCCAGGGCGGCGCGATCGGCCAGGGCCGGGTGATGGCCTTCGCCCGGGGCGGTGTGGTGGGCGGGCCGACGGCCTTCCCGATGCGCGGCGGCACCGGGCTGATGGGCGAGGCCGGGCCCGAGGCGATCCTGCCGCTGGCGCGGGGCGCGGATGGCAAGCTTGGGGTGCGCGCGGGTCGCGGCGGCGGCGGGCCGCGGGTGACGATCAACGTGACCACGCCCGACGTGCAGGGCTTTCAGCAGAGCCGCGGCCAGATCGCGGCCGGGCTGGCCCGCGTGATCGCGCAGGGCGAGCGCAACATGTGAGCATGCCGGCGCCCGGGGGCCGGACCTGCCGAGGGTCCGGTCCCGGGCGGCCGTCCGGGCGGCCGTCCGGGCGCCTGTCCGCGGTCCGCGCGGGCCGCAGCGGTGCCGTCCATGGTGCTGCCGGCGGCGCTTTCGGCGGCGCTTCTGGTGGGGCGCCGGGGTGATCACGCAACCAGCATCTGCCTTCGGGCAAAGTCACGAGGTGTTCCATGCCCTTCCATGACGTGCGCTTTCCGGTCGATGTCAGCTTCGGCGCGCTGGGCGGGCCCGAGCGCCGGGTCGAGATCGTCGAGCTGGCCAACGGCTTCGAGGAGCGCAACACGCCCTGGGCGGCCTCGCGCCGGCGCTACGATGCCGGGATGGGGCTGCGCAGCCTTGACGATCTGGAACGGCTGATCGCCTTCTTCGAGGCGCGGCGCGGGCCGCTGCACGGGTTTCGCTGGCGCGACTGGTCGGACTGGCGATCGGCCCCGCCGTCCGAGCAGCTGCGCCCGGTCGACCAGCTTCTGGGGCTGGGCGACGGCGAGACCGTCACCTTCCAGCTGGTCAAGCACTATGTCTCGGGCACCCAGGACGAGGTGCGGGTGATCGCGAAGCCGGTCGAGGGCACGGTTCTGCTGGCGGTGCACGACGTGCCGGTCGTCGTGCCCGACGAGGCCACGGTCGATGCCGCGACCGGGCTTGTCACCTTCGCGGTGCCGCCGGGGCCGGGGGCCGAGGTGACGGCGGGATATGAATTCGACGTGCCGGTGCGGTTCGACACCGACCGGCTGACCGTGTCGATCGCGACCTTCGAGGCCGGCGAGGTGCCGCAGGTGCCGCTGGTCGAGATCCGGCTGTGATCGCGGGACAGGGCGGAGGGCGCGCATGAGCCGCGAGGATCTTCTGGCAAGGCTCGCCACTGGCGAGACCACGGTGTGCCGCTGCTGGCGGCTCGTGCGCCGCGACGGCGCCGTCTACGGCTTCACCGACCACGACCGCGACCTGGCCTTCGAGGGCACGACCTTCCTGGCCGAGACCGGGATCACGGCGCGGGCGCTGCTGCAGACCACGGGCCTTGCGATCGACAACACCGAGGCCGCGGGCGCGCTGAGCGGCGCCGCGCTGACCGAGGAGGAGATCGTCGCGGGCCGGTTCGACGGCGCCGGGATCACCGCCTGGCTGGTCGACTGGGAGATGCCGGCGGCGCGGATGGTGGAATTCGCCGGGTCGCTGGGCGAGCTGAGCCGGGGCGAGGGCGCGTTCCGGGCCGAGCTGCGCGGGCTGTCGGTGCCGCTGAACGAGGTGATCGGGCGCGCCTACCTGCCGCGCTGCGGCGCGGTGGTGGGCGACGGGCGCTGCCGGGTCGACCTGTCGCAGCCGGCGTTCCGGCACGAGGCGACGGTGGCGGCGGTCGAGGGCGACACGGTGCTGTGGTTCGATCCCGGCACCACCGAGGGCTTTGCCGACCGCTGGTTCGAGAAGGGCCGGGTCGAGGTGCTGAGCGGGGCGGCGGCGGGGCTGTGGGCCTCGGTCAAGACCGACCGGCTGTCGGCGACGGGGCGGCGGGTCGAGCTGTGGCAGGGCCTGCGGGCGCCCTTGGTGGCCGGCGACGTGGTGCGGGTGACGGCCGGCTGCGACAAGCTGGCCGAGACCTGCCGGGTCAAGTTCGGCAACATGCTGAATTTCCGCGGCTTCCCGACGATCCCGGGCGAGGACTGGCTGATGGTGGTGCCGGCGAAGGCGCGGCGCTGAAGGGGGTTGGGATGGTGGATCTGGGAGAGGGCGCCGCGGTGGTGGCGCTGGCGCGCGGCTGGATCGGCACGCCCTATCGCCACCAGGGCTCGCTGCGCGGGGCGGGGGCGGATTGCCTTGGTCTCGTGCGCGGGATCTGGCGCGAGCGGCTGGGGGCCGAGCCCGAGGCGGTGCCGGCCTACACGCCCGACTGGTCGGAGGCCGCGCGCGAGGAGCGGCTGTGGGCCGCGGCGCGCGCGCATCTGGTCGAGGTCGTCCCCGGCGCGCCCGAGGCGCTGGGCGAGGTGCTGCTGTTTCGGATGCGCGACGGCGCGGTGGCCAAGCACCTGGGCATCCGCTCGCGGCTGGCGGCGGCGGCCGAGGGGCCGGGGTTCATCCATGCCTACAGCGGGCGCGGCGTGCTCGAGAGCCCGCTCGCGCCCGGCTTCGCGCGCCGGATCGTGGCGCGCTTCACCTTTCCTGCGGTTGGAGAGCCCTGATGGCGACGATCCTGTTTGCGGCGGCGGGCACTTCGGTGGGTGCGGGGTTCGGCGGCTCTGTCCTGGGGCTGTCGGGCGCGGTGATCGGCCGTGCGGTCGGCGCCACGCTGGGCCGGATCGTCGACCAGCGCATCATGGGGGGCGGCTCGCGCAGCGTCCAGACCGGGCGGATCGACCGCTTCCGGCTGACCGGCGCCAGCGAGGGCGCGCCGATGGCCATGGTCTGGGGCCGGATGCGCGTGGGGGGGCAGGTGATCTGGGCCTCGCCCTTCCGCGAGCGCGCCTCGAGCGAAAGTTCAAGCTCGGGCGGGGGCAAGAGCACGGGCGGCGGCGGGTCGGTGACGACCACGGTCACCAGCTACAGCTATTCGGTGAGCCTGGCGGTGGCGCTGTGCGAGGGCGAGATCCGCGGGGTCGAGCGGGTCTGGGCCGATGGCGCGCCGCTGGAGATGACCGGCGTCACGATGCGGGTCTACCGCGGTGACGAGGGCCAGTTCCCCGACCCGGCGATCGAGGCGGCGATGGGGGCGGGCCGGGCGCCGGCCTATCGCGGCACCGCCTATGTCGTGTTCGAGGATCTGGCGCTGGAGCCCTATGGCAACCGGGTGCCGCAGTTCTCGTTCGAGGTGATCCGCGCGGCGCAGGACGAGGCGATCGCGGTGCCCGACATGGCCGGCACGGTGCGCGGCGTCGCGCTGATCCCGGGGACGGGGGAGTATTCGCTGGCCACGAGCCCGGTGCGATACGCCTTCGGCGAGGGCCAGTCGGTCAGCGCCAACCAGCACAGCCCGCTGGCGCGGACCGATTTCGCGGCCTCGCTGGGCCAGATGCAGGTCGAGCTGCCCGGTTGCCAGTCGGTGGTGCTGGTGCTGTGCTGGTTCGGCAGCGACCTGCGCTGCGGCCTGTGCGAGGTGAAGCCCAAAGTCGAGCAGACCGGGACCGACGGCGAGGGCCGTCCCTGGCGCTCGGGCGGGATCGGGCGCGGCGCGGCCGAGGAGATCGCGCGGATCGACGGGCGGCCGGTCTATGGCGGCACGCCCTCGGATGGGTCGGTGATCGAGGCGATCCGGGCGCTGCGCGACGCGGGCAAGCGGGTGGTGCTGTATCCCTTCGTGCTGATGGAGATCCTGGCGGGCAACGGGCTGAGCGATCCCTGGGACAACGAGGGCGAGCAGCCGCGGCTGCCCTGGCGCGGGCGCATCACGCTGAGCCGCGCGCCCGGCACCTCGGGCAGCCCCGACCGCAGCGTGGCGGCCGAGGCCGAGGTCGCGGCCTTCTTCGGCACGGCGGCGGCGGCGGATTTCACCCGCACGGGCGGGGCCGAGGCGCCGTGGGAGGCGCGGGTCGACTATGGCGGGCCGGAGGAGTGGTCCTATCGCCGCTTCGTGCTGCACTGCGCGCATCTGTGCGCGCTGGCGGGCGGTGTCGACGGGTTCTGCGTCGGCTCGGAATTCCGCGGGCTGACCGAGATCCGCGGCGCCGACGACGTCTTCCCGGCGGTGGATGCGCTGCGCGCGCTGGCCGGCGACGTGCGCGCGATCCTGGGGGCCGGGGTCAAGATCGGCTATGCCGCGGACTGGAGCGAGTATTCCGGCCTGACCACGCCCGAGGGCGACCGGTACTTCCAGCTCGACCCGCTCTGGGCCGATCCCGAGATCGATTTCGTCGGCATCGACAACTACCTGCCCGCCGGCGACTGGCGCGAGGGGGTGAGCCATCTGGACGTCGGCTGGGGCCGGCCGCAGGATCTTGGCTATCTGCGCGCCAATATCGGCGGCGGCGAGTATTACGACTGGTACTATGCCAGCGAGGCCGACCGCGCGGCGCAGATCCGCACGCCGATCGCCGACGAGGAGCATGGCGAGCCCTGGGTCTGGCGCACCAAGGACATCCGCGGCTGGTGGGAGAACCGCCATTACGAGCGCATCGGCGGCGAGCGGCGGCAGGAGGCGACGCCCTGGCTGGGCGGCATGAAGCCGGTGTGGTTCACCGAATACGGCTGCGCCGCCATCGACAAGGGCGCGAACCAGCCCAACAAGTTCCTTGATCCGCGTTCGGCGGAATCGGGGCTGCCCTATTTCTCGAACGGGCGGCGCGACGACCTGATGCAGGCCAACTACCTGCGCGCAACGGCGGATTACTGGGGCGATCCGGCCAACAACCCGGTGTCGCCGGTCTATGGCGGGCCGATGGTCGACATGGACAATGCCCATGTCTGGGCCTGGGATGCGCGGCCCTGGCCCGAATTCCCGGGCCGGTTGGACCTGTGGTCGGACGGCGACAACTGGACCCATGGCCACTGGCTGAACGGCCGTGCCGCCGCGCAGCCGGTCGAGAACCTGGTGACCGAGGTCGCGGGGCGCGCGGGCGAGCGGCGGCTGGATCTGGACACGCTTGTCGGGCTGGTGCGCGGCTATGCGGTCGACGATGTCTCGACCGGGCGGCAGGTGCTGCAGCCGCTGATGCTGGTGCAGGGGTTCGATGCCTACGAGCGCGAGGGCGCGCTGCGCTTCGTGCCGCGCTCGGCCGCGCCGCTGGCAGGCGGCGTGGGCCCGGGCGCGGTGGCGCGGCGGCCGGGCGGGGGGCCGGCGCTGGAGCGGGTGCGCGCGCCCGAGGCCGAGGTGCTGGGACGGGTGCGGCTGGGCTATGTCGGGGCCGAGGAGGGCTTTGCGCTGCGCGGGGTCGAGGCGGTGCTGCCCGACGAGGTGGCGCGCGCCTCGGTCGCGGTGACGGAATATCCGCTGGCGCTGTTGGCGAGCGAGGCGCAGGCGGCGGTCGAGCGGTGGCTGATCGAGGCGCGGGTGGCGCGCGACACCGTCAGCTTCGCGCTGCCGCCTTCGGGCGCGGGGTTCGGGGCGGGCGACATCGTGAGCCTGGGCGACAGCGGTGCGCCGCCCGAGACCTATCGCATCGACCGGATCGAGGTCACCGGGGTGCGCGCGCTTGAGGCGGTGCGGGTCGAGCCGGGGATCTACGTGCCCTCGGAAGAGGCCGAGGAGATCGTCGACTACCTGCCCTTCGACGGGCCGGCGCCGGTCTATCCGCTGTTTCTGGACCTGCCGCCGCTGCTGGAGGGCGAGGTGGACCATGCGCCGCGGCTGGCGGTCACCGCGCGGCCCTGGCCGGGGAGTGCGGCGCTGTTCTCCTCTTCGGTCGATGACGGCTATCGGCTGAATGTCGAGATCCGACGCCAGGCCCGGGTCGGGGTGACCGAGACCGAGCTGGCGCCGGCGGTGCCCGAGCTGTGGGACCGCGGCCCCGCGCTGATGGTGCGGCTGTGGACCGGGGCGCTGGCCTCGGAGACCGAGGAGGCGGTGCTGAACGGCGCCAACCTCTTCGCGATCGGTTCGGGCGCGGATCCGGAGGGCTGGGAGATATTCCAGGCCGCGCGCTGCGAGCTGGTGGGCCCGGGGCTTTACGCGCTGTCGCTGCGGCTGCGGGGGCGGCTGGGGACGGGGGCCGAGATGGCCGCGCCCTGGCCGGTCGGCAGCCAGGTTGTCGCGCTGGCGCCCGACGCGGCCGAGTCGGTGCAGATCCGGCTGGCGCTGGCCGAGGTCGGGCTCGAGCGGCATTACCGGGTGGGCCCGGGGGGCGTGTCCTATGACGACGAGAGTTATCTGCACCTGGTGCGCAGCTTCCGGGGGCTGGGGCTGCGGCCGCTGGCGCCGGTGCACCTGCGCTTCACCGGGGACGGGGCCGGCGGCGGGCGGATCGGCTGGATCCGCCAGAGCCGGGTGAACGGCGAGAGCTGGGACGTGGCCGAGGTGCCGCTGGGCGAGGCGCGCGAGGCCTATCTCGTGCGCATCCGTGTCGGTGGCGCGGTCGTGCGCGAGGTCGAGCGGGGGCAGCCCTGGTTCGACTATGGCGCGGCGGCGCGGGCCGAGGACGGCGCGGGCGCGGGCTTCCGCGTCGAGGTGGCGCAGCTGTCGGAGGCCTTCGGGGCCGGAACGGCGGCCGCGCTGGATGTGGCGGGCTGAGGAGGACGGGATGGTCGGGACGGTTCAGCTGGGCCTGCCGCTGGTGGCGGCGGCGCAGGCGCAGAAGCATGTGACGGTGAACGAGGCGCTGGCGCGGCTCGACGGGCTGGTGCCGATGGTGCTGGTCTCGCGCGCGGTGGCGATCCCGCCGGCGGCGCCCGAGGACGGCCAGGTCTGGGCGGTGCCGGCCGGCGCCTCGGGCGACTGGGCCGGGCAGGAGGGGATGCTGGCGATCCGCAGCGGCGGCGGCTGGATCTTCGTCGCGCCGCGGGCGGGCTGGCGGGCCTTCCTGCTCGACGAGGGCGCGCAGGCGGTCTACGGCGGCGCGGGCTGGGTCGCGGGGGCGCTGAGCCTGTCGGCGCACGGGGCGGGACTGGTCGCGCGGGTGATCGAGGTCGATCACGTGCTGGACCCGGGCAGCAGCTCTTCGCCCGGTTTCCTGATCCCGTCGAACGCGGTGGTGATCGGCGCGACCGCGCGGGTCGTGGTGGCGATCACCGGCACGCTGAGCGGCTGGCGGCTGGGCAATCCCGGCGCCGACGACCGCTTCGGCGCGGGGCTGGGGCTGGCGGCGGGGTCCTGGGCGCGGGGCGTGCTGGGGCAGCCCACGGCCTTCTACGCGCCGACGCAGGTGGTGCTGACCGCCGAGGGCGGCAACTTCGCCGCCGGCACGGTCCGGATCGCCGTCCACGTGCTGGAACTTGCGCTGCCGGACTGAGGCGCGGCGGCCCGTCCCGGGCCCTGCGCCGGCCTCTCGCCAGCCGGTCTGAGGCCTCTCGGGGACCCTTGGCGCGGGTGGCGCGGGAAGCCGCCGCCCGGCATTTTCGCGGCTGGCGGAGCGGAAAAGAACATCATACCTCTTTCGGCGTGATCCCGAGGTCCTATCTGCTATGATCGGGGCTCAATCCGGAGGGCAGTAGATGGCTGAGATCAGGGCGAAGCTGGCACAGATCGATCCGGTCTGGGACCGCATCTGCGACGAGGCGCGCGCCGCGGTGCGCGAGGAGCCGCTGCTGGGCGGGCTGATCCATTCGGGCCTGCTGCACCATCCGACGCTGGATCGGGCGCTGGCGTACCGCTTCTCGCTCAAGCTTGCCTCGGGCGAGATGAGCGAGCAGATCCTGCGCGAGATCGCCGACGAGGCCCATGCGAGCGATCCCGAGATCGGGCAGGCGGCGCGTGCGGACCTTGTCGCGGTCTTCGACCGCGACCCGGCCTGCCACCGGTTCATCCAGCCGCTGCTGTTCTTCAAGGGCTATCAGGCGTTGCAATGCTATCGCATCGGCCACTGGCTGTGGCAGCAGGGGCGCTGGGACATGGCCTATTTCGTGCAGATGCGCGTCTCTGAGGTCTTCGGCGTCGACATCCATCCCAATGCGCGGATCGGGCGCGGCCTGCTGATCGACCACGCGCATTCGATCGTCATCGGCGAGACCGCGGTGGTGGGCGACAACGTCTCGATGCTGCATTCGGTGACGCTGGGCGGCACCGGCAAGGAGGATGGCGACCGCCATCCGAAGATCGCCGACGGCGTGCTGATCGGCGCGGGCGCGAAGGTGCTGGGCAACATCCATGTCGGCCACTGCTCGCGCATCGCGGCGGGGTCGGTCGTGCTGGCCGACGTGCCGGCCTGCTCGACCGTGGCCGGGGTGCCGGCGCGGGTGGTCGGCGAGGCCGGATGCTCGCAGCCCTCGATCAGCATGGACCACCGGCTGTCCGAGCAGGCCTGAGCGGCGCCATCGATTGACGGAGCGCGGCCCGGGCGTTAGCGCAGGGCCGACCCCAGCCACTGCGGACTGCTCATGGATTTCAAGACCCTTCTCGCGCGGATCGTCGGGCGGCTGTTCGTTCGACCGCTGAACCCCGGCACGCGCCCGAGGATCGTCTGGCTGGTGCCCTTCGTCAGCCGCGCCAACAGCCGCGACTGGGAGCGGGCCTGCGCGGTGCTGGCCGAGACGCTGGCCTCGGTCGCGGCGGTGCGCTACGACAACTGGTCGCTGGTGCTGTGTTCGCAGGACCGGCCGGACTGCCTGCCCGAGGGCGATCCGCGGTTCCACTTCCTGCCGGCGCCGCAGCTGAACCTGGCCAAGGGCATTTCGGATCATCGCCACAAGGTGAAGATGATGACCGATTACGCGGCCCGGACCTTCCGCGAATTCGTCTATGTCTCGCACCTGGATGCCGATGACCTGCTGCATCCGGATCTGCCCGGCTTCATCGCGCGCGATGGCAACGGGCGCGGCTATATCGTCGAGAAGGGGTTCATGGCCGACGCGCGCTCTGGCGACCTCGCGCCGATGGGCGAACCCGGGGACAAGCCGTTCTGGAAGGATTGCGGGTCCTGCGCCTATCTCGCGGTCGATTTCGCCGCCGAGCGGCTGGCGACGCTGCAGCTGCGGCTGATCGGCAAGGGGCACAAGACCTATGTCGAGCGGGCCGCGGCGCTGGGCCGGCCGCTGGACCCGGTGCCGTTCCCGGCGATGGTCTACGTGGTGAACCACGGCGAGAACATCCAGGACCGGAAGGGCAATTCGAAGCTGATGTACCTCGACCGGCGGCGGATCGGCGATCCGGCGAAGATCGCGGCGGCGCTGGAGGCGTTCGGGCTGCGGGTGCTGCCCGAGCCGGGGCCGGCGGGGCGGCTGCAGGTGCGCCGCGCGGGCTGAGGCGGTGCAGGGGGCTCTGCCCCCGCGGTCTGCGACCGCCCCCCGGGATATTTGGACAAAGTCGACGCCGAAACCGAAAGGGCCGCGGAGATCCGCGGCCCTTCCGTCGGTCTGGTGGCGGGTGCTCAGGCGAGCATCGCCACCGGGTTTTCCAGGTTCTCGACGATCGCGGTCAGAAGCTCGGCCCCGAGGGCGCCGTCGATCACGCGGTGGTCGACCGAGAGCGTCATCGACATGACCGTCGCCACGCCGATCTCGCCGGTCGCGGTGACGACCGGCTTCTTGACGCCGGCGCCGACGGCGAGGATCGCGCCATGCGGCGGGTTGATCACCGCGTCGAAGTTGTCGATGCCGAACATCCCGAGGTTCGAGATCGCGAAGCTGCCGCCCTGGTATTCATGCGGCGCAAGCTTGCGGTCGCGGGCGCGCTTCGCGAGGTCCTTCATCTCGGCCGAGAGGGCCGAGAGCGACTTCATCTCGGCGTCCTTCAGAACGGGCGTGAAGAGCCCGCCCTCGATCGCGACCGCGACGGCGACGTCGGAGGGCTTGAGCTTCAGCACCCGGTCGCCGGCCCAGACCGCGTTCGCGTTGGGCACCGACTGCAGCGCCATGGCGCAGGCCTTGATGATGAAGTCGTTGACCGAGAGCTTGACGCCGCGGCCTTCGAGCTTCTTGTTCAGCTCGCCCCGGAACGCCATCAGCGCGTCGAGCTTCACGTCGCGGCGCAGGTAGAAGTGCGGGATCGTCTGCTTGGCCTCGGTCAGGCGCGCGGCGATGGTCTTGCGCATGCCGTCGAGCGGGACCTCTTCGTAGGCCCGGCCTTCGTACATCTTCTTGACCGTCTCGGCCGCCATGCCGGTCGGCATCGCCGCGGGCCCGGGGACGGGCTTCGGCGGCTCGGCCCCGGCCTTGGTCGCCGGGGCGGGGGCCGCGGGCGCGGCGCCGGGCTTGGCGTTCTCGACATCGGCCTTCACGATCCGGCCATGCGGGCCCGAGCCGGTGATCGACGAAAGGTCGATCCCCTTGTCGGCCGCGATCCGGCGCGCCAGCGGCGAGGCGAAGACGCGCTTGCCGTCGCCGCCCTTCGATGCGGGGGCGGCGGCGGCGGCTGCCGGGGCAGGGGCCGGAGCCTCGGCCTTGGCGGCCTTGGTCTCGGTCGCGTCGGCCTTGGCCGCGGCGCCGGCCGCGGAGGCGGTGCCGCCGGCCGGAACCTCTTCCCCCTCTTCGACGAGGATCGCGATCGGGTCGTTGACCTTCACGCCGGCGGTGCCCTCGGAGACGATGATCTTGCCGATCACGCCCTCGTCGACCGCCTCGAACTCCATCGTCGCCTTGTCGGTCTCGATCTCGGCGAGGATGTCGCCGGATTTCACGGTGTCGCCCTCTTTCACCAGCCACTTGGCCAGCGTCCCCTCCTCCATGGTCGGGGACAGCGCGGGCATCAGGATTTCGGTCGCCATCTTGCCCTCCTTACCGGTAGGTGACTTTTTTCACGGTCTCGACCACCTCGTCCGAGGTGATGAGCGCGAGCTTCTCGAGGTTCGCCGCATAGGGCATCGGTACGTCCTTGCCGGTGCAGCACAGGACCGGCGCATCGAGGTAATCGAAGGCGTTGGTCATGATGTACGAGGCGAGGTGGTTGCCGATCGAGCAGACCGGGAAGCCTTCCTCGACCGTCACGCAGCGGTTGGTCTTCATCACCGAGCGGATCACGGTGTCGTAGTCGATCGGGCGCAGGGTGCGCAGGTCGATGACCTCGGCCGAGATGCCCATCGCGGCCAGCTTATCGGCGGCTTCCAGCGTGTGGCTCATCCCGATCCCGAACGAGACCAGCGTCACGTCGGTGCCTTCGCGCCAGATCTTCGCCTTGCCGAAGGGCACGGTGAAGTCGTCAAGCACCGGCACCTCGAACGAGCGCCCGTAGAGGATCTCGTTTTCCAGGAAGATCACCGGGTTCGGATCGCGGATCGCCTGCTTCAGCAGGCCTTTCGCATCGGCGGCCGAATAGGGCTGCACGACCTTGAGGCCGGGGATCTGCGCGTACCAGGCGGCATAGTCCTGGCTGTGCTGCGCGCCCACGCGGGCGGCGGCGCCGTTCGGGCCGCGGAACACCATCGGCGCGCCCATCTGGCCGCCCGACATGTAGAGCGTCTTCGCCGCCGAGTTGATGATCTGGTCGATCGCCTGCATGGCGAAGTTGAAGGTCATGAACTCGACGATCGGGCGCAGGCCGCCGAAGGCCGCGCCGACGCCGATGCCGGCGAAGCCGTGTTCGGTGATCGGGGTGTCGATCACGCGCTTGGGGCCGAACTCGTCCAGCAGGCCCTGGCTGATCTTGTAGGCGCCCTGGTACTCGCCGACTTCCTCGCCCATCAGGAACACGCTGCCGTCGCGGCGCATCTCCTCGGCCATGGCCTCGCGCAGGGCTTCCCGCACGGTCATGGTCTTCATCTCGGTGCCCTCGGGCCAGTCCGGCGTGGTGTCGGCTTCCTTCACCGGGTGCGGCGCGGCCTCGACGGCGGATTTCGCCTCGGCCGGCTTCGAGGCCGGCGCCTCGGCCTTGGGCGCGGGCGCCGCGGCGGCCGAGGCATCCTCGCCCTCTTCCACCAGCATCGCGATCGGCGTGTTGACCTTCACGCCCGCGGTGCCCTCGGCGATCAGGATCTTGCCGACGATGCCCTCGTCGACCGCCTCGAACTCCATCGTCGCCTTGTCGGTCTCGATCTCGGCCAGGATCTGGCCGGACTTGACCTCGTCACCCTCTTTCACCAGCCACTTGGCCAGCGTGCCCTCTTCCATCGTGGGCGAGAGCGCCGGCATCAGAATTTCGGTAGCCATTCGTCGTCTCCCCCTCAGGCGTCCTGCGGCGCCACGTCGGCGTAGATGTCGGTCCAGAGCTCGTCGAGCGCGGGCTCGGGGCTCTCCTTGGCGAATTCGGCCGAGTCGTTGACGATCGCCTTGATCTCCTTGTCGATCGCCTTGAGGTCGTCGTCGGTCGCGTGGCCGCCGGTCAGCAGCATCTCGCGCACGTGCTCGATCGCGTCACGCTCGTCGCGCATCTTCTGCACTTCCTCGCGCGAGCGGTACTTGGCCGGGTCCGACATCGAGTGGCCGCGGTAGCGGTAGGTCATCACCTCGAGGATGTAGGGACCCTTGCCGGCGCGGCAGTGCTCGACCGCGCGGGTGCCGGCCTCCTTGACCTTCAGCACGTCCATGCCGTCGACCGCCTCGCCGGCGATGCCGTAGGCCGCGCCGCGTTCCCACAGCGAGGGCGACTTGGTCGAGCGCTTGACGCTGGTGCCCATGGCGTACTGGTTGTTCTCGATCACGAAGATCACCGGCAGGTCCCACAGCTGCGCCATGTTGTAGGTCTCGTAGACCTGGCCCTGGTTCGCGGCGCCGTCGCCGAAATAGGCGAAGGTGACGCGGCCGTTCTCGTTGTACTTGTCGGCGAAGGCGAGGCCGGCGCCGATCGGCACCTGCGCGCCCACGATCCCGTGGCCGCCGTAGAAATGGCGCTCCTTCGAGAACATGTGCATCGAGCCGCCCTTGCCCTTGGAATAGCCGCCCTCGCGGCCCGTGAGCTCGGCCATCACGCCACGGGCATCCATGCCGCAGGCCAGCATGTGGCCGTGGTCGCGGTAGGAGGTGACGCGCTTGTCGCCTTCCTCGGCCGCGGCCTCGAGACCGACGACCACGGCCTCCTGGCCGATGTAGAGGTGGCAGAAGCCACCGATCAGGCCCATGCCGTACAGCTGGCCGGCCTTCTCCTCGAAGCGGCGGATCAGCAGCATGTCGCGGTAATAGCCGAGAAGCTCGTCCTTCGAGACGTTCGGCAGATCGGGTGCCTTGCGCGTGGCCATAGGCGTCCTCCCTTGAGACGTGAGCGGATAGTTCAACGTTAAACGATCCATAGCGCATCGGGGAAACAAGGGCCAGCGCGGAATGCGGCACATCTTCGGCGCCGGCAGGAGCCTGCCGGGGTGCGCGTATGGGACGGGGCGGGACAGGTCAGCGGCCAGTCGGATGGACGGTCAGGCAGGGGCGGGGGGCATGCATGCCCCCGCACCCCCCGCTTCGGGCGGCCGCGCCGCGGCGGTGTCAGCGGATGACGATCTCGTCGTGGCGCAGATAGCCCAGCGTGGCGCGGGCCTGCTCGTCCAGCAGGTCGAGATCGAGATAGTCGTCCGACAGCCGGTGGGTCAGGTTCTCCATCCGCGCATTCTCGAGCCGCAGCGCGTCGCGACGCTCGGTCAGGGCGCGCGCCTCCGAGATCAGCTGCACCCGGCGGAACACGCCGAAGTCGCCCTGCACCGCGGCAAAGGTGAAATAGGCGCCCAGCACGAAGGCCAGCGCGAAGAATAACATCGGCCCGATCGCCGGCCGCGCGGCCGGGCGATGTGCCGGTCTGGATCGGAAGATGCCCATTGCGCCTCATCTCGCCGCCTCTTGGCCGGGCCGCGTTTCGGCAAGGGTAACACGGTGGCGAGTCGCGGGGCAAACGCGATTTCGCCGCGGGGCCGTGCGGCGGCGGGGGGGGGGGGGGGGGGGGGGGGGGGGGGGGGG
>NZ_JBAWKE010000001.1:185893-282608 GCF_037095655.1 Frigidibacter sp. MR17.24
CGGTGGCGAGTCGCGGGGCAAACGCGATTTCGCCGCGGGGCCGTGCGGCGGCGGCGGGCAGGGTCCTGCCCGCCGGGTTGTTGCGGCAAAGCCTCAGGCGGGGCCCCGTCGGGCGCCCCGCACACCCCCCCCGAGGCCCGGGCGTCAGGCCGCGCGGCGGCGGCGCAGCGCGGCCAGCCCGCCAAGGCCCGCCAGCATCGCCCAGCCCGCCGCCGGCAGCGGCACCGGCGCCAGCGTCGCGCGCGCGGCCATCGCGGCGCGGTCATAGCTGGTCCCGGCGAAGACGAAGCTGTCCCAGTTCGTCAGCGACAGGCTGAAGGCATCGCTGAAGGTCAGCGAGAACACGCCGCCCGCCAGCACCAGCCCGGCGATGTCGTCGATCGCGTAGCGTGCGAAGCTGACGGTGTCGTCATCCGCGCCGCCGTCGAACAGGCCGAAGGTCGCGCCGGCAAAGCTTGCGTCTAAGCTCAGCAGGTCGTTGCCGGTGCCGAAGAAGCTCGCGCCCACGATCGTCGCGCCCTCCTGCATCACCAGGCTGTCGTCGCCGCCCCAGAGCATCAGCGCCGTGCCCGCGGTGCCGACCAGCGCGCCGCTGTTCACGATCGCCTGCACACCCATCGACCGCGGATCGCTCTCGATCGCCGCCTCGACGCCCTGGATCAGGCCCGCGTTGTAGACGGCCGAGGCCGCGTGCGGCGTGGTCTCGGGCGCGTCGTCATCGGCGACATTCGCGTCGAAATCGATCCCGGCGCTGCCCGCGGCGACGATGCTGCCGGTGTTGATGACCGTGCCCTGGTCGATGTCGAGCGCGTCCTGCGGCTCGCCCGCGCCGGTCCAGACGTTCTCGAGCACGCCCGCGTTCAGCACATAGGCGTTGCGCCCCACCTGCAGCGCGTCGTCGGCGCCCTGGATCCGGCCGGTGTTGACCACCCGCGCGTCGTCGCCGGTCTCGACGCCCTCGTCGGTGGTCGAGATCATCGTGCCGCTGTTGGTGATGTCGGCGCCGGTGCCCGCGCCGTTGCGGATCGCGCGGTCGACGCCGGTGATGGTGCCGGTATTGACCACGGTCAGCCCGTCGAGGTCGTCGGCGTCGATGCCGCGGTTGCCGCCGGCGATGGTGCCGGCGTTGATCACCGTCAGCCCGGTGCCGCCGTCGATGCCGTCGCTGTCGTCCGACACCAGCGTGCCGAGGTTGGTGATCGTCGTGCCGGTGCCGCGGGCGCGGATCGCGTCGCGCCCGGTGCCGCTGACGCTCGCGCCGGCGGTCACGGTGACGCTGCGGTCCGCGGGCGTGGTGGCCAGGGTGAAGCCCGCGGCCGGCGCGCCGGTGCCGGTGCAGGTGGTGGCGGCGCCGGCGGTCATGCACAGCGTCGCGGCCGAACCGGGCGCGGCGGCCAGCAGGATCGCGACGGGCGCGGCGGACAGCAGAAGGGATTTCATCGGCAAGCCTCGGATGTGTCGGTTGCCCCCGGCCTAGGCGGCGGGGATGACAGCCCGGTGACATCGCCACAAAGAAGCCGCAATTTCAGGAAACGCCGTGTTTCCGAAACGAAGACGGCGGCCCCGGGGGCCGCCGTCGATGGTCCTGTCCGCGGGCGCCGCGGCTCACTCGGCGACGGTGACCTTGGCCATCCAGTCGGGGTCCTTCACCGCGCCATTCTGCGACTGGCTGCCCTTCTTGATCGCGTCGACCACGTCCATGCCGGCGATCACGTGGCCCACGACCGTGTACTGGCCGTCAAGGAACGGGCCCGGCGCGAACATGATGAAGAACTGGCTGTTGGCCGAGTTCGGGTTCTGCGACCGCGCCATGCCCACGACGCCGCGCGCGAAGGTCTCCTGCGAGAACTCGGCCGGCAGGTCGGGCCGCGACGACCCGCCCATCCCGGCGCGCGAGGTGTCGTCGCCGTGCTTGCCGAATTCCACGTCGCCGGTCTGGGCCATGAAGCCGTCGATCACGCGGTGGAAGACGACGCCGTCATAGGCGCCCTCGCGCGCGAGCGCGGTGATCTGCTCGACATGCTTCGGCGCCAGGTCCGGCAGCAGGTCGACCACGATCTCGCCCTTGGCCGTGCCGTCGACCTCGATCACGAGGTTCGGCCCGGGGCCGTCCTCGAAGGCCAGCGCGGGCGAGGCCAGCGCGGCCAGCGCCGCGGCCAGCGCAAGCTTACGCGACATCGGCGGCCACCCGGACGGTGATCATCGTGTCGGGGGTCACCGGCGGCTCGCCGCGCACGATCTTGTCCACGAACTCCATCCCCGCGGTGACGCGGCCATAGACCGTGTACTGGCGGTTCAGGAAGTGGTTGTCCTTGAAGTTGATGAAGAACTGGCTGTTGGCCGAGTTCGGGTTCTGCGAGCGGGCGGCGCCCAGCGTGCCGCGGTCGTGCGGCACGTTCGAGAATTCGGCCGGCAGGTCCGGCAGGTCCGAGCCGCCGGTGCCGGCGCGGCGCAGGTTCGACGGGTCCTTGCCATGTTCGACATCGCCGGTCTGGGCCATGAAGCCGTCGATCACGCGGTGGAAGACCACGCCGTCATAGGCCTTGGCGCGCGCCAGTTCCTTCATGCGCTCGGCATGTTTCGGCGCGATGTCGGGAAGAAGTTCGATGACCACTTCGCCGTCCTTCAGCGTGATGATGACGGTGTTTTCCGGGTCTTTGATATCGGCCATTTGCGGCTCCCTTCCTTCAGGTCGGCCGGACCCTAGACGCGGCCCGCGGCCAAGGGAAGCGCCAAAGCGGCAGGCCGGTTGACGAATTGCGGAGGATAGGCTTCCCATGGCGCGCCGGCCGCCCAAGGGCCGGACACGCGGAACCGGAGGAGGGGCATATGGCCTGGAAGACGCTCGACGACATGGATCTGGCCGGCAAGACCGTGCTGGTCAGGGTCGATATCAACGTGCCGGTCGAGGGCGGACGCGTGACGGATGCGACCCGGATCGAGAAGATCGTGCCGACAGTGAAGGACATCCTGGCCAAGGGCGGCAAGCCCGTCCTTCTGGCGCATTTCGGCCGCCCCAAGGGCGCGGTCGTGCCCGAGATGAGCCTGAGGATCTGCCTGCCCGCGCTGGAGGCCGCGCTGGGCGTGCCGGTGAAATTCGCCGAGGACTGCGTCGGCGCCCCGGCCAAGACCGCCGTCGCCGCGCTTGAGCCGGGCGAGGTGCTGCTGCTGGAAAACACCCGCTTCCACGCCGGCGAAGAGAAGAACGACCCCGCGATGGCCGCCGCACTGGCGGCGCTTGGCGACATCTACGTCAACGACGCCTTCTCGGCCGCGCACCGCGCCCATGCCTCGACCGAGGGCATCGCCCGGCTGCGCCCGGCCTGCGCCGGCCGGCTGATGGAGGCCGAGCTGAAGGCGCTCGAGGCGGCGCTCGGCACCCCGGTGCGCCCGGTGGTGGCGGTGGTGGGCGGGGCCAAGGTCTCGACCAAGCTCGATCTTCTGGGCAATCTCGTGGGCAAGGTCGATCACCTGGTGATCGGCGGCGGCATGGCCAACACCTTCCTCGTCGCCAAGGGCATCGAGGTCGGCAAGAGCCTGGCCGAGCGCGACATGGCCGCGACCGCGAACGAGATCCTCGAAAAGGCCGCGGCGGCGGGCTGCGAGATCATCCTGCCCGTCGACGTCGTCGTCGCGCGCGAATTCAAGGCGGGTGCCGAGAACGAGACCGTCAGCGCCGAGGCCTGCCCCGCCGACGCGATGATCCTCGACGCCGGCCCCGAGAGCGTGGCCCATGTCGCCATGGTCTTCGGCAAGGCCAAGACGCTGATCTGGAACGGGCCGCTGGGCGCCTTCGAGATCGCGCCCTTCGACGCCGCCACCAATGCCGCCGCGCTGAAGGCGGCCGAGCTGACGAAGGCCGGCAGCCTTGTGTCGGTCGCCGGCGGCGGCGACACGGTGGCCGCGCTGAATAAGGCCGGGGCCGCGGCCGACTTCACCTATATCTCCACCGCCGGGGGCGCGTTCCTCGAGTGGATGGAGGGCAAGGTGCTGCCGGGGGTCGCCGCGCTGGACGCCTGAAGGGGCCTGACCGGGGGCAGATCGGGGCCGGTTCGGCGCCTGATCCGGCCCGGTCCGCGCCGCCGGGGGCGGCGGTGATCTGCCGCGCCCGGGACACGGTCGGGCCGATGTTAGCGTCACCAGAATTGCACAAGTGTTTCCTAGGCTCTAACCCTGTGATCAAGGCGGTCGCCCACAGGGCCAGGACCGCCATGAACAGAAGATAGTCAGGATGGACCAGATGAACGCAGCACAGGCCGACCAGATGCGCAAGGGCGCGGGCTTCATCGCCGCGCTCGACCAGTCGGGCGGCTCGACGCCCAAGGCGCTGAAGCTCTACGGCGTCATGGAAGACGCCTATGGGTCGGAAGACGAGATGTTCGACATGATCCACGCGATGCGCGCGCGGATCATCAAGTCGCCGGCCTTCACCGGCGAGAAGGTCGTGGGTGCGATCCTGTTCGAACAGACCATGGACCGCGAGATCGACGGCATCCCCACCGCGACCTACCTGTGGGAGAAGCGCGGCGTGGTGCCCTTCCTCAAGATCGACAAGGGGCTCGAGGCGGAAGAGGGCGGCGTCCAGCTGATGAAGCCGATCCCGGGTCTGGACGACCTGCTGTCGAAGGCGGTCAAGGCCGGCATCTTCGGCACCAAGGAGCGCTCGGTGATCTCGGCCGCGAACCCCGAGGGCATCGCCAGGGTCGTCGCCCAGCAGTTCGCGCTGGGCAAGCAGGTGCTGAGCCACGGCCTCGTGCCGATCATTGAGCCCGAGGTGACGATCTCGATCGCCGACAAGGCCGAGGCCGAGGAGATCCTGCTGGCCGAGATCCTCAAGGCGCTGGACGAGATCCCGGCCGAGACCCCGGTGATGCTGAAGCTGTCGCTGCCGACCAAGCCCAACCACTACAAGCCGCTGGTCGACCACCCGAAGGTGATGAAGGTTGTGGCGCTGTCGGGCGGCTATTCGCGCGACGAGGCCAATGCCATGCTCGCGCAGAACACCGGCATGATCGCCTCGTTCTCGCGCGCGCTGACCGAGGGCCTGACCGCGCAGCAGGACGACGGCGCCTTCGACGTCGTGCTGGAAAAGACCGTGGGCGAGATCCACGCCGCTTCGGTCGCCGGCTGAGGGCTGCGGACTGTATGAAGAAGGGCCCGGAACCTTATGGTTCCGGGCCCTTTTCCGTTGCAGCTGAGAAATCGCTTCAGCCCAGTGTCACCAGCGCGTGGCGCTTCTTGCCGGCCGACAGCTTCACCGGTTCGGCAAGGTCGGTCGCGGCGAACATCCGGCCCGCGTCGGTCTCGGCGGCGTCGTTCAGCTTCAGCCCGCCCTCGGCGATCAGGCGCTTGGCATCCTTGCCCGACTTCGCCAGCCCCGAGCGCACGACGAGCTGCGCGAGCGAGATGCCCTCGGCCACCTCGGCCGGCGACAGCGCCAGCGTCGGAAGGTCGTCGCCGATCCCGCCCTTCTCGAACACCTCGCGCGCGGTGGCTTCCGCCGCCGCCGCCGCCTCGGCGCCGTGCAGCAGCGTCGTCACCTCGCGGGCGAGGATGATCTTGCCCTCGTTGATCTCAGACCCCTGCAGCGCGCCGATGCGGTCGCATTCCGCGACCGGCAGCTCGGTGTAAAGCTTCAGGAACCGCCCGACGTCGGCATCGGTCGAGTTGCGCCAGAACTGCCAGAACTCGTAGGGCGAGAGCATGTCGCCGTTCAGCCAGACCGCGCCGTTCGCCGACTTGCCCATCTTCTTGCCGTCCGAGGTCGACAGCAGGTGCGAGGTCAGGCCGAAGATCTGGTTGTCGGCCACGCGCCGGGTCAGGTCGATCCCGTTGACGATGTTGCCCCACTGGTCCGAGCCGCCCATCTGCAGCAGGCAGCCATAGCGGCGGTTCAGTTCCAGGAAGTCGTAGGCCTGCAGGATCATGTAGTTGAATTCCAGGAACGACAGCGACTGTTCGCGGTCGAGCCGGGATTTCACCGATTCGAAGGACAGCATCCGGTTGACGCTGAAATGGCGGCCGATGTCGCGCAGGAACTCGAGGTAGTTCAGCCCGTCGAGCCACTCGGCGTTGTTGAGCATCAGCGCCCCGTTCGGCGCATCCCCGTAATCGAGGTAGCGCGCGAAGACCTGCTTCAGCCCGTCGATGTTGCGGTCGATCGCGGCATTGTCCAGCAGCGGGCGCTCCTCGCTGCGGAACGACGGGTCGCCGACCTTGGTGGTGCCCCCGCCCATCAGCGTGATCGGCCGGTGGCCGGTCTTCTGCAGCCAGCGCAGCATCATGATGTTGAGCAGGTGCCCCACGTGCAGCGAGGCCGCGGTCGCGTCATAGCCGATATAGGCCGGGACCACGCCGGCGACGAACGCCTCGTCCAGCGCCTGCAGGTCGGTGCAGTCGGCCATGTAGCCCCGTTCGATCATGATCGACAGGAAATCGGACTTCGGATGCCAGCTCATCTCGGCTCCTTCGGGTGACGCGTTGCCGGGCCGGGCGGTCCCGGGCCCGGAGGGTGGCGATGCTGTAACGCCCGGGCCCTTCCGCATCAAGGCAAAGCATCCGCGGCTGGACGCGGGGCCGCGCATGGGTAGTGTCGCGCCAGGGGTTTTCCGGGCGCGAAGGGATGGCACGATGGCGGCAGGGGGGGCGATCTGGGCGCTTGGCACGATGTCGGGCACCTCGCTTGACGGGGTCGATGCGGCGATGCTGCTGACCGACGGCGAAGAGATCCTGGGCTTCGGCGATGCCGGCTACCGGCCCTATTCCGAGGCCGAGCGCGAGGTTCTGGCCGCGGCGCTGGGGTGCTGGCCGGGCGATCCGGGGGTGGCCGAGGCGGCCGAGGTGGTCGAGACCGCGCATGCCGAGCTGATGTCGGGTTTCGACGGGGCCGAGCTGTGCGGCTTTCACGGCCAGACGCTGGCGCATGACCCCTCGGGGCGCGGGGCCACGCATCAGGCCGGCGACGGCGGCGTGCTGGCCGAGGTGCTGGGCCGGCCGGTGGTCTGGGATTTCCGGTCCTCGGACGTGGCGCTGGGCGGGCAGGGGGCGCCGCTGGCGCCGTTCTTCCATTTCGCGCTCGCCCGGCTGATCGGGGCCGCGGGGCCGATCGCCTTCCTCAACCTCGGCGGCGTCGGCAACCTGACCTGGATCGACCCCGCCGCGCGCGGGCCCGAGGCGCCGGGGGCGCTTCTTGCCTTCGACACCGGCCCGGCGAATGCGCCGATCGACGATCTGGTGCGCCGTCGTCGTGGCCTCGCGCGGGACGAGGGCGGCCGGCTTGCCGCCGCGGGCAGCGTCGACGAGGCGATCTTTGCCGATGTGCTGGGCCATGGCTATTTCCTGAAGGTCCCGCCGAAGTCGCTGGACCGCAACGATTTCCACGCCCGGCTTGCGGCGGTGGACGCGCTGGGAGACGAGGATGCGGCCGCGACCCTGACCGCGATCGCGGCGGGCGCGGTCGCGATGGGGGCCGAGCATTTCCCGGCCCCCGTCTCGCGGGTGCTGGTCGGCGGCGGCGGGCGGCACAACCCGGTGATGATGGCGATGATCGCGAGCCAGCTCGATTGCCCGGTCGAGCCGGTCGAGGCGGCGGGGCTGGACGGCGACATGCTCGAGGCGCAGGCCTTCGCCCATCTCGCGGTGCGGGTGCTGCGCGGGCTTGCGACCTCGGCCCCCGGCACCACCGGCGTGCGCGCCGCGGTGGGGGGCGGCAAGGTCAGCCGGCCCGGGCCCTAGGCCCCGCAGGGCCGGGCGCGGGACAGCGCGGGCCGGGAAGGCTGTGGCCCGCGCGGCGGGGGGGGCGGGACGGTCGGCCCCGCGAGACCGGGGCTTGCGGGTCAAAGACCTGCGGGGCCAGCGCGGTGCGGGCCGGCCCCCGACGGCCTAGTACTTGGCGGGAACGTACAGCCCCTGCGGCAGCACGGCGCGTTCGTAATCGGGATTGAACACCCGGTCGGGCAGGCTGATCTCGTCATGGGGCACGTCGCCGTAGGGGATCAGCGACAGCAGGTGGTCGATGCAGTTCAGCCGCGCCCGCTTCTTGTCGTTGCCCGGCACGATGTACCAGGGCGCCTCGGGGATGTTGGTGCGCGCCAGCATCTCTTCCTTGGCCTTGGTGTACTGCTCCCACCGCACGCGGCTTTGCAGGTCCATCGGCGACAGCTTCCACTGCTTCATCGGGTCGTGGATGCGCATCAGGAACCGCATCTGCTGTTCCTCGTCGGTGACAGAGAACCAGTATTTCACCAGCCGGATGCCCGAGCGCACCAGCATCCGTTCGAACTCGGGCACGTCGTCGAAGAACTGGCGCACCTGGTCCTCGGAGGCGAAGCCCATCACCCGCTCGACGCCAGCGCGGTTGTACCAGCTGCGGTCGAACAGCACGATCTCGCCCCCCGCCGGCAAGTGCGGCACGTAGCGCTGGAAGTACCACTGGGTCTTCTCGCGGTCCGAGGGCGCGGGCAGCGCCACCGTGCGCACCACGCGCGGGTTCAGCCGCTGCTGGATACGCTTGATCACCCCGCCCTTGCCGGCGCTGTCGCGGCCCTCGAAGACCACGACCACCTTCTCTTTCGTGTGCTGCACCCAGTCCTGCAGGCGGATCAGTTCGGATTGCAGGCGCAGAAGCTCGCGGAAGTAGACGCGGCGGTCGATCTGCTCGGGGTGGGCCTTCTGGTAGATGCGCCGGATCTCGCGCGACAGGACGGCGTCCTCCAGCTCGATCTCGTAATCCTCGTCGAGCGTGTCGGCGAGTTCGGCCTCGAGCCAGTCGAGCGCGGCGTCGTCCTCGTCGGCGGCGACGGTGATGGCGGGGGCGGGCGGGGGGGCGTCGGGCATCGGGGATCCTCGGCTCGAGAGGGGGGCGCGGCCGCTTTCACCACGCGAAGGTGACAGCCCGGTGACAGTCCGGGTCATGCGTGTTTCGCATACCGGGCATGCAACGCAACATTCGAAACGTGCAAGGGGTTACGGCGGGCGTTTGATTGCGTTAACCGCGGCGGATCGGTGGCATGCCCCCGATCCGACACCTCCCGACTCCCGCGGTGCGCTTTCGTGCCGCATCCGAATGGACAAGTACAATGACTGACGCATCCTCCCCGCTGGCCGGTGGCCCGGCCGCTGGTGCAGAGGCGGCGCGCCCGGTGAACTCCGCCTCGCGCGTGCTGCTGGCGAGCCTCATCGGCACCACCATCGAATTCTTCGACTTCTACGTCTACGCCACGGCCGCCGTTCTGGTGTTCCCGGCGCTGTTCTTCCCCGGCGAGGACCCGACGACGGCGCTGCTGGCGTCGTTCGCGACCTTCTCGATCGCCTTCTTCGCCCGCCCGCTGGGCGCGGTGGTCTTCGGCCACTTCGGCGACAAGGTGGGCCGCAAGGCGACGCTGGTCGCGGCGCTGCTGACCATGGGCGTCTCGACGGTGGTCATCGGCCTGCTGCCGACCTATGCCTCGATCGGGGTCTGGGCGCCGCTGCTGCTGGCGCTGTGCCGCTTCGGGCAGGGCTTCGGCCTTGGCGGCGAATGGGGCGGTGCCGTCCTGATCGCGACCGAGAACGCGCCGGAAGGCAAGAAGAACCTCTTCGCGATGTTCCCGCAGCTGGGCGCGCCGGTGGGGCTGTTCCTGTCCTCGGGCACCTTCTACATCCTGCTGAACTTCATGTCGGGCGAGGACCTGCTGGCCTGGGGCTGGCGGCTGCCGTTCCTGGGCTCGATCCTGCTGATCGTGATCGGCATGTGGGTGCGCCTGTCGCTGACCGAGACGCCGGACTTCCAGAAGGCGATCGATCACCACGAGCGCGTGGCGGTCCCGGTGGTCGAGCTGTTCGCCCGCCACAAGCGCAGCCTGTTCCTGGGCACCTTCGTGGCGCTGGCGACCTTCGTGCTGTTCTACATCGGCACGGCCTACCTGCTGTCCTACAACGTCAAGGTCATCAAGATGCCGCTGGTCGAGGCGCTTGAGATCCAGCTGTGGGGCGCCATCGTCTTCGGCCTGTTCATCGTCGTCGCGGGCAAGCTGGGCGACAAGCTCGGCCGTCGCAACGTGCTGATCGGCGTGACCGCGCTGATCGGGGTGTTCTCCTTCTCGCTCGCGGGGCTGTTCGCGGCCGGCGTCGGCGGCATCCTGGTGTTCGTCACCATCGGCATGGCGCTGATGGGCGTCACCTACGGCCTGATCGGCGCCGCGCTCGCCGCGCCGTTCCCGACCCGGGTGCGCTATTCGGGCTCGTCGCTGACGTTCAACTTCGCGGGGATCTTCGGCGCCTCGCTCGCGCCCTACATCGCGACCTACCTGCAGTCGACCTACGGCATGGGCTATGTCGGCTACTACATGCTGGCCGCGGCGGTGATCACGCTGCTGTGCATCCTCGCCTCGGGCCGCGAAGAGGTCTGACCCCCTCAGCCGACCGGCATCGCGCGGGCCTCCCGAAAGGGGGGCCCGTCGTCGTTTCCGGCCCCCGCTGGCGCTGGTCCCGCGCGGGCGCGTGACAGCGCCGCGCCCGCCCCGTCCCAGCCCCGGCGCGGCCCCGGCGCGCCCTGGTCATGGTCCCGCGATGCCTCCCCCTGCGGCAGGCTGTCGCAGTTTCGCCTTTCCCCGGGCCGGGTGCGGGACTACCTTGAAGGGCAACACCCCCAGCCGGAGGCCAGGACATGACCGCGTTCACGCTGAACGGGACGGATGTCACGATCGACGTCGATCCCGAAACCCCGCTGCTCTGGGCGCTCAGGGACGAGCTGCACCTGACCGGGACCAAGTTCGGCTGCGGGGTCGCGCAATGCGGCGCCTGCACCGTGATGCTCAACGGCATGCCGCGGCGGTCCTGCGTGACCCCGATCGGCACGGTCGAGGGCGCCGACGTCGTGACGATCGAGGGGCTCGAGGGGCCAGAGGCCGAGGCGGTGCGCACCGCCTGGACCGCGATCGACGTGCCGCAATGCGGCTGGTGCCAGTCCGGGCAGGTGATGTCGGCGACGGCGCTGCTGCAGCAGGTCTCGGCCCCCAGCGACGAGGACATCGACAACGCCATGGCCGGCAACGTCTGCCGCTGCGCGACCTATGTCCGCATCCGCGCGGCGATCCACGACGCCGCCAAGATCCTGGAGGGCTGAGCCATGACCAGCCAGTTCACCGCCGCCATCGGCGCGGCCCGCCCCGCCGCCGAGCCGGTCGCGCCCGCGCCCCGCTTCATCGCCACCCGCCGCGGCGTGCTGGCCGGGCTCGGGGGGCTCACGCTCGCCTTCGCCCTGCCGGCGCCCGGCCTGCGCGCGCAGGAGGGCGCGGCGCCGCCCAAGGTGCCGGTCACCCCGAACGCCTTCATCCACATCGCCGCCGACGACACCGTCACGATCCTGTCCAAGCACCTGGAGATGGGACAGGGCCCCTATACCGGCCTTGCCACCCTGATCGCCGAGGAGCTGGACGCGGACTGGGGCCAGATGCGAGCGATGGGCGCGCCGGCAGACGACAGCCTTTATGCCAACCTCGCCTTCGGGGCGCAGGGCACCGGCGGGTCGACCGCGATCGCCAACAGCTACATGCAGATGCGCAAGGCCGGCGCCGCCGCCCGCGCCATGCTGGTCGCCGCCGCCGCCGCCGACTGGGGCGTGCCCGAGGCCGAGATCACCGTGGCCCGCGGCGTGATCGCCCATGCGGGCTCGGGGCGCAGCTCGGGCTTCGGCGCCTTCGCCGAGGCCGCGGCCGCGCTGCCGGTGCCGCAGGACCCGGCCGTGAAGGACCCCGCCGATTTCGTGCTGATCGGCACCGACCGGCCGCGGCTCGACACTGCCGCCAAGACCGACGGCAGCGCGCAGTTCACCATGGACCTCTACCGCGAGGGGATGCTGACCGTGGTCGTCGCGCATCCGCCGAAGTTCGGCGCGCGGCTGCGCGGCTATGACGACACCGCCGCGCGGGCCGTGCCCGGCGTCGAGATGGTGCACGAGATCCCCTCGGGCGTCGCGGTCTATGCCACCGGCATGTACGCCGCGCTGAAGGGCCGGCGGGCGCTGAAGCTCGACTGGGACGAGACCACGGCCGAGACCCGCTCGTCGGCGAAGATGTTCGAGCTTTATGCCGCGGCCGCCGCCAAGGGCGGCGACACCGTCGAGGCCGAGGGCGACATCGCGCCGGGCTTCGAGGGCGCGGCAGAGGTGCTCGAGGCCGAGATCCGCTTCCCCTTCCTCGCCCATGCGCCGATGGAGCCGATCGACGCGGTGATCGAGACCCGCGGCGCCAAGGCCGAGATGTGGTACGGCTGCCAGTTCCCCAGCTTCGACCGGCCGATGGCGGCGCAGGTGCTGGGCCTGCCGGTCGAGAACGTGACGATCAACGTGCTGATGGCGGGCGGCAGCTTCGGGCGGCGGGCGCAGGGCTCGGCCCATATCGCGGCCGAGGCGGCGGCGATCGCCAAGGCCGCGGGCCGCGACGGGGTGTTCAAGCTGGTCTGGACCCGCGAGGACGACCTGCGCGGCGGCTACTACCGGCCGCTGACCGTGCACCGGCTGCGCGCGGCGCTGGATGCCGACGGGGCGATCACCGCCTGGGAGAACGTGGTGGTGAACCAGTCGCTGCTGGCGGGCACGCCGATGGAGGCGATGATGCAGGGCGGCGTCGACCCGACCTCGTTCGAGGGGTCGTCGGGGCTGCCCTATGCCTTCGGCGCCCGGCGCATCGGCTGGGCGCAGATGCAAAGCCCGGTGCCGGTGCTGTGGTGGCGTTCGGTCGGGCACACGCACACGGCCTTCGCGGTCGAGACCTTCCTCGACGAGGTGCTCGAGCGCGCGGGCAAGGACCCGATCCAGGGCCGGCTCGACCTGCTGCGGCCCGAGGCCACGCGCGAGCGCGGCGTGATCGAGGCGGTGGCGAAGCTTGCGGACTGGAAGGGGCCGCGCCAGGGCGAGCGCGCCTATGGCTTCGCCTGGGCGAAAAGCTTCGGCACCTACGTGGCGCAGGTGGCCGAGGTCGAGAACCGCGACGGCCGGCCGCGGGTGACCCGGGTCTGGTGCGCGGTCGACTGCGGCGTGGCGGTGAACCCCAACATCATCACCGCGCAGATGGAGGGCGGGATCGGCTTCGCGCTGTCCACCGCGCTCTACTCGGCGATCACCCTGGGCGAGGGCGGCGCGGTCGAGCAGGGCAATTTCGACGACTACCCGATGATGCGCATCCACGAGATGCCGGCGGTCGAGGTGGCGATCGTGCCCTCGACCGAGGCGCCGAGCGGGGTCGGCGAGCCCGGGGTCCCGGCGCTGGCGCCGGCGGTGGCGAACGCCTGGCGGGTGCTGACCGGGACGGCGGTGCGCGAACTGCCCTTCGCGGCGCGGGGCATGGCCTGAGCGGGCCGGGACAGGAGAGAGAGATGGATATCCGACTGACTGCCGCGCCCCGCGCGCCGGCCCCCGTTCCCGCCATCGCGCGCGCCCCCGCGGTCGCTGCCGCGCTTCTTGCCTTTGGCGTCGCGGCCGCGGGGCCGCTGGCGGCGCAGGAGACGCTGCGCGCGCCCGAGGCTTTCGCCGGCATCGCCGACCAGGCCGAACGCTCGGCCGCGCTCTTCGCCGAGATGGGCAAGGTGCTGCAAAGCCCGCGCTGCCTGAACTGCCACCCGGTCACCGGCGGCCCGACCCAGGGCGACGACATGCACCCGCACATGCCGCCCGTGATCCGCGGCGAGGCCGATTTCGGCGCGCCGGGCATGACCTGCAACACCTGCCACGGCGCCGGCAACGTCGCCTTCACCACCGGCGAGGGCTCGATCCCCGGCCACGAGCCCTGGCAGCTGGCACCGGTGTCGATGGGCTGGCAGGACCAGTCGCTCGCCGCGATCTGCGCCCAGATCAAGGATCCCGATCGCAACGGCGGCCGCGACCTCGAGGCGCTCTACGAACACAACGCCGAGGACGGTCTCGTCGGCTGGGCCTGGCACCCCGGCGAGGGCCGCGCGCCCGCGCCCGGGTCGCAGGAGATCTTCGGCGCGCTCACCCGCGCCTGGATCGACACCGGCGCTGCCTGCCCGGCAGGGTGACGAAAGCGGGGTGACGAAGGCGGGGGGCGCTGCCCCCCGGGTCCCGTTCCGGGACCTCCCCCCGGGATACTTGGACAAAGTCGAAGCCAGGTCACGGCCGCTTGTTCGACTTTGTTCAAATATCCCGGGGAGGCGCGGCGCAGCCGCGGCGGGGCGGAGCCCCGCGCCGCCTACCGCTTGCGCATCGCGTCCATGAGGGCGGCGCCGAGGCCGCCCATCGCGCCGTCCTTCGGGGCGGGGCCGGCCGTCTTCGGGCCTGCCGTCTTGGGGCCGGCCGACATGGCCGCGCCGCCGCGCGGGCCGGGCTTGCCCTCGGGGGCGAGGGCGCCGCGCTGCGGGCGTGCGTCGGGCTTCGCGCCGTCCTTGCGCATCGTCAGGCCGATGCGCTTGCGCGCGACGTCGACCTCGGTCACGCGCACCTTCACCACGTCGCCGGCCTTCACCACCTCGTGCGGGTCCTTCACGAAGCGGTCGGCAAGCTGGCTCACGTGCACCAGCCCGTCCTGGTGCACGCCGATGTCGACGAAGGCGCCGAAGGCCGCGACATTGGTCACCGTGCCTTCCAGCAGCATCCCGGGCCTGAGGTCCTTGATCTCGTCCACGCCCTCGGTGAAGGTCGCGGTCCGGAAGCTGGGGCGGGGGTCGCGGCCGGGCTTTTCCAGTTCCGACAGGATGTCGCGCACCGTCGGCAGGCCGAAGCGGTCCGACACGAAGTCGCGCGCGTCGAGGCCCTTGAGCAGCGCGCCGTCGCCCATCACCGCACGCAGGTCGCGGCCGCAGGCCTTCACGATCGCGCGGGCCACGTCATAGGCCTCGGGGTGGACCGAGGAGGCGTCGAGCGGCTCCTTGCCCTCGGAGATGCGCAGGAAGCCCGCCGCCTGCTCGAAGGCCTTGGGGCCGAGGCGCGCGACCTTGAGAAGCTCGCGTCGGGTGGCGAAGCGGCCATTGGTGTCGCGGTGCAGCACGATCGCCTCGGCGAGCGAGGCGCCGAGGCCGGAGACGCGCGCGAGCAGCGGCGCCGAGGCGGTGTTGAGGTCGACGCCGACCGCGTTCACCGCATCCTCGACCACCGCCTCGAGCGACTTGCCGAGCCGGTGCTGGTCGACGTCGTGCTGGTACTGCCCGACCCCGATCGACTTCGGCTCGATCTTCACCAGCTCGGCCAGCGGGTCCTGCAGCCGCCGCGCGATCGAGACCGCGCCGCGCAGGGACACGTCGAGCCCGGGGAATTCGCGCGCGGCCAGTTCCGAGGCCGAGTAGACCGAGGCGCCGGCCTCGGAGACGATGACCTTGGTCGGCTTCTCGCCGCTACCCTGCGCGGGCAGCTTCGCGATCACCTCGGCCACCATCCGCTCGGTCTCGCGCGAGGCGGTGCCGTTGCCGATCGCGACCAGCGCCACGCCGTGGCGGCGGATCAGCATCGCCAGCTCCGCCATCGCGCCCTGCAGGTCGTTCTTCGGCTGGAACGGGTAGATCGTCGAGGTCGCCAACAGCTTGCCGGTCGCGTCCACCACCGCGACCTTGCAGCCGGTGCGGATGCCCGGATCGACCCCCATCGTCACCTTGCCGCCGGCGGGCGCGGCCAGCAGCAGGTCCTTGAGGTTGCGCGCGAAGACGTTGATCGCCTCGGCCTCGGCGCGGTCGCGCGCCTCGGCCATCAGGTCGAGCGTCAGCGAGCCGCGCAGCTTCACCCGCCAGGCCCAGCCCGCCGCCTGTGCCAGCCAGCGGTCGCCGGGCGCGGTGGCGCCGGCGACGCCGAGCGCCGCGCGCGCCATCTGTTCTGCGCGGGCCGTGCCGGGCGCGGCCTCGGGCTCGACCGCGAGGTCGAGCGACAGCACGCCCTCGTTGCGCCCGCGCAGCATCGCGAGCACCCGGTGCGAGGGCGCCGAGTCGAACGGCTCGTCATGGGCGAAGTAGTCGGCGAACTTGGCGCCCTCGGCCTCCTTGCCCTCGACCACCTTCGCGCTCAGCCGGCCCGCGGATTTCATGTGCCCGCGCAGCCGGCCCAGAAGCTCGGCATTCTCCGACAGCCGCTCGGCCAGGATGTCGCGCGCGCCCTCGAGCGCGGCCTTCACGTCGGCGACCGCCCCGGTCACGAAGCCCGCCGCCAGCGCCTCGGGGTCCTGCGCGCGGTCCGACAGGATCCGCTCGGCCAGCGGCTCGAGCCCGTTCTCGCGCGCGATCATCGCCCGGGTGCGCCGCTTGGGCTTGTAGGGCAGGTAGAGGTCCTCCAGTTCCGACTTCGTCGTCGCGGCCTTGAACTGCGCCTCGAGCGCCTCGGTCAGCTTGTCCTGCTCGCGCACCGATTTCAGGATCGCGCCGCGGCGGTCCTCCAGCTCGCGCAGGTAGCCGAGCCGGTCGGCGAGCGTGCGCAGCTGGGTGTCGTCGAGCCCGCCGGTCACCTCCTTGCGGTAGCGCGCGATGAAGGGGACGGTGGCGCCGCCGTCCAGAAGCTCGATCGCGCTGCGCACCTGCCCGGGCTGCGCCCCGATCTCGGCGGCGATGAGAAGCGGGATGCGGGCGATCGGATCGGGGGTCATGGGGCGCTCCGGTGAGTCTGGACTGGCCGCCCTCAATAGCCCGCGGGGCCCCCCCGCGAAAGCCTGCCGTCGCCGCGCGGGCGGCTTTGCGCGCGGCCTTGCCTGCGCCGTCCCGGGGCGCGCGGCCCTTGGTGTGCGGCCCTCAGGTGCCGCGCGGCTTTGCGCGCAGCGTCGGGTCGGCCTCGGTCGGGTCCTCGGGCCAGGGGTGGCGGGGGTAGCGCCCGCGCATGTCCTTGCGCACGTCAGCATAGGACGAGGCCCAGAATCCCGGCAGGTCCATCGTCACCTGCACCGGCTTGTGACCCGGCGACAACAGCGTGATCCGAAGCGGCCGGCGGCCGACCACCGGATGGCGGGTGACGCCGAACAGCTCCTGCAGCCGGACCTCGATCGAGGGGTTCTCCTCGGAATAGTCGATCGGGACGCGGCGGCCCAGCGGCGTCTCGAAATGCTCGGGCGCGCCGCGGTCGAGGATCTGCTGGCCGTCCCAGCCGATCATCAGCCGCAGCGCCTCGGTCAGGTCCATCGCGCGCAGGTCGGCTTCGGTGCGGCGCTTGCCGATATGGGGCAGAAGCCAGTCCTCGGCCGTGGCCAGAAGTGCCGCGTCGGACGGGTCGGGCAGGTCGGCGCCCTCTTCGCGCAGAAGCGCGATCCGGGCGCGCAGCCGCGCGGCCTTCGGCGACCACGGCAGGCCCAGCTGGCGCAGCCCGTCGAGCGCCGCGCGCGCCAGCGCCTCGGGCGGCGCATCGGGCCAGGGACGGTCGGCGAGCGTCAGGGCGAAGAGCTTCTCGTGCCGGCGGGCGATGACCCGGCCGTCGCGGCGCGACCATTCGGCGACGTCGGTCCAGCGGATCTCGTCCTTGAAGAGCGCGCGCAGCTCGGCCTCGGGCAGGGCGGTCGCCTGCCGGATCTGCGCCTCGCGCGGGTCGCCGTCGGTGTCGGTGACGACGATCAGCGGCTGTTTGGCCAGCGGGTCGGTCTCGGACAGTTTCGCGCCCTTGCCGCCGGACAGAAGGTAGCGTGCGGCCTCGCCCGGGCGGCGCAGCCCGATGCGGTCGGGATAGGCCAGCGCCGCCATCGCGCCGGGCGACAGGTCGGTCTCGGGTCCGGCAAGGCGGGTCAGGCGCCTGGCCTCGGCCCGGATCCGCTCGACCGTGCCGCGGTGCAGGGCGAAACTGTGCGCGGCCTCGAACCGCTTCGGGTCGCGGATCGCGGCCAGCCGCAGCGACAGGTCGACCGGCGCACCCTTCAGCGGATCGCGTTCCGCCAGAAGCGCCGCCAGCGTCGCGGCGCCGGGGCCGGCCTTGGCCAGCATGTGGCCGATCCGGGGATGGGTGGGCATCCGCGCCAGCGACCGGCCATGCGCGGTGATCCGCCCGGCGTCGTCGAGGGCGCCCAGCCCGGTCAGCAGCAGCCGCGCCTCGGCGAAGGCGGGGCCGGGCGGCGGGGTCAGGAAGGCCAGATCGCCCGGAGCCGCGCCCCAGAGCGCGAGGTCCAGCGCCAGCGAGGCGAGGTCCGACGTCTCGATCTCGGGCGGGGCGAAGGCCGGAAGCGCGCCCTCCTCGCCCTTCGTCCAGAACCGGTAGCAGATGCCCTCGGCCACGCGGCCGGCGCGGCCGCGGCGCTGCTCGGCCTCGGCGCGCGAGACGCGCTCGGTCACCAGCCGGGCCATGCCGGCGCCGGGGTCGAAGCGCGCGCGCCGGGCGCGGCCGCCGTCGATCACCACGCGCACGTCCTCGATCGTGAGCGAGGTTTCGGCGATGGCGGTCGAAAGCACGATCTTGCGGCCCGCCGCCGCGGGGGCGATGGCCGCGCGCTGGGCCGCGAACTCCATCGCGCCGAACAGCGGGTGGACATGGCAGCCCGGCGGCAGCCGGCCCGACAGCTGCGCCTCGACGCGGCGGATCTCGCCCTCGCCGGGCAGGAAGACCAGCACCCCGCCCGCGGTCTCCTCGACCGCCTGCACGATCAGCCCGGCGAGGCCCGCCTCGAAGCGCAGCGACCGGTCGGGCGGGCGCGGCAGCCAGCGGGTCTCGACCGGGAAGGCGCGGCCGTCGGAGATCACGACCGGCGCGTCGTCGAGCATCGCGGCCACGGGGCCCGCGTCGAGCGTCGCCGACATCACCACGACCTGCAGGTCGGGGCGCAGCGCGCCGCGCACCTCCCAGGTCAGCGCGAGGCCGAGGTCGGCGTTCAGCGAGCGTTCGTGGAATTCGTCGAAGATCACCGCGGCGATGCCGGGCAGGTCGGGGTCGGATTGCAGCATCCGGGTCAGGATGCCCTCGGTCACCACCTCGATCCGCGTGTCGGCGCCGGTCTTCGCCTCGCCCCGGATCCGGTAGCCGACGGTGCGGCCGACGGGTTCGCCCAGCGTGTCGGCCATGCGTTCGGCCGCCGCGCGGGCAGCGAGACGGCGGGGTTCGAGCATGACGATGCGGCCGGTGGAGCCCGCCGCGCGCTGCGCGTCGAGCAGCGCGAGCGGCACGCGGGTGGTCTTGCCGGCGCCGGGCGGCGCCATCAGCACGGCACGGCCCCGCGCGGCAAGGGCGGAGATCAGCTGGGGCAGGACATCGTCGATCGGCAGGCGCATGCGGTCTTATCGCCGCGGGCGCCGGGCTTGGCCAGAGGGGTGACGCGATGCGGCGGCGGCGTCTTTGCCCACGGTGCCCGGCCCGATCCAGCGCAGGGCTGGCCGGCGACGTCCGGCCACGGGAGCCCGGCATCCCTTGTCGCCGTCACGGTTGTCGCGCGGGGGGGCAGTCCCGGAGGTGCGCGCAGGCCTGCCGGCGCGTGCGGCAGGAACCTGTCGGGGCGGTGACGGCTGCGCAAACGGCCCCGCATGGCGCGCATCGTGACGCCTGCCGCGGCGCCAACGGAAAAGGGCCCCGCGCTGGCGGAGCCCTTGTCGACACTGGTCGGGCGGTGGCCCGTCCGCGCGGGTCAGGCGGCAGCCTGGGCCTTCGCGATGTCTTTCTTGATCTTCAGCGCACGGTCCGACAGCTCGGTGTCCTTGGCCTTGGCGAGGTAGGCGTCGAGCCCGCCGCGGTGGTCGACCGAACGCAGGCCGGCGGCCGAGACGCGCAGCTTGAAGGACTGGCCCAGGACGTCCGAGATCAGGGTGACGTCGTTGAGGTTGGGCAGGAACCGGCGACGCGTCTTGTTGTTCGCGTGGCTGATGTTGTTGCCCGTCATCGGGCCTTTCCCGGTCAGTTCGCAAACGCGCGACATGGTTCGATCCTTCAGTTTCCCGGTCCCTCGCCGCAGGGGCGGGACAGCTGGTGTGCCATACAATTGGGGGGCGCCGCGGCGGGGCACCCCGAATTCCGTCCGCGGGCAATACGGGGAAGCCGGGGGAAGGTCAAGCGATTCATCGCGCGCCGGGTCCGTGCCGGTTGCGCGCGGGTCTCGCGGGTGTCGCGCGCGCACGAGGCGGCCGTGGCGGCCGTGGCCGCCGCGCCGCTCGGGAACCGCAGCTCGCCGGACCGGGCCGGGATGGCGCGGCCGCCGCGCCGGGCAGGTGGGGGCGGCAGGGCGAAGCGAGCGGCGGGACAGGCAGGCCGGACAGGTCTTCTGGGGCGGAGGCGGTGGGGAAGGCCCGGCGGGGAAGGCATGGTGTGGCAGGCGGCGACGGGCGGGCGTGATCGGACAGGGACGGGACAGGCGGCGCGGGGCGGTCAGTCGAGCGCGGCCAGGACCTCGGCCGCGGCGCGCGAGGGGGCGGCGGTGCCCGCGGCGACCGCGGCCCCCAGCGCGTCGAGCCGGGCGCGGATCGCGGGGTCGCGCGCGATCCGCGCCAGAAGGCCCGCGCGGACCTCCTCCTCGAACCAGTCGCGGGCCTGGCTGGCGCGGGTCGCGGCCCAGTGCCCCTCGGCGCGGCGCCAGTCCGCAAGCTTGCACATCTCCTCCCAGGCCGTCTGCAGCCCGGCAAGCTCGAGCGCCGAGACCGGCAGCGCCTTGGGAAAGCCCGGCGGGTCCTGCGGGCGCTTGCGCAGCAGCCGCAGCGCCCCCGCGTAGTCGGCGGTGGTGCGGGTCGCGGCCGCCTTCAGGTCGCCGTCGGCCTTGTTCACCAGGATCAGGTCGGCCATCTCCATGATCCCGCGCTTGACCCCCTGCAGCTCGTCGCCGCCGGCCGGGGCGAGCAGCAGCACGAAGAGGTCGGTCATCGTCGCGACCATGGTCTCGGACTGGCCGACGCCGACGGTCTCGATCAGCACGACGTCGAAGCCCGCGGCCTCGCACAGCGCCACCGCCTCGCGCGTGCGCCGGGCGACGCCGCCAAGCTGGGCCTGGCTGGGCGAGGGGCGGATGAAGGCGCGGGGATCGCGCGCCAGCCGCTCCATCCGGGTCTTGTCGCCGAGGATCGAGCCGCCCGATCGTGCCGAGGACGGGTCGACCGCCAGCACCGCGACGCGCAGGCCCTGCGCGGTGACGAGGCCGCCGAAGGCTTCGATGAAGGTCGACTTGCCGACGCCGGGCGTGCCCGACAGGCCGATGCGCAGCGCCTGCCGGCCGGCGGGGGCGAGCCGGTCGAGCAGCGCCTCGGCCCGCGCGCGGTGGTCGGCGCGGCCGCTCTCGACCAGGGTGATCGCGCGCGACAGCGTCCGCCGGTCGCCGGCGAGGATCGCCTCGGCCATGTCGTCGTGGGCGTCGCGCGGCTGGTCGGTCATCGGGCGGACTTTCGCTGTGGCAGGGCCCGGGGCGGGCCGGGAAGGGGGACGGGACAGGGGCGGCTGTGGACGGGAGCGGACGGGCTGGGCTGCGGTCGGGCGGGCTGTGGGCTGTGGATGGGCTGGGCTGTGGACGGGCGGGGCGGGAGAGGGCGGGGCCGGGAGAGGGGGGCGGGACCGGGTGGACCGGGTTGACGGCGGGTGGGGACAGAACATGTTGCGTGACGCAGATGTCAACCGGCGTGAGGCCGTGACGCTTCGCCATCCGGGGCGCCGCCCGGTAGGATCGCCCCGAAGACAGCGCGCCGGCCCGCGGGGCGGGCGCCGAGGAGAATGCAGATGCGCCCGACCCGACCGACCGCCCCGGTCCGCACCGCAGCGAAGGACGCCGCACAGGTTGCCTTGCAGGCTGGCCCGCAGGTTGCCGCGCGCAGCAGCATGCCGGGTTTCGGTCTGGCCGCCGTGCTGACCGCTGCGCTGGCGCTGGGCGCCGGCGGGCCCGCGCGGGCCGACCAGTCCGACAGTGCCACCTTCGGGCTGTCGCTGCTGGGGCTGAGCGCGGGGACGCTGCAGATCGAGGGCCGGATCGAGGGCGGGGCCTATGCCGTCTCGGGCCGGCTGCAGAGCGGCGGTCTGGTGGCGATGATCCGCAAGATCTCGTATGACGCGCAGGCGCAGGGGCGCGTCCGCGACGGCCGCTTCACGCCGCAGCGCTATGCCGAATCCGCCGACACCGGCCGGCGCAAGACCCGGGCGGTGATGGACTATGCCGCCGGCGTGCCGCAGGTGAAGGAATACGACCCGCCGCGCCGCGCCAAGGACCCGAAGGTCGACCCGGCGGGCCAGGGCGGCACCGTCGATCCGCTGACCGCCGCCTATGCCGTGCTGCGCGACGTCGCGCCCGAGGGCGCCTGCGACCTTTCGCTGGATCTGTTCGACGGCGAGCGGCGCACCGCGGTGCGGCTGTCCAACCCGCGCCCGCACCGGGGCGGTGGGCTGAGCTGCGACGGCGAGTACCGCCGGGTCGCGGGCTTCGACGCCGACGACATGGCCGAGGCCAGCCGCTTTCCGTTCACGCTGGTCTACGTGCCGCTGTCGGACGGCCGGCTGCGGGTCAGCGAGGTCAGCATGGACACGATCTATGGCAAGGGCCGGCTGACGCGGCGCTGAGGCGGCGCGCGGGCCCGGTCCGCAGGAGGCAGGGCCAGAGGAGGCAGATCGCGGCGGGGCAGGTCCCGGCGGGGCGGGGCCGGACGATGCAGGGTCCCGGGCGGCCGTCTCAGCCGATCAGCGCGTCGACCCAGTCGGGCACGAGCTGCGTCGCCGGACCGCGGCGGGCCTCGTCGAAGACCGAGCTGCGCGACGAGGCGTCGAGGTTCAGCTCGATCGTGCGGGCGCCGGTGGCGGCGGCCAGCTCGACGAAGCCCGCGGCCGGGTAGACGTTGCCCGAGGTGCCGATCGCGGCGAACAGCTCCGCCGCCTCGAGCGCCTCGGCGATCTCGTCCATCCGATAGGGGATCTCGCCGAACCAGACGATGTCGGGCCGGGTGGCGGGACGGGCGCAGCGCGGGCAGGGGTCGGCGGGCGCCATCTCGGCCGGGGCGGGCCAGCGGTGGCCGCAGGCGGCGCAGAGCGCGGTCTCCAGCCCGCCATGCATGTGGATCACCGCCGAGGCGCCGCCGCGTTCGTGCAGGTCGTCGACGTTCTGGGTCACGATCGTCACCCGGTGGCGCGGGTCGCCCTGCAGCCGCGCCAGCGCCTCGTGCGCGGCATTGGGCCGCGCGGCGCGGGCCTTGGCGCGGCGTTCGTTGTAGAAGCGGTGCACCAGCGCGGGGTCGGCGCGGAAGCCCTCGGGGGTGGCGACGTCCTCGATCCGGTGCTCTTCCCACAGCCCGTCGGCGGCGCGGAAGGTCGCAAGCCCGCTTTCGGCCGAGATGCCCGCCCCGGTCAGGATCACGATGTTCATGGGGCCTCCGTCGTTCGGCGGCGGTTGCATCGCGGCCGGTCCCGGCCCAAGACTGCGCCGATGAGCCACGATGCGTCCAGCCCCGACACCGCGATCCTGTTCGTCTGCCTCGGCAATATCTGCCGCTCGCCCGCCGCCGAGGCGGCGATGCGCGCGCGCGCCGCGGCGGCGGGGCTGCGGCTGGCGCTCGACAGTGCGGGGACCGGGGACTGGCACGCGGGCGAGCCGCCGCACCCGCCGATGATCGCCGCCGCCGCGCGGCGCGGCTACGACCTTGCGCCCCTGAGGGCGCGGCAGGTCACGCGCGCCGATTTCGACCGCTTCGACCTGATCCTGGCGATGGACGGCGACAACCTCGCCAATCTGCGCCGGATCGCGCCGGCCGGGGCGCGGGCGCGGATCGCGGCCTTCCTGCCCGGGGGCGACGCGGTGCCCGACCCGTATTTCACCGGCGATTTCGACGGCGCGCTCGACCGGGTCGAGGAGGGCGTGGCCCACTGGCTGGCCGAGCTGGGCGCGCGCTGAGGGGCCGCACTCGCCCGGAAGACGCGCCCCCGGGGGCGCCTGCGGGCGCGCCTCAGCCGGGGCAGCTGGCCTTGGCGCGCTCGATGAAGCCCTCGTAGCGGGTCCAGAACGCCTTGTCGCCGGCGCTGTCGGACATGCGCACCCGTTCGGCGCGGTCGGGCTCGGCGAAGAAGCCCGCGGCGCGGCGCTGGTCGAGGAAGCCCAGCGACTGGTTGGCGGCGCGCTGGGCGCAGCCGCAGCGCTGGGTGCTGGCCGACGAGCGGCCGGCGGCAAGGCAGGCAGAGTTCACGGGCCCCTCGGTCCCCCCGGCGCAGGCGCCGAGCAGTCCGAGAAAGGCCAGAGGGATCAGGCGTCTGGTCATCTTCCGTCCATCGGGTGCAACGGGCGGACTATGGGCGGGGCCCGGCGGGGCCGCAACCGCCGGGCCACCGACGACACGCTCTGTTGCGCGCCCGTCACGCCCGGGTCACGGGCCCGTCATGGGCCCGTCATGACCGCCGCCGCGGCGGGCGACACGAGTGGCATGCCCGGGGGCCGGACGGGCGGCCGCACGGGCCGCGCGATCGGTGGCCGCGTCCCCGCCCGACCTCAGCCGGTCACCTCGGCGGGATAGCCCGCCTCGTCCAGTGCGGCCAGCATCGCCTCGGGGGCGGCGGTGGTGCGGATCTCGACGGTGCGGGCGGCGGGCGTGATCACCACCTTCGCGCCGCCGTCGACGCTGGCGACGGTCTTTTCGACCACGCCGTGGCAGTGGCTGCAGGACATGTCGGGAACGTGCAGGATCATCGCGGATCTCCTTTCCGGTCGGTTGCCCCCAAGATCGGCATCGCGCCGGCAAGATCAAGCCGCGCGGCGGCCTCTCGCGCCCGCTTGACCGGTGCGGCAAACCCGCTCATATGGCGCGCATGACCGAGCTCGCCCAGATCCGCAATTTCTCCATCGTGGCGCATATCGACCACGGCAAATCCACCCTCGCCGACCGCCTGATCCAGATGACGGGGACGGTGGCCGAGCGCGACATGAAGGCGCAGCTGCTCGATTCGATGGATATCGAGCGCGAGCGCGGCATCACCATCAAGGCCAACACCGTGCGGATCGAGTATCCGGCGAAGGACGGCAAGACCTACATCCTGAACCTGATCGACACCCCCGGCCACGTCGACTTCGCCTATGAGGTGTCGCGGTCGATGCGCGCGGTCGAGGGCTCGCTGCTGGTGGTCGACGCGAGCCAGGGTGTCGAGGCGCAGACGCTGGCGAACGTCTATCAGGCGATCGACGCGGGCCACGAGATCGTGCCGGTGCTGAACAAGATCGACCTTCCCGCGGCCGAGCCCGAGCGGGTGAAGGAGCAGATCGAGGACGTGATCGGCATCGACGCGAGCGACGCGGTCCCGATCTCGGCGAAATCCGGCCTTGGCATCCCGGACGTGCTGGAAGCCATCGTCACCCGCCTTCCGGCGCCCAAGGGCGACCGCAACGCGCCGCTGAAGGCGATGCTGGTCGACAGCTGGTACGACCCCTACCTTGGCGTCGTCGTGATGATCCGGGTCATGGACGGCGTGATCCGCCGCAACGACACGATCAAGATGATGCAGACGGGCGCGGTCTACGGCATCGACAAGCTCGCGGTCCTGAAGCCCAAGATGATCGACATCGCCGAGCTGGGCCCCGGCGAGATCGGCGTCTTCACCGCCTCGATCAAGCAGGTGCGCGACACCCGCGTCGGCGACACGATCACGACCGAGAAGAAGGGCACCGACACGCCGCTTCCGGGCTTCAAGCCCGCGCAGCCGGTGGTGTTCTGCGGCCTCTTCCCGGTCGATGCCGCCGATTTCGACGACATGCGCGACGCGATCGAGAAGCTGGCGCTGAACGACGCGTCCTTCAGCTACGAGATGGAGACCTCGGCGGCGCTGGGCTTCGGCTTCCGCTGCGGCTTCCTCGGCCTTCTGCACCTCGAGGTGGTCCGCGACCGGCTCGAGCGGGAATACGATCTGGACCTGATCACCACGGCGCCCTCGGTGGTCTTCAAGCTGCACATGAAGGACGGCGAGGTGCGCGACCTGCACAACCCCGCCGACATGCCCGACCTGACCTACGTCGACCATATCGAAGAGCCGCGGATCAAGGCCACGATCATGGTGCCCGACGAATATCTGGGCGACGTGCTGAAGCTGTGCCAGGACCGGCGCGGGATCCAGATGGACCTGACCTATGCCGGCAGCCGCGCGATGGCGGTCTACGACCTGCCGCTGGCCGAGGTGGTCTTCGACTTCTACGACCGGCTGAAGTCGGTGACCAAGGGCTATGCCTCCTTCGATTACCAGCTGTCGGAATACCGCGAGGACTTCCTCGTGAAGATGCAGATCCTCGTGAACGACGAGCCGGTGGACGCGCTGTCGATGATGGTGCACCGCGACCGGGCCGAGGGCCGGGGCCGCGCGATGTGCGAAAAGCTCAAGGACCTGATCCCGCGGCACATGTTCAAGATCCCGATCCAGGCGGCGATCGGCGGCCGCGTCATCGCGCGCGAGACGCTGTCGGCGATGCGCAAGGACGTGACCGCCAAGTGCTACGGCGGCGACGCCACCCGGAAGAAGAAGCTGCTGGAGAAGCAGAAGGCCGGCAAGAAGCGCATGCGCCAGTTCGGCAAGGTCGAGATCCCGCAGGAGGCCTTCATCTCGGCCCTGAAGATGGACGACTGAGCCTTCGGGCATCTGATGACGGGGGGCGGTGCCGAAGGGCGCCGCCCCTTTCGCATGTCCCTCGGGCCCGCCGCACAGCCCCGCCGGCGCCGGCGGTTCGGTGCCGGGCGCCTGCGCGGCGGTGACGGCGGCGGCGAAGATCAGGCGGGCCGCATCGTGGCCGGGGCCGGGCACGATCGGTTCCGGCTTCGGGTTCGGGTCGGTCGTGGCGCCCGCCGGGCAGGTTCACCGGGCCCGTCGTGGCGCCGAGGCTGCCGTTCGGATCGAACAGCAGGCGCTTGCCGCCGAAGACGGTGCCCGCGGCCAGCACCCTGTCGTCCGGCCTCGGCGGGCCGTCGTCGGTCGGGCTGCAGGTCTGGCCGTCGGCCACCAGCGGCGGCAGCTTCGCCCGGCCACACCCGGCAGCCGATGCCCGACAGCCCGGCCGAACACGGGCCGGGGTCGGGGATGGTGTCCTCGGTGGACGCGTTGCCGTGGTGGACGGTGACATCCCCGTTGTTGCTGGCCGTCGCGCCGGCGACGATGCCACGCGCGGGCGGTCGTCAGGCGTCTCGGGATCCGCGGCCCCGCCTGTGCCCGGGGGGGCGCGGCGGGCGGGGAGGGCGCGGTTATCCACAGGCCTCGCGCGCCGTCCACAGCCGGCGCGCGCCCGGCTTCTGGACAGCCCCCGCCCAAGGCCCGATATTGGCCGCCATGAGTCTGCCCCCCGGTTTCCTCGAAGAGCTTCGCACCCGCATCACGCTGAGCAGCGTGGTCGGCCGCAAGGTCACGTGGGATCGCCGGAAGTCGAACCAGGCCAAGGGCGACTGGTGGGCGCCGTGCCCGTTCCACCAGGAAAAATCCGCGTCTTTCCATGTGGATGACCGCAAGGGCTTCTATTACTGCTTTGGCTGCCACGCCAAGGGCGACGCCGTCACCTTCCTGCGCGAGAGCGAGAACCAGTCCTTCATGGAGGCGGTCGAATCCCTCGCGCGCGAGGCCGGCATGACCATGCCCGCCCGCGATCCCGTGGCCGCCAGGAAGGCCGACCGCCGCAGCCAGCTGGCCGAGGTGATGGAAGAGGCGGTGAAGTGGTACCGGCTGCAGCTGAAGACCGCCTCGGCCGGGCCCGCGCGCGACTATCTCGAGCGGCGCGGCCTCGGCCCCGCCGGGCAGGAGCGCTTCGGCATCGGCTGGGCCCCGGACAACCGGCAGGGCATCCTGCAGGCGCTGACCGCCAAGGGGATCGCGGCCGATCTGATCGTCGCCGCCGGGCTTTGCGCCAAGCCCGAGGACGGCGGCGCGCCCTATGACCGCTTCCGCGGCCGCATCATCTTTCCGATCCGCGACGGGCGGGGGCGGGCGATCAGCCTGGGCGGGCGGTCTATGGACCCGAACGCGCGCGCCAAGTACCTCAACGGCCCCGAGACCGAGCTGTTCGACAAGGGCCGCAATCTCTACAATCAGGAGGCCGCGCGCAACGCGGTGGCGAAGGGCGCGCCCCTGATCGTCACCGAGGGCTACATGGACGTGATCGCGCTGAGCGAGGCGGGCTTCGGCGGCGCCGTCGCCCCCTTGGGGACCGCGATCACCGAGGATCAGCTGCGGCTCTTGTGGCGGATCTCGCCCGAGCCGGTGGTGGCGCTTGACGGCGACAAGGCGGGGGTCCGCGCGGCCGAGCGGCTGATCGACCTTGCGCTGCCGATGCTCGAGGCCGGGAACGCGCTGCGCTTCGCGGTGATGCCGGCGGGCGAGGACCCCGACGACCTGATCCGCGCCCGCGGCGCGCAGGCGATGGCGCAGGTGATCGAGGGCGCGCAGCCGATGGTCGACCTGCTGTGGCGGCGCGAGACCGAAGGCAAGGTCTTCGACAGCCCCGAGCGGCGCGCGGGCCTCGACCGGCGGCTGCGCGAGCTGATCCGCCAGATCCGCGACCCCTCGCTGCGCGGCCATTACGCGGCCGAGATCGCGCGGATGCGCGGCGAGCTGTTCGGCTTCCGCACGCCCGGCGCCGAGATCCTGCGCGCGCCCGCGCCGCCGGCCCATGACGGCTATGACCCGGGCTATGGCGGCGGCTATGCCGAGGATCGGGGCTATGGCGACGACCGCGGCTATGGCGGGGACCGGGGCGGCAGCTACGGCGGTGGCGGCGGCTATGGTGGCGGGGGCGGCGCGCGCCAGGGCGGCTTCCAGCCGCGCCCGCGCCGGCCGTGGCAGCCGGGCGGCCGGTTCGGTGCCCGCCCGGTCGAGATCCAGCCGCTGGCCGGCACCCGCGCCTCGATGCTGGCGGCGGCCGCGGGCGACGAGGAGGGGCTGGTCGAGGACCGGCTGCGCGAGGCGATCATCCTGGCGATCTGCGCCGCCCACCCGGCCTGCATCGTCGCGTTCGAAAGCGATCTCGAACGGATCGAGCTGATCGGCGAGGGCCACGACCGGCTGCGCGGCGCGCTGCTGCGCGAAGCGCGGGGCGGGGACGCGCCGCTGCGCGAGCGGATCGATTCGGCGGCGCGCGCCGTCCTTGAAACGATCGAACAGCTTCCCCATGTTGCGATCGCGCCGCCCGCGAGGGCGGATGCGGACGCGCAATTCGCCAGGGCCTGCCTGTCGGAAGAGCTGGCGAAGCTGGCGGCGCGGCGCGGCGTGCGCGAGGAGATCGCCGATGCGGTGGCCGATCTCGCGGGCTTCGCGGACGAAGGCGTGACCTGGCGGCTGGGAAAGGCCGCCGAGGCACGGCAGCGGGCCGAACGGTCGCGTCTGAACGATTCCTCGGATCTTGGCGAGGATCGCGACGCGCTGACCCGGCAGCTGCAGGACATGATCGACCGCGAGGTCTGGCGAAAGCCCCGCCGCTGACGGCCGCCCCGCCCGGGTGCGCGCACCGTGGGCGGGCGCCTTCGGCACCCCGCGGCACCGGTCGGCGCCGCTTTCCGCGGCAGCACGGTGACACGGGGCATCGACGTCCTATCTGTGACGCGAGGTGCCCTGTGATCCGGCGCCGCGATTCGGTAAAGAGGTCGGATATGATTCGCAGCTGGTCGAATCATGTCCGGTGATCCGGCGGCCCGCCGCTGCCGCCGGAAGATGACGGATGACCCCGCGCGGGGCGCAATGGCCCGAGGGCCCCGCGACGACCCGATGAGGAGTGCCCATGGCTGCCAGAGACGCCGAAGACGTGAAGCACGACGATCAGGATCAGGACCATTCGCTGGACATGAGCCAGGCGGCTGTGAAGCGCATGATCGCGGAAGCGAAAGAGCGCGGCTACATCACCTATGACCAGCTGAACCAGGTCCTTCCGCCCGAGCAGGTCTCGTCCGAGCAGATCGAGGACGTGATGTCGATGCTCTCGGAGATGGGCATCAATGTCATCGAGGATGACGAGGCCGACGATGGCGAGGGCAATGCCAACGCCGCCGCGAACGGGGGCCAGGTGGTCGAGGCCGCCTCGGGCTCGCGCGAGGTCGCGGTCGCGACCACGACCTCCGAGACGCTCGACCGCACCGACGACCCGGTGCGGATGTACCTGCGCGAGATGGGCTCGGTCGAGCTGCTGTCGCGCGAGGGCGAGATCGCCATCGCCAAGCGGATCGAGGCCGGCCGCAACACGATGATCGCGGGGCTGTGCGAAAGCCCGCTGACCTTCCAGGCGATCACGATCTGGCGCGACGAACTTCTGTCCGAAGAGATCCTGCTGCGCGACGTCATCGACCTCGAGACCACGTTCGGGCGCAATCTCGACGGCGAGGGCGAGGACGACATGGAGGAGGCCATCGTCGATGGCGCCGCCGTCTCGCCCGCCCAGCCCAAGCGCCAGGGCGAGCAGGAGCTGGATGCCGACGGCAACCCGATCGCCTCGGACGACGGCGACGAGGATGACGAGGCCTCGGCGATGTCGCTCGCGGCGATGGAAGCCGCGCTGAAGCCCAAGGTGCTCGAGACGCTCGAGATCATCGCCGACAACTACGCGCAACTCGCCGAGATGCAGGATCTGCGGATGTCCGCGACCCTGTCCGAGGGCGCAAGCTTCTCGGTCGCCGACGAGGTCGCCTATCAGAAGCTGCGCGGCGAGATGGTGATGCTGGTGAACGAGCTTCACCTGCACAACAACCGCATCGAGGCGCTGATCGACCAGCTTTACGGCATCAACCGCAAGATCATGTCGATCGACTCGGGCATGGTGAAGCTTGCCGACGCCGCCCGCATCAACCGGCGCGAGTTCATCGACGAGTACCGCGGCTATGAACTCGACCCGACCTGGGTCGACCGGCTGATCGCCAAGGGCGGTCGCGGCTGGCTCGCGCTGTTCGAGAAGAGCCGCGACAAGGTCGACGACCTGCGCGCCGAGATGGCGCAGGTCGGCCAGTATGTCGGCGTCGACATCCAGGAATTCCGCCGGATCGTGAACCAGGTCCAGAAGGGCGAGAAGGAAGCGCGCCAGGCCAAGAAGGAGATGGTCGAGGCCAACCTCCGGCTCGTGATCTCGATCGCGAAGAAGTACACGAACCGCGGCCTGCAGTTCCTTGATCTCATTCAGGAAGGCAACATCGGCCTGATGAAGGCCGTCGACAAGTTCGAGTATCGCCGCGGCTACAAGTTCTCGACCTACGCGACCTGGTGGATCCGCCAGGCGATCACCCGCTCGATCGCCGACCAGGCGCGCACGATCCGCATCCCGGTGCACATGATCGAGACGATCAACAAGCTGGTGCGCACCGGCCGGCAGATGCTGCACGAGATCGGCCGCGAGCCGACGCCGGAAGAACTGGCCGAAAAGCTGCAGATGCCGCTCGAGAAGGTCCGCAAGGTGATGAAGATCGCCAAGGAACCGATCTCGCTGGAAACGCCGATCGGCGACGAGGAAGACAGCCAGCTTGGCGACTTCATCGAGGACAAGAACGCGATCCTGCCGCTGGACAGCGCCATTCAGGAGAACCTGAAGGAAACCACGACCCGCGTTCTGGCCAGCCTCACCCCGCGCGAGGAACGGGTGCTGCGGATGCGCTTCGGCATCGGCATGAACACCGACCACACGCTGGAAGAGGTCGGCCAGCAGTTCTCGGTCACCCGCGAACGGATCCGGCAGATCGAGGCCAAGGCGCTGCGCAAGCTCAAGCACCCGTCGCGGTCGCGCAAGCTGCGCTCGTTCCTCGACCAGTAAGGGCGCGGCACGATGGAGATCTCGGAGCTGCGGGACGCCTGCGTCTCGGACGCCGCCCGCGCGACCTTCGACCGGCTGGTCGAGGGCTTTGCCGCGCGGCCCGACCTGTCGGTCTTCGCGCATGAAAAGGGCTTCCAGTCCGCGCTGCGCATCGAGCGCGGCGAGGACTGGGTCTTTGCCGCCGTGCCGAACGACGACGGCGTGCTGGCCTATGTCCGCAAGCCCGAGCTGCGCCGCGGCACCGTGACGCCCGAGGCGCTGGCCGCGGCCTTCCCGGGCGCGCGCACCGCCAAGTCGGGCGAGGTCATCGTGCTGCTGGCCAGCCCGGACGAGGCCGCGCGCTGGCTGGACGTCGTCGCGGCAGGGGCCTGATCGGGGGGCTTTTCCCCGCGCGCTTCGCACCCTAGATAGCAGGTCGACGGGGCACGGATGGTCCCGCCGTGGCCCGCGGCTGCGCGCGGGCCCCGCGAAGGAGAGTGCCATGCCCCGTATCGTCACCGCCATCGCCGCCCTCGGGCTGGCCGGCCTTTGTGCCACCCCCTCGCTTGCCTGGCTCGCGCCGAACCAGCTGCGCGTCGACGGCCCGGCCGAGGATTTCACCGTCGACTACCGCCCCTCGAACACGATGGACGACTACTGGTGCGCGGCGGGGGAATACACGATCAACCACCTGCACCTGCACCCGACCACCCGGATCTACCGCACCACCGGCTCGAGCCCGCGCGCGATCGGCGAGATGCGGTTCTCGGTGCTGGCCGACCGGGCCTCGGGCGATACCGGCGTGGTCTCGATCGGGCGCGATGACGGCGGCTTCACCGCCGCCCATGCCCAGGCGATGTGCGAGCTGACCTGGCCGCTGCTGATCGACTGATCGCGATGCGTGCCGCCCCCGCCGCCGCCCTTGCCGCCGCGCTGCTCGCGACGCTTTGTGCCGGCGCCGCGCGGGCGGAGGTGGCGACGGCTGCCGCGGGGCTGTCCTGCGGCCCGGGGGCGGTGCTGCGGCTTGACCGGGCAGGCGCGACCGAGGGGCTTGCGCGGCTGAACGCTCTGCGCGCCGGGGCGGGGCTGGCGCCGGTGGCGCTGTCGGCGGTGCTGTCCGAGGCGGCCGAGGGCCATGCCTGCGACATGGTCCGGCGCGGCTATTTCGACCACCGCGCGCCCGAGGGCACCGGGCCGATGGACCGGGTGCTCGCGCGCGGGGCCGACATCTGCTGGGTGGCCGAGAACATCGCCGCGACCACCGCGCCGCAGGACCCGATCGCGCAGGCGCTGGCGATGTGGCGCGGCTCGCCCGGGCATCTGCGCAACATGCTGGCGCCCGAGGCGCGCGGCGTGGGGCTGGCCGCGATCCGGGGCGGCGGCCGCACGGTCTGGGTGATGGTGCTGGGCCGCGGCTGCTGAGGCTTGCCATTCCCGCGGCCGCGTGACCTGATCGGGCCCATGCAGACCACCTTCCAGATCGCGACCCGCGGCCCCGGCAGCTATGAATTCACCGCCGATCTCGTCCGCTGGCTTGCGGGGCACGGCGACGGGCTGCTGACGCTTCTGGTGCGCCATACCTCGTGTTCGCTGCTGATCCAGGAGAATGCCGATCCCGAGGTGCAGACCGACCTGCTGGCCTGGATCTCGCGCACCGTGCCGCCGACGACCGATCCCGCGATGGCCTACCTGACCCATACCTACGAGGGGCCCGACGACATGCCCGCCCATATCCGCGCCGCGCTGCTGCCGGTCAGCCTGTCGATCCCGGTCTCCGGCGGGCGGATGCGGCTGGGCACCTGGCAGGGCGTGTTCCTGTTCGAACATCGCACCGCCCCGCACCGGCGCGAGGTCGCGGCGCATTTCCGCCCCGACTGACGCCGCCCGGGCCGGATTGAGTCCCGCGGGACACAGCGATCGGCCACGACATCTGGTGGGGTGGAAATTCGGCTACCCAACGATTCGCGGTGGCCCTATAGTGCCGGTGAAAACAACGGACCGACCGACGAGGGAGAGGGCCATGCGCTGCCCGTTCTGCGGCAATGTCGACACTCAGGTGAAGGATTCCCGGCCCGCCGAGGATCACGTCGCCATTCGCCGCCGCCGCTTCTGCCCGGCCTGCGGCGGCCGCTTCACCACCTATGAACGCGTGCAGCTGCGCGACCTGATCGTCATCAAGTCCTCGGGCAAGCGCGAGGAATTCGACCGCTCGAAGCTGGAACGCTCGATCCGGATCGCGATGCAGAAGCGCCCGGTCGAGCCCGAGCGCGTCGACCAGATGATCTCGGGCATCGTGCGGCGGCTGGAATCGATGGGCGACACCGACATCCCCTCGAAGGTGATCGGCGAGATCGTGATGGAGACGCTGGCGCGGATCGACACCGTGTCCTACGTGCGCTTCGCCAGCGTCTACAAGAACTTCCGCGATGCCGACGACTTCGACAAGTTCGTGTCCGAGCTGCGTCCCGCCGGCAGCGGCGACGAGTGACCCCGCCGCGAGAGAAGCTGACGCCGTGACTGTCGAGGATGACCGCCGCTTCATGGCGCTGGCGATTTCGCTCGGGCGCCGGGGGCTGGGGCGGACATGGCCCAACCCCGCCGTGGGCTGCGTCATCACCCAGGGCACCCGCATCGTCGGGCGCGGCGCGACCCGGCCGGGCGGGCGGCCCCATGCCGAACGCGTGGCGCTGGAACAGGCCGGCGCCGCCGCACGCGGCGCCACCGCCTATGTCAGCCTCGAGCCTTGCGCCCATCACGGCCGCACCTCGCCCTGCTGCGAGGCGCTGGCGGCGGCGGGCGTCGCCCGCGTCGTCAGCGCGATCGAGGATCCCGATCCGCGCGTCGCGGGCCGCGGCCACGCGATGCTGCGCGCGGCGGGGATCACGCTCGAGGTCGGGCTGATGGCGGACGAGGCCGTCGCGGCGCAGAAGGGCTTCCTGACCCGGATCGGGCAGGGCCGGCCGATGCTGACGCTCAAGCTCGCCACCAGTTTCGACGGCCGCATCGCCACCGGCACCGGCGAAAGCCGCTGGATCACCGGGCCCGGCGCGCGCCACCTGACCCATGCGCTGCGCGCGCGCCACGACGCGATCCTGGTCGGCGCGGGCACGGTGCGGGCGGATGACCCGATGCTGAACGTGCGCGGGCTTGGCGCGGTGAACCAGCCGCTGCGGCTGGTGGCCTCGGCGGCGCTGGACCTGCCGCTGGGGCGGCTCGCGGACAGCGCGCGCACGCTGCCGGTCTGGCTGCTGCACGGGCCCGAGGCGGCCATCGACCGCCGCGCGGCCTGGGCCGAGGCCGGCGCGCGGCTGATCGAGGTGCCGGCGCCGGGCGGGCGGATCGACCCCGCGGCGATGATGGTGCGGCTGGGCGCCGAGGGGCTGACGCGGGTGTTCTGCGAGGGCGGCGGGCAGCTGGCCGCGTCGCTGCTGGCGGCGGGCCTCGTGGACGAGGCGGTGGGCTTCACCGCGGGCCTTGCGCTGGGCGCCGGGGGGCGGGCCGCGATCGGCACGCTGCCGGACGCGGCGCTGGCCGATCACCCCCGCTTCCGGCTGGCCGAGACGCGGGCCGTCGATGGCGACGTCTTCCACCGCTGGGTCCGGGCCTGACGGGCGCCGGGCGCCGGCCGCGCTAGCGCCGCCAGATCCAGGCCTGCGACGCCAGCCGTCCCTGCAGTTTCGCCAGCATCCGGTTCGCCGCGCCCGGATGCGGGATCCGGCCCTCGGCCAGCCGCTCCAGCGCGACCTCGGGCGGGCAGGGCAGGCCCGAGACCGGGTCGTGATAGCGCGGATAGGCGATCAGCGCGGCATGGGCGAAGGCGGCAAGGCCCGGGCGCACCCGCCGCCGCGCCGGCACCGGCCCCAGATCGCGCGTCAGCCCCCAGCCGGCATAGAACGGCGCGCCGAAGCAGGTGACCGGGCAGCCGCGCAGCAGCGCCTCGAACCCCAGCGTCGAGGTCATGGTCCAGACCTCGTCGACCTCGGCCAGCAGGCGGGCGGGATCGGTGCCGGCGACGACGAAATCGGCCAGCGTGAACAGCTCTGTCGGCGCGATCGCCCCGGGGCGCAGCCCCGCCTCGACATCCGGGTGCGGCTTGTAGAGCAGGATCGCGTCGGGGTTGCGGGCGCGGGTCGCGATCAGCAGGTCGCGGTTCGTGCGCACCTCGCCCGCGCCAAGCCGGATCGAGGCGTCGTCCTCGACCTGCCCGGGCACGAGGATCCGGTGCCCGGCCGGCATCTCGGGCAGCGCGCCGCCAAGGTTGTACTTGCTGAGCCCGGCCGCGACGATCCGCGCGACCAGCCGCTCGGCCCGGCGGGTGCCGCCCGCGGGCGGGCCGGCGGCGACCAGCCGTTCAAGATCGCTCTCGCGCGCGGGGTCGTAGTAGATCCCGCTGCGGTCCAGCACCAGCGACAGCGGCGGCACCAGCTCGGCCCCCAGCCCGCGCGACCGCAGGAAGCCGTCCTCGACCCGCGTCACCGGCCCAAGCCCCGGCGGCACCCGCCCGGCCCAGCCGATCAGCCGGCGCCCCTCGGCCGCGGCGCGGGCCTGCGCGGGGGCGGGCGCCTCGGCGAAGACGATGCGCCGCTCGCGGCCCAGCATCTTCTGCAGCGGCCCGCGCTTCCACAGCCGCATCCCCAGCGCGACATGGCCGCGGCCGTCGTCGCGGAAGGCGCGGACCTCGGCCTCGAGCTGGTCGACCGCCTCCTCGAAGCTGGCCAGCCGGTCGCGGCAGCGGTCGTACCAGGTGGGCGCCAGGATCATCGCCGCGGCGAAAAGCTGCGCGCGCGTCAGCTTGCGCTGTCGGCGCCAGACCGGGCGTTCGTCCTCGGTCAGGCCCCAGCCGGCATAGAAGGGCTGGCCGAAGACGCGGGGGCGATGGCCGGCCAGAACCGCCTCGAACCCCAGCTGCGAGCTGACGGTATAGACCGCGACCGCGCCCTCGAGCAGCACCTGCGGCGCGACGGGCCGCGTCTCGAGGCTGACCCGGCCGGTGGCGTGTTCGGGGCCGTAATGGCCGGGGCGGGCGCCCGACTGCGTCTCGGGGTGGGTCTTGATCAGGATCCGGGCGCGGGGGTGTTCCTCCTGCGCGATCAGCAGCATCTCGAGGAAGGTCGTGTCGCGCGCGCCGCCCATCGGGATCGAAGCGTCGCCCGCGGTCTGGTCGACGACCAGAACGTACCCCGGGTCGGGCGGCGGCAGGTCAACGTCGGCGATGTTGTATTTGGACAAGCGCAGCGCCGAGATCCGGTCGATGCCATCGCGCGCGCGTCGCAAAAGGTCTGCATCGTCGAGCGGGTGGTCAAGCAGCAGCCGCTCGAGCGACGAGGGCTGGCGGCTGTCGAAATGCACGCCCCCCTGGTCCGGCGTGCCGGTCGCGTCGAGCATCAGCCCCAAGGGCGGCCCGCCGCCCGCGCGCCCCGGCCGGACCGAGCGCAGGAAGGCGTCCTCGATGCGCAGGAGACCCGCGCCGCTGCGCCGGGCCACGGCCTCGCCGCGATGGGCGAAGGGGCTCTGGCCCCAGACCGCCACAAGATCCGCCGGGCCGGGACGGCCCAGCAGCCCGGGCCGCGGCGCATGGCCGGCAAGGCTGAGGATCCGGCGCAGCACCCGGTCGCGGGCGAAGCCGCCGGTGTAATAGAAAAGCCGCCGGGCGGTGCCGGCGGCTTCGGGATCGGGATCGGCGGGCAGGGTGTCAGCCCCCCGAGAGCGACGACAGCCCGGCGCCGGCCGATTGCACCTGGTTGAGCGAGGCGGCCGAGCCGGTGATCGCCGAGATCGTCTTGGTCCACTGCACGAAGGGCGCCTCGGTCACGTAGACGGTGTCGCCGTCGCGGATCACGAAGTCCCGCGCCAGGAACATGCCCGTGGGCTTGGTCAGGTCGAGGACGTAGACCATGCGCTGGGGCCCGACGAGGTCGGTGCGTCCCAGCACCTGGTTCGCGATCGCCGCCGGTTCGTTGCGCAGCACGAAGACGCCGGTCGGATCGGCGAGGTTGGTGGCCAGGCCCCCGACCTGTGCGATCGCCTCGAGCGCCGAGAGGTCCTGGGTCTCGAACCGGACGCGGCGCTGGCCGGCGGTGGCGCCCAGCGCGGTGAACGCGCGCTGATCCTCCTCGACGACGATGACGTCGCCGGGGCGCAGGCCGATGTCGAGCGAGGGGTTCTTCCACAGGTCGGTCAGCCAGACGGTGCCGGTCTGGTTGCCGCGGGTGACGGTGACCTTGGCGACGTCGGGCTCGATCGCGATGCCGCCGGCGCGCGACAGCATCGACGACAGGGTGCGGGTCGGGCGTTCGATCGGGTAGACGCCCTGGCCCGAGACCGAGCCCATCACCGTCACCGTGGCGCCGTCGCCGGCGACGCGGGTGACCGAAACCTGCGGGTCCGGGGTCTGGGCGTCGAGCTTTTCGGTGATGATCCGGCGCAGGCCCTCGGGCGTGTTGCCGGCGGCCTTGATGCGCCCGGCATAGGGCACGAAGATGAAGCCCTGGCCGTCGACCTGCACCTCGGAGAGCTGCGTCGCGGGCTGGCCGGCGCTGGCCAGCAGCCCCTGGTCGACGTTTTCCCAGATCGTCAGGCCCAGCGTGTCGCCGGGGCGGATGTCGTCCGAGCCGACGACGCCCGCGCGCAGGAAGGCCTGGCTGAAGCCGAGCGCCGGCACCACGCCCGCGGCGCGGTTCACCCGGTCGTTGACCGCGACGACGAAGGCGTCGCCCTGGCGCTGGACGGAACTGGAGTAGATCTCGCGCTTGTTGGGGCCCGTGCGCGGCAGGCCGCACCCGGCCACCACCGCCGCGAGAACAAGCAGGGTCGCTGCGCGCGCCCCGCGGGAAGCCTTTACTGTCACTGCCCGGGCTCCTTTACGGATGCTGCCTCGATGTCTTTTTTCTTGGCTTTTTCCGGCAAGGGTACGGAATCCGAAGTCAAAATGCCAGTGGCATCATTGCACGACGACCAATTGTTGCCGAGGTGCCGCAACGCCCTCGGCCAGGGCGTCATAGGGGTCCTCGGCCGCCAGCATCATGTCGATGACCTGGCGCAGCGCGTGGCGCCGGCCGCGGGCCGAGTAGAAGCCGCCGGGCACCTGGCTGGTTTCCAGCAGGTAGTGGCGATAGTCGCGGTAGGCGCGGCTGTCGGGGCGGCGGGGGCGGGCGAAGAAGTCGGGCAGCGGCTGCGGCGAGCAGAACTCGGGCTGGGAATAGACCGCCGCGCCGAAGACCTTCAGCGGCAGCCCGCGCCACAGCACCTGCTGCGCCGCGGTCGAGTTCACCGTCACCGCCGAGCGGGCGCCGTTCAGCAGACCCGCCAGCTTGCCGCCGCGCACGTAGTGCACCCGGTCGGCGACGCCGTGCCGCGCGGCCAGCCGGCGGATGTCGGCGCGGATCGGGCTGCGCCCGTCCTCGAGCGGATGGGCCTTGAACACCAGGTGGTGGTGGCGCGGCGCCCCCTCGGCGAAGCCCTGCAGGCAGGTGTCGATGAATTCGGTCATCGTGGCGAAGGGCCCGTGCATCCGGAAGCTCGCATCATGGGCGAGCTGCATCAGCACGAGGTGGTAGGGAAACCCCCCGAGCCGGATCGCGCGGGTGGCCGCGACGCGTTCGAGCGCGTGCACCGGCATCAGCAGCAGCCGCTTCAGGTGCAACCGGAACTCGCCCAGCACCGAGATGCCGCGGTGCGGCCGGAACCCGGCATAGCGGCGGTTCAGCGCCATGACGTAGAAATGGTAGAGCGCGCCGTAGAACACGTGGTGGCGCATGTCGCCCCAGCGCGCGGGCGCGGCCGGCATCTCCATCTCGGAGCGTTCGAGCGCGCGGCGCATGCCCGCGATCGTCATCCCCATCAGCCGCGAATGCCCGTTTGACCCCTCGCGTTCATAGGTGATCCAGTAGGGCCGCAGGTAGCCTTCCTCGAACACGTGCACGGTGACGCCGCGGGCGCGGGCCTCGGCCACCGCCGCGGCATGGACCGGGCGGGTGTCGCCGTACAGCACGATGTCGGTCACCGCCTCGCGGTCGATCAGCGCCGAGAGCGTGTCGCGCCAGTCCTCGGGCGCGCCGGCATAGGCGATATAGCCGGCGCGATCGGACCAGAAGCGTTCGTCGCCGCGGTTGAAGCCCACGCGCAGCACCCGCGCGCCCGACCGGGCCAGCATCCGCCCGACCCGGTCGAAGAACGGCCCGTGCGGCCCCTGCAGGAACAGGAAGCAGCGCAGGCCGGCCGCCGCCGGCCCGCCGGGCGTGCCGCCGCCAGTTACGCCGCCACTGCCGGCGATGCCGATCCTGGGGCTGTCCTGCGGTCCCGCCGGCCCCGGGCTCATGCGCGCGGGCCCCGCGGACGGGGCCGGACGGCGTGGGGGGCGGGGCATGCGGGCACTCAGTCCTCCGGGATGCGGGTGTCGGCCCCATCTAGCCCCGGACCTGGCTAAGGGGCAATGAACCGCGCGGGGCTGCGCCCGTGTTGGGCGCCGATTGCGGCGCCGTCGCGGCAGTTTGCGGGTGATTGCGCGAAGTCCTGCGCCTTGCGCGGGGCGCGGCGCGGGTCTAGCACTTGGCGCCAGACCCGAAGACCCGGACACACCAGCAGAAAGGGGGCCGCATGTTCACCGGCATCGTCAGCGACATGGGCGAGATCCTCGAGCTCGAGCAGCAGGGCGACCTGCGCGCCCGGATCGGCACCGCCTATGACCCGGCCACGATCGACATCGGCGCCTCGATCGCCTGCGACGGCGTCTGCCTGACGGTGATCGCCACGGGGACCGAGACGCCGGCCGGCCCGCGCAACTGGTTCGACGTGCAGATCTCGGCCGAGACGCTGTCGAAGACCAGCCTCGGGGCGAACGGCTGGACGCCGGGCAAGCGCATCAACCTCGAGCGGGCGCTGAAGGTCGGCGACGAGCTGGGCGGCCACATCGTCTCGGGCCATGTCGACGGCGTGGCCGAGATCGTGGCGATCCGCGACGAGGGCGACAGCACCCGGCTGACCTTCCGCGTGCCGGCCGAGCTTGCGGGCTTCATCGCGCCCAAGGGCTCGGTCGCGCTGAACGGCACCTCGCTGACGGTGAACGAGGTCGAGGGCGCGACCTTCGGCGTCAACCTGATCCCGCATACCAAGACCGTCACCACCTGGGGCACCGCGCGCGAGGGCGATCCCGTCAACCTCGAGGTCGACACGCTGGCGCGCTATGTCGCGCGGATGTCGGAATGGTCGGCGGCGGTGGCCAAGGCATGAGCGCGGGGCCGGGGCACAACGGCGGGCCGGCGCTGGCCGCGGGGCGCGGCTGGCGGGCGCATTGCTGGGGCCGGGCGCGGGCCGACCTGCTGCCGACCCTGCCGATCGAGGTGGTGCGGCTGCGGGTGCGCCGCGCGGCCGAGATCGGGCTGGACTACCGCACCTATGCCACGGTGCGCGCGACCACCGGGCATGACATCGTGGCCTTCCTCTATTCGTCGAACGCGCTGCGGCTGTTTCGCGCGGCGCAGGCGCTCGAGGCCGGGCGCGCCGGGGCGCTCGCCGCGCAGCGCGGCGTCGCGCGCCACCTCGCGCAGCAGCCACCGCTGAGCCCCGAGGCGGGGCTGGCGGCGCTGGCGCGGGCGGGGATCGGCTTCGACGGCGCGGGGGCGGCGCCGGGGCTGCTGGGCTGGTCGGCGCTGGGGCAGGCGGTGCGCGCGCTCGCGGGCGGGCGGCCGTCGGACCGGGTGATGCTGGTGGGCGACACCGGGCTCGAGCGCGACTGGGCCGCGGCGGCCCGGCTTGCCGGCTACCTGCCGGCCGAGCGCTTCTTTTCCGCCCCGGGCTGACCCTGCCGCCGGGCAGGCCGGGCGGCCGTCGCACCGACCGCTCCGCCACCGCCGGGCCGGAGGTCGCCCGGCCGACGCACCGCCCGCCGCGCCCGTCAGACGCTGCCCGATGCCGGGCGGCCTCTCCCGCCGCGCGGACCGGCCCGACGCCGAACAGCCCGCTGCCTCCCGGCTGCCGCGCCACCAAACCCGCCGCCGGCGCCCGCGCCACCGGACCGAGGCTCAGACCGCCCCGCGCCCCGCTCCGTCATCTCTCTCAGTGCCGCTAGCCGACACTCAGTCTGCCCCCGCCGCCAAGTGGAGCGCCCGCCGGTCCAACGCCCACACCGCCGCGCAGACCGGCCCGCCGTCGCACCGACCGCTCTGTCGCTGGCACGGCCGACCACGCCGCCCGGCTGATCCCTTTGCCAGCCCTGTGGTTGCCGCTGCCGGCGGGCAGGCACCCCGCGCCGACGAGGAGACCGACCGCTGCGCCTGTCCGGCCGTCGCCGCCACCGGCCCGAGGACCGCACCGCTGTGCAGACTGGTCCGTCGGGGGGCAGATCGCCGGGCTGCGGGCTCCCTGTCCGGACGGCCGCCGGTGTCGCCGGGCGCGCTGGCGGTGGCGTTCGCCCGACCGGACCCGCCGCCGCGGTGGCCAGTGTCCCGCCGCCGGGCGCGGCCGGGGCGGCGATCCGCGCAGGGCGGGCCTGCCGTGGCGCACGCCGGGCCCGGCCCGCGAATCTGGTCATCGCCCGGAAGACGCGCTAAACCCGCCGCGACTGTCCGGAGCCCTGCCATGACCGAACCCGTTCCCGCCACCGCCGCAGACGACCAGCACTACCGCGACGCGATCTCGACCACCGAGGAGATCATCGCCGATGCCCGCGCCGGCCGGATGTTCATCCTCGTCGACCACGAGGACCGCGAGAACGAGGGCGATCTGGTGATCCCGGCCGAGATGGCGAGCGCGGATGTCGTGAACTTCATGGCCACCCACGGCCGCGGCCTGATCTGCCTGCCGATGGAGGGCAAGCGCATCGACGCGCTGAACCTGCCGCTGATGGCCTCGAAGAACTCGTCGCGCCACGAGACCGCCTTCACCGTCTCGATCGAGGCGCGCGAGGGCGTCGATACCGGGATCTCGGCCGCGGACCGGGCGCTGACCATCGCGGTGGCCATCGCCGAGGACACCCAGCCGCAGGACATCGCCACCCCGGGCCACATCTTCCCGCTGCGCGCCCGCGACGGCGGCGTGCTGGTGCGCGCCGGCCATACCGAGGCCGCGGTCGATGTCGCGCGGCTGGCCGGCATGAAGCCCGCCGGCGTGATCTGCGAGATCATGAACGACGACGGCACCATGGCGCGGCTGCCCGACCTGGTGAAATTCGCGCAGAAGCACGGGCTGAAGATCGGCACGATCTCGGACCTGATCGCCTACCGCCGCCGCCACGACAACCTGGTGACCGAGACCGCGGTCAAGCCGGTGCACTCGGCCCATGGCGGCGAGTGGGTGATGCGGATCTTCACCGATGCCACGCAGGGCGCCGAGCAGATCGTGCTGACCAAGGGCGACCTGTCCTCGGCCGAGCCGGTGCTGGTGCGGGTGCACCAGCTCGACCCGCTCGAGGACGTGCTGGGGATCGGCGAGGGCTCGGACCTCGCGGCCGCGATGCGCACCATCGGCGCCGCCGGCCGCGGCGTGATCGTGCTGCTGCGCGACACCACCATGCGCCTCGCGGTCGAGGGCCACGCCAGCCCGCACGTCCTGCGCCAGTACGGCATGGGCGCGCAGATCCTCGCCACGCTCGGGCTCAAGCGCATCACCCTCGTGACCAACAGCACCAAGCCGCGTGTCGTGGGCCTCGAGGGCTACGGGCTCGAGATCACCGGCACCCAACCGATCACGGAGTGACGACATGGCCGCGACCGAACAGCACCACAGCCTTGCCCTGCCGGACTTCGACCGCCCGGTGAAGATCCTCATCGTGGTGGCGCCCTATTACAAGGACATCGCCGACCAGCTGCTGGCCGGCGCCCGCGCCACGGTCGAGGCGGTGGGCGGCAGCCACGACACCGTCGAGGTGCCCGGCGCGCTGGAGATCCCGACCGCGATCGCGATGGCCGCGCGGATGACCGACTACGACGGCTTCGTCGCGCTGGGCTGCGTGATCCGCGGCGAGACGACGCATTACGACACCGTGTGCAACGACAGCTCGCGCGGGCTGACGATGCTGGGCCTGCAGGGCGCCTGCATCGGCAACGCGATCCTGACCGTCGAGACCCGCGCGCAGGCCGAGGTCCGCGCCGAGGCCGCGGGCCAGAACAAGGGCGGCGGCGCGGCGGCTGCGGCCTTGCATCTGGTCGCGCTTTCCCGCAAATGGGCCCGCCGTACCCGGGGCGTGGGCTTCCTCGCATCCGCCGAGAGCTGAGCCCCGCCCCCCGTTCCGCCGTCCAGGCACCGAGGATCCGATGACCGACGAAACCCCGCGTCCGATCAAGCGCACCCAGGAAGAGAAGCGGCAGATGAAATCCGCCGCGCGTCTCTATGCCGTGCAGGCGCTGTTCCAGATGGAGACCTCGGGCCAGACCCCCGAGCGGATCACGCGCGAGTTCGAGACCCATCGCTTCGGCGCGGTCTATGACGAGGACGAGATGGCCGAGGGCGACCCCGACCTGTTCCGCCGCCTCGTCGACGACGCGGTGGTCTGGCAGGCGCGGATCGACCAGATGACCGACCGCGCGCTGGTCGCCAAGTGGCCGATCGACCGCATCGACCCGGTGCTGAGGGCGCTGTTCCGCGCCGCCGGGGCCGAGCTGGTCAACCCCGCGACCCCGCCCAAGGTGGTGATCAACGAGTTCGTCGACGTCGCCCGCGCCTTCTTCCCCGAGGGCAAGGAGCCGAGCTTTGTCAACGCCGTGCTCGACCACATGGCCCGCGAGGCGCGCCCCGAGGCCTTCTGACCGCGACGCCCGGGGGACCGGGGCTGGTCGGGGCCGGGACTGATCCGGGGCGGGGCTGATCCAGGGCGGGTCGGGGCCGGGCGGATGTCGCCGGCGCCCCGATCCGGGCTCTGGCGCGACACCGCGGTCCGGGCCGTGGATATTTTTGCCAATGCGAAAGCCCGTGCGGCTATCCTCGACCCATGGTCCGGGAAAGGCGCAGCGATGCCCGAGCTGATCCGTCTCTACATCCGCAGCGCCGTGATCGGCGTCGCGCTGGCCGCGGTGTTCACCGGACTGCTGCTCGGCTTCGACGTGGCCGGGCTGCGCCACCTCGTGACCTCGGTCGCGGGGGGCGGTCTGGCGGTGGCGATGATGGTGCTGGCCAATGCGGTGGTCTTCGGATCGGTCCAGTTCGCGATCGCGATCCTGCGCGGCGGGCCGCCGCCGGGCCGACCGGGGCGCCCCGGACGCCCCGGACGCGACGATCCCGGTGCGCGCTGAGCCCGCGGCCGGGCGGGAAGCGCCGCTAGCCCAGGCGATCGCTTGGGCGCAGGGCCCTCGGCGGGGCGCGGCGTTCCGCGCGGGGAGGGGCGTCAGACGATCCCGGCCCGAGCGGAGGAAAGGGGAAAGCGGCGGGAACCGCGGCAACCGTGGATGGCGTGATTTCCCGAGAGCCTGGATATACCAGGTGGGCGCCAGGTACCAAGGCCAGGGCCTTGGCAGAGCCAGCTCCCGAGGAAATGCTTATCGGCCACTGGAAAAAAGCCTCTCACGCGAGGGGCAGTACCCGCCGTCGCACAAGATAGGGCCGGGGGGCGGCGGCTGCAAGGGTCCGCGGTGCGACAGGATGAACCCGGCCGGGCCACCGCGCGCCGGCGCTGACCGGCATGTGACTGGACAGGCGTTCGTGGAATGTTCATGCTTGGGCCATGCCCGCCGACAGCCCCCGTCCCAGCCCCTATCCCCCGGCCCCGCAGCACGCCGACGACTGGTCGCAAGATCCCGCCGCCGCGCCCGATGCCGTGCCCGATGCGGGCCCGGCGGCGGCCGGCCCCGGTGCGCCGGTCGCCGGCCTTGCGGGCGCGGCCGCGCCGGCCCGCGCGCCGATGCCCGGCCAGCTGATCGCGCGCGGCACCTGCCGCCACCTTGCGGCGCTGGGCTTCGTCACGGTCGAGGAGCTGGTGCCGGCGCCGGGCCTGCGCGTCGACGTGATGGCGCTGGGGCCGAACGGCGAGATCTGGATCGTCGAATGCAAGTCGGGCCGGGCCGATTACACCTCGGACCGGAAGTGGCAGGGCTATCTCGACTGGGCGGACCGATTCTTCTGGGCGGTCGACGCCGATTTCCCGACCGCGCTGCTGCCGGCCGAGACCGGCCTGATCCTGGCCGACGCCTATGATGCCGAGATCCTGCGCATGGGGCCCGCGACGCCGCTGGCGCCGGCGCGGCGCAAGGCGGTGACGGCGGGATTCGCGCGCCACGCCGCGCGGCGGCTGCAGGCGCTGCGCGATCCGGGCGCCCGTCTGGGCTGAGCATCGGCGCCGCCCTGTGGCGTCCTGTGGCGCGCTTCGGTGAACAGCAACGGCGGCGGGGACGGGCGCGCGGCCTGCGCCCGGACTGTGGTGCGGGTCGCTGCGATGGCGCGCCGGGGGCGCGGTCCGGCGGCCATGGCGACGGGCCGCATCGCGGTGCGGGCGGTCAGTGCGGGGCGGCCGGCGGGATGATGGGCGCGGCGCGCCCGGCGGATCGCGGCGTCAGCGACGGCCCTTGCCGGGCTTGCCGCCCTTGCCCTGCGGCGCGCCGTCGCTGCCCATCTGCCGGGCGGCCTCGGCCGCGGCGCGCAGCTCCTCGGCGATCTCCTCGGCCTCTTCGGGATCGAAATCCAGCGGCAGCTCCAGCCCCTCGGCCTCGACGTAGATTCGCACCATCCCGAGCGTGGTCGGGCCGATCTGCAGATTGGCCGAGATGTCGCTTTCCTTGTCGATGCTCATGGTCGGGTCCTTTCGCGGGGGCGCATCGGCGAGTAGCGCGAAACCCTGCCGCCAAGCAAGCGACAATCGGGTGCCGAGGGGTCTTGCAAACCCCGCGCGCTCCCTGTAGATCGCCCACCAGTGCCGCTTTAGCTCAGTTGGTTAGAGCGCTAGATTGTGGATCTAGAGGTCCCCCGTTCGAGCCGGGGAAGCGGTACCATAACATTTCCCACCAGTTTCAGAGACTTGCGCCATCCGGCGTTCGCGCGTGTCCGTTTGCGGCGCGCGGGGCTTTGTGCCGATGCCGCGCGCCACCGTGCCGCGCCGGGAGGCCGTCGCGCTTTGGTGAAGACCGGACTGGTGGCGCCTTGGGCGGGTACGGCCAGCGTGGCGGCCGGTCAGGGCGGCCTCAGGCCAGCAGCATCGCTGTGCCCGCGGCAAGGGTCACGACAAGCGTCAGGACCATGGCGCAGAAGATCATCGGACAGCAGTCATCGGTCACCACTTCGGCTTCCTCGCCGGCACGCTCGTCAACTCGCATCGCATAAGCTCCCTCGGAACCAGGCCAAGCTGACAGGAAATGGATTGCGTGCCAACAAAATTGCTGGTGTCGCAGCATATGGCGCCGCGCGTGTGGACAATCGGCGGGCGCGCCGGCGACTGCGCCGGTGGCGACGCACAGTCCGGCGCCGGCCCACACCCGCGCGACACCCCGCGCCGGTTCCGGCCCGGGCCCTGCGGCGCGGCTGCGCCGGCCGCACCGACGCCGGGCTTGCATTCCGCGCGAAACGGTCCAGCCTGAAGCAAAACGGAGGGTACGGATGGCTTCGCTGGTGGTGGCCTGCCAGATCGCGGGCGCGGTGGCGCTGCTGCTGTTCGGCATCGGCCTCGTGCGCGAGGGGCTGGGCCAGGCGCTCGGCCTGCGGCTGCAGGTGGTGCTGGGCCTTGGCACGCGCACCGGGCCGCGCGCGTTCCTGTCGGGGCTGGTGGCGACGCTGGGGCTGCAATCCTCGACCGCGACCGCGCTGATGGCCAGCGGCTTCGTCGAGCGCGGGATGATCCGGCCGCGCATGGCGCAGGTCGCGCTGCTGGGCGCGAATGTCGGTACCGCGCTGACCGCCTGGGCGATCGCGAGCGGGCTCGAGGCGCTGGCGCCGGTGCTGCTGCTGTCGGGCTATGTGCTGATCCGCCGGGCCGGGGTGGTCTGGGCGGGCGTCGGGCGGGCGCTGGTCGGGGTCGGGCTGATGCTGCTGTCGCTGGCGCTGCTGGGGCAGGCGACGCAGCCGCTGCGCACGGCGCCCGAGCTTGCGGCCTTCCTCGGGCTGCTCGACGCGGCCTGGCCGGTGGCGCTGGTCTTTTCGGCCGCGATCGCCGCGCTCTGCGCCTCGTCGCTGGCGGCGGTGCTGCTGGTGGCCTCGCTCGCGGTGCCGCCGGGGCTGGCGGTGGTGCTGGTGCTGGGGGCGAACCTCGGCGGCGCGCTGCCCGCGGTGCTGGCCACCGCCGGCGCCGGGGCCGAGGCGCGGCGGCTGACCTGGGGCAATCTCGCGGTGCGCGCGGCCGGCTGCGCGGTGGCGCTGCCCTTGGCCGGCCCGCTCGGCGCGGCGCTGGCCGGGCTGCCCTCGGGCGGCAGCCTCGCGGTCGAGGCGCATCTCGCCTTCAACCTGGGCCTGGCCGCGGTGATCTGGCCGGCGCTCGGCCCGGTCGCGGCGGCGGTCGCGCGGGCGATCCCGGCCGATCCGGCCCGCGCCGACGACCGCCCGCGCTGGCTGGACGAGGACGCGCTGCAGACCCCGGCGCTGGCGCTGGCGGGCGCCGGGCGCGAGGCGCTGGCGATCGGCGACACGGTCGAGCGGATGCTGATCCAGACCCGCACCGCCTTCCTGTCCGACGACGCCGCGCCGCTGGCCGAGGTGACCGAGCTTGAGACCCGCATCGACCGCCGCCAGCAGGAGGTGAAGGCCTATCTCACCCGGCTTGGCCGCGACGCGGGCGAGGCCGAGCGGCGGCGCACGATCGCGATCCTCGACTATGTCATCAACCTCGAGCATATCGGCGACATCATCGACAAGGGGCTCGCGCCCGAGTTGCGCAAGAAGATCGGCCTCGGGCTGCGGTTCTCGGACGAGGGGCGCGAGGAGCTTGACCGGATGTTCCTGATCAGCCTCGAGACGCTGAAGATGGCGCAGAGCGTGTTCCTGCAGGGCGACCGCGATCTCGCGCGGCGGCTGATGGAACTGAAGGTCGACATCCGCAAGCTGGAGCGCCAGTCGGCGCAGCGCCACCTGATCCGCCTGCGCGAGGGGCAGGAGACCAGCCTCGACAGCTCGTCGCTGCATCTCGACATCCTGCGCGACCTGAAGCGGATCACGGCGCACATGGTCGCCGTCGCGCACCCGATCCTCGATCAGGAGGGTCTGCTGACCGAAAGCCGGCTGCGGCAGGGCTGACCGGCCCGGCGCCGCCCGGGGCCGTCCGGCGCCCTCGTGGACCTGTCGTGACGGGCGGGGCAGGCGGCCCGAGCGGGGTCGCGCGCCTTCAGCGCAACAGTGCCCCCGTGGGTATCCAGCCGGGTCGCCGATGGGCGCGGCGCACCGATCCACGGGCGGATCGGTCGCGGGCGTCCCGGCGGCGGGACGCCGAAATCACATCAAGTCGGGCTTGGTTGAAGTCGGGCTTACATGAAGCCGAGTTCCAGCCGCGCCTCGTCGGACATCATGTCCATGCCCCACTGCGGCTCCCACACGAGGTTCACCGCGACGTCCTTGACGCCGTCGAGCGGCGCCACCGCGTCCTGCACCCAGCCCGGCATCTCGCCGGCGACCGGGCAGCCGGGGGCGGTCAGCGTCATCGTGATGCCGACCTCGTTCTCGGGGGTGATCTCGACGGTGTAGACAAGGCCCAGATCGTAGATGTTCACCGGGATCTCGGGGTCGTAGACGGTGCGGCAGGCCTCGACCACGCTGTCATACAGCGGATGGTCGGTCGTCGAGGGCTTGATGAGCGGCGTGCCTTCGAGCGGAAGGGAGTCGCTGGCGGGGCTGGTCATCGGCGGTGCCTCGTTGCGGATGTTGACGGATTATATAGGGAAAGGCGGGGCGGGAATAAAGCCCTCAAGCCCCGTCGCGACGCGGCCCCGGTGCCGAATCCGGGACGGATGCCGATCCCGATCCCGATCCCGCCGGCGGCGCCTGCAGCCGCGGCAGGTTCGCCTCGACCCAGTCGGTCAGGGCCACCATCCGCTCTGCCGCCTCCTGGCCCAGCGGCGTCAGGGCATAGTCGACATGCGGCGGCACCACGGGGTGCTGGCGGCGCTCGACGATGCCGCAGCCCTCCAGCTCTTGCAGCGTCTGCGCCAGCATCCGCTCGGAAATGCCGCCGATGCGCCGGCGCAGCCCCGAGAACCGCTGCCGCCCCTCGGTCAGGGCGACGATCACGATCACCCCCCACCGGCTCGCCAGGCAGCGCAGCACCTGCCGCGACGGGCAGTCGGCGGCGAAGACATCGGCCAGGGGCGGGGTGCCGGACGGGCTGTGCATCGGGGGCGACCTCCTGTGCCGGGATGCGGGATACTTACGAAGTCGTGCGTACTTACGATCCGTAAGTTCAGCGCCTAGGTTGGCCGCGTCAAGGACATTCGACCAATGGAGGCGAAGATGATCGGTGTGACAGGGGCGAGCGGCCAACTGGGCCGGCTGGTGCTGGCGGCGCTGGAGACGGCGGGCAAGTCGGCCGAGGTGGTGGCGATCGTGCGCGATCCGGCCCGGGTTTCGGCGGGCGCGGTGACGGTGCGCAAGGGCGACTATGCCGATGTCGCGGGGCTGACCGCGGCCTTCGCGGGGATCGACACGCTGCTGCTGATCTCGGGCAACGAGATCGGCCAGCGCAGTGCGCAGCACCGCAACGCGATCGCGGCGGCGAAGGCCGCGGGGGTGACGCGCATCGTCTACACCAGCCTGCTGCGGGCCGACCGCTCGACCCTCTCGCTCGCGCCCGAGCATCTGGAGACCGAGGCGATGCTGAAGGCCTCGGGGCTGGCCTTCACCATCCTGCGCAACGGCTGGTACACCGAGAACTACACCGGCCAGATCGGCGGCGTGCTGGCGGGCGGCGGCGTGATCGGCGCGGCCGGCGCGGGCCGGATCAACTCGGCCCCGCGCGCCGATTACGCGGCGGCGGCCGTCGCGGTGCTGACCGGCGCCGGCCATGACGGCAAGACCTACGAGCTTGCGGGGGACGAGGGCTGGACGCTGGCCGACTATGCCGCCGCGATCGCGGCCGCGACGGGGCGCGACATCGCCTATCACGACCTTCCGGTGGCCGATTATGCCGCCAAGCTCGAGGGGTTCGGCCTGCCGGCCCCGGTCGCGCAGATGCTCGCGGGCTGGGAAGGCGAGATCGCGAAGGGCGTGCTCGCCTCGGACGACCGCAGCCTGTCGGCGCTGATCGGCCGCCCGACGGTGCCGATGGCCGAGACGCTGCGCCATGCGCTTGCGGCCGAGGGCGCGCTGGCCTGAGGCCCGCGCCCAAGGGGGCGCTTCGGCCCCTCAGGCGGGGGTGCCGGCCCCCGCCGCCTGCCGCCGCGCGACCAGCGCCGCGACCAGGATCGAGACCAGCGTGCAGGCGGTGAACAGCCAGAAGCCCCAGGCGATCTCGATCCGGCCGACGCCGACCCCCTTGGCGATCACCACGTAAAGCGCCACGAGGAAGATGTCGGCCATCGCCAGCCGGCCCAGCCAGCCCAGCGGCGCCGCGAGCGCCGCGGGCAGCCGCCCGGTCAGCTGCAGGTACAGCCCCGCGAGCTTCAGCCACGGCGCGACCACGGCGAACAGCCCGACCAGCGCCGCCAGCACCGGCGTGTCGTGCCACAGCGTCACCAGCCCCGAGACGACCGAGATCTCGGACAGGCCGAAGACCGGCAGCAGGCCCGCGCGCAGCAGCGGCGCGGTCCAGGCCAGCGGGTAGAGCCCGGCCAGCAGCAGCACCGCCAGCCGCAGCAGCAGGGTCGGGACAGGGGAGGCGGGACGCGTCACGCGGGGCAGGCCGTTTCATGGCGACGCCACGGCGCCTTCGCCGCAACCCTGCGGGCCCGGGCGGCGGGGGTCAAGCCCCGGCCGTAGAGCGGCCGCAAGCCCGTGACAGCCGCCATGCGGGCCTCCCCGCAGCCCCGGCGCTGCGCGCAGGAGAGGGGGCTGTCCCGTGCAATCACGCCGCGCGCTGCGGCCGAAGCGGACGGTCCGCCGCTGCGGTCGAAGCGGACGGACCGCCGCTGCGGGCGGGGAGAGGACGGGCGGGTGCCGGGGCGCGGTCAGCGCACGGATTCGATCGGGCCCTCGGCGCGGCCGTGGATGAACTGCTGCACGTAAGGGTCCGGCGTCGCGTCCATTTCCGCGACACTTCCCGTCCAGCGGATCTGGCCCGCATGCAGCATCGCCACCTTGTCGGCAATGGTGCGCACGCTGGTCATGTCATGGGTGATCGTCATCGTGGTCGCGCCCATCTCGGTCACGATCTCGCGGATCAGCTCGTTGATCACGCCCGACATGATCGGGTCGAGACCCGTCGTCGGCTCGTCAAAGAAGATGATCTCGGGTTCGGCGGCGATGGCGCGGGCGAGGCCCACGCGCTTTTGCATCCCGCCCGACAGCTCGGCCGGGAACTGGTCGGCCACCTCGGGCTTCAGGCCCACGCGGCGCAGCTTCTCGACCGCGACCTCGCGCGCCTCGGCCTTGCCCATCTTCTTCGGCCCGCGGATCAGCCGGAAGGCGACGTTCTGCCAGACGGTCAGGCTGTCGAACAGCGCCCCGCCCTGGAACAGCATCCCGAACCGGTCGAGGAACGCCTCGCGCGAGACGCGGGCCACGTCCTCGCCGCCGACGCGGATCGTGCCGCTGTCGGGGCGGATCAGGCCCAGGATGCACTTCAGCGTCACCGACTTGCCCGTGCCCGAGCCGCCGATGATCACCATGCTCTCGCCCTTGGGCACGCGCAGCGTCACGCCGTCGAGCACGCGCTTGGGCCCGAAGGCCTTCGACAGGTTTTCAAGCTCGATCATGACGAGAAGAACGCCTCGGTCAGCAGGTAGTTCGAGGCCAGGATCAGCACCGAGGCCATGACCACGGCCGCCTTGGTCGCCGCGCCCACGCCCTGCGCGCCGCGGCCCGAGTTCATGCCGTGGTAGCAGCCGACGCTGGCGACGATGAAGCCGAAGACCGCGCCCTTCACCAGACCCGAGCCGACGTCCCAGAACTGCAGGAAATCGATCGTGTTCTTGAGATAGGTGGCCGAGTTGAAGTCGAGCCGGGTGATGCCCAGAAGGTACCCGCCCATGATCCCGATCGAGTCGCCCACGCCCACCAGCAGCGGCATGCACAGCGTCGCCGCCAGCACCCGCGGCACCGTCAGGTACTTCATCGGGTTGGTGGACAGCGTCACCAGCGCGTCGACCTGTTCGGTCACCTTCATCGTGCCGATTTCCGCGGCGATCGACGAGGCGACGCGCGCCGCGACCATCAGCCCGCCCAGCACCGGCCCCAGTTCGCGCGTCATGCCGATCGCGACGATCTGCGGCACCACCGCCTCGGCCGAGAAGCGCGAGCCGCCGGCATAGATCTGCAGCGCCAGCGCGGCGCCGGTGAAGACCGCGGTCATGCCGACCACGGGCAGCGACAGCCAGCCGATCTGCAGGCAGGCGGTCAGGAACTCGCGCCAGTAGAACGGCGGGCGCAGCAGGTGCGACACGGTCTCGGCCGCGAACAGGCCGAAGCGGCCGATCCCGGCCAGCGCCCCGATCACCGAGCGGCCCAGCAGGGCCAGCGGATGGGTCAGCACCGCGCTCATGCCGCGCCTCCGTGGTAGACGCGGCGGTAGCGGGGGCTGAGGCCGGTGAGAATTTCATAGCCGATGGTGCCCGCGACGGCGGCAAGGTCGTCGGCGGACTGCTTCTCGCCCAGCATGTCGAGATGGGTGGGCGTGTCGGCCAGGTGGGTGACGTCGACCGTGATCAGGTCCATCGAGACCCGGCCGAGGATCGGGCAGGGCACCAGCCCCTGCCACAGGTGCGCGCGCCCCGAGAGGCTGCGCAGCAGCCCGTCGGCATAGCCGGCCGAGACCGTCGCGACCAGCATCGAGCTTTCGGCGATGAAGGTGTTGGAATAGCCCACCGTCTCGCCGGCGTGGATCTCGCGGATCTGGATCACCGGCAGCGACAGGCGCAGCGGCTTGCGGCCCTGGTCGAACGGCGCGCAGCCGTGCAGGCCGATGCCGGGGCGCACCAGCTCGAAATGGAACTCGGGGCCAAGCAGGATGCCGCCCGTGGCCGAGAGCGAGCGCGGAACGCCGGTGTCTTCGGTCAGGCGCATGAACTCCTCGCACTGGAAGATGTTCATCGGGTGCTGCGGCTCGTCGGAACAGGCGAGGTGCGACATCAAAAGCGTCGGCCCGGCCTCGAGCACGATGCCCGCGGCGGCCTCCCATTCGGCCGCCTCGAGCCCGAGCCGGTTCATCCCGGTGTCGAGCTGGATGCCGAAGGGCGCGCCCGGCAGCGCCTCGAAATGCAGGGTCAGCTGGTCGAGCGAGTTCAGCATCGGCACCAGCTGGGCGCCGCCGATCGCCTCGGCATCGCCCGCCATGTGGCCCGCGAAGACCGAGATCGTCGGCCCGGGGCCCAGCGCGCGGCGCAGCTCGGCGCCCTCGTCCGCGGTGGCGGTGAAGAAGTTGCGTACCCCCGCGCCGGCAAGGGCGCGGGCGACTTGACCGGCGCCGAGCCCGTAGGCATCGGCCTTGACCACGGCGCCGGTCTCGACGGCGGCGCTGCTCATACGGTCAAGGGCGCGCCAGTTGGCGATGACGGCATCGAGGTCGATATGCAGATCGGGCTTGGCCATGCGGGCTTTCTCGACATGGGGCAGGGGAAGGTCAAGCGGAAACGGCGCGGGGCCCCAGGCGGGGTCTCAGGCGGGGGTGGCGGCGGCCCCCCGGTCCGGGTCGGCAGGGGGGGCGGCAGGGGGATCGGCGGGGGGATCCAGCGGCGTCGCCTCGGGGCCGGGCTCGGGTTCGGTCGCGGCCCGACGCGGGCGCGAGATCAGCAGCGCCACGTCCACCAGCGCCCGCGCCGCCGACAGCCCGCCGGGGCAGGTCATGTAGAAGGGCGACCAGACCGGGCCGAACTTCTGCTTGTAGCGGCGCAGCCCGTCGAAGCTGTAGAACTCGTCGCCCCGGCGGTAGACCAGCGTGCCGATCCGCGCCCAGACCGGCGCCAGCGGGTGGTCGGGCAGCCCCGAGAGCGGCGCGCCGCCCAGCGAGAACCAGCGGAACCCGCGCGCCTTGGCATGCAGGATCGCCTCGCACATGAACGCCTCCATCAGCACCGGCGAGGCGCCGCCGACATGGCGCATCAGGTCCACCGCCATCTCGTTGCCCTCGCCCGAGGCCCAGAGGTTCGCGAAGGCGACGATCCGCCCCTCCTGCCGCATCACCGCCATGTCGAAATGCGCGAGGTACTGCGCGTCGAAGGCGCCGAGCGAGAACCCCTTTTCCTTGCCCGTGCGCTCGGCCAGCCAGGCGTCCGAGACCGGGCGCAGCGCCTCGATCAGCGCGGGCACCTGCGCCGCGGGGACCACCTCGAAGGACAGCCCGTCGCGCTCGGCGCGCTTGCGGGCATAGCGCAGGTCCTTGCGCGCCGGCCCCTCCATCGCGAAGGCCGGCAGGTCGATGCGCGCCACCTCGCCGATCTTCAGGATCGAATGGCCCAGCTCCAACAGCTTCTCGATCCGCGCGAAGGGCAGCGAGTAGAAGACGGGCCGCATCCGGGCGCGGTCGGCCATCTCGACGAAGCGCCACATCAGCCGCTCGCCCGCGGCCTCGTCGCCCACCGGCCCGCCGAGGCAGACCCAGCTGCGCCCCGAGATGCCGTACATCAGGAACGCGCTCTCGTCCTCGGCCACGAGGAAGCGCTTGTCGCCCAGCAGCGCCACCTGCCGGGCGCTGTCGGGGCTTGCCGCCACCAGCCGGCGCACGGCGGGCGGCACCGGGTGGGCGCGCGGGCGGGTGGGGGCGGGGCGGTTGACCAGCCCGTCAAGCGCGATCGCCGCCGTCGCCACCGCAAGCGCGAGCGAGGCGCGCAGGCTGCGCGGCGCATCGCCGGCCCAGGCGAAGGTCCAGAAATCCTCGGTCACGAAGGCATGGTTGTGAAAGCCGGTGATGCCCAGCAGGATCACCGCGACCACGATCAGCACGATCGCCAGCACCCAGCCGCGGCTGGGGCGGAAGTCGCGCCACTCGCCCTTGCGGTAGAAGGCGCCGCGCGCCAGCGTCAGCCCCAGCGCGATCGCGGCCAGCACCAGCGCCGCCTCCCAGCGCAGGCCTTTCATCAGCGCGAAGCCCGCCCCCGCCAGCAGCACCGCCGTCGCCACGATCCGCGCCTTGGCCATCCGCAGCGCCAGCCCGCGCGCCAGCACGATCAGCGCCAGCCCGGTGAGCGAGGCGAAGAGATGCGACGCCTCGGCGAAGGGCAGCGGCAGCGTGTCGCGCAGGATCGCCTTGCGCCAGAAGCTTTCGGCGCCGGTGCCCTGCAGCAGCAGGTCGAGCCCGCCCAGGAACACCATCGCCGCCAGCAGGACCGGCGCGAAGGGCCGAAGCGCCACCGCCGCCTCGATCGCCGGGGCCGCCAGGTCGGCCAGGCGTTCGGGAAGTTCTGCAAGCCGTGCCCGGATCGGCCTGCCGGGGGCGCGGTGCGCGGCCTCGGCCTCGGCCGCGGCATCCATCTGCGCCTCCTCGGCGCTGGCGGGCGGGGCCGGCTTGCGGCCGCCCTGGCGCGGGAGGATGGGCGTCGGGTCGGTCATCGCGCGGGCCTTCCGCTCGGGGAACTGGTCTGTGGGCCGATCTCCTGACCGGTCCGGGGGCCCATCCGGGGCCGGTCCGGGGCGCGGTCGGGACGGATCGGGATCCGGCGCGCCCGGCATGGCGGGCGCGCCCGGTGCCGTCAAGTCACGAGCCGGTCAGCCTCAATAGCCGGGATCGTGGTCGGGCCCGTCCTGCCAGGGCCGCACGAGGTTGCCAAAGCGGGTGAAGCGGCCCTCGAACGACAGCTCGACCGTGCCGATCGGCCCGTGGCGCTGCTTGCCCAGGATCACCTCGGCCTTGCCGTGCACCCGCTCCATCGTCTCCTGCCACTTGGCCATGGCCTCGAGGTTGTCCTCGCCGGGCTTCTCGCGTTCCTTGTAGTACTCGTCGCGGTAGACGAACATCACCACGTCGGCGTCCTGCTCGATCGACCCCGATTCCCGCAGGTCCGACAGCTGCGGGCGCTTGTCCTCGCGGCTTTCGACCGTCCGGCTCAGCTGCGACAGCGCGACGACCGGGATGTTCAGCTCCTTCGCGATCGCCTTCAGGCCCATCGAGATCTCGCCGATCTCCTGCACCCGGTTGTCGCCCTTGCCGGTGCCGCGCAGCAGCTGCAGGTAGTCGACGAAGATCACGTCCAGCCCGTGCGTGCGCTTGAGCCTGCGGCAGCGCGCGGCCACCTGGCTGATCGGCAGCGCCGGGGTGTCGTCGATGTAGAGCGGGCAGTTCTGCAGCGTCTTCGCCGCCTCGACGAAGCGGCGGAACTCGGCCTCGGTCATGTCGCCGCGGCGGATCTGTTCCGAGGGCACCTCGGAGGCTTCCGACAGCACCCGCGCCGCCAGCTGCTCGGCCGACATCTCGAGGCTGAAGAACCCCACGACCCCGCCCTCGACCGCGCCCTCGACCCCGTCGTGGCGCATGCCGCGCTTGTAGGCCTTGGCGATGTTGAAGGCGATGTTGGTCGCGAGCGAGGTCTTGCCCATCGACGGGCGCCCGGCGAGGATCAGAAGGTCGGACGGGTGCAGCCCGCCCAGCTTCTTGTCGAGGTCGATCAGCCCGGTCGACACGCCCGAAAGCCCGCCGTCGCGCTGGTAGGCCGCGTTGGCCGAGTTCACGGCTTCCGTCACCGCCTTGAGGAAGCTCACGAAGCCCTTCTCGGCCGTGCCCTGTTCCGACAGCTGGTACAGCCGCTGCTCGGCCTGGACGATCTGCTCCTTGGGCTCGTTGTCGACCTCGACCTTGCTGGCCTTGGCCGAGATGTCGCGGCCCAGCTGGATCAGCTCGCGCCGCACGGCGAGGTCGTAGATCATCTGCGCGTAGTCGCGCGCGGCATAGGCCGAGATCGCGGCCCCGGCGAGCCGCGCGAGATAGGCGGGACCGCCCAGGGTCTTCAGCCCCTCGTCCTCTTCCAGGAAGCCCTTGATCGTCACCGGCGAGGCCAGCGCGTTCTTGCGGATCCGCGCCTCGCAGATCTCGTAGATCCGCCGGTGGACCGGTTCGAAGAAATGGTCGGCCTTCACCACGTTCGCGACGCGGTCGTAGACGTCGTTGTTGGTCAGCAGCGTGCCCAGAAGCTGCTGCTCGGCCTCGATGTTGTGCGGCAGCTCCGCGGTCTCGGCCGCATCGGCCGCCGCCTCCGGGTGCTGGTCCCGGATCGCTCTCAACTCGCTCATGTTCCCGTCCTGCCGTCGTTTCGGCCGGCCCGCGTCTTGGCGCGCGTCCCGGCCTGCCCCGATCGCCTGCTCACCCGGCCCCCGCCAGAGCCACGGGATATGCCGTGGTCGCGGGCTTCGTTCAATCTTCATATCTCTGTGGACAGCTGCCGCAGACTCGGTCGCCCGCAGCATTGCGCCCCGCCAGATATCGTAGCATGGCGCCGCCGCCCCGCAAAACCTTCGATTCCCGGTGGGGACAGTTTCCGCGCCGCGGCGTCACGCCGCGAGTCGTCCACAATCCATCCCCAGATCCATCCCCCGTGACGCAGCGGCTCGGCCATCCGCCGCCGACCCGGCGGCGGGGGGCCGCCGCCCGCCGTGCCGCGGCCGCGACCCGCCCCGCCGACCCTGCGCGACGCCTGCGGCGAGGCCCGCCTGCACGGGGCCGACCCGGGGCCGGCCCGCGGGCAGGCGCTGCCGGCGCGGAGCTTTCCGAAGACCGGGGCCGCCGGCACCGGCCGGTGTCAGCCCTTGCGGGCCTCCTGCCACGCGCGCGGCGCATGCAGGAAGGCCTCGACATCGTCGAGGGTCCTCGTGTCGAAGGCGGCGGTGGCCTTGGCCTCGGCCAGCACGTCCCACCAGGTGCACAGGTGGTGCAGCGTCACGCCATGCGCGGCAAGGTTCGGCACCGTCTCGGGGTAGATGCCGTAGTAGAAGATGACGGCGGTGTCGGCGCAGCGCGCCCCGGTCTCGCGGATCGCGTCGACGAAATTCAGCTTCGAGCCGCCGTCGGTGGTCAGGTCCTCGACCAGCAGCACGCGCTGGCCCTCGGTCATCGTGCCCTCGATGCGCGCGCCGCGGCCATGGCCCTTGGGCTTCTTGCGCACATAGGTCATCGGCAGCGCCATGCGCTCGGCCACCAGCGCCGCCCAGGGAATGCCCGCCGTCTCGCCGCCGGCGATGTTGTCGAAGGCCTCGAAGCCCGCGTCGCGCATCACGGTGACGGTCAGGAAATCCATCATCGTCGAGCGGATGCGCGGGTACGAGATCGGCTTGCGGCAGTCGATGTAGGTCGGCGAGGGCAGGCCCGAGGTCAGGGTGAACGGCGTCTCGGCGTTGAAGTGCACCGCCTTGATCTCGAGCAGCATCCGCGCGGTCAGGCGCGCGATCTCGTCCTTGGCGGGGTAGCTGGAGGGGATCATCGGGTCACTCCTTGAGTGGGATTTCGACTTTGCTCAAATATCCCCGCCGGAGGCATCAGGTGGCAGGGCCGGGAGCCTCCGGCGGGGATATTTTTGCAAAGTCGAAAACGCAATCCGTTTCGTCAGTCGACCGCCCAGTGGACAGGGTAGCCGGGGTCGAAGACGGTGACGGTCTCGTCGCCCGCGGGGATCGACGCGGGGAAGGTGACCGGCGCGGCGTGCTTCGTCATCGTGATCCGCGCCTCGTTCGGGGGCAGGCGGTAGAAGGCCGGCCCGTTGAGCGAGGCGAAGGCCTCGAGCCGGCCCAGCGCGCCGTCCTCTTCGAAGACATGGGCCAGGAGGCTCATGGTGTTGGTGGCGGTGAAGCAGCCGGCGCAGCCGCAGGCATGTTCCTTCAGCCGGTCGGGATGCGGCGCCGAGTCGGTGCCGAGGAAGAAGCGCGCATCGCCGGAGGTGGCGGCGGCGCGCAGCGCCAGGCGGTGCTCCTCGCGCTTGGCGACGGGCAGGCAGTAGTAGTGCGGCTTGATGCCGCCGACGAGGATGTGGTTGCGGTTGATGATCAGGTGGTGCGTCGTGATCGTCGCGGCGAGATCCGCGCCGCCGGCGCGCGCGTACTCGACGCCCTGCTTCGTGGTGATGTGCTCCATCACCACCCGCAGGCCCGGGGTGGTGCGGCGCAGCGGGTCGAGCACGGTGTCGATGAACACCGCCTCGCGGTCGAAGATGTCGACCTCGGGCGTGGTGACCTCGCCGTGGATGCACAGCGGGATCCCGCGCTCGGCCATCAGCTCGAGCACGCCGCGGACCTTGTCGAAGTCGCGCACGCCGCCGTGGGAATTGGTCGTGGCCCCGGCCGGGTAGAGCTTGAGCGCCGTGATCAGCCCCGCCTCGTGCGCCGCGGCCACGTCGGCCGGGTCGGTGCCCTCGGTCAGGTAGAGCGTCATCAGCGGCGTGAAGTCCATGCCGGCGGGCAGGGCGGCCAGGATGCGGTCGCGGTAGGCGGTGGCGTCGGCGGCGGTGACCACCGGCGGCACGAGGTTGGGCATGATGATCGCGCGGGCGAAGTGGCGCGCGGTCTCGGGCAGGACGGCTTGCAGCATCGCGCCGTCGCGCAGGTGCAGGTGCCAGTCGTCGGGGCGGCGGAGCGTGAGGGTCTGGGTCATGGCCCCGGGCTATAGCCGATCGGGCGCGCGAATCCAGACGTTTCCGCAGCCGTGCCGATGCGCCCGGATGCCTGCGAAACGGGCATCGCGCCATCGCGGCGGGGAAAGATCGCGGGGCGGGGCTTGGACTTGCGCCCCGGGCGGCGCATAGACTGGGGGCATGTACGACGAACCCACCGATACCGTGGCGAACCCGGGGGCGACCCCGGCGGCGACCCCGATGCCGAACCCGGCGCCGATCTCGACCGCTGCCGCGCCTGCCGCCGCACCTGCCGCCGCTGGCCGGATGCAGCGCGCCGAGGGTCGGGCCCGGGTGACGCTGGCGGCGGGCACCGCGGGCCGGATGCGGCTGGGCACCCTGTCGCAGGCGGGATCGGCCAAGGCCTTCCTGCCGAAGGTGCACGGGCCGGTGCCCGAGGTGGTCTTCCTCAACACCGCGGGCGGGCTCACCGGCGGCGACCGGCTGGCCTATGCGCTCGACCTCGGGGCCGGGGCGCGGGCCGTGGCCACCACCCAGACCGCCGAGCGGGCCTATGCCGCCGGCAGCGACGCCGCCCGGTCCGAGTCCGGCCGCGCCGATGGCGCCGCGCGCGCGGTGATGGAGGTGCGCCTGACGCTGGGCACCGGCGCCGCGCTCGACTGGCTGCCGCAGGAGACCATTCTTTACGAGGGCGCGGGCCTGACCCGCGTCACCCGCGCCGACATGGCGCCGGGCGCGCGGCTTCTGATGGCCGAGGCGCTGGTGCTTGGCCGGCAGGCGATGGGCGAGACGGTGGCGCGGCTGCGGCTGTCGGACCGGCGCGAGGTCTGGCGCGGCGGCGTGCCGCAGTTCATCGACCCCTTCGCGCTGACCGATGCCGCGCTCGACCGGCCCGGTGCCGGGCCGCGCTTCGCGCTTCTGGGCGGCGCGCGGGCGCTTGCGACCGTGGCGTTTCTCGCCGATGGTGCCGAGGCCGCCGCCGGGCCGCTGCGCGCGGCGCTGTCGGGGCTCGAGGGGGCGGAAGCCGCGGTCTCGGGCTGGGACGGGCGCTGCCTCGTGCGGCTGCGCGCGCCCGACGGGCTGGGGCTGCGCCGGGCGCTGGCGCTGGTGCTGGGGCGGCTGCGCGACGGCGCGGCGCTGCCGCGCGTCTGGCAGATGTAGGGCCCCGCCGGGGGCCGCTAGGGACAAGACCCCGGCCCGGGCGCCGGGGGCAGGGTGAAGGACGAAGACCGCATGAACCTGACGCCACGGGAAAAGGACAAGCTGCTGGTGAGCCTTGCCGCGATGGTCGCGCGCGGGCGGCTCGAGCGCGGGGTGAAGCTCAACCACCCCGAGGCGATCGCGCTGATCACCGATTTCGTGGTCGAGGGCGCGCGCGCCGGCCGCACCGTCGCCGACCTGATGGAGGCGGGCGCCCATGTCGTCACCGCCGAACAGTGCATGGCGGGCATCCCCGAGATGATCCACGACGTGCAGGTCGAGGCGACCTTCCCCGACGGCACCAAGCTGGTGACCGTGCACCACCCGATCCGCTGACCGCCCTCCGGACCCTTCACACCGACCGCTGAAAGGCTGCCCCATGAAGCTTCGCTCCCTTCTTCTTCCCGCGCTGGCCGCTGCTGTGACGCCGACGCTCGCGCTCGCGCATCCGGGTCATGATGCGGGCACAATCGCAGGCTCGGTCGCGGGCGGCATCGCCCACCCGCTCGGCGGTGCCGATCACCTGCTGGCGATGGTCGCGGTCGGGCTTTATGCCGCGCAGGCCCATGTCCGGGCCGGGGCAACGGCCGATGGCCGCATGCTCTGGGCCGCGCCCGCCACCTTCGTCGGCGCGATGCTGGCCGGGGGCGCCATCGGCTTCGCCGGCCTCGCCCTGCCGGGCGTCGAGCCCGCGATCCTTGCCTCGGTGATCGTGCTGGGCGCCGTGGTGGCGCTGGCGGCGCGGGTGCCGGCGGCGCTGGCGCTGCCGGTGATCGCGCTCTTCGGGATCGCGCATGGCGTCGCCCATGGCGCCGAGGGCCCGGCGACCGGCCTTGCCGCCTATGCCGCGGGCTTCGCGCTGGCGACGCTCGCGCTGCACGGTGCGGGCATCGCGCTGGGCCTCGGGCTGTCGCGCGCGGCCTCGGGCCGGCTGCCGCGGATCCTGGGGGCGCTGACGCTCGCGGGTGGCGCCGCGCTTGGCCTTGCCGGCTGAGGAGGGCGCCCGATGATCCCCGGAGAGGTCTTCCCCGCCGCAGGCGAGATCGAGCTGAATGCCGGCCGCGAGGTCGTCACCCTGATCGTGGCCAACACCGGCGACCGCCCGATCCAGGTCGGCAGCCACTACCATTTCGCCGAGACGAATGCCGGGCTGTCCTTCGACCGGGACGCCGCGCGGGGCATGCGGCTCGACATCGCCGCGGGCACCGCGGTGCGGTTCGAACCCGGCCAGTCGCGCGAGGTGCGGCTGGTGCCCTATGCCGGCGCCCGCAAGGTGTTCGGATTCAACCAGAAGGTCATGGGCGCGCTCTGATCCGTCCTGACCCCGGTGCCCCGGTGGCGGCTTCCCCGGGGGGCCGCCGGACCCTTTCGCAGCGGCCTCGCCCCCCGGGCGGGGCCGTTCGCGTCTTGACGCCGCGCCGCGGCGATAGTCTCCTCGCGACTGCAGAAAGCCTGCCGGGCTGCGGGACCCTACGGGGCCGGGCGGGCGTTCATCCCTGCAACCGAAAGGAGACCGGCATGGCCCGCAACGCTTTCCCGATCCAGACTTTCTCGCAGATGAGTCCCTTCGCCCCGTATTTCATCGGCCTCGACCTGTGGCGAATCGGCGTAGAGTCGCAGGCGGTGATCGCCATGCGCACGCTGGGGATGATGGGCCTGTGGGCGACCCGCCCGGCCGAGGTGACGCGCATGGTGCAGGAAAAGCCGGTGGCGGCCTTCGCCGCCTGGCAGGCCGCAAGCCTCGCGATGATGCGCGGCGCGGGGCTCGAGGCGACGACCCGGGCGGCGCTGCGCCCGGTCGGGAAGCGGACGGGATCGAACATGCGCCGGCTGGCGCGGCTCGGTCCCGGGATCTGTGGCTGAGACGGATGTGACCGCCGCCGTGCCGGACCGGCCCCGCCGGGGTCGCGGCCGTGCGGCACCACCACCACGGGCAAGAGGAGGCGTGCGATGACGACCTACACCGGCGGCTGCCACTGCGGCGCGGTCCGCTACAGCGTCGAGATCGGCGATCTGGGCAAGCCGGTCGCGTGCAACTGCTCGCGCTGCCAGAAGCTTGGCGCGCTGCTGGCCTTCGTGCCCCGGACCGCCTTCACCCTCGAGCAGGGCGCCGAGCGGCTGACGGACTACCGCTTCGCCTCGGGGCGGATCGCCCATCTCTTCTGCCGCGACTGCGGCATCGAGAGCTTTGCCTACGGCGCCATGCCCGACGGCACCGAGATCGCCGCCATCAACGTCAACTGCCTCGACGGGGTCGAGGCCCGGACGATCGAGACCACGTTCCACGACGGCCGCGCCGCCTGACCGGCGCCGCCCGCCGCCATGCCGACCCCGCATGCCCCGCGCATGCAGACCCGACCCCGCATGCGGATCGCATGCAGACCTGAAGCCGCATGCGATCCGCTTGCAGACCTGAAGCCGCATGCGCACCGCATGCCGATCCAAGACCAGCTACCAACCGGCACTTCCTAAGGAGACTTCCGATGGACATGACCAAGGCCTGGACGACGACGCCGCTCGACATCTGGCACAGCCAGGTCGCGCTCTGGCAGGAGATGATGGAAACGCAGATGCGCTTCTGTTCGGACATGATCGCGCTGACGCTCGGGCTGGCCTCGCAGACGGTGGACCAGCACCTCGCGATGGCCGGCGACATCGCAGAGGCCACGACCGAGCGCATGACCGGCCGCATCGGCGCCGCCACCGGCGAGCTTGCCGCCGCCACCTCGGCGATGACCGGCATCGCCGAGCGCTTCAGCGCCCGGGTGACGCCGCTGATGACGCCCCCCGGCGGCGCCGCGCGCGCGCCCGGCGGCATGGGCATGGCGATGGGCAGCGCGATGACCTCGGCACTGACCGGCGGGGCGGGGGTGGCCGAGGCCACGACCCGGGCCGCCGGCCGCGTCGCGACCGAGGCGCTGGGCCTTGCCGGCGCCTCGAGCCTTGCCGCGCGCAAGATGGCGGGCGGCACCGCGGTGCTGGCCGAGCCGCCGCTGGCCGCGATGACCGCCGCCGCCGCCGCGGGCGGCGAGGCGGCGGCCGGAAAGGTCGCCGAGACGGTGGCGGCGATGCCCGCCATGACGGCCCCGATGCCCAGTCCAGTGCCCACCCCCGTGCCAGCGATGACCGCCAAGGCCGCCGGCGCGGCGCAGGCCGCGACCGAGGAGATCGCCAAAGCGGCGACATCGGCGGCGAAGACGGCCACCGAGGCCGGCGCGAGCGCGACGAAGGTTGCCGCCGAGGGCGCGACCGCGGTCGCCAAGACCGCCGCCAACGCCGCCGCCGAAACCACCGGCGCCGCCGCCAAGGCCGCCGCCGAAACGGCGAAAGCCGCGCCAGCCGTGGCGCCAGTGGCCAAGCCTGGGCCCGAGATTGCGCCCGAGCCTGTGGCCAAGGCCACCGCGCCGGTGACCCCGGCCGCCACTCCAGCGCCCCCCGCGGCAGAGGCGAAACCCGCCCCGGCGCCCGCCAAGCCCGCGGCCCGCGCGCCGGCCAAGCCCGCGGCGCGCCCGGCGCCGAAACCCGCGGCCAAGCGCGGCGATACCCCGGTCTGACCGGGCCACCCGGGGGACCCGATGCTGTGACGCAGCGCCCCGAACCGGGGCCCTGAAACGGCAGGCAGAATGGCGGCCGACACGGCGATCCGGCCCGGTCCGCCGCCACGATCCCGGGGGCCGCTCCCGCGGCCCCGACACGACCCGCGCGGCCGCTGCCCAAAATCCGGGCAGCGGCCGCGCCGGCCCCGGCCCGGGCGCCGCCGCGCGGCGCGCACGTGTTTGACTTCGCCCCGCCCCGCAGGCGACAACGGACCGGCAAAGACCCCGGAGGCCCTGCCGATGCCCGCGAAGATTTCCCGCGCCACCTATGCCGACATGTACGGCCCCACCACCGGCGACCGGCTGCGCCTGGGCGACACCGAGATCATTATCGAGGTCGAGCGCGACCTGACCACCTATGGCGAAGAGGTGAAGTTCGGCGGCGGCAAGGTGATCCGCGACGGCATGGGCCAAAGCCAGGCGACCCGGGCCGAGGGCGCGGTCGACACCGTGATCACCAACGCGCTGATCCTCGACCATTCCGGCATCTACAAGGCCGATGTCGGCCTCAGGGGCGGGCGGATCCACAAGATCGGCAAGGCCGGCAACCCCGACACCCAGCCCGGCGTCGACATCATCATCGGCCCCGGCACCGAGGCGATCGCGGGCGAGGGGCGGATCCTGACCGCGGGCGGCATGGACGCCCACATCCACTTCATCGCGCCCCAGCAGATCGACGACGCGCTGCATTCGGGGATCACCACGATGCTCGGCGGCGGCACCGGCCCCGCGCATGGCACGCTCGCCACCACCTGCACGCCCGGCCCCTGGCACATCGCGCGGATGCTGCAGGCGCTCGACGGCTTCCCGATGAACTTCGGCCTGTCGGGCAAGGGCAACGCCTCGCGCCCCGAGGCGCTGGTCGAGATGGTCGCGGCCGGCGCCTGCGCGCTGAAGCTGCACGAGGACTGGGGCACCACCCCCGGCGCCATCGACTGCTGCCTGTCGGTCGCCGACGACATGGACGTGCAGGTGATGATCCACACCGACACGCTCAACGAATCGGGCTTCGTCGAAAACACGCTCGCCGCGATGAAGGGCCGCACGATCCACGCCTTCCACACCGAGGGCGCGGGCGGCGGGCACGCGCCCGACATCATGAAGGTGGTCAGCTCGCAGAACGTGCTGCCCTCGTCGACCAACCCGACGATGCCCTACACACGCAACACGCTGGAAGAGCATCTGGACATGCTGATGGTCTGCCATCACCTCGACAAGTCGATCCCCGAGGACGTGGCCTTCGCCGAAAGCCGGATCCGCAAGGAGACGATCGCGGCCGAGGACATCCTGCACGACATGGGCGCCTTCTCGATCCTGTCCTCGGACAGCCAGGCGATGGGCCGCGTGGGCGAGGTCGTGACCCGCACCTGGCAGACCGCGCACAAGATGAAGGTCCAGCGGGGCAGGCTTTCGGACGAGACCGGCGACAACGACAACGTCCGCGCCAAGCGCTACGTCGCGAAATACACGATCAACCCCGCGATCGCGCACGGGATCAGCCACGAGGTCGGCTCGATCGCCGAGGGCAAGCGCGCCGACCTCGTGCTGTGGAACCCCGCCTTCTTCGGCGCCAAGCCCGAGATGGTGCTGGTGTCGGGCACGATCGTCGTGGCGCAGATGGGCGATCCGAACGCCTCGATCCCGACGCCGCAGCCGGTCTACACCCGGCCGATGTTCGGCGCCTTCGGCCGCTCGGTCGCGCATTCCGGCGCGCTCTTCGTCTCGGCCGCGGCCGAGGCGGCGGGGATCCGCGGCAGCTACGGGCTGAGCAAGGAGGTGCTGGCGGTGAAGAACACCCGCACCGTCACCAAGTCCGACATGGTCCACAACGCGGCCACGCCCGCGATCGAGGTGAACCCCGAGACCTACGAGGTGCGGGCCGACGGCGAGCTGCTGACCTGCGAGCCGGCGACCGAGCTGCCGCTGGCGCAGCGGTATTTCCTGTACTGACAGGGCCGGACCAGGCCGGGCCCTCCCGGATGCCTCCGGCGGGGATATTTGGGCAAAGTCGAACCGGGGGCGTGCGGCGCGGTGGGCGGCGCCTCCGGCAGGAGTGTCCGGGCCAAGCCGACAGGGCGGGTGCTGGACCTTGCGGGACGTTTCGAGTAATTTCGAAATGTTCTGACCCGGAGGCCCCGATGACCGATCTGCCCGCGCTCGATCCCGCGCATTTCCGCCCGCTCGACCCGGCGGCGCTGCTGCCCGCCGCGCGGCGCACGGACCCGGTGCGGATCCTGCTGCTGTACGGCTCGTTGCGGGCGCGCAGCTTCTCGCGGCTGGCGGCGGAGGAGGCGGCGCGGATCCTGCAGGCCTTCGGCGCCGAGACGCGGATCTTCGATCCCGCGGGCCTGCCGCTGCCCGACGGCGCGCCGGTCGACCATCCGAAGGTGGCCGAGCTGCGCGGGCTGGTGGAATGGTCGGACGGCATGGTGTGGTCGAGCCCCGAGCGGCACGGCGCGATGACCGGGATCCTGAAGGCGCAGATCGACTGGATCCCGCTGAGCATCGGCGCGGTGCGGCCGACGCAGGGCAAGACGCTGGCGGTGATGCAGGTCAACGGCGGCTCGCAAAGCTTCAACGCCGTCAACCAGCTGCGCATCCTCGGGCGCTGGATGCGGCTGCTGACGATCCCCAACCAGTCCTCGGTGCCGAAGGCCTTCCAGGAATTCGACGAGGCCGGCCGGATGCGGCCCTCGCCCTTTTACGACCGCATCGTCGACGTTATGGAGGAGCTGGTGCGGTTCACCTGGCTGACCCGCGACATCCGCGAGCATCTCGTCGACCGCTATTCCGAGCGCAAGGAAACCGCCGAGGCGCTGATGGCGCGGGTCAACCAGGCGGCCGCGACCTGATCACTCGGCCGCCAGCCGCAGCGCCTGCGGCTGGGCCAGGAACCGCGCGCCCGCCTCGCCCGAGAGCCAGGTCAGCCGCCCGCCGCAGATCGTCGCCTCGACCGCGCGGGTCGCGGCGTTGAGGATGGTCACGTCGGCGCGCCGGCCCGGGTCCAGCCGGCCGCGGTCGGGCAGGCGCAGGATCTCGGCCGGGCGGGTCGAGATCATCGCCCAGGCCTCGGGCAGGGTCTTCAGCCCGTGGTCGACCAGCCGCCAGGCCGCCTGCACCAGCGCCGGGTAATAGTAGTCCGACACCAGCGCGTCGCACAGCCCCGCCTCGATCAGGTCGCTGGCCGCGATGTTGCCGGCCTGGCTCGCGCCGCGCACCACGTTCGGCGCCCCCATCAGCACCGGGTCGTTCATCGCCTTCGCCGCCGCCGCCGCCGTGCGCCCGGTCGGGAATTCCGCGATCCGCGCCCCGATCATCGAGAACCGCTCGCGCGTGTCGCCATCGGGATCGTCATGGCTGCCGTAGACCACGCCCAGCCGGTCGAAGGCCTCGGCCAGCCCGCACAGGTGCCGCGGCACCTCGCGCGCGCGCGCCGCCGCCGCCGCGACCGCGCGGCCATGCGCCTCGGGCGAGCGGCCGAGCCGGCGCGCCCAGGCCGCGAATTCGTCCACCGCGCCGGCCTGCAGTTCCAGCGCCTCGGGCAGGTGGTTGTTGAACACGACATAGCCGACCCGGTGCCGCTCGACCGCCGCGACCAGCCGCTCGGCCGAGCCCACCATGTGCGTCTCGGCCCGGATCTGGACCCGAAGGTCGGTCAGCTGCACCGGCCGCAGCGCGTCGAGCGCGGCCAGCAGGTGTTCGCAGGCCTCGGGGCCGCGATGTCCGCCCTCCCAGCTCCAGCCCTGCGCCAGATAGGCCGTCGTCACCCCGTTCGCCGCCGCCTCGCGGTCGGCCGATGCCAGCCCCTGCACGATGTCGAAGGCGGCGGTGGGCCGCGGCGCGATGTGGCGCTCGAAGGCGTCGCCGTGCAGGTCGACGATCCCGGGCATCAGCAGGAAGCCGGTCATGTCGACCTCGGGCAGCGGACCGCGGGTGATGCGCCCGGCCTCGATCGCGAGGCTGCGGCGCTGCATCGCGCCGTCGCGCAGGATCTCGGCGCCGGTCAGGCGCAGGGGCGGCAGAAGGGACATGGCGCGGGTCTCGGGCTGGCTGCTCGGGGCGGGTCGGGGGTGCGGAGGGCTTGCTTTGACGTCGGGATAGCCCGGTTGTGTGTCGGCGGTGTGAAGCCCGCCCGCGCCGTCGTCGCGCAGGGCCGTGCCCCTGCCGTGCCCCCGCCGTGCCCCTGCTGTCGGGCGATCGACACCGCTGCGCCGTCACGCCTCGGGCGTCACCGTCAGCGTCACCCGGTCGCCGGCAAAGACCGTGCGGCCGTATTCGACCGGCCGGCCGTCGGGGCCCACGTTCACGCTGACCGTGCGCAGCAGCGGGTCGCCCTCGCGCAGGCGCAGGTGCCCGGCCGCGATCGCATCGGCCCGCACCGCCGTCAGCCGGGTCTCGGCCCGGGTGTAGTCGGCGATGCCCACCGCCGCCAGCGCCTCGGTGATCGAGGGATGCGCCGCCAGCGCCGACTCGAGCCCCGGCAGCGCCGGAAACGACGAGCGGAACAGCGCCAGCGGCTGGCCGTCGATCATCGAGATGCCGTCGAGCACCAGCACCACCGTGCCCGCCGGCACCTCTAGCGCCGCCGCCTCGCGCGGGTCGGCGGGCCGGGCGGCCAGCGACAGCGTCTCGCGCCCCGCCGTGCGCCCCGAGGCCGCCAGGTTCTGGCGCAGCCGCGTGCGCCGCCCGACCGGATAGTCGACGGGCCGCGCCGCCACGAACACCCCCGCGCCGCGGCGCGCATGCACCAGCCCCGCCGCGGCCAGCTCGGCCAGCGCCCGGCGCACCGTGTGGCGGTTCACCCCGAACCGCGCCGACAGCTCGGCCTCGGTCGGCAGCTTCTCGCCCGGCGGGAAATGACCCGAGCCGATCTCGGCCGTCAGCGTCTCGCGGATCGCGGACCACAGCGCGGTGCGGGGCATGGGCAACTCCTGTCATCAGAACTTCACGCGAAACCGCACGGTGCGGGGTTGGCGACTCGGGGCCGCCTGCGCTAGGTGTTGTCTAGTTGTATAGCAAACTCGACAACCCCGGCAAGATGTCGGGTCAGGAAAGGGCGAGGCGATGGGGGATGCGGCGATGATCGCGGACCGGCAGGCCTGGATGGGGCTTCTGGCGCGGGCCGAGCCGTCGCGGCTGGCGGCGGCGCTGGGCGCGATGGAGGCGCTGCCGGGCCACGACTGGCTGCGCGCGCCCGAAATCGGGGCGGCGATGGTGCGCGGCCGGATCGGCGGGCAGGGCGCGGCCTTCAACCTGGGCGAGATGACGGTGACGCGCTGCGCGCTGCGGCTGGCGACGGGCGAGGTCGGCCATGCCTATGTCCAGGGCCGCGACCGCGAGCATGCGGCGCGCGCGGCGCTGGTCGATGCGCTGATGCAGGGCCCCCGCGCGCCCGAGGCCGAGGCCGCGGTGCTGGCGCCGCTGCGCGCCGCCGCCGCCGCCGCCGCGCGCGACCGGGCCGAGAAGGCCGCGGCGACGCGGGTCGAGTTCTTCACGCTGCAGCGGGGCGAGGACTGATGGACGCGCAGACCCTCACTGGCGGCTTCGCCGATCCCGCCCGCGACGCCGCCCGGGCGTTTCGAGAGATCCTCGAGGCGATGGCGCGGCCCGGCACGATCCGCACCCTCGCGGGGGCGGCACCGCCCGCGGGCCTCTCGCCCGCTGCCGGCGCGGCGCTTCTGGTGCTGGCCGACCGCACGACGCCGGTCCATCTTGCCCCCGGCCATGACGGGCCCGCGATCCGCGACTGGCTTGCGTTCCACACCGGCGCGCCGGTGGTGGCGGCCGGGCAGGCGCGCTTCGCGCTGGGCGGCTGGGCCGCGCTCGGGCCGCTCGACCGCTATGCCCCGGGCGTGGCGGCCTATCCCGACCGCTCGGCCACGCTGATCGTCGAGATGGACGCGCTTAGGCCCGAGGGGGCGCGGCTGACCGGGCCGGGGATCGAGACCGAGGCGCGGCTGTCGCTGCCCGAGGTCGCGGCCTTCCGCGCGAATGCGGCGCGGTTCCCGCTGGGGCTGGATTTCCTGTTCACCGCCGGCCGCCGCCTTGCGGCGCTGCCGCGCACGACCAAGGTGGAGGCCGGCTGATGTATGTCGCCGTCAAGGGTGGCGAGCGCGCCATCGACAACGCCCATGCCTGGCTGGCCGAAGAGCGTCGCGGCGATCCCGCGCTGCCCGAGCTGTCGGTCGCGCAGATCGAGGCGCAGATGACGCTCGCCGTGAACCGGGTGATGGCCGAGGGGTCGCTGTACGACCGCGGGCTTGCGGCGCTGGCGATCAAGCAGGCGCGCGGCGACCTGATCGAGGCGGTGTTCCTGATCCGCGCCTATCGCACCACGCTGCCGCGCTTCGGCGCCTCGCGCCCGGTCGAGACCGGCGCCATGGCCTGCAGCCGCCGGATCTCGGCCACGTTCAAGGACGCGCCGGGCGGGCAGGTGCTGGGCCCGACCTTCGACTATACCCACCGGCTTCTGGACTTCGCGCTTGCGGCCGAGGGCGCGCCGCCGCCGCCCGCCGCCGCCCGCGCCGAGACCGCGCCGGCCGCCGTCCCGCACATCCTGTCCTTCCTCGACGACGAGGGGCTGATCGAGCGCGAGCCGCCGAGCGCGGCCGCGCCGCGCGACCTGACGCGCGAGCCGATGGAACTGCCGGCGGACCGCGCGCTGCGCCTGCAGGCGCTGACGCGCGGCGACGAGGGCTTCGTGCTGGGATTGGCCTATTCCACGCAGCGCGGATATGCGCGCGGACATGCCTTCGTGGGCGAGCTGCGCATCGGAACCTGTTCCGTGGAAATGGAAATCCCCGAACTCGGCTTCGCGGTCGAGATCGGCGAGGTCGAGCTGACGGAATGCGAGACCGTGAACCAGTTCAAGGGATCGAAGTCGGAACCGGCCCAATTCACAAGGGGTTACGGCCTGACCTTCGCGCAGACCGAGAGGAAGGCGATCTCGATGGCGCTCGTCGACCGCGCCCTGCGCTGGAACGAGCTTGGCGAGGACTTCGTCGGCGCGCCCGCCCAGGACGAGGAATTCGTGCTGATGCATTGCGACTCGATCCAGGCCACGGGTTTTCTCGAACACATCAAGTTGCCGCACTACGTCGATTTCCAGTCCGAGATGGAGCTGGTGCGCCGGATGCGGGCCGAGGCCGCGATGGCCAACAGGAAGGATGCCGCCGAATGACCGACCAGACCCCGATCGACACCATCGTCTTCGACATCGGCAACGTGCTGGTGCACTGGGACGCGATCGCCGCCTATGAAGAGCGGCTGGGATCGCGCGCGGCGGTGCAGGCCTTCTTCGACCGCATCGACTTCGCCGCCCGCAACCTGCGCGGCGACGCGGGCGAGACCTTCGCCGAGGTCTCGGCAGGGATCGACGACCCCGACGACGCCGCGCTGCTGGCCGAGTACCCGGCGCTGTACGCCCGCACCATCGCCCGGCCGATCGAGGGCACCTGGGCGCTGATGGAGCGGCTGCGCGCGCGCGGCCACGCGATCCACGGCATCACCAACTGGTCGGCCGAGACCTGGCCGGTGGGGGTCGAGACCCATCCGCGGCTGGCCCGGTGCTTCGGCACCGTCGTCGTCTCGGGGCAGGAACGGGTGATCAAGCCCGACGCCCGGATCTTCGCCATCCTGTGCACCCGCGCCGGCGTCGCACCCGAGCGGTGCCTGTTCGTCGACGACAGCGCGGCGAATGTCGCGGGCGCCCGCGCCGCCGGGATGGCGGCGCACCACTTCACCACGCCCGAGGCGCTCGAGGCCGATCTGGTCGCGCGGGGGCTGCTGTGAGGGACCTGGCCCCCGAGGCGCCGGCCGCGGGCGCGCCCTATACCTTCGCCTATCTCGACGAGGAGACGAAGCGGATGATCCGCCGGGCGCTGCTGAAGGCGCTGGCGATCCCCGGCTATCAGGTGCCCTTCGCCAGCCGCGAGATGCCGATGCCCTATGGCTGGGGCACCGGCGGCGTGCAGGTGACCGCCGCCTGCCTCGTGCCCGAGGACCGGCTGAAGGTGATCGACCAGGGCGCCGACGACACCACCAACGCGGTGTCGATCCGCAAGTTCTTCCAGCGCACCGCCGGGGTGGCGGTGACCGAGGACACCGCCGCCGCGAGCCTGATCCAGACCCGCCACCGCATCCCCGAGGCGCCGCTGGCCGCGGGCCAGATCCTGGTCTACCAGGTGCCGATCCCCGAGCCGTTGCGCTTCCTCGAGCCGCGCGAGACCGAGACGCGCAAGATGCACGAGCTGGAGGACTACGGTCTGATGCACGTCAAGCTCTACGAGGACATCGCCCGCCATGGCGAGATCTCGACCGCCTATGCCTATCCGGTGAAGGTCGAGGGGCGCTATGTGATGGACCCCTCGCCGATCCCGAAGTTCGACAACCCCAAGCTGTCGCGCAATGCCGCGATCCAGCTGTTCGGCGCCGGGCGCGAGCAGCGGATCTATGCGCTGCCGCCCTGGACCGAAGTGGTGAGCCTGGATTTCGAGGACCATCCCTTCGTGGCCTCGAAGGCCGATCACGACTGCGACCTGTGCGGCGCGGGCGAGAGCTATCTCGACGAGGTGATCACCGACGATGCGGGCGGGCGGATGTTCGTCTGTTCCGACACCGACTTCTGCGCACGGCGGCGCGCGGCGGGGCACCTGGGCCCGATGGCGGCGCGGGCGGAGGGGGCGGCATGAGCCCGGCGTTGGCACGGGCCGGGGCGGGATCTCTGCCTGCCCGGGCGGCGGTCGGGCGTGGGGCGGTCGCCGTGGATATTTGGACAAAGTCGAACGGGGGGCGCGGCGCGCCTGCCCGGGCGGCGGGCGGGCGGGGGGCGGTCGCCTTGGATATTTTTGCCAAGGCGAAACGGGGGGGCGGCGCGCCTGCCGGGGCCGGGGCTGGGGCGGGGGCGGCGCGGGGGGCGGTCGACGTGGATCTTTGGACAGGCTCGACCGGGGGGCGCGGCGCCGTCGGGATCGGCGGGCGGCGGATGGAGGGCGGGCGATGAGCACGGGAACGGGAACGGGGCCGCTGCTGCGGGTCGAGGGGATCGAGAAGCGCTATGGCGCGCGCATCGGCTGCACCGGGGTGAGCTTCGATCTCTGGCCCGGCGAGGTGATGGGGATCGTGGGCGAGAGCGGGTCGGGCAAGTCGACGCTGCTGTCGTGCCTGGCCGGGCACATGGCGCCCGATGCGGGGCGGGTGATCTTCGACACCCGCGACGCCGGGCCCGTCGACACCGTCACCCTGTCCGAGCCGGCGCGGCGGATGCTGGCGCGCACCGACTGGGCCTTCGTGCACCAGAACGCCCGCGACGGGCTGCGCATGGGCGTCTCGGCCGGCGGCAATGTCGGCGAGCGGCTGATGGCGGTGGGCGCGCGCCACTACGGCGCGATCCGGGCCGAGGCGGTCGACTGGCTGGGCCGGGTCGAGATCGCGGCGGAGCGGGTGGACGACCGGCCCTCGGCCTTCTCGGGCGGGATGCAGCAGCGGCTGCAGATCGCGCGCAACCTGGTGACCGGGCCGCGGCTGGTGTTCATGGACGAGCCGACGGGCGGGCTCGACGTCTCGGTCCAGGCGCGGCTTCTGGACCTGATCCGGGGCCTCGTGCGGCGGCTGGGGCTGTCGGCGATCGTGGTCACGCACGACCTGGCGGTGGTGCGGCTGCTGGCCGACCGGCTGATGGTGATGAAGGGCGGGCGCGTCGTCGAGACCGGTTTGACCGACCAGGTGCTTGACGATCCGCAGCATGGCTATACGCAGCTTCTGGTCTCTTCCCAGCTGCAGGTCTGATCCGATGCTTTATGCCTATGTCCGGGGCCCCAAGGGCCTTGCCCCCCAGCCGCAGGGCGCGCCGCTTGCCGAGGCGCTGTGGATCGACCTCTACCGCCCGCAGCGCGAGCAGCTGGCCGCGGTCGGGGCGCTGGGGGTCGAGGTGCCGACGCTGGCGGACATGGAGGAGATCGAGATCTCGAACCGGCTCTATCGCGAGGAGGGGGTCGACTACCTGACCGTGGTGCTGACCGGGGCCGACCTCGAGAAGCGCCAGACCTCGGGGCCGGTGACCTTCATCCTCGACGGCCAGCGGCTGATCACCGTGCGCCACCACGCGCCGCGGCCCTTCGAGACCTTCCCCGAGCGCGCCGGGCGCACGAGCGCGGGCTGCGGCTCGCCGCACCGGGTGTTCATGGGGCTGGTCGAGGAATGCGTGAGCCGGGCGGCGGACATCCTCGAGGGGGTGGGGCGGGGTCTCGACGCGGTGTCGGTCACGGTCCTTGGCAACGAGGGCGGGCGCGCCAAGCAGCTGCAGAAGGCGCTCGCCGACATCGCGCGGCTGGGCGAGACGGTGGGGCGGGTGCGGTTGGCGCTGCTGACGCTCGAGCGGGCGCTGAGCTTCTTCGGCGCGCTCGACCATGCGCAGGGGATGGAGGTGCGCGGCCTGGTGAAGGCCGAGATGCGCGACATCCAGGCGCTGGCGGTGCATGCCGATTTCCTGGCCGGGCGGGTGAGCTTTGCCACCGACGCGACGCTGGGCATGATCAACCTCGAGCAGAACGCCACGGTCAGGATCCTGTCGGTGGTGGCGGCGCTGTTCCTGCCGCCGACGCTGATCGCCTCGGTCTACGGCATGAACTTCGCCAACATGCCCGAGCTGTCGCAGCCCTGGGGCTATCCCTTCGCGCTGGCGCTGATGGCGGGGTCGGTCGGGGCGACATGGATCTTCTTCAAGCTGAAGCACTGGCTGTGAGGGCCGGGGAAAGAAAGAGAGTGACACGATGACCGAGGCCGCGATCGCGCTTTCGGGGGTGGGCAAGACCTTCACCCTGCACGACCAGACCGGCGCGGGGCCGGCGACGGAGATCCCGGTGATGGCGGGCGCGACGCTGTCGGTCGCGGCCGGCGAATGCGTGGGGTTGGTGGGCGCCTCGGGCGCGGGCAAGTCGACGCTGATGCGGATGGTCTGGGGCAACTACCTGGCGGCCTGCGGCTCGATCCGGGTCTGCGGCACCGAGCTGGTGGGCGCGGCCCCGCGCACGGTCCTGGCGCTGCGCCGCGAGCGGTTGGGCTATGTCAGCCAGTTCCTGCGCGTGGTGCCGCGGGTGCCGGTGCTGGACGTGGTGGCCGAGCCGCTGATGGCGGCGGGGGCGGATGACGCGGCGGCGCGCGCGGCGGCGGCGGCGCTGCTGGCGCGGCTCAACATCCCCGAGCGGCTCTGGGGCCTGTCGCCCACCACCTTCTCGGGCGGCGAGCAGCAGCGGGTGAACATCGCGCGCGGCTTCGTGCGGCCGGTCCCGGCGCTGCTGCTGGACGAGCCGACGGCAAGTCTCGACGCGGCCAACCGCGAGGTGGTGCTGGCGCTGATCGACGAGGCCAAGGCCCGCGGCTGCGCGATCCTGGGGATCTTCCACGACGAGGTCGCGCGCGCGCGCGTCTGCGACCGGCTGGTCGACGTCACCGGCTTCGCGCCGCGGGTGCAATGAGCGTGCCCCCCAGGATGCCCCCCAGAATACCCCCCGCGACGCCCCCCACGATGCCGCCCGTCTTCGCCGTGGTCGGCCCCTCGGGGGCGGGCAAGGACACGCTGCTGGCGGCGCTGGTCGCGGCGCGGCCCGGGCTGCGGGTGCTGCGCCGGGTCATCACCCGCCCCGAGGCCGCGGGCGGCGAGCCGTTCGAGGGGGTGGACGCGGCCGAATTCGCGCGCCGCCGCGCCGCTGGGGCCTTCGCGCTCGACTGGCAGGCGCATGGGCTGAGCTATGGCATCCCGCGCCTGCCGCCCGGCGCGGAGCCGGTGCTGTTCAACGGCTCGCGCGCGATGCTGGCCGAGGCGGCGCGGGTGTTCCCGGGGCTGCGGGTGCTGCTGGTGACGGCGCCGCCCGCCGTGCTGGCCGAGCGCCTGGCCGCGCGCGGCCGCGAGAGCCGCGCGCAGATCGCGGCCCGGCTTGCGCGCGCGGGCGGCTACCCGATGCCCGAGGGCCTGCCGGTCAGCCCCATCGACAACGGCGGCGCGCTGGACGCGGCCGTCGCCGCGGCGCTGGACGCGATCGCGCCTCAGCCCGCCGGGCAGAGGGGGTAGCGATGCAGGATGTGGAAGCGGCCGTCCTCGGCCTCGCCGAACAGGCAGATGTCCTCGATCTCGAGCGGGCGCGGCAGGTAGGGCGCGATCTCGGGCTCGAGTGCCACGGCCACCGCCTCGGCCTCGGCCTCGTCGGCCAGCGCGCCGGTGAGGGTCAGGTGAAAGCGGAACTCGTCCATCACGTAGGGATAGCCCCAGCGGTCCAGCAGCGCCTTCTGCCCCGGGTTCAGCCGGGCGGCGTGGCGGCGCAGGATGTCCTCGGTCGTCAGGGGCGCGCGCCAGGGGTCGAGTTCGCGCACCAGCGTCGCGGCCAGCGCCGCCAGCCCCGCGGTGTCGCCCTCGGGCACCAGCGCCAGGAACCGGCCGAGCCGCGCGAGGCGCAGCCCCTGCAGCCGCACCGGCGCGAGGCCCGCGGCCAGCCGCTCGACCGCGGCGCACAGCCGCGCCGGATCGGCGCCGTCGACCAGACGGAACGGCGGCTTCAGCGTGCCGTGGAAGCCGTATTTGCGCGGCGTGTCGGTCAGCTCGGCCACCGGCTGCGGCAGGCCCGGCAGCGCGGGATGGGCGCGTTCGCGCCCGGCGGCGGCATCCCAGCCCAGCCAGCGGGCGGTGAAATCGGCCAGGTCACCCGCCGGCGGGGCCCAGTACACGGCATATCTTCGGAAGTCGTTCATCTCGCGCTCGATAGCGGGCCCGTGTCACACGGATGTGACGCGAAATCCCATGAGGCCGGCCTTTCTCCCCGGACGCCGGCATCGTCCGCAGTCTCTCCTTCTCCCGCTCCCGACAGTGGCGCGGCCATCCCCCAAGGACCAGCCCATGACTGAGACCATTCTCGCAAATGCCCGCCTCGTGCTGCCGGAAGACACGGTTTCGGGGGGGCTGTGCCTGCGCGACGGGCGGATCGCCGACATCTTCGAGGGCGGCGCGATTCCCGAAGGCGCCTTGGACTGCGGCGGCGACTTTCTCGCCCCCGGGTTGATCGAGCTGCACACCGACAACCTGGAACGCCACATCCAGCCCCGCCCGGGCGTCGACTGGCCCCATGCCGCCGCCATCGTCGCCCATGACGCCGAGCTGGCGGGCTGCGGCATCACGACGGTCTTCGACGCGATGCGCGTGGGCTCGATCCCCGACAAGGCCGGCGGCTACGCGAAATACGCCCGCGGCCTTGCCTCGGAACTGGCCGCGATCCGCGCGCGCGGCGCGCTGCGCATCACCCACCGGCTGCACCTGCGCGCCGAGGTCTGTTCCGAGACGCTCGCGGCCGAGCTGGCCGAGTTCGGCGCCGACGACCAGGTCGGCATCGTCAGCCTGATGGACCACACCCCCGGCCAGCGCCAGTTCCGCGACATCGCCAAGCTGGAGCAGTACGTGCGCGGCAAGCGCGGCCTGTCCGAGGCCGAGTTCGCCGACCACGTCACCCGCCTGCGGTCGCTGCGCGACACCTACGGCGCGCTGCACGAGGCCGCGGCGGTCGACTGCGCGCGCGCGCTTGGCGCGACGCTGGCCAGCCATGACGACACCACCGCGGGCCATGTCGCGACCTCGGCCGCCTACGGCATCCGGCTGGCGGAATTCCCCACCACGCTCGAGGCGGCCGCGGCCTGCCGCGCCGCGGGCATCGCGGTGATGATGGGGGCGCCGAACCTGATCCGGGGCGGGTCGCACAGCGGCAACGTCGCCGCGCGCGACCTGGCCGAGGCGGGGCTGCTGGATGTCGTCTCGTCGGACTACGTGCCGGCGGCGCTCTTGTCGGCGGCGGTGCTGCTGGGCGACCTGTGGGACGACCTGCCGCGCGGGCTGGCCACGGTGACCGCGGCCCCCGCCGCGGCGACGGGCCTGGCCGATCGCGGTCGCATCGCGCCCGGCCTGCGCGCCGACCTGATCCGCTTCGCCCGGATCGAGGGCACGCCGGTGATGCGCGAGACCTGGGTGGCGGGCCGGCGCGTCGCCTGACCCCGTCGCCGTGGCCCGACCATCCCCGGGGGCGGCCGTTCGGGTCGTCACCGGTCCGAGAACCGGTCGGCGGCGGGGCAGGCGGCCCCCCCCCACCGTGACCCCGCCATCGTAACTGGGAGTGTCCCATGGATCCGTTCACCGCCCCCGGCCTCTGGCTGCGCGGCAACCTGCACTGCCATTCCGACCGGTCCGACGGTGCGCTGCCGCCGGCCGAGGTCTGCGCCCGCTATGCCGCCGCAGGCTATGACTTCATCGCTTTGACCGACCATTTCGTCGGCCGCTTCGGCTATCCGGTCACCGACACCGCGGGGCAGCGCGGCAACGGCTTCACCACGCTTCTCGGGGCCGAGCTGCATTCGGGCGCGATGGCGAACGGCGAGCTTTGGCACCTGCTGGCGGTCGGGCTTCCGGCCGATTTCGCGCCCTCGCTGTCGCCGGACTTCCAGCCGGTCCCCGGGCAGGAGAGCGCGGCCGCCCTGGCCGCGCGCGCCCGTGCCGCCGGCGCCTTCGTCGCGATCGCGCATCCGCACTGGTCGGGCCTGTCCGAGGCCGATGCCGCGGCGGTGACGGCGGCGCATGCGGTCGAGGTCTACAACCACGGCTGCGCCGTCGACTGCGACCGCGGCGAGGGCTTCGTCTGCGCCGAGGCGCTGCTGAACGCGGGCCGCCGCGTCACGCTGGTCGCGACCGACGACGCGCATTTCCACACGCCCGACCATTTCGGCGGCTGGGTGATGGTCAAGGCGCCCGAGGCCACGCCCGAGGCGATCCTGGCGGCGCTGCGGCAGGGCGCGTTCTACGCGAGCCAGGGCCCCGAGATCCGGGCGCTGGCGATCGAGGACGGGGCGGTCGTGCTGGAGAGTTCGCCCGCCGCGGTGGTGATCCTTGCAGGGCAGGGCGTGGCGACCGAAAGCCTGCGCGCCGAGGGCGGCACCGCCTGGCGGCTGCCGATCGGCCGGCTTGCCGCCAGCCCCTGGCTGCGGGTCACGGTGGTGGATGCCGACGGGCGGCGCGCCTGGTCGAACCCGCTCTGGCGCTGACCGGCGCGCCGCGGGCGCCGCGGCGGCGCGGCGCGCGCCGCGCCCGGGACGTCCGGCGGGGCGGGGCGAAGGGCCGCCGCCGCGCCCCCGGGCGCGGGCCGGCCGTCAGACGGCGCGGATCGCGGGCTTGCCGCGCCGCGTCGGGCGCGAGGCGCCCGAGTTGCGGTCGATGAAGTCGAGCACCAGCGGCCGGATGTTGTTGCGCCAGGACTTGCCGGCGAAGATGCCGTAATGCCCGGCGCCCGGCTCGAGGTGGCTGTCCTTCTTGCTGTCGGGCAGCCCGGTGCAGAGATCGAGCGCGGCGAGGCACTGGCCGGGGGCCGAGATGTCGTCGTTCTCGCCCTCGACGATCATCACCGCGACATCGGTGATCTTGCCGATGTCGATCTGCTTGTGGCCGATGGTGAAGACGTTGCGCGCGATCACGCGGCGCTTGAACACCCGCTCGACCGTCGAGAGGTAGAATTCGGCCGGCATGTCCATCACGGCGAGGTATTCGTCGTAGAACTTGTTGTGGCGGTCGGCATCCGAAGCCTCGCCCTTGGACGAGGCGATGACCTGGTCGAAGAAGGCCTTGGCATGGGTCTCCATGTTCATGGAGATGAAGCTTTGCAGCTGCAGCAGCCCCGGATAGACCAGCCGGCCGGCGCCGCGGTACTTGAAGCCGACGCGCTGGACCATCGACTGTTCGAGCTGGCCCATGGTGATGCGGCGGCCGAAGTCGGTGACCTCGGTCTCTTTCGCGGCCGGGTCGATCGGGCCGCCGATCAGGGTCATGGTGCGCGGCTGCGCGGCGGGGTCCTGCTCGGCCAGATAGGCGACGGCGGCGAGGGTCAGCGGCGCGGGCTGGCAGACGGCGATGACGTTGGTGTCCGGCCCCAGCGCCTTCATGAAGTCGACGAGGTACATCGTGTAGTCCTCGATGTCGAACTTCCCGGCCGAGACGGGGATGTCGCGGGCATTGTGCCAGTCGGTGATGTAGACCTCGGCCTCGGCCAGCAGCGACACCACGGTCGAGCGCAGCAGCGTGGCGTAATGGCCCGACATCGGCGCGACCAGCAGCACCTTGCGCGGGCGCTGGCTGCGGCCGACGGCGCGGAAGTGGATCAGGCTGCCGAAGGGCTTGTCGACGACGGTGTCGATGGCGATCGGGTGGTCGCGCCCGTCCTCGCCCACGACCGAGGGGATGCCCCAGTCGGGCTTGACGATCATGCGCGAGAAGCTGCGCTCGGTCACGTCGCCCCAGGCGGCCATGACGTTGAACCAGGGCGCGGGCGAAAGGCCCCAGGCCGGGTAGGAGGCGAAGGCCCGCGCGGTCGCCCCCAGCCATTCGTTGGTGTTGCGCGCGGATTCCATCATGTCGTAGGTGTACATGAACTTCATGGCATCTCCTGCAAGCCGGGGGCGCGTCCGCGGTGTTCAGCCCGGACGCCGGCCGTGTCGATATACGCTTCCCTTGTCGGACAGGCTACGCTGCTTTCGTACCGCAGCGCAGCAAAAGATCCGGCAAACTCCCCGCTTTTCCCCCCCGGCAAGCGGCGCTAAGTTCTTTTTGAAGGATAGGGGGGATGCCTTTCCATGACAACCGGCACGGCAGGCGGCAAGGCGAATGACACTGGCAGGGACGGCGGGGATGCCGGCGGGCGCGACAAGTCGCCCGAGCTGCGGCTTCTGGAGGAGAACATCGCCCGGCTCGAGGGCCTGGGCGAGCGCCTGCAGAAGGCGATGTCGCACAAGCGCCCGGTCAACCCGGCGCTGGAAGGGCCGGGGGGCGATCTCTACTACAAGACCGCGGCCGCCTGGATGACCGAGGCGATGGGCCACCCCGGCCGGATCATCGAGGGACAGGTCGGCTATTGGGGCAAGGCGCTCAAGCACTATGCCGAGGCGCAGCACCAGCTGATCTCGGGCCGCTTCTCGCCGCCCGAGGACCGCGGCCCCGCCGACAAGCGCTTTGCCAACCCGCTGTGGGACAGCCACCCCTGGTTCAACTGGGTCAAGCAGCAATACATGATCTCGTCCGAGGCGATGACCAAGGCGGTCGAGGCGCTGGACGGGCTGTCGGGCAAGGACCGCAAGCGGGCCGAGTTCTTCACCCGGCAGATCGTCGACATGATGGCGCCGACGAACTTCCTTGCGACCAATCCCGACGTGCTCGAGCGCGCGATCGCCACCAACGGCGAAAGCCTCGTGCAGGGGATGGAGAACCTCGTGCGCGACATCGAGGCCAACCACGGCGACCTTCTGGTGACGCTGTCGGACCCCTCGGCCTTCTCGGTCGGCGGCAACATCGGCACCACGCCCGGCGCGGTGGTCCACCGCAACCGGCTGTTCGAGCTGATCCAGTACGCGCCCGCGACCGACAAGGTGCACCGCACGCCGCTGATCATGTTCCCGCCCTGGATCAACAAGTTCTACATCCTCGACCTGGGGGTGAAGAAGAGCTTCGTGAAATGGGTGGTCGAGCAGGGCTTCACCCTGTTCGTGGTCAGCTGGCGCAACCCGGATGCGAGCTATGCCGAGACCGGGCTCGAGGACTATGTGACCGAGGGATATCTCGAGGCGATCGAGGCGGTGAAGCGCATCACCGGCGAGCCCAAGGTCAACGTGATCGGCTATTGCATCGCCGGCACGACGCTGGCGCTGACGCTGGGGCTGATGAAGAAGCGCCGCGACCGCTCGGTCGCGTCCGCGACCTTCTTCACCACGCTCACCGACTTCTCGGACCAGGGCGAGTTCGTGCCCTTCCTCGACGACGATTTCGTCGACGGGATCGAGAAGCAGTGCGAGCGCGACGGCTATCTGTCGCGCTATTTCATGACGCGGACCTTCTCGTTCCTGCGCTCGAACGAGCTGATCTGGCAGCCGGCGATCAAGAGCTACCTGATGGGCGAGAAGCCCCCGGCCTTCGACCTGCTGTACTGGAACGGCGACGGCACCAACCTGCCGGCGAAGATGGCGGTCGACTACCTGCGGATGCTGTGCCAGCAGAACCGGCTGGCCGAGGAGGGCTATCCGCTGGCGGGCGAGACCATCACCCTGGGCGACCTGACGGTGCCGCTGTTCGCCGTCGCCTGCGAGACAGACCACATCGCGGCCTGGCAGGCGAGCTTTGGCGGCATCGCGCAGGCCGGGTCGAAGGACAAGCGCTTCCTGCTGTCGGAATCGGGCCATATCGCCGGGATCGTGAACCCGCCGGGGCGCGACAAGTACGGGTACTGGAGTTCGGACGAGCCGGTGGCGGGGGACCCCGCGGACTGGAAGGCCGCGGCCGAGTTCACCCGCGGCAGCTGGTGGCCGGCCTGGGGCCGGTGGCTGGCCGCGCGGTCGGGCCCGATGGTGCCCGCGCGCGATCCCGCCGCGGCCGGACCGATTCTGGCGCCGGCGCCCGGAACCTACGTGACCGAGGTCGTCGTGGCCTGACCTTGGCGGCGCGCGACCGGCCCGACGCCGGGCCGGTCTTTGCGTCGATCGGGCATAACGCGCCGCTTGCGGCCCGGCTGTGCATCTGCGCACGATTGCCGCAGGGTTTTGCTGAAAAAAATGCAGTTGCGGAAGATTTCCTCTGCATTGCGGCAGAAATCCATTGCAATGCTGCGGTGCAGCAACTACCTTTCTTCTCAACGGGGGGGACGGCAGCAGGCGCTGCCCGGCTGGAACGAACCGGCAATGCACACCCCCGGTCCCAGCGCGACGATTAGCAGTTTGTCAGTCACGACCAGACCCTCCGAGGAGAGAGAAAGTGAAAATGGCTAAGACGCAGGATTTCACCAAGGTTATGCAGGACATGGCGGCGGCCTTCCCGATGGATGCCACCGCGATGCAGGGCGCCTTCAAGACCCAGGCCGCGCTCGCCGAGAAGATGGCGAAGGTCGCGCTTGAGGCTGCGGAGAAATCCACCGAGATCTCGGCGAAATGGACCAAGGACACCCTGTCCAAGATGTCCATGCTGACCTCGGCCAAGGACGAGCCCACTGAATACAGCAAGGCGATGACCGAATTCGCCTCGTCGGCGGCCGAGATGACCGCCGAGAACCTCGCGGCCTTCGCCGAAGTGGCGAAGAAGGTGCAGATGGAAACGGTCGAGCTGATGCTCGCCGCCGGCAAGGACTTCTCGGAGGACGCGACCGCGGCCGTGAAGAAGGCCACCGCCGACGTGACCTCGGCCGCCAAGAAGGCCAGCGCCACCGCCGCCAAGTGAGTGGCTGCCGGCCCGCGTGGCCGGCTCCGACCGATCCCCTGCGGCCCGGTGCCGCCGGGGCGCTTCCTCCCCGGCGGACCCGGCCAACGGGTCCTCGACGACTGACGAAGGCGCGGGCGTTGGTTCTCTCCTCCCTGCCGATGTCCGTGAGTCTGGGGGGCGGGTGAAACCCGCCCCCGTCTTTCCAGGACTTCCTCTCTGGCGGTGCCGCGCTGCGGCGACCCCGGGCCACCCGCTTCGCTGCGCAGAAAAAAGCGCGGCGAATTTTGTTGTGTCGCAGCATCAAGCGGGCTTAATCTTTTCCGGACAGTGATAATTTCACGCAGTGCACCTGCACGCCGGGGGAGGATGCCGTGGCCGAGGCCCAGAAACCGCTGCTGATCAAGCGCTATGCGAGCCGCCGTCTCTACAATACGGAGACCAGCGACTACGTGACGCTCGAGGATATCTCGGGCTTCATCCGCGAGGGGCGCGAGGTTCAGATCGTCGACCTGAAGTCGGGCGACGACCTGACCAGACAGTACCTGCTGCAGATCATCGCCGAACACGAGAGCCGCGGCGAGAACGTGCTGCCGGTCGACGTGCTGACCGATCTGGTGCGCAGCTACACCACCCAGGCGCAGAGCGTGGTGCCCCAGTTCCTGGCGATGTCCTTCGAGATGCTGCGCGAGGGGCAGGAGAAGATGCTGTCGAACATGCAGAACATGCCCGGCATGTCGACGATGCCGAACCCGATGGCGGCGATGCCCGGCTTCGACGCGCTGACCCGCCAGCAGCAGAGCTTCCTGAAGACGATGATGGGCGGCTGGGGGCTTCCCTCGGGCTCGTCCGGGCCCGAGCCCGAGACCTCGGCCGCGACCGAGAAGGAAGAGCTTGCGCAGATCAAGAAGCAGCTGGCCGAGCTGCAGTCGAAGCTCTCCAAGCTCTGAGCGCCCGCGCGCGAGGAGGGAGGGAGCCTCCGGCGGGGATATTTGAGCAAAGTCGAGACAGGCGCCGCGTCCTTCGGGGGGCGGCGTTTTCGTGTCGGCAGAGGGCGTGGCGCGGGCCGTGGCGGGCCGCCGGTCTGCCGGCAAGGCGCCCGGGACGGGCTTGCTCGGGGGGGGCGTGGGTGCCGTGCTGGGGGGGCGGGCCGCGCGGCGAGGTCCCCTGCGGGGGCCGGGCGCGGTGGGCATCGTGGGCGCGGCCTGTAATGGTACCTGTGCCGGGGCCCGGGGGCCCCGGCGACGGGCGGGTCAGGCGACGGGCAGGTCAGGCGACCTCGGCGAAGACCTTCTTCAGCGCGGTCTCCAGCTTTTCGAACATCTCGTCCATCTGCGCCTCGGTGGTGATGAACGGCGGGCAGAGCACGATCGACTGCCCGAGCGGGCGGCAGATCAGCCCGAGGTCGGTGCAGCTGTTGGCGATGCGCTCGGAGACCGAGAGCGTGCCGGGGAAGGGGGTCTTGGTCGCCTTGTCGGCCACCGCCTCGAGCGCGCCCATCAGCCCCTTGCCGCGCCACTCGCCGATGTTGGGGTTCTTGGCGAGTTCGGCGAGGCCGGCCTCGAACCGCGGCGTCAGGTCGCGCACGCGCTGGCCGAGGCCCTCGTTCATCACCAGGTCGATGGCCTTGAGCGCGATGGCGCAGCCGACCGGGTGACCCGAGGCGGTGAAGCCGTGCGGGAATTCCTCGATCGCCTCGGACGCCGCCTGCACCCGGGTGGCGAGGTCGCCGCCAAGGATCACCGCGCCCATCGGGAAATAGCCCGCCGTCAGCACCTTGGACGAGATGATCGCGTCGGGGACGAAGTCGTAGGTCTCGCAGCCCCAGGTGTTGCCGGTGCGCCCGAAGCCGCAGATCACCTCGTCCGAGACCAGCGGGATGTCGTATTTCTTCAGGATCGGGGCGATGGCCTGGAAATAGCCCGCCGAGGGCGGGATCACCCCGCCCGCGCCCATCACCGGTTCGGCGAAGAAGCCCGCGATCGTGTCGGCGCCTTCCTTGATGATCGTGGCCTCCAGCTCGGCCGCCATGCGGGCGGTGAAGGCGGCCTCGGTCTCGCCGGGCTTGCCGTTGCGCCAGTAGTGCGGGCAGGTCAGGTGCAGGAAGCCGGGCAGCGGCAGGCCGAAGACCGCGTTGTAGGGCTTGCCGGTCATCGAGGCCGAGACGGCGGTCACGCCGTGGTAGCCGTTGACGCGGGTCAGGATCTTGCGCTTCTGCGGCTTGCCTTCGGCGGCGTGCAGGAACCACAGGATCTTGACCATGGTGTCGTTCGCCTCGGAGCCCGAGTTGGTGTAGAACACCTTGCCGGTGTCGAAGGGCGAGACCTCGACAAGCTTTTCGGACAGCATCACGGTCTGGTCGGACATCCGCCCGAAGAAGGCGTGATAGCCGGGGAAGCGGTCGTACTGGGCCTTGGCGGCTTCGGCCAGGCCCTTGTGGTCGAAGCCCGCGATCATGTTCCACAGGCCCGAATTCGCGTCGAAATAGCGCTTGCCGTGGACGTCTACGACATAGGGCCCTTCGCCGTGGGTCAGCACCACCGCGCCGCGGTCGTGGATCGTGGGCAGGTCGGTGAAGCCGTAGAGCGAATAGTCGTCGGCCCGCGTTTCCCAGCTGTTCGGGGCATCGTCGCGCATGATCGGCATCCTTCGGTGAGCGGAAGTGGCGGCCATCGGGCCTTGTGATCCAAAGCTATCTGGGCGCGACGCGGCTTTCAACATCTGCCCCCGGCGCTGACGTCGGGCAAGCCCTCCGGGCGCAGGGGGGCCGCCGATCGGTCCGCCATCGGTCCGAGGACCGATCGGCGGCGGGGGAGGCCGCGCCTCCCCCCGCCCTGTTTCAGAAGCCCAACCGGTCGCGCAGCGCGTACCAGGACATGGCGAGCGCCAGGAGCGGCGTGCGCAGCGCCGGCCCGCCGGGGAAGCGCGGCGTGGCCAGCCGGCCCATCAGCTCGAAGCGCGCGGCCTCGCCCGCGACCGCCTCGGCCATCAGCCGCCCCGCCAGCGTCGCCATCGCCACCCCGTGTCCCGAGAAGCCCGAGGCCGACAGCACCCGCGGCGACAGCCGCAGGAAGGCCGGGTTGCGGGTCATGGTGATCGCGAGCGTGCCGCCCCAGGCATGGTCGATGCGCACGTCCGCCAGCCCCGGATAGACCTCGAGCATCGGCTTGCGGACCGTCTTCACGATGTCGGGGAAGCGGTAGCCATAGCTTTCGCCGCCGCCGAACAGCAGCCGCCCGTCCGCCGACAGCCGCCAGTAGTTGACCACGAACTTGGTGTCCGCGACCGCCACGTCCTCGCGCAGCACCTCGGCCGTGCGCGCGCCCAGGGGCTCGGTCGCGACGATGAAGTTGTTGATCGGCATCACCCGGGCCGCCACCTGCGGCGCAAGCCCGCCCAGGTAGCCGTTCGCGCCAAGCACCAGGTGGTCGGCCTCGACATGGCCCGCCGCCGTCACCAGCCGCGGCCGCGCGCCGCCGGTCTCGATCGCGGTGACCTGGCTCGTCTCGAAGATCCGCACCCCGGCCGCCGCCGCCGCGCGCCCCAGCCCCAGCGCATAGGCCAGCGGATTGAGATGGCCCGCGCCGCGGTCGATGTCGCCGCCGACATAGACCTTCGAGGGCAGGATCGCCCGCAGCGCGTCGCGGTCCAGCGGCGCGACCGCGTCGTAGCCGTAGTCGCGCGCCAGCGTCTCGGCATAGCCATGCGCGTGGCGGACCTCGGCCTCGGTCCGGCAGGCATGGACGATGCCGGGGCGGAAGCCCGCGTCGATGCCGTGCCGGTCGATCAGCCCAAGCACCAGGGCCTTCGCCTCCTGCGACAGGTCCCACAGCCGGCGGGCGTCGTCGCGGCCCACCGCCGTCTCGAGATCGCCCTGCTCCAGCCGCTGGCCCGAGCCGAGCTGCCCGCCGTTGCGCCCCGAGGCGCCGAAGCCCAGCCGGTGCGCCTCGAGCAGCACCACCGACAGCCCGCGTTCGGCCAGGTGCAGCGCCGCCGACAGCCCGGTGTAGCCGCCGCCCAGCACCGCGACATCCGCCCGGTGCGCGCCCTCGAGCCGCGGGAAGGGCGCGAGCGGCGGCGTCACCGCCGCGTACCAGCTCGGCGGATAGACCCCCGGCCGGTCGTTGGCGTGCAGCAGGTCCATCAGACGTTCAGAAGCAGGTGCTCGCGCTCCCACGGGCTGATCACCTGCAGGAATTCCTTGTACTCGTTGCGCTTCACCGCCTCGTAGATGTTGCAGAACTCGATCCCCAGCACCTCGCGGATCGGGCCGCAGTCGGCAAACAGGTCCAGCGCGTCGCCCAGGTTCGTCGGCAGTTCCGCATCGTCCATATAGGCGTCGCCCAGGCATTCGGGGCGCGGCAGCTTCTTCTCCATCAGCCCCAGATAGCCGCAGGCGAGCGAGGCCGCGAAGGCGAGGTAGGGGTTGCAGTCCATCCCCGCCAGCCGGTTCTCGAGCCGCCGCGCGGCGGGGTCCGAGATCGGAACGCGCAGGCCCGTGGTGCGGTTGTCGCGCCCCCATTCCAGGTTGATCGGCGCCGCGAAGTCCGGGACATAGCGGCGGTAGCTGTTCACGTAAGGCGCCAGCAGCGCGATCACCGCGGGCAGGTAGGTCTGCATCCCGGCGATGAAATGCAGGAAGCTTTCCGTCTCGGCGCCCTTCGGGCCCGAGAAGATGTTGGCCCCGGTCGCGGCATCGATCACCGAGTGGTGGATGTGCATGGCCGAGCCGGGCTCGCCCTCGATCGGTTTCGCCATGAAGGTGGCGAAGCAGTCGTGGCGCAGCGCGGCCTCGCGGATCAGGCGCTTGAAGAAGAAGATCTGGTCGCCCAGATGCACCGCCTCGCCGTGGTTGAGGTTGATCTCGACCTGGCCCGCGCCGCCCTCCTGCAGGATGCCGTCGATCTCGAAGCCCTGAAGCTCGGCGAAGTCGTAGATGTCGTCGATGACCTTGCCGTATTCGTCGACGGCCGACATCGAATAGGCCTGCTTGGCGGCGGCGCGGCGGCCGGTGCGGCCCATCGGCGGCTCGATCGGCATGTTCGGGTCGGTGTTGCGGGCGACCAGGAAGAATTCCATCTCGGGCGCCACGACCGGCGACCAGCCCTGCGCCTCGTACAGCCCCAACACCCGGCGCAGCACGTTGCGCGGCGCCGCGCCGACCGGGTTGCCCGACTGGTCCTTGACGTCGTGGATCACCTGCAGCGTCACGTCCGCGGTCCAGGGCGCGGCGGTGGCGGTGGTGAAGTCGGGCGTCAGGATCATGTCGGGTTCGGTGAAGGCGCCCGAGGGGTTGTCGGCCCATTCGCCGGTGATCGTCTGCAGGAAGATCGAGTTCGGCAGGAAGAAACTGGTCTGGCGGGCGAATTTCGACGCGGGCATCGCCTTGCCGCGCGCGACCCCGGCGATGTCGCCGACGATGCACTCCACCTCGTCCAGGCGGCGGCCGGCAATGTAGCTTTTCGCGGCCTCGGGGATCTGGTCGGTCCAGTCGGTCATGCCCGGTCCCTCCGGAAGAAGGCGCCGATCTTGCGGGCCAGCACGTCGTTGTCCTTGGGGCTGCCGACCAGCCCCTCGGCGCGTTCCAGCAGCGCATCGGGCACCACGCCGCGGGCCCGCGCCTCCATCAGCCCCTCGACGACCGCGTCGCCGAATTCGGGATGGGCCTGCACCGTCAGCGCCCGGTCGCCCCAGCGCAGGCCGGCGATGGCGCAGGTCTCGCCGCGGGCGATGATCTCGGCCCCCGGCGGCAGGGTCACCACCTGGTCCTGGTGCCAGGCGTTCAGCACCAGCCGCTCGCCCTCGAAGTCATAGCCCTGGGTGCCCACGGTCCAGCCGCCGTCGAACTTCTCGACCCGCCCCCCCAGCGCCTGGGCGATGATCTGGTGGCCGAAGCAGATCCCGACCATCGGCACCCCGGCCTCGAAGGCCCGGCGGATGAAGGCCTCGAGCGGGGGGATGAACGGGTGGTCCTCGTAGGCGCCATGGCGCGAGCCGGTGATGATCCAGCCCTCGCAGTCGTGCACGTCGGCGGGGAAGTCCATCGCCTCGACGTGGAAGGTGCGGAACTCGAGGTCCTGGTGGGCGAGAAGCGCGGCGAACATCTGCGGATAGTCGCCAAGCGACGGGCGCAGCGTTTCGGGCAGCTGGCCGGTCTGGAGGATGCCGATAAGCATTTTGGGTCCGTGGTTTGGGTCGCGGCGACGGTATCGCGGCGGACGGGGGGCGGGCAAGGGGGCGCCGGCGCGGCGGCGGTAAGGTTTTGACAAGGGCTCGGGCGCAGTCTGGGGCGGAAGGCACGACGGACGAACGCATCTCTGGCACGCGGACAGGAGATCCGGGATGGCGGGCTTCGGCATCAGTCTACTTCAGGCCTCCGCCGGCGGCGGGGTGACGCGCGCGGGCGTGGTGGTCGGTGGCGCGGCGGGCTCGGGCGCGCCGGGCAGCGCGCTGGTCGAACTGCTGGAACTGACGCGCGACCGCAGGCTGGCGGCCACCCCCGGCACCGGGCGCGCCGAAACCGTGATCCGCGCGGCCGAAAGCGGATCGAGCACCGGGTCCGAGGCCGCGGCGCGCGAGGTCGCGCGGCTGCGGGCGCGGGCGGCGGAATACCAGGGCGCGCTGAACCGGCTGGCGGCGGGGCGCACGACGCTGCTGGCGGCGGGCGACCCCGGATCGCCGGGCCCGGCGGTGGCGATCTCGAACGGTCCCGCTTCGGCAGGCGCTTCCGATCCCGCTTCCGACCCGGCTTCCGGGCCCGAAACAGCGGCGGAGGGCGGCGACCCGGCCGCGGTCGCCGCCGTCCCCGCACGCCGGGACGATGCCGCGCCTGCCGCGCCGGGACCGGGCGCCGAGGGCGGAACCGATGGGGCCACCAAAGGCGTCGGCAATGGCGTCGGCGGGGCCGCGATCGCGGACCCTTCGGCGCCCGCGCCCGACCCGGCGCCCGACCCGGCACCGGTCGCGGCCGGCGAGGCACCGGGTGAGGCAGGGGGCGTCCCGGCCGGCGGGGCGCCCGTGGTCCAGAGCGTGCTTGGCCGCAGCGTGCAGGGTGCCGATCTGCAGACGGCGCTCGCGCGTCTCGCGGACCTGCGCGCGACCGAGGCCGCCGCGCGCTTTCGCATCGCGCTCTCGGGCACGGCCGACATCGACGGCGGCGACGGCTTCGACGCGATCATCGTGCCGGGCGCCGGGGCGATCAGCCTCGGCGCGCCGGACACCGCGGCCGGGGGCACCCGGGGCAGCGATCCCGCCGCCGCACCGCTTGCCTCCGCACCGCCCACCGCCGCACTGCCCACCGCTGCACCGCTTGCCGCCGCGGGCCGCAGCCTCGGCCTGCATGGCGGACTTGGCGACGGCCATGACATCGTCTCGATCGCGCCGGGCACCGATGTCGTGCTGCAGCTGGCGCCGGCGCCCGGCCGCGCCGGCGCGGCCGAGACCTACACCGTCACCCGCGGCGCCGACTCGCTGCGGCTGGAGTTCGAGGGCGGTTCGGTCACCTTCACCCGGGTCGGCGAAGCCGGGCTGATCGCCGTGCAGGGTCCCCTCGATGCCGCCCCGCGCATCCTCAGCACGCCGGTGGGCCTCGACCTCACGGTCTGACCCGCGCGCTCCGGGCGCAGTCGGTCCGGGTCTGGCGCTCCGGGACTGGCGGTCCTCGCTCAGGCGATCCGGCGCCAGCAGGTCCGGCGCGAGACGGTTTGGCGCCATGTGGTCCGACGCCCGGCGGTCCGCCTCCAGGTGGACTGCCGCCCAGCCATCAGGCGCCGCCAGTCTGGAGCGAGGCTGCAGTCTGGAGCGAGGCTGCCCCATGCCTTGCGCCCCGATCACTCCGCCCCGGTCACTCGGTTCCGGTCATTTCGCCCCGCTCGCCCAGGCCCGATCAACAAAGCCCAACCGACAAGACCCGGTTCCCCCGGCCCGATCACGCCGGCCGCCCGCACCGGGCCGACCACCGGGCTTTCGCATTGGCCGAAATATCCCGGGGGAGGCGCCCGGACGGGCGCCGGGGGCAGCGCCCCCGGACCTGCCCCGCCACGGCTCACACCGTGTCGAGGTAGATCTCCGTCTGCTCCTCGGGCGTCAGCTCGCCCATGTAGTGGATCTCCTGCCGCTTGGTCATGACGAAGTTGTCGATCATCTCGCGCGGGAAGATCCGCGGCATCAGCGGGCTGGTGGCGAAGGCCTCGAGCGCGCCCTCCCAGGTCGTCGGCAGCTGCGGCAGGCCGGCGGCATAGGCATTGCCGACGATCGGGTCGGGCGGGGTCATGCCGTCCTCGATCCCGATCAGCGCCGCCCCCAGCACCGCCGCGATCGACAGGTAGGGGTTCACGTCGCCGCCCGCGACCCGATGCTCGATCCGCCGCGCGGCGGGGCCCGAGGCGGGGATGCGGATCGCGGCGGTGCGGTTCTCGTAGGCCCAGCCGATGCCGGTGGGGGCATGGGCATCGGGCACGAGCCGGTCGAAGCTGTTCTCGTGCGGGGCGAAGACCAGCGTCGAGGGGCCGAGCGCGGCAAGGCAGCCCGCGACCGCCGCCTTCAGCCGGGCCGAGCCGCCGGGGCCGCCGTCGTTGAAGATGTTCGCGCCCGCGCCGTCCAGCACCGAGAAATGCATGTGCATCCCGTTGCCCGAGAACTGGTCGTAGGGCTTGGCCATGAAGCTGGCGGCAAAGCCGTGGTTGCGCGCCAGCCCCTTGACCAGCATCTTGAACAGCCAGGTGTCGTCGGCCGCCTTCAGCGCGTCGGCCTGGTGCATCAGGTTGATCTCGAACTGGCCGGGACCGGCCTCGGACATCGCGGTGTCGGCGGGGATGTCCATCGCCTCGCAGGCGTCGTAGAGGTCCGAGAAGAACCGGTCGAAGGCGTCGAGCGCGCGCAGGCTCAGGATCTCGCCCCCGGTCCGGCGCTTGCCCGAGCGGGGCGAGGGCGGCACGCGCAGGGTCTTGCCCGAGTCGTCGATCAGGAAGAATTCCAGCTCGGTCGCGACCACGGGCGTCAGCCCGGCGGCGCGGTAGCGGTCCATGACCCGCGCCAGCGCCTGGCGCGGATCGCCGTCATAGGGCCGGCCGTCCTGGTGGAACATCCAGATCGGCAAGAGACCCGTCGGCGCCGACAGCCAGGGCATCGGCAGGAAGCCGCGCTCGGTCGGCATCAGCACGCCGTCGGCATCGCCGGTCTCGAACACCAGCGGGCTGTCCTCGATGTCCTCGCCCCAGATGTCGAGGTTCATCACCGAGAACGGAAAGCGCGTGCCCTCGGTCACCAGCTTCTCGGCGAAGCGGGCGGGGATGCGCTTGCCGCGCGCCACGCCGTTCAGATCCGCGGCCGCGACCCGGATCGTGCGCACCTCGGGATGTTCTCGTAACCAGTCCATAGCTGTCGCGGGGAGCCTTCACGGCGCCGCCGCCCTTTCTGATGAGGCTACCTGATGATCTGCGCGGGGCGGAGCCTCAGCCGCGGGCGCTGATTGGGGGCGACGTGCCGGTTCAGCCGTCGGTTGATCCTGCCGAAGACCCATTGCAGCAGCAATGTCAGAAGGATGAAGTATCCGCCCACGATCGGATAGGGAATGAAGGGGTTGAAGGTGCGATCGGCGAAATAGCCCGCGTAGTAGAGCGCGTCGCCCATCTGCTGGAAGGCCGGGAAGCCCGAGAAGAACACCAGCGTCGTCGCCTGGAACAGGAAGATCGCCTCGTTGGTATAGGCGGGCCAGGCCAGGCGCAGCATGGTTGGCCACTGGATCCGGCGGAACTTCTTCCACCCCGTCAGGCCATAGGCCTCGGCGGCCTCGAGGTCGCCCTTCGGCACGGCGTTCAGCGCGCCGTAGAAGATCTCGGCGGCATAGGCCGAGGTGTTGAGAAACAGCACGAACAGCGCCCCCGCCCAGGCGCGGGTGGTCCAGGCGGTCTCGACGGTGATGCCGCCGATCTCGATCCCCTGGCGCGGCAGCATGACCAGCGCCTGGTAGGCGATGAAGAACTGGATGAACAGCGGGCTGCCGCGGAACACGAAGATGAACCATTCGCAGGGCTTGCGGATCAGCCTGCGCTCGGACGCCTTGCCCATCGCCAGCGCCGTGGCGAGGAAGAAGCCGAAGGCCAGCGCCAGCACCCCGAAATAGACGTTCCAGATCAGGCCCGAGCCGATCAGGGTGACCTGCTGGCACAGCGTGAAGTCCGCGCGCGGCAGCAGCCGCTCGCCGAAGCCGATCGAGCGGAAGGCGTATTGGGCGATGGTCTCGGCGCAGCTCATGCGGCGGCTCCCTCGGCGCGGCGCTGCGCCTCTCCGGCGGCGGTGGCCTGGCCGCGCGACAGGCGGCGGGTGATGCGCGTGAGGCCGATCTCGGAGATCCGCGTCAGCACGAGGTAGAAGACCAGAAGCCCCAGGAAGTACCACAGCCGCCAGTCGGGGTGCGGATAGGCATAGGCCGAGGTCTTCGATCCCCCAAGCTCGCGCGCCCAGTAGACCACGTCGCGCACGCCCAGCAGGAACAGAAGCGGCGTCGCCTTCACCAGGATCAGCCACAGGTTCGACAGCCCGGGCAGGGCGTAGATCCACATCTGCGGCAGCAGCACCCGCCGGGTGACCTGGCGCGGCGACATGCCGTAGGCCTCGGCCGTCTCCAGCTGCGCGCGCGGCACCGCGGCCATCGCGCCCGACAGCACGTTGGCGGCGAAGGCGCCGAAGACCAGCGCGAAGGTGAAGACCGCCAGGCCGAAGCCGTAATACTGGTGCACCCATTGCGGCGCGTCGTTGGGCGGGATCTTCGCCGCCGGGCAGACCCGGAATTCCAGGCCCTGGCGCACCGGCTCGGTCCAGTCGGGACAGCGGATCTGGTGCAGCGTCCATTCCAGCCCCTGGTCCAGCGCGATCACGAAGAACAGGAAGAAGACGATGTCGGGAATGCCGCGCACCATCGCCATGTACAGCTGGCCAAGCCAGCGCAGCGGCAGCAGCTGCGAGCGCGCCGCCATCGCCCCGGCATAGCCGAAGGCAAGCGCCACCGGCGCCGTGACGGCCAAGAGCAGCAGCACCGTGCCGACCGAGGAATAGAGGGCGAGATGCGTCCCGGTGGTCAGGTAGCAGACCAGCCAGGCCAGCCCCTGAAGGCTGGAGGGATCGGCGCAATGGGCGAACATCCGGGCTCCCGCGGGCTTCGGGCTGCGAAGGGCCGCGCCCCGGGCGGGGGCGCGGCGGACCGGTCACGTGCCGGGACCCGCTCGGGTCCCGGCCGGGCGCGGGTCAGTACTGCGGGACCTCTTCGGCATCGGCGAACCATTTCGCCAGCAGCTTGTTGATCGTGCCGTCTTCCTTCATCTCGGTGATGACGGCGTCGAACTTGTCCTTCAGCTCGGTGTCGGACTGGCGGAAGGCCATGCCGACGCCGCCGCCCAGCACCACGTCCTCGGCCGCCCAGACGAACTCGCCGTTCGATTCCTTCTGCACCGGCACCAGGAAGTCCTTGTCGGCGAAGACCGCGTCGGCCTCGCCGTTGCGCACGGCGGCGACGGTCTCGTCGGCGGTGGCGAATTCCAGCAGCGTCGCGCCCGATTCAGCGACATAGCCGGCCTGGATCGTCGAGGTCTGCGCCGCGACCACGCCCGAGGTCACGTCGACATCGTCGGACAGCGCCATGTAGGCCGAGACGCCCGGCGGGTAGTAGTTCTGGGTGAAGCTGACGATCTTGCCGCGTTCCTCGGTGATCGACATGCCGGCCATGATCGCGTCGTAGTTGCCCGACTGCAGGTTCGGGATGATGCTGTCCCAGTCGTTGGTGACCCAGGTGCAGGTCAGCCCGGCCCGCTCGCACATCATGTCGCCCAGCTCGCGCTCGTAGCCGTCGACCTCGCCCTTGTCGTTGATGAAGTTGTAGGGAGGGTAGGCGCCCTCGGTGCCCAGGCGGACGGTCTGTTGCGCCTGCGCGGCGCCTGCGGCGAGAACGGCCAGCGCGGCGGCCATCATCAGCGTCTTCATCGGTATCTCTCCCACGGGATTTGTTGGTCAGTGTCGGTCTTTGCGGCCGGATCTGTCGCCCGGTCCGCGAAAGGTCAGTGTCCGGAGCCGGCGCGCAGGAACTGCTGCAGCCGCTCGGTGCGCGGTGCGCCGAAGATCTGGTCGGGGGGGCCTTCCTCCTCGATCAGGCCCTTGTGCAGGAACACGACGTGGTCGGACACGTCGGCCGCCAGGCGCATGTCATGGGTCACCAGCAGCATGGTGCGATGCTCGGCCGCGAGGTCCTTGAGCACCTTCACCACCTCCTGCTGCAGTTCCGGGTCCAGAGCCGAGGTCGGCTCGTCGAACAGAAGCGCCCGCGGCTCCATGCACAGCGCCCGCGCGATCGCGGCGCGCTGCTGCTGGCCGCCCGACAGCTGCGCCGGGTAGCTGTCGGCCTTGTCGCCGATCCCCACCTTCTCGAGATAGCGCCGCGCCGCGCGCTCGGTGTCGGCGCGGGGCTTGCCCAGCACCGTCACCGGCGCCTCGATCACGTTTTGCAGGATCGTCATGTGCGACCACAGGTTGAACTGCTGGAACACCATCGACAGGTTGGTGCGGATCCGGGTCACCTGCTGGCGGTCGGCGGGGGGGGGGGAGCCGCCCATG
>NZ_JBAWKE010000001.1:282699-384009 GCF_037095655.1 Frigidibacter sp. MR17.24
TCGGCGGGGCGGCGCGCGCCGCCCGTGCCCTGCCAGCGTACCGGCTCGCCCTCGAAGATCACCTCGCCCTGCTGGCTGTCCTCCAGAAGGTTGCAGCAGCGCAGCAGCGTCGACTTGCCCGATCCAGACGAGCCGATCAGCGACACCACCTGGCCGCGCCGCGCGGCGATCGACACGCCCCTGAGCACGTCGAGCGCGCCGTAGCTCTTGTGAAGGTCGCGGATCTCGATGACGGCCGCGGGCGATGTCACGGTCTGGGAAGCGAGGTCGGACTGGGGCAATTGCATCTGTTTTCGCTGGGCGTTTGCGTCACTAGGACGCAGTTGGCGCCCGATTGCAATCTTTCCCGGCAGGGTGACTTGGCGGAATGCTCAATTGTTGGGCGCATGCCCGGGGGCTGGTGGCGGCATGGGCAGCGCAAGATAGGTGTCGGCGGGGATCGGCACGAAGCCCGCGATCCCCAGGGCCGCCGCCGCGGCCGGCACCGCGGCCAGACCCGCCGCGACCGCCGCCGCGATCGCCGCGCCGTCGCTGCCCGCCGCCGCGATCAGCGGCAGGGCCGGCGTGCGCGCGCTGCGGTCGACGATGTCGATGCGCGCGGCCAGGTCGGGCTCGAACCGCTCGATCAGCCGCCAGGTCACCGCGTCGATCGCGCCGAGGTCGGCGCGCCCCTCGGCCAGCGCCACGGCGGTGGCGCGGTGGCCGCCGGTTTCCAGCACCGTCTCGGGCAGCGCCCGGCGCGGGGCCAGCCACTCGGTCATCGCCGCCCAGCCCGACTGGCTGTGCGGCTGGTTGATCGCGATCCGCGCGGTCGCGATGCTGTCGGGCAGCGCCCCGGCCGGCGTCGCGATCACGCTGTGGTAGTATCCGGGCGCGGTCTCGGGCAGGGCATAGTCGAAGGTGCCGATCACCGTGACCGCGTCGCGCAGCATCGCGCGGTAGGGCAGCGAGCAGGCCTGCCCCAGCACCAGCCCCGGATCGCGCCAGCCCTCGAACAGGCCGCGCTCGCGGTCGAGCGCGTCGGGCGCCGCGGTCCCGCCCGCCCGCAGCCGGTCGCGGATCGCGGCCCAGAGCGCGTCATGCGCCGCGCCGAGTTCGGGGCGGTCGTACATCGGCAGGGCGGCGAAGGGGGGCGGCATCGGGAAACCTCGGGCAGCGGGATCGGCCCCGACCCTAAGGGCTTCGCCCGCCCGCCGGCAAGGCCGGCCGATGTGGGCGGCAGGCGGGGGGCGGGGCGCTCAGGCGCCGCGCGCCTCGACCCGCTGGCGCGCCAGCGCGCTGTCGCGATCGGTCACGCCCAGGAGGTTCGCGGCCAGCCGGATGATCGCATCCTCCTCGGCGTCGCGCGCGCCGTCGGCCAGCGCGACCTCCCACAAAGCCTCGATCACCCCGGTGCGATAGTCGTAATCGACCGCGTCCTTCAGCGCCCGGGTGAAGCGCACGGTGTCGGGGGCCTCGGCCTCCATCGCCTCGGCCTCGCGGCGCAGGGCCGTCGCCTCGGTCAGCGCCATGCCGCGGCGGCGCGACAGCACGCGGTCGATCCGCGCGGCCTCGTCCGCGCCATAGCTGTCGTCGGCGCGCGCGATGCGCACCAGAAGCGCCGCCAGCGCCAGATCGGCGTCGGGCTCGGGCAGGCGGTCGGGGGCGGGGGCCAGCATCTGGCGCAGGATGTTTCCGAACATGCCTTGGGTATAGGCGGCGATCCGCTGCCCGGAAAGGCGGCGCCGCGGATTTTGACGCGCCCGTGATCGGCGCCGGGATGCGCCCGCTGCCACTGGAATGATACCGAATCGTATTGACTGAATACGGAACGGTATGATTTCGCTGTCGGCGTCATTTTCGCACGAGGAACAGCCATGCGCCTGCCGCCCCTGGTCTCTGCCGCGCTCGCCACGATCCTGTGGGGGTTCACCTACATCCTGACCACCACGCTCCTGCCGGCGAACCCGATGTTCAACGCGGCGGTGCGCGCGCTGGGCGGTGGGCTGCCGCTGCTGTTGCTGGCGCGGGCGCTGCCGCCGGCGGGCTGGTGGGGGCGGCTGGCGGTGCTGGGCACGCTCAACAACGGGTTGTTCTTCGGGCTGCTGTTCGTCGCCGCGGTCCGGCTGCCGGGCGGGGTCGCGGCGACGTTCCAGGCGCTCGGGCCGCTGTTCATGGTGCTTCTCGCCTGGCCGATGCTGGGGGCGATCCCGGCCCGGGCCAAGCTTGCGACGGTGGTCGCGGGCGCGGTGGGCGTGGCGATGGTGGTGCTCAGGGGAGGGGCCGCGCTCGACGGGATCGGCATCGCCGCGGCGCTGGGGGCGGCGCTGTCGGTGGCGCTTGGCGCGACGCTGACCCACAAGTGGGGCCGCCCGGCCTCGGTGGTGACGCTCACCGCCTGGCAGATGCTGATCGCCGGGGCCGAGCTGGCCGTGGTCGCGGGCCTGAGCGGCGACATCCCGGCCAGGCTTTCCGCGGCCAACCTGCTTGGCCTCGCGATCGTGGCGCTGGTGCTGACGGCGCTGGCCTTCGTGCTGTGGTTCCAGGGCATCCAGGGCGCGGGCCCGGCGGCGGTGGCGCCGATGCTGCTGCTGACGCCGGTCACCGCCTTCGCGCTCGACATCGTGGTGCGCGGCATGGTGCCGGGCGCGGTGCAGGTGCTGGGGGTGGCCATCGTCATCGGATCGCTGTTCTATGGCCAGCGCGTCGATCGCCGCGCCTTCCGCCCGGCGGTCCATCACGCCCCCTCCGCCCACCAGAAGGCCGCCGACTGACATGACCGACCCCGCGATCGACGCCCCCCCCGAGACGGCGCAGGAGACTGGCGCGACCGACACCGCCGGGCGCCCGGTGCAGCTGTCCACGCGCGGCGCCGCGCGGCACGAGGCGCTGATCGCCGCCGCGGCCGAGCTGTTCCTGGCGCAGGGTCTCGACGGGGTCTCGGTCGATGGCATCGTCGCCCGGGCCGGCGGATCGAAGACCAATGTCTACCGCCAGTTCGGCGGCAAGGAGGGCCTGTTTCGCGAGGTGGTGCAGGCGCTCAGCCGCGATTTCCTGTCGCCCGTCGCCGCGCTCGACCTCGCCGGGGTCGAGCCTGCGGCGGCGCTGGGGATCATCGGGCGCACGCTGCTGCGCCAGCTGCTCGACCCGCGCCATCTGGCGTTCCAGCGCATGGTGCTGGGCGCCTCGGGGCGGTTTCCGGACCTGATGGCCGACTGGTACGCCGCCGGCCCGCGCGCGAGCCAGGCGATGATCGGCCGCGTCCTCGAGGGGCACCTGGCCGATGCCGCCAGGACCGGCGACGCGGCGGTGATGTTTCACGACATGATCGTGACCGACCCGGTCAACCGCGCGATGATGGGCCAGCCGCTCGCCTGGCCGGTGATCGAGGCCCGCATCGCCTGCGCCGCGCGCACGATCCTGGCCTGAGCGGCCGCGCCCTCGACTTTGCTCAAATATCCCGGGCCAGATGCCCCGGGGGGAACCGCGCGGCGCCCCCGCCGCGCGCCCCGGCTCAGAACAGCGGCGCGAGGTTCGCGCGGATCCGGTCAAGCACGGTCGCGCCCGACAGGTCCGGCACGAAGGCCTGGCCGGTGATCGCCTCGAAGGCCTGGGCATAGACGTCCGAGGTCCGCTCGACGATCGACAGCGGGATCTCGGGGATCTCGTCCTTGTAGGGATCGCAGCGGTCGACGACCCAGGCGCGGATGAAGTCCTTGTCGAAGCTCTGCGGCCGCATCCCGCTTGCCACGGCCTCCTCCCAGCCCTCGGCGATCCAGTAGCGCGAGCTGTCGGGGGTGTGGATCTCGTCGGCGAGGATGATCTCGCCCGCGGCGTTGGTGCCGAACTCGTACTTGGTGTCGACAAGGATCAGCCCGTTCTTCGCCGCCATCTCTTGGCCGCGGGCGAAAAGCTTCAGCGCATAGTCCGACACCGTGGCCCATTGCTCGGCCGTCAGCAGCCCCTCGGCCAGGATCTCGGCCTCGGACAGGGGCTCGTCATGGCCGCCGTCGAAGGCCTTCGAGGTCGGCGTGATGATCGGATGCGGCAGCCTGTCGTTGTCGCGCAGCCCGTCGGGCAGGGTGATGCCGTACATCGTGCGCTGCCCCTTGCGGTAGCGCGGCAGGATCGAGGTCGAGGTCGTGCCCGCGAGGTAGCCGCGCACCACGATCTCGACCGGCAGGATGTCGAGCCGCGTGCCCACGACCACGTTGGGGTCGGGGTAGGAGAGCACGTGGTTGGGGCAGATGTCGGCGGTGCGCTCGAACCAGTAGCGCGCGATCTGGGTCAGGATCTCGCCCTTGTAGGGGATCCGCGTCAGGATCCGGTCGAAGGCCGACAGCCGGTCGGTGGCGATGATCACCCGACGCCCGTCGGGCAGGTCGTAGTTCTCGCGCACCTTGCCGCGGTAGTAGTTCGGCAGTTCGGGGATGACGGCTTCGGGCAGGAGGCGCATGGGCTGGATCCGGGCGGCTGGGACGGGTCATCGCAGGGCTACAAGCCGCGCCCGGTCTCGGCAAGGGCGAATGCGCGCCCGGCGGCGGCTGGGCGGCGTCTGGGGGGGGGCGGGCTGCGGCAGGGCGGCGGGCGCGGGGCGCGCTGCCCTCCGGGATATTTGGGCCAATGCGAAAGGCGGGTTCGTGCAGCGCCCGCTTGGGCAAGGGCTGGCTGTGGCCGCCGGACGTGGCGCCTGAGGGGCGGCACAGAGGGGCCGTGTCGGAGGCCGTGTCGGGTGCCGTGTCGGGGGGCGGCATCGGGCAGTGGTCTTGGGCGGCCATCTTGGGTGGCAGGACCGGGTGGGGGCGCGGTGGCGCGATCCGGGAGGGGGGCGGTCAGCCGGTCTCGGGGTGCCAGATGTCGGCGGTGATGCAGGTAGGGCCGTGGCCGAGCCGCACCGGGTCGGGGCTGTCGTAGGCCACGAGCCAGGCGGGGCGGCCGTCGCGCGCGGCCTCGGGCCAGGGCACCAGCCCCTCGGGATGGTCGAGTCCGCCGCGGTAGGGCAGCCCGGCCAGCCGCGTCACGCGTTCGGGCGGGTGGGTGGCGCCGGCCTCGTGGTCGAGCGCACCGCGCCACAGCAGCACCTCGGCCGCGCCGTCGCCGGCGAGCGCCGGGCCGGTCAGGATCACCAGGTCGCGCCCGTCGATCGTCAGGTCGCGGATCCCCTGGCCGCCGGTCGGGATCAGGTGCTTGCGATAGCGCCGGTCGCCGTCGATCCGGCGCGGCTTCAGGTGGCCCTTGCCGGTGAGCTTCATCCGCATCTCGATCACCACCGCGTGGCCGCGCAGCACCGGCCCGCGCAGCCCGAGCCAGACCCGCAGCCCGTCCGCCGCCACCCCCTCGATGTCGAGCCCGTTCTCCTTCGACGGCAGGCCGAGGAACGCACCGAGATGCGGGTCGTCCGAGAGCCAGCCCAGAAGCTTCGAGCGGTGGCGCTTCAGCTTGACCCAGGCCGCCTGCCGTGCGCCGTCGCGCAGCACCGGCGCCATGCCGCCGCGCTTGCGCACCAGCGGCAGCCGGCCGAGGAAGTAGCGGTTCGGATCGCGCCCGATCCGCGCCATCCGCGCAAGCGAGGCCTCGGGCGTGTCGCGGGCATGCCGGGGCTGCTTGCGCTTGAGCGAATGCGAGCCGCAGACCCACAGCCAGCCGCCGTCCGGGTCCGCGTCGTGATACAGCCCCTCGATGTCCATCTCGCCCTTCGGCCCGTCCGGCAGGTCGATGATCCGGCCGAGGTTGAAATGGCGGTGATTGCCCCAGTGCCGCCCGCCGCTGCCCGCGACCGGGGTCAGCCGCTCGATCCCCGCTGTCTCGTCGCAGGACAGAAACAGGCTGTCGCCGGCGCGGGTCGCGGTCGACAGGTCCTTGCGGATCGGGTCGTCGACATGCGCGAGGCGCCGGGCCTCGGTGAATTCCAGCAGGATCTCGTGGTCGGGCAGGGCGGCGGTATCCGGCATCGGGCGGCTCTCCGTCGGGGCGCGTGGTCCGGGTCAAACGACGGCGCGGCATGGCGGTTCCCGGCCGCGGGGCAGGCCGGGGCGCTGGACCGGGGGCGATGCCGGGGCCGGACGGGCCGCTTTCCCGCCCGCGGGGGCGGTGGACGCCCGGCGGCGATCCGGGCCGGGGCGCTCGGCCGCTTGGCGTCGCGGCGCCGGGGGGAGGGGCGGGTGCGGCGCGCCGTCGTGTCCTTCGGCCGCCTGCCCGCGGCGGCCCGCGGCCGCATGCGGTGCCCCGATCGGGCCGCCGGCGGGGCGGGGCATGGCGGCGCGGCGGGCCCGCTCCCGGCGCAAGCGGAAGGGGCTGTGCAAGCGAAAGGGGCTGTGCAAGCGGAAGGGACTGCGCAAGCGAAAGGGGCGGCGCCCTGCGGCACCGCCCCTTCCCCTGTTCGATCCCGGCGGGATCAGTCGATCATCGGCAGGAGGCCGTCGATCGACTTCTTGGCGTCGCCGTAGAACATGCGGGTGTTGTCCTTGTAGAACAGCGGGTTCTCGATGCCGGAATAGCCGGTGCCCTGGCCGCGCTTCGACACGAACACCTGTTTCGCCTTCCACACTTCCAGAACCGGCATCCCCGCGATCGGCGAGTTCGGATCTTCCTGCGCGGCCGGGTTCACGATGTCGTTCGAGCCGATGACGATCACGACGTCCGTCTCCGGGAAGTCCTCGTTGATCTCGTCCATCTCGAGCACGATGTCGTAGGGCACCTTGGCTTCCGCCAGCAGCACGTTCATGTGCCCCGGCAGACGGCCCGCGACCGGGTGGATCGCGAAGCGCACGTTCTTGCCCTTGGCGCGCAGCTTGCGCGTCAGTTCCGACACCGATTGCTGCGCCTGCGCCACGGCCATGCCGTAGCCCGGGACGATGACGATCGAATCCGCCTCGTTCAGCGCCGAGGCGACACCGTCGGCGTCGATCGCGATCTGCTCGCCCGTCACTTCCATCGCCGGGCCGGTGGTGCCACCGAAGCCGCCGAGGATGACCGAGACGAAGCTGCGGTTCATCGCCTTGCACATGATGTAGCTCAGGATCGCGCCCGAGGAGCCGACCAGCGCGCCGACGACGATCAGCAGGTCGTTCGACAGCGAGAAGCCGATCGCCGCCGCCGCCCAGCCCGAATAGCTGTTCAGCATCGACACCACCACCGGCATGTCGGCACCGCCGATGCCCATGATCAGGTGATAGCCGATGAAGAGCGCCGCCAGCGTCATCACGATCAGCGCCAGGCTCGATCCGGTCTGGATGTAGACCACCAGCAGCACCAGCGAGATCAGCGCCGCCGCCGCGTTCAGCAGGTGACCGCCCGGCAGCTTCTTGGCCTTGCCGTCGACCTTGCCCGCGAGCTTGCCGAAGGCGATGACCGAGCCGGTGAAGGTCACCGCGCCGATGAACACGCCCAGGAAGGTCTCGACCCGCAGGATCGACACCTCGACCATGGTCTTGTGCGCGACGAGCGCGGTGAAGCCCGACAGCAGCTTGTAGCTTTCGGGCAGCATGCCCGAGGTCTCGTGCTCGACGATGATGTCATAGACCGAGCCCAGCACGATGTGGGTGTTGAAGCCGATGAACACCGCCGCGAGACCGACGAGCGAGTGCATCGCCGCGACCAGCTGCGGCATCTCGGTCATCTGCACGCGCTTGGCGCCGATGACGCCGATCATGCCGCCGAAGATCACGAGGATGACCGAGATCAGCCAGTTGCCCGAACCGGGGCCGATCAGCGTGGCCAGGACCGCCAGCGCCATGCCGACGATGCCGTACCACACGGCGCGCTTGGCGCTTTCCTGGCCCGAGAGCCCGCCCAGCGACTGGATGAAGAGAACCGCCGCGACGACATAGGCGGCCGTGGTGAATCCGTATTCCATGGATGCGGCCCCCCCTTACGACTTCTGGAACATGGCAAGCATGCGCCGCGTGACCATGAAACCGCCGAAGATGTTGATCCCGGCCATGAACACGCTCAGCGCCGACAGGATCACCACCAGCCAGTGGCCGGCCCCGATCTGCATCAGCGCGCCCAGGATGATGATCGACGAGATCGCGTTCGTCACCGCCATCAGCGGCGTGTGCAGCGAATGCGCGACGTTCCAGATCACCTGGATGCCGACATAGACCGACAGCACGAAGACGATGAAGTGCTGCATGAAGGACGCGGGCGCCACGAGCCCGAGCGCCAGCAGGATCAGCCCGCCGACGACGAGGATGCCGACCTGCGTCATCGTCGCCTTCTTGAAGGCGGCGGTCTCGGCGGCGCGCTTCTCCTCGGGGGTCGGCTCCTTGACCTTCTCCTTCGGCTTCGCGGCGGCGATCGCGGCCACCTTCGGCTTCGGCGGGGGATAGGTGATCTCGCCCTGGTGGGTGACCGTGGCGCCGCGGATCACGTCGTCTTCCATGTTGTGGTTGACGACGCCGTCCTTGCCCGGCGTCAGGTCCGCCATCATGTGGCGCACGTTGGTCGCGTAAAGCAGCGAGGACTGCGTGGCCATCCGGCTGGGGAAGTCGGTGTAGCCGACGATCGTGACACCGTTGTCGGTGACGATCTTCTCGTCCTTGACGGTCAGCTCGCAGTTGCCGCCGCGCTCGGCGGCGAGGTCGACGATGACCGAGCCGGGCTTCATCGCCTCGACCATGTCCTTCGTCCACAGCACCGGCGCGTCGCGGCCCGGGATCAGCGCCGTGGTGATGACGATGTCCATCTCGGGGGCGAGTTCGCGGAACTTCTTCAACTGCGCTTCGCGGAACTCGGGGCTCGAGGGCGCGGCATAGCCGCCCGTGGTCGCGCCGTCGGTCTGCGTCTCGGCGAAGTCGAGGAAGACGAACGAGGCGCCCATCGACTCGATCTGCTCCGACACCTCGGGGCGGACGTCGAAGGCGTTGACGATGGCACCCAGCGAGGTCGCGGTGCCGATGGCGGCAAGACCCGCGACGCCCGCGCCGACGATCAGCACCTTGGCGGGCGGCACTTTGCCTGCGGCCGTGACCTGTCCGGTGAAGAACCTTCCGAAATTGTTGCCCGCCTCGATCACCGCGCGGTAGCCCGCGATGTTGGCCATCGACGACAGCGCGTCCATCTTCTGCGCGCGGCTGATGCGCGGCACCATGTCCATCGCGATCACCGTCGCGCCGCGGCCCTTGGCACGCTCCATCAGCTCGGCGTTCTGCGCGGGGTAGAAGAACGAGATCAGCGTCTGGCCGGTCTTGAGCAGGTCGACCTCGGCCTCGGTCGGCGGGCGCACCTTGGCCACGACGTCGACCGCGTCATAAAGCGCGGCCGCATCGGCCAGCACCGTCACGCCCGCGGCCTCGTAGGCGGCGTCGGTGATGCCGGCGGCAAGGCCGGCCCCGGCCTCGACAAAGCTCTCATGCCCCAGCTTCTTCAGCTGAGCCGCCGAGTCCGGCGTCAGCGCGACACGCGCCTCGCCCGGAAAAGTCTCTCTCGGTGATCCGATCTTCAAACGGGTTCTCCCTATACGCGACGGCCGGCACCGCCGTGACAGTTCTTGGTCGGGCACACTTAACACCGCGAAAGAATGTTTCACAAGCACGCGAGGACCCGCAGTTGCCCCGGCGGCATCAGACCTTTGGCGTGCCTTCCAAGGTGATTGCGCTAACGGCGCGCCCCGCCTTGGGACAATCTGCCGCATCGCCGACGTCCCCCCGGCAAGCGGTTGACATCACAGCGATCGCGGATAGTTTACCGTAATACTCAGGTTTCGCGCCCCGGTGCCGATCCCCAGGCGACACTCCCACCAATCGGACCTGACATGCAGACCACGTTCCCTCGGCGCGGCACCCCGGCGCGCGCGCTTTACACCCTTTTCGGTTCGACCGCCCTGGTACCGGTCCTCGTCTGCACGGCGGCCGCGCAGGACAGCACCGGCACCCTCACGCTGGATCAGATCGTCGTCACCGCCGGCGGGTTCGAACAAAACGTCGCCGATGCCCCGGCCTCGGTCACGGTGATCACCGGCGAAGAGCTGGCCCGGGCCAGCGTCACCAGCCTGTCGGATGCACTGGCCGAGGCGCAGGGCGTCGTCACCACCGGCGTGCCCAACGAAGAGGACATCTCGATCCGCGGGCTGCCGGGGCAGTACACGCTGATCCTCGTCGACGGCAAGCGGCAGGGCACGCGCGAAAGCCGCCCCAACGGCTCGTCGGGCTATGAACAAAGCTTCGTGCCGCCCGTCGCCGCCATCGACCGGATCGAGATCGTGCGCGGCCCGATGTCCTCGCTCTACGGCTCGGACGCGATCGGGGGCGTGGTGAACATCATCACCAAGCCGGTGTCGCCCGAATGGACCGGCTCGACCACGATCGAGACCACACAGCCCGAGCATTCGCGCGACGGCGCCTCGACCCAGGGCTCGTTCTACCTCTCGGGGCCGATCGTGTCCGACAAGCTCGGGCTGCAGCTCTGGGGCCGGCGGCTTGACAAGGCCGAAAGCGGCATCATCGACGGGCCGCAGGGCCGCGACGACCGCGACCTGACCGCGCGGCTGACCTGGACCCCGGCCGAGGGCCAGGAATTCGGCTTCGAGCTTGGCCGCTCCGAGATCGAGCGCGACGCGAGCGTGGGCAACACCGTCGAGGCCGGCGGCGACGACGACCGGCAGGACAACGACCGCACCCATTACGCGCTGACCCACAAGGGCGACTGGGGCTGGGCGACCAGCGATTTCGCCCTGACCCGGGAAGAGGGCCGGCGCACCACCTATTCGGTCGACGACGACGGCGACCTCGTGCGCGACGACCGCCGCCCCGAGATCACCAACACCGTCGCCGATTTCAAGCTGACCACGCCGTTCACCGCCGCGGGCACCCATACCGTCGTCTCGGGCCTGCAGTTCCAGCGCAACGAGCTTGACGACCAGAACCCCGGCCTTGCCACCGAGGGCAGCTGGAGCCGCGACCAGTGGGCGGTCTATGCCGAGGACGAGTGGCGCCTGCATCCCGATTTCGCCCTGACGCTCGGCGCGCGCTATACCGAGGACGAGGATTTCGGCGGCCATGTCTCGCCGCGGATCTACGCGGTCTGGAACGCCACGCCGGACCTGACGGTGAAGGGCGGCGTCTCGACCGGCTATCGCACGCCCGACCTGCGCTCGATCGCCGAGGGCTATTACTACACCACCCAGCAGGGCCGCGGCGTGATCGTGGCGAACCCCGACCTGAAGCCCGAGGAAAGCACCAGCTACGAGCTGGGCGTGCTGTGGCAGGGCCGGATCGCCGACCGCGGCGTCGAGCTGGGCGCGACCGCCTTCCGCACCGACTTCACCGACAAGATCGAAAGCTTCAACACCGGCGAGCGCGTCACCATCGAGAACGGCAACACCTACAACCGCTGGGCCTGGGACAATGTCTCGGACGCGATGCTGCAGGGGATCGAGCTGACGGCGCGCTTTGACCTGACGCCCGATCTGTCGATGCGCGCAAGCTACACCTACACCGAGAGCGAGATGCAGTCGGGCGATTACGAGGGCCTGCCGCTGATGCGCACGCCCAAGAACGCGGCCTCGCTGCGGCTTGACTGGGCGACGCCGGTCGCCGGGCTCGATGCCTGGGGCGCGGTGACCTACCACGGCGAGGAGATCAACGCGGGCGCGCGCATCGGCTCGAACGGCACACCCTACCGCACCAACGACGCGGGCAGCGTGATCGCCTACAAGTACGACGGCTACACCACCGTCGATCTCGGCGCGAGCTACGCGATCAACGACCATGCGACCGTGAACGGGGCGCTTTACAACGTCTTCGACGAGGGCGTCGGGCTCGAGGCGTCGAATGCCGTCATCGAGGGCCGCCGGCTCTGGCTGGGCCTGACCACCAGCTTCTGAGCACGCGGCCTGCCCGCGACTGACACGGGGGCCCCCGGCTGGCGGACGCTGGCCGGGGGCGCGCTCCGTCGCCGCGACACCGGTCCGGGTGCCCAGTCTCTGTGCCCTGTCTTGGTGCTCACTCGTCCCTCCCAGTCTCGGCGTCCCGTCGCGGCCCCTTGTGGCCTCGCGCGGGCGCGGGGGGCGGGCACGCGATGCCTTTGCGGGCCACGGTGCGGCGGGCCGGCGGCAGCGTTGCACAAACGCAAGGATACCTCCGCATGCCGCCCGCGGCTTCGCTTTCCGCGTGAACCCGGGGCGGCGGCGCGCTAGCGGATGGCGGACGCCGCAGCGAATTCCCAAGGTAGGCCATGCAGTTCGACGATCACCCCCTGCGCTATCCGCTCGTGAACGAGCTGCACGCACGGCCCTTCCCGGTGCTCTCGGCGCCCTGCGAGGCGGTCTATCTCGCGATCAAGGAGCCGGTCGACGCCGCGAACCGCGACCGCGCGCGCGACATGGCCCATCTCGTCGACCTGATCCACCGCCACGGCGGCAGCCGGCCCGAACCCGGCGCGACCCATTACTCGACCGGCCTCGGCCGGCACGAGCTGAAATGGGAAAGCCACACCGAATTCGTGACCTATTCCGCCTTCTCGCAGGGCCTGTCGCCGCGCGCCTTCGACCCGGCCCAGGCCGAGATCTTCCCCGCCGACTGGCTGGCGGCGGCGCCCGGCGGGCGGCTGGCCGCGGTGCTGATCCGGGTCGAGCTGATGCCCGAGACCGAGACCGAGCTGCACGCGAAATTCGACGACTGGTTCGTCGGCGAAAGCCTCGCCGTCAGCCGGGTCTCGGGCGGGGACGCGGTGATCGCGGGCGACTTCCGGCTGGACCCGGCCGGGCAGATGCGCTTTGCCGTCTTCGTGCGCCCCGACACCGGTCCGCGCCGGATCGGCCGCATCGTGCAGCGGCTGTGCGAGGTCGAGACCTACCGGGCGATGTCGATGCTGGGGCTGTGGCGCGCGCGCGAGCTGAATGGCGCGCTGAACGGGATCGAGCCGCGCCTCGCGGGCCTGGTCACCGCGATGGCCGAGGACGGCCGCCCCGCCGAGGACCGGCTGCACGACCTTCTGGCGATCGCGGCCGAGCTTGAGGCCGAGGCCACGCGCCACGCCTTCCGCTTCGGCGCCACCGGCGCCTACGAGGCGATCGTGCTGCAGCGCCTCGAGGTGATGCGCGAGGAACGCTACGACGGGCGCCAGAGCTTCTCGGAATTCTTCCAGCGCCGCTACGACCCGGCGATGCGCACGGTGAAATCGGCCGAGCGGCGGCTGCAGCAGCTGGTCGAGCGCGCGACCCGCGCGGGCGACCTGCTGCGCACCCGCGTCGATGTCGAGCGCCAGGGCCAGAACCAGCGCGTGCTGGAAAGCATGGACCGCCGGTCGGACCTGCAGCTGCGGCTGCAGCACACGGTCGAGGGGCTGTCGGTCGTCGCGATCAGCTACTATGCCTTCAGCCTGGTCAACTACGTGGCCTACCCCTTCGCCGAGGCCTGGCACCTGCCGAAATCGGTGACCGCCGCGATCCTGGTGCCGGTCGTGGTGCTTGCGGTCTGGGCCGGCCTGCGCCGGATCCGCAAGGGCATGCACTGAACGGGCCTGCACTGAACGGGCACGCGCCAAGCGCAGCGCCGTCACGCGCCCGGCAAGTCCCGCGAGATCCCGCCAGACCCCGCGCCTGCCAGCGCGGGGCGCCTGCGGCCCGCACCGGGACCGCGGAGGTGAAGGTTAACACGATGTTAATACCTGCGGCGATCTTGATTGTTGCAGGTGCACGCAATCGATGCTCTGCCTGACAGGCTGCCCGCCCCCTCAGGGGCTCCCCGGGCAGAGGAGGACATCGACATGACGCAGCACTCCCCCGGCGGGCGCCGCCCCGCCAGCCAGTCCGTCAAGGCCGCGGCCAGCGGCTGGATCGGCTCGGCGCTGGAATATTACGACTTCTTCATCTACGCGACCGCGGCCTCGCTGATCTTCCCGCAGATCTTCTTCCCCTCCGAGAACCCGCGCGTGGCGATCATCGCCTCGCTCGCCACCTATGGCGTCGGCTACATCGCCCGGCCGATCGGGGCGATGGTGCTGGGGCACCTGGGCGACACGCTGGGGCGCAAGCGCGTGCTGCTGACCTGCATGTTCATGATCGGCTTCTCGACCATCGCGGTCGGGCTGTTGCCGACCTATGGCCAGGTCGGCATCCTCGCGCCCGCGCTCCTGGTGGTGCTGCGGCTGATCCAGGGCTTCGCCGTCGCGGGCGAGATCTCGGGCGCAAGCTCGATGATCCTCGAGCACGCGCCCGAGGGCCGGCGCGGCTTCTTCGCCAGCTTCACCCTGCAGGGCGTGCAGGCGGGGCAGGTGCTGGCGGCCGCCGTCTTCCTGCCGCTGGCGCATTACATGGATCCCGCGGCCTTCCTGGCCTGGGGCTGGCGGGTGCCGTTCCTGCTGTCGGCCATCGTGATCCTCGCGGGATGGATCATCCGCCGCGAGGTCGAGGAGACCCCGGCCTTCGCCACGGATGCGCCCGAGGCCGACCGCGCCTCGCCGGTGATCGAGGCCTTCCGCCTGGGCTGGCGCGACATGGTCCGGGTGGCGCTGATGTCGCTGATGAACACGATCCCGGTGGTGGCGACGATCTTCGGCGCGGCCTATGCGGTGCAGGAGGCCTATGGCATCGGCTTCCATGCCGACGTCTACCTGTGGATCCCGGTGGTGGGCAACGTGCTGGCCTGCGCGATCATCCCGATGGTCGGCGCGCTGTCGGACCGCATCGGTCGCCGCCCGCCGATGATCGCGGGCGCGCTCGGGGCGGGGCTGCTGTCCTTCGGCTATCTCTACGCGATCTCGATCCACTCGGTGCCGTTGGCGATTCTGATGTCGCTGCTGATGTGGGGCGTGGTCTACCAGGGCTACAATGCCACCTTCCCCAGCTTCTACCCCGAGCTGTTCCCGACCCGGACCCGGGTGTCCTCGGTCGCGATGGCGCAGAACCTCGGGACCATGATCACCGCGATGATGCCCGCGGTCTTCGCCACCCTCGCCCCGCCCGGATCGGCCAATGTCTGGCTGACCGTGGCCTCGATCACGCTCGGCGTGACGGTGATCGCGGCGGCGGCGGCCTTCTCGGCACGCGAGACCCACCGGGTGCCGATGGCCGAGCTGGGCCGGCCCGGGTCCGGGAATGGCGCCGTGAATGGAGCGGGAAACGGGGCCGGAAACGAGGCCGATAACGGGGCCGGAAACGGGACGGCCCGGCGCGGCGCCGGCGCGCGGGGCTGAAGCGCCGCGCCGGGGCGGCGGGAACGGCGGCGCAGGCGGGCGGTGCAGGCGGGCGGTGCAGGCGGGGAGCGCGAACGGGGGCTCTGCCCCCGGCGGCCTGCGGCCGCTCCCCCGGGATATTTCGGCCAATGCGAAAGGGGGCGGGGCGGCGGGACCCCGCCCCTTGCCGTCCGGTGGGCCCGGCCCGGGAGGGGGCGGGGGCTCTGCCCCCGGCGGCTGCGCCGCTCCCCCGGGATATTTCGGCAAAGTCGAGAGGCTCAGCGGCCGCGGATGCGGGGGTCGAGCGCGTCGCGCAGGCCGTCGCCGATGTAGTTGACCGAGAGCACCGTGAGCGAGATCGCGGCGCCGGGCAGGATCACCCGCAGCGGATAGAGCTGGATCTGGTCGACCGCGTCATAGAGCAGCCGGCCCCAGGTCGCGAAATCGGGCGGGAAGCCGAGGCCGAGGAACGACAGCGAGCTTTCGGTGATGATCGCCGTCGCGATGCCGAGCGTCGCCGAGACCATGATCGGCGACAGCGTGTTGGGCAGGATGTGGCGGATGATCATCTTCGTCGGCCGGGTGCCGATCGAGCGCGCGGCGAGCACGAATTCGCGCTCTTTCAGCGCCAGCACGTCGCCGCGCACGATCCGCGCGGTCTGCATCCAGCTGGTGGCGCCGATTGCCGTCACCATCAGGATGAAGATCCCGGTCTCGGGGCCGAAGTTGCGCGACAAGGGCTCGCGGAACAGCATCACCATGACGAGGAGCAGCGGCAGCAGCGGCAGCGCCAGGAACAGGTCGGTGAGGCGCATCAGCACGCCGTCGAGCCGGCGGAAGAACCCCGCGAGCACGCCGATCACCGTGCCGAGCACGATCGAGAGCGCCATCGCCGTCAGCCCGACCGCGAGCGAGACCTGTCCCCCCGCCATCATCCGCGCCATCAGGTCGCGCCCGAGCTGGTCGGTGCCGAACGGATGCGACCAGCTGGGCCCCGAGTTGCGGGCGCGGATGTCGACATAGGTCGGGTCGAACTTCCACAGGTAGGGCCCGAGGAGCACGCCGAAGAGGATCACGGCGAAGATGAACAGACCCAGCAGCGCGCCCTTGTGGCTGCGGAACTGCCGCCAGACGTCGCGCCACTGCGACGAGGGCTTGTCGGCCTTCATGTTCGAGGAATGGACGGCTTCAGTCATAGCGGATCCTCGGGTCGAGAAGGCCGTAGAGGATGTCGGCGATCAGGTTGAAGAGAACGATGAGCACCGCGAAGATGAAGGTCAGCGTCTGCACCATCGGCAGGTCGTTGGCCTGGATCGCGGTGATCAGCAGCTGGCCGATCCCGTTCACCTTGAACACCTGCTCGGTGATGATCGCGCCGCCGAAGATCGAGGGCACGCCGAGCGCGATCACGGTGATCACCGGGATCATCGAGTTGCGCAGCACGTGCACCATCACCACCGTCCGCTCGGTCAGGCCCTTGGCGCGGGCGGTGCGCACGTAGTCCTGGCGCAGGTTGTCGAGCATCGAGGCGCGCATGAAGCGCGAGATGTGGGCCGTGGTCTGCAGCGCCAGCACCATCACCGGCAGGATCATCTGCCGGATCTGGGTCAGGAAGCTGTCCCAGTCGGTGACCTTCAGCGTGGTGTCGTAGATCGAGGGCAGCCAGCCGAGGTTGACCGCGAAGATGATGATCACCAGCACCCCGGTGAAGAACGGCGGCACCGAGTAGCCGACCATCGACACGAAGGTGCCGACCTGGTCGAAGACCGAATATTGCCGGTAGGCCGAGATGATGCCGATCGGCAGCGCGATCAGCACGCCGATCACGTAGGCCAGCCCCACCACCCACAGCGTCTGCGGCATCCGCTGCGCGATGATGTCGGCGACCGGCGAGCGGGTCTGCCACGAGATCACCCGCTGCGCGTCGCCCGCGAGGTCGGTGCCGAACCAGCTGTCGAGGATGTTCAGCGGCTCGACCCAGAAGAACTGCTTGACCCACAGCAGGTAGCGCAGCCAGACGGGCTCGTTCAGCCCCAGCGCCGCGCGCATCTTGTCGCGCACGTCCGGAGGGATCGTCAGCGGCATGTTGGCCAGCGGATCGCCGGGGGCGAGGTCCAGAAGCAGGAAGATGACGAGGCTGATGAACAGCAGCGTCGGAATGGCGATCAGCAAGCGCCTGATCGTGAAGGTGAGCATCGCGCGGCACCTCTGGGAGCAAGGGAGGGGGCACCGCGCCGCCCGGCAGGGCCCGGGGGGCGCTGGGTGGGGGGCACGGCAGGGCCGTCAGGCCGCCGGGACGGGGCGGGGGGTCCGAACGCATCCGGGGCCCGGGGGCACATGGCGCCCGGGCCCCGGCGGCGGTCAGCTCACTTCTCGCGGAACCAGTCCGCGACGTTCCACAGCTGGCTGTCCCAGGCGTTGATCTCGACGCCGCCCAGGGTCTTGGCCTTGGCCGAGGCGGTGCCGCGATAGACCAGCGGCAGGATGACCATCGAGTCCTTGGTCAGCATGTCGTTCATCTTCTTCGCGATCTCGCCGCGCTTTTCGAGGTCCGAGGTCTTGCCCAGTTCCACCACCAGCGCGTCATAGGCCGGGTCGCAGTAGCGGTTGATGTTCTCGCCCTGCCAGCCGGTTTCCGGACGCGGCGCCTTGTTGCAGGTGTACATGGCCAGGTACTGCTCGGGGTCGGTGCCCGAGAAGTTGTTGGCGTACATCTCGACGTCGGCATAGAACTTCTGGAACGTGTCCGGGCTGCCCGGGTCGCCGCCGAAATAGACCGAGCCGTCGACGTTCTTCAGCTCGGCATTGACGCCGATCTCCTGCCACCACTGCTTGATGACCGACTGGAAGTCCTGGCGCACCGCGTTGGTCGAGGTCTGGTACAGGATGTTGAGCTTCATCCCGTCCTTCTCGCGCACCCCGTCGGAGCCCACGGTCCAGCCGGCTTCCTCCAGAAGCGCCTTCGCGCCCTCGATGTCCTGGGCGATGCAGCCGGTGTTGGTCTCGGAGGCATAGGCCTCTGGCGCGGGCACCAGGTTGCAGGTCGGCTGGCCGGCGGCGCCATAGCCGATGTCGGACAACAGCTGGCGGTCGATCGCCATCGACAGCGCCTGGCGCACCTTGATGTCGGTCAGGAACGGGTGCGGATGCTTGGCGGTCGCGCGCTCGCCCTCGGGCAGCGACGACGACGGGTCGGTCATGTTGATCTCGATCCGCTCGACCAGGCTGCCGAAGGCCTGGATCGCCTCGCCCTTGCCGCCCTTGAGCATCTCCTCGAGGACCTCGGGCGCAAGCTGCGTGTTCCAGGCATAGTCGAACTCGCCGGTCTCGAGCACCGAGCGCGCCGCCGCGGCCGCATCGCCGCCGCCCTTGAGCGTCATCGTGGCGAAGTGGGGCAGGGCCGGGTCGCGGTAGTTCTCGTTGGCCGAGAGCGAGATCACGTCGTTGGGGCGGAACTCGTCGACCTTGAAGGCGCCGGTGCCGATCGGGTTGAAGTTCTGCTCGCTGCACGAGGGTGCGGCGGCGCCGGTGCAGTTCTCGAACTGCGCCTTCTGCAGGATCGGCGATTCATAGGACGCGAAGGCCAGGTAGGGATAGGCCTTGGGCTCGGCGAAGGTGATCTTGACCGTCATCGGGTCGACCGCCTCGATCGACTTGATGCCCTCGAACCGCGCAAGCTGCGCGCAGCCGCCCTCGGGGTTCATGCAGTACGAGCCGGTGAAGACCACGTCCTCGGCGGTCAGGTCGCTGCCGTCCGACCACTTCACGCCCGGCTTCAGCTTGTAGGTGACCTCGGTCAGGTCCTCCGAGATGCCGCCGTTCTCGACGGTCGGGATCTCGGTGATCAGCCAGGGCAGCATCTCGCCGGCGGGGTTGAAGCGGATCAGCGGTTCGATCACCAGCGACGAGGCTTCCAGGTCCTTGGTGCCCGACGACAGGTAGGGGTTCATGATCGAGGGCGCCTGATAATAGATCAGGTTCACATGCCCGCTGTCGCCGCGCTCGGCCATCGCCGCCGCCGGCACCAGCGCGATCGCCGCGCCCGTTCCGAGCAACAGGGATCTGATGTTCATGGGGTCTCTCCTTGCTGGGGTTGGACCAACATCCCGGGCCATTATCTTGGCCTCTGGGCCGGGGTACATGTCACTGACGTCTGGAAGCGCGCAGGTCTGATGTCCTTCGGACAGCGGGTGTCGGTCACGTCTCCGGCACCTTGACCGGCGCCGGTGTTTTGGTGCCGGTCCCGCGGCAGGTTCCGGGGGGCTCGGCATGGGCATGATCTTCGGACGAAGGCTTTCGAAAACGCAAGCACCGTGTTGGATTGACCTAGCTTCCCCCGCGATTCCGCTGTCGCGGGCGGCTGCATGGCCGGCTTGCGCCGGGTCAGGCTGCACAATGTTTGACTTTCCGGTCAGCATCTTTCAGCGTTCCGGAAAAGGCGCCGGTCAGAGCGCCCGGCCGGCCCCGCCGGCCCCTTCACCGACAGGGAAAACCGATGCTCGATCATAAGCCCGACTCCGTCGTGCGCCGCGAAGGTCAGCCGCTGGTGGCGATTCGCAATCTCAGGGTGCAGTTCCAGACCAACGACGGCCCCGTGCTGGGGGTCGAGGATGTCAGCTTCCAGATCGCGCCGGGCGAATGCGTCTGCGTCGTGGGCGAAAGCGGCTCGGGCAAGTCGGTCTCGTCGCTGTCGCTGATGCGTCTGGTCGAGTTCGGCGGCGGCGAGATCGTCGGCGGCACCCTGGAGTTCGAGCGCGAGGACGGCACGCGGATCGACCTGTCCAAGGCCGACGGCCGCGTCATGCGCGAGATCCGCGGCGACGAGATCGGGATGATCTTCCAGGAGCCGATGACCTCGCTGAACCCGGTGTTCACCGTCGGGCGCCAGCTGACCGAGGGGCTGCGCGTCCACAAGGGGATGTCGAGGGCCGCGGCCGAGGCGCGGGCGCTCGAACTGCTGAAGATGGTGCGCATCAACGAACCCGAGCGGCGGCTGAAGCAGTACCCGCACGAGCTGTCGGGGGGGATGCGCCAGCGGGTGGTGATCGCGATGGCGATGGCCTGCGAGCCGAAGCTTCTGATCTGCGACGAGCCGACGACGGCGCTCGACGTGACGATCCAGGCCGAGATCCTGATGCTGATCGACCGGCTGAAGCGCGAGAAGGGCACCGCGGTGATGTTCATCACCCACGACATGTCGGTCGTGGCGCAGATGGCCGACCGCGTCGTCGTCATGTACCGCGGCAACAAGGTCGAGGAGGGGCCGGTCCAGCAGATCTTCGACGCGCCCGAACACCCCTATACCAAGGCGCTTCTCGCCGCGGTGCCGCGCCTGGGCGAGATGCAGGGCAAGCCCGCGCCCGAACCGATGCGGCTGCTGTCGCGCTCGGGCGAGGTGATCGTGGCCGAGGCCGCCGAGGAGAAGGCCCGCGCCGTCGCCGCCGCCGAGCCGCCGGTGATCCTCGAGGTGAAGCACCTGACCACGCGCTTCGCGGTCAAGGGCGGGCTGATGCGGCGCACGATCTCGAACGTGCACGCGGTCGAGGATGTCAGCTTCACGATCCGCAAGGGCGAGACGCTGTCGCTGGTGGGCGAGTCGGGCTGCGGCAAGTCCTCCTGCGGGCGCTCCGTGCTGCGGCTGGTCGAGCCCAGCTCGGGGCAGGTCCTGCTCGAGGGCAAGGACGTGATGACCTTCGACGAAGGCGCGATGCACCGCGCGCGCCGCGACATGCAGATGGTGTTCCAGGACCCCTATGCCAGCCTCAACCCCCAGATGAGGCTTTTCGAGCAAGTCGCTGAACCGCTGCGGAATTACGGCATTGCCAAGGGATCGGAACTGCACGACCGGGTGGCGGGTCTCTTCGACCGGGTCGAACTGCCGCGCGCCTTCCTGCGCCGCTACCCGCACGAGCTGTCGGGCGGCCAGCGCCAGCGCATCGCCATCGCCCGCGCGCTTGCGCTGAACCCCAAGCTGATCATCGCCGACGAGGCGGTCTCGGCGCTCGACGTCTCGGTGCAGGCGCAGGTGCTGAACCTGATGATGGAGCTTCAGGCCGACCTCGGCCTGTCGTTCCTGTTCATCAGCCACGACATGGCGGTGGTCGAGCGCGTGTCGCACAACGTCGGCGTCATGTACCTCGGCCGGATCGTCGAGATCGGGCCGCGGGCGGCGGTGTTCGAGAACCCGACCCATCCCTACACGAAATCGCTGCTCTCGGCGGTTCCCGTGGCAGACCCGTCGCGCCGGAGGCTCCGCGGCGAGGTCGAGTACAAACCGATCCCCTCGCCGATCTTCCCGGTCGGCCATGAACCCGGGCCCTCCGTCTATGACCAGATCGGCCCCGGGCATTTCGTCCTGAAAGGCTGAACGATGTCCTCCAACGATCTGTCGCCGCGAGAGATCCTCGCAAAGCTCGTCTCGTTCCCGACGGTGAGCCGCGACACCAACCTGCCGCTGATCGACTGGGTCGAGGACTATCTCGCCGGGTATGGCGTCAAGGCGCACCGCAGCTATTCCCCGGATGGCACGAAGGCGAACCTTTACGCGAACGTCGGCCCGGAAGTGGCTGGCGGCGTTGTTCTTTCCGGCCATACCGACGTGGTGCCGGTCGATGGCCAGGACTGGGCCAGCGATCCCTGGCTGCTGACAGAACGCGACGGCAGGCTCTATGGGCGCGGCGCGGTCGACATGAAGGCCTTCGACGCGCTGGCGCTGGCGGCGGTGCCGCTGGCGCTGCGGGCCGGGGTGAAGCGGCCGCTGCAGATCGCGCTGAGCTATGATGAGGAGGTCGGCTGTTCGGGCTGCATCTCGATGGTCGAGGAGATGGCCGCCACCTTCCCGCGGGCCGAGGCGGTGATCGTCGGCGAGCCGAGCCGGATGAAGGTCGTCACCGGCCACAAGGGCGGGCGCAGCTTCGACACCACCATCCACGGCGTGCCGGTCCACAGCTCGATGCAGCATGTCGGCGTCTCGGCGATCCACGAGGCGGGCCGGGTGCTGCAATGGCTCAACGAGACCAATGCCGCGCTGATGGCGGCCGAGCCCAGCGAGATGGCCAAGCTGTTCGATCCGCCCTTCACCACGATCTCGGTCGGCATGATCGAGGGCGGCACCGCCCACAACATCACCGCCGGCGAATGCACCTTCAAGCTGGGCTTCCGCGTCATCGCCGGCGAGGACCCCGAAGCCTGGAAGGCGCGCTACATCGCCAAGCTGCGCGAGATCGAGGCCGAGATGCAGGCCGTGCATCCCGAGGCGCGGATCGAGGTCGCCGACAGCTTCTACGTGCCCGCCCTGACGCCCGAGACCGAGGGCGCGGCCGAGCGGCTGGCGCGCCAGATCACCGGCGACAACGCGACCAACGTCGTGAGCTATGGCACCGAGGCGGGGCAGTTCCAGCTGCGCGGCTATTCGGCCGTCGTCTGCGGCCCCGGTGACATCGAGCAGGCGCACAAGCCCGACGAATACATCGAGATCTCGGAATTCGAGGCGGGCTGGGCCTTCATGCAGCGTCTGGTCGAGCAGCTGGCGAAATGAGGTTCCCGATCACGGCCGACAGCCCCGTCGAGCATGACGGGCCGCTGCCCGATGCGGTCGACGTGGCCGTCATCGGCGGCGGTGTCGCCGGGGTCTCGACGGCGCTGTTCCTCGCCCGCGCGGGGCGGCGCGTCGCGCTGCTGGAAAAGGGCCGCATCGCGGGCGAGCAGTCCAGCCGCAACTGGGGCTGGGTGCGCCAGCAGGGCCGCGATCCCGCCGAGCTGCCGATCGTGGTCGAGGCGCTGCGCCACTGGGAGGCGCTGAACGCCGAGACGAATGACGCGCTGGGCTTTCGGCGCGAGGGCATCGTCTACATCGCCAGGACCGGGGCCGAGATGGCCGCCTACGAGGCCTGGCTGCCCCATGCCCGGGCGCATGGCGTCGACAGCCGGCTGATCTCGCGCCGCGAGCTTGCGGCGCTGATGCCGAACGCGCCGGGCTGGCATGGCGGGCTCTACACCCCCTCGGACGCGCGGGCCGAGCCCTGGGTCGCGGTGCCGGTGCTGGCGCGGCTTGCGGCCGCGGCGGGGGTGCAGATCCGCGAGGGCTGCGCGGTGCGCAGGCTCGAAACGGCGGGCGGGCGCGTCACCGGCGTGCTGACCGAACGCGGCCGCATCGGCGCCGAGCGGGTGGTGCTGGCGGGTGGGGCCTGGTCGGGGATGCTGGCGCGGGCGCACGGGGTCGTGCTGCCGCAGCTGTCGGTGCGCGCCACCGTCGGCGTCACGCAGGAGCTGCCCGAGGTCTTCGCGGGCGCGGCCTCGGACGGGCGGGTGGCCTGGCGGCGGCGGCGCGACGGGCGCTACACGCTCGCGAGCGGGCCCCTGCACGACTTCTACATCGGGCCGGATGCCTTCCGGCACCTGCGTGCCTTCGTCCCGCAGATCCGCGCCGACCTGTCGGGCACGCATTTCAACCTGGCCGCGCCGAAGGGCTTCCCGGATGCCTGGGGCACGCCGCGCGCGCTGCACGCCGACCGCCCGACGCCCTTCGAGGCGATGCGGGTGCTGAACCCGACGCCGAACCCGGCCTTCGCCGCCCGGTTCCGCACCGCCTTCGCCGAGGCCTTCCCGAGCCTGGGCGAGATCCGGCTGGACTTGGCCTGGGCCGGGATGATCGACGCGATGCCCGACGTGGTGCCCGCGCTGGGCGAGGCGCCCGGGCTGGCCGGGCTGATCGTCGCCACCGGCCTTTCGGGCCACGGGTTTGGAATTGGCCCCGGCGTGGGGCGGGTCATCGCCGATATCGCGATGGGCCGGCCGGCCGGGCACGAGATGTCCCGTTTCCGTCTGTCCCGCTTCACCGACGGCTCTCCCGTCGTGCTGGGGCCGACCCTCTGAAGGAGCCTTGAGATGCCGGTCAAGAACCGCTTTGCCGAACTGCTGCCCGAGATCACCGCCTGGCGGCGCGATTTCCACGAGAACCCCGAGCTGCTCTACGAGGTGCACCGCACCGCGGGCAAGGTGGCCGAGCTGTTGCGGGCCTTCGGCGTCGACGAGGTGACCGAGGGCATCGGGCGCACCGGCGTCGTGGGCGTGATCCGGGGCCGCAACGGCGGCGCGGGCCGCACGATCGGGCTGCGCGCCGACATGGACGCGCTGCCGATCACCGAGAAGTCGGGCGTCGGCTATGCCTCGAAGGTGCCGGGCAAGATGCATGCCTGCGGCCATGACGGGCATACCGCGGTGCTGCTCGGGGCCGCGAAATACCTGGCCGAGACGCGCAATTTCGACGGCACCGCGGTGGTGATCTTCCAGCCCGCCGAAGAGGGCGGCGCCGGCGCGGCGGCGATGATCGAGGACGGGCTGATCGAGCGCTGGGGCATCGACGAGGTCTATGGCCTGCACAACCAGCCCGGCATCCCGGTGGGCGAATTCGCGATCCGTCCCGGCGCGATGATGGCGGCGGCCGACACGGTCGAGATCACGGTCACGGGGCGCGGCGGCCATGCCGCCAAGCCGCAGCAGTGCATCGACCCGATGCTGACCGCGGCCCAGATCATCGTCGCGCTGCAGTCGATCGTGTCGCGCAACGTCAACCCGCTGCAATCGGCGGTGATCTCGATCTGCACCTGCCGCACCGACAGCCCGGCGACCAACGTGATCCCGCAGGTCGTCACCCTGGGCGGCACGATCCGCACCATGGACCCCGCGATCCGCGACCTGATGGAGACGCGGATCCGCAAGGTGGTCGAGGCCACGGCCGAGGCCTTCGGCGCCACGGTCGAGATCGCCTATCACCGCGGCTACCCGGTGACGATGAACGACCCCGGCGCGACCGGCCACGCGATCGAGGTCGCCCGCGCCGTCTCGGGCGCCACCGCCGTCGAGACCGAGACCGAGCCGATGATGGGCGCCGAGGACTTCTCGTACATGCTCGAGAAGCGCCCGGGGGCCTACATCTTCCTGGGCAACGGCGACACCGCGGCGGTGCATTCGCCGAACTACGTCTTCGACGACGAGGCGATCCCCTTCGGCTCGAGCTGGCTTGCGGGGATGGTCGAGGCGCGGCTGGCAGGCTAGGCCGCGCCGCCCGCCGCTGGCTGCCGGCCGCGTGCCGCTGGCCGCCCGCGGGGGCGCCGACTTTGGGCGGAATCCCGCCTAAGCGCCGGGGATGGCTTTGCAAAAATGCCACCACGGCGCGCTTTTTTCGGGGGCGCTCGACAACCCTGTTGCCGGGCGCCCCCCGGCCAATGATTCATGCCCCGGTCAAGAACAGCGGAGCGCGGGACCCCCGGGGCCCGGTCGCACAGCCGCGGCGAGCACGGGACAGGCCGGATGGCAATGATGATCGAGCGGCAGTCCAGGGACGGGGCCGCTCCGTGGAGGGTGCCGTCGATGGTCCTCACCTGCGCCGTCGTGGCGTTCCTCTACCTCCTTGCCGGCTGGATCGCCGAAATCGTCGCCTCGCCGGTGGGGCATGCGACGATCGTCTGGCCGGCGGCGGGCGTGGCGCTGGCGGCGGTGCTGCTGCGGGGGCCGGGGGTCTGGCCGGGGGTCTGGCTGGGGTCGTTCCTGTCGGGCTGCCTGGTGACCGGCGCCCTCGACGGCGGGGTGCATGTCGACCGGATGATCGCGCCGGCGCTGATCGCGGGCGGCGCGGCGCTGCAGGCGGCGCTGGTGGGCGGGCTGGCGCGCGCGCGCTATGGCCGGCCGGTGCGGCTGGACAACGGCGTCGAGGCGCTGACCTTCCTGACCTTCCTCGGGCCGATGGGCACGCTGATCTCGGCCACGATCGGCACGATGGTGCTTTTCGCCCGCGGCCTGCTGCACGGCATCGACGCGGTGGCCGACACCTGGTGGACCTGGTGGACGGGCGACCTGCTGGGCATCGCGGTGGTGGTGCCGCTGGTGCTGTTCTCGGGCTGGGGCCGCAGCGGCGCGCGGCTTCTGTGGCGCGGACGGCAGGTGCCGGCGATGACCAACGGCTCGCTCGTCTGCGTGATCCTGTGCATCGGCTGCAGCTTCTGGGCCTGGTCGGCGCTGACCCGCGCCCAGCACGAGAACAGCGCCGCCGATTTCGACGCGCAGGCGCGCGAGGCGACGCGGCTGATCGAAAGCCGGCTGGCAAGCTATGGCGGCTTCGTCGACGGCGGCGCGGCGCTGGTGGGCGCGGCGCGCGGCGAGATCGACGCGGCGGACTGGGCGCGGCTGGTGGGGGTGCTGAACGTGCCCCGCGCGGCGCCGGGCGTGCTGGGGCTGGGCTTCATCGAGCCGGTGCGCGACGCCGACCTTGCCGCCTATGCCGCGCGCAGCCTCGACGTCACCGGCGCGCCGCTGGACATCCACCCGCCGGTCGAGCGCGACCTGCATTTCATCATCCGCCATCTCGAGCCGCACGAGCGCAACGCCCCGGCGCTGGGGCTGGATCTTGCCGCCTTCCCGATCGAGCGGGCGGCGCTGGAATCGGCGTCGCGGCGCGGTCTGGCCACGATGAGCGCGCCGATCCGGCTGGTGCAGGACGGCACCGGCTCGACCTCGGTCGCGATCCTGCGCGCGGTCTATCCCCCGGGCGTGGCCGCCGCGGCCGACCGCGGCGCGGGCGAGGTGCTGGGCTGGGTCTATACCCCGATCCGGCTGGACGACTTCCTGGGCGACATCGCCGGCGCCAGCGGCGCGGGCTATCGGCTGCGGGTCTATGACGGTCCGCGGGCGGAGACCGGCGCGCTGATCTTCGACAGCGCGCCCGGCACCATCGAGCGCAACGAGCTTTACCGGGTCGAGCGCCCGTTCCGCACCTTCGCCCGCGACTGGACCATCCGCTTCGAGAGCACCGACGCCTTCCTGGCCGGCCACGCGCTGATCGAGCCGCGGGTGCTGCTGGCGGCGGGGCTGCTGCTGAGCATCGCGGTCGGCACGCTGATGACGCTGCTGCTGCGCCGCGAGCACGAGGTGCGCAGCCTTGTCGATGCCAAGACCCGCGCGCTCGAGACCCAGCAGGGCCACACCCGGTCGATCATCGAGACCGCGATGGTGGGGATCGTGCTGATCGACCACCGCGGGCGGATGCTGTCGCTGAACTCGGCCGCCGAGCGGATCTTCGCGCTGCCGGCGCATGACCTGGCGGGCAAGCGGCTGGCCGACCTTTTGCCGATCGATCTGCCGGGGCCGCGCGACGCGGGCGCGGGCCAGTCGGCGCAGATCCCGATGCGGCGCAGCGACGGCTCGCTGCGCCAGATCGAGGTGCAGGTGAACCTGTGGCAGGACGCCGCCGGCGACAGCCGCGGCACCGCGATCCTGCGCGACATCACCCAGCGCTACCGCGCCGAGGCGCAGCTGCGCGAGAACGAGCGCCGGCTGGCGATGGCGATGACCGGCGCGCAGATCGCCGTCTTCGACATCGACCTGCGCGACGGCTCGGAAGTGGTGTCGGACAACTGGGCGACGCTGATGGGCTTCCCGCCCGACACCCGGGTCGAGGATCTGGACGCGCGCGCCGAATTCGAGGCCCGCGTGCTGCCCGAGGACCGCCACATCGTGCACCAGGCCGATCGCGGCTGCATCGAGGGCTTCACCGACCGTTCGATCTGCGAATACCGCGTGCTGGCCGCCGACGGCTCGATCCGCTGGATGCGGTCCGAGGCGATGGTGAGCGAGCGCGACATGGACGGCACGGCGACGCGGTTCCTGGGCGTGCAGACCGACGTCACCCGCCTGCGCCACGCGCTGGACATGATCCGCGCCAAGGAGACGCAGTTCCGCCAGGTGATCGAGAACGCGCCGACGGGCATGGCGCTTCTGGACGAGGAATGCCACCTGCTGCGCGTGAACGAGGCCTTCTGCCGCTTCACCGGCTATGGCGAGGGCGCGCTGCTCGACCGTCGGCTGGGCGACCTGATCCCGCCGGGCGGGCTGATCATCTCGGAGGCCGAGCGGGCGCGGCTGCGCTCGGGCGAGGTGCCGGTGGTGCAGATGGAGCGCGAGTTCGCGCGCGCCGACGGCACCGGGGTCTGGGGCCTGCTGAACATCTCGGCGATGGGATCGTCGGGCAGCGACGGCGTGGCCTTCATCGTGCAGGTGCAGGACATCACCGAGCGGCGCAAGGTCGAGCAGCTGAAATCCGATTTCGTCGCCACCGTCAGCCACGAGCTGCGCACGCCGCTGACCTCGATCAAGGGCGCGCTGGGCCTGGTGCTGGGCACGATGGGCCGCGAGCTGCCGGCCAAGGCGGAACGCCTGCTGTCGATCGGGCAGAAGAACTGCGACCGGCTGATCATGCTGGTCAACGACATCCTCGACCTGGAAAAGCTGAACTCGGGCAAGATGCGCTTCGACATGGTCGAGACCTCGCTCACCGGGCTGATGGAGCAGGCGGTGGCGGTCAACCAGCCCTATGCCGACGAGCATGGCGTGACGATCGCGCTGCGCGGCGCGGTGCCGGCGGGCGCGGTGCGCGTCGACCGCGACCGCTTCGGCCAGGTGATGTCGAACCTGCTGTCGAACGCGGCCAAGTTCTCGCCCCGCGGCACCGAGGTGACGCTGTCGGCCGGCCCGGGCGCCACGCCCGACAGCGTCGAGATCCGCGTGCGCGACCGCGGCCCCGGCATCCCCGACGAATTCCGCGCGCGGATGTTCACCCCGTTCAGCCAGGCCGACAGCTCGGCCACGCGCGAGAAGGGCGGCACCGGCCTGGGGCTGAACATCACCCACCAGATCCTGTCGCAGATGGAGGGCGGGATCGACTTCGCCAACCAGCCCGACGGCGGCTGCGAATTCCGCGTGACCCTGCCGCTGGTCGCCCAGGCCGAACCCGCGGCCGAGGCCGGCGGGCCCGCGGCCGCGGCGGCCGCGGATGCCGAGGTGCCGGCGATCCTGCATGTCGAGGACGATGCCGATTTCGCCGAGGTGTTCCGCTCGGCCTTCGGCGAGCGGGCGCGGGTCGAGACCGCGGGCTCGATCGCCGAGGCGCGGCGGGCGCTCGCGCTGGGGGAGTACGACCTCGTGGTGATCGACTGGGCGCTGTCGGACGGCGACGGCCGGGTCCTGCTGGACGAGATCGACACCGCGGTGCCGATCTTCGGGCTGAGCGCGAGCGAGCCGGGCGCCAGCGACGGGCGCGTGCAGCGCCAGGCGGTCAAGAGCCGGTCGCGGCTGGACATGCTGGTGGCGGACTGCCTTGCGGCAATGGCGTGACGGCAACGGGCCGCTGGGCGGACCGTTGCGCAAAAAGTGCCTCGAAACTTCCTAAATTCAGTCGTCAATTCGACTGCGCGGGCGCGGAATGTTCCGCAAAAGGCGCGGTCTGACCGCGCGCAGAACGATCAGGACGGGTCTGAGGACGCCGCCGCAGTGAGGTGACGATGGAAGGCTTTGTGAACTTTGCCGGTCGGCTGGCGCAGCAGACGGAAGCGCTGACGATCTTCGGCTGCTTCCTGCTGTCGGTGTCGCTGCTGCTGGTTCTGCTGCGCACCAAGCGGCTGACGGCCGAGATGCAGCGCCAGGCCGAGCGGTTCCGGGCCGCGGTGGACGAGCACTGCATGGTCAACGTCTCGGACGCGAACGGGCGGATCAAGTCGATCAACGCCAAGTTCCTCGGCACCTCGGGCTTCCGCCGCGACGAGGTCATCGGCGCGCGCATCGCGCAGCTGGAGCCGGTGGGCGTGACCCCCGAGCGCACCGCCGAGGTCGAGGCGAAGATGCGCGCGGGCCAGATCTGGTCGGGCGAGACCTGCTGGAACCGCCGCGACGGCAGCCAGTACTACACCCATTCCACCGTCGTGCCGGTGATGGACGAGCGCGGCAAGCTGGTCGAGACCTTCGCGATCCGCACCGACATCACCAACCAGAAGGCCGCCGACAGCGAGAGCCAGCTGCGCGCCACGCTGGACCTGTGGCAGGACGAGGTCTGGATGTTCGACCCCGTCGACATGACCTTCAGCTACATGAACCGCCGGGCGCTGGCGCGGCTGGGCTGGCGCGACGACGCCTATGCCGGCCGCTCGGTCGCCGAGACCGGCGCCATCGTCGACATCGCCCAGCTGCAGCGCGAGATGCGCCGGATGCTGACCGGCATGATCCGCACCACCACCTTCGAGATCGACGATGCCGACCGCACCGTCGAGGTGACGCTGCAGCTGGTCAAGCCGCCGGGCAATGCCGCGCGCTTCGTCACCATCCTGCGCGACGTGACCGAGCGGCAGGCCGCGATGCGCGCCAAGGCCGAGTTCACCGCCATGGTCAGCCACGAGCTGCGCACGCCGCTGACCTCGATCAAGGGCGGGCTGAGCCTGCTGCAGATGACCGCCTCGGCCGACATGACCGAGCGGGCGCGCGGCATCCTGGGGATCGCGCAGCGCAACACCGACCGGCTGATCCTGCTGATCAACGACATCCTCGACCTGGAGAAGATCGACGCGGGCAAGCTGGACATGCGCCTGGTCGAGACCGACCTGTCGGCGCTGATCCGCGAGGCGGTCGAGGTCAACGCGAGCTATGGCACCCAGTTCGGCGTGCGCTTCCGCGGGGTGAACGTCGACGCGCCCGCCATCGTCGAGGCCAGCCCCGAGCGGCTGATGCAGGTGCTGGCGAACCTGATGTCGAACGCGGCCAAGTTCAGCCATTCCGGCGACGAGGTCGAGGTCGGCATCGAGGATCGCGGCAACGCGCTGCGCATCTTCGTGCGCGACCGCGGCGACGGCATCCCGCTCGAGGCGCAGCCGAAGATCCTCGAGCGGTTCACCCAGGCCGAGAGCGGCGACCGCCGGCGCCATGGCGGCACCGGCCTTGGCCTGGCCATCGTCAAGGCGATCATCGAACAGCACGGTTCGGAGATCCGCTTCGACAGCGTGCCGGGCGAGGGGACGGAGTTCTATTTCGAGTTGCAGAAACACGCGCAGCGCAACGTGGCCTGACCCTAGGGGCGCATCGGAGCTAGCCTTAGGGTTGACAGGGCGTGCCAAAGGCCGCCATGTCGCCGCACCGGCCAGGCATCGGGCCACTGATGAGGGATGCTTTCTTGACTGAACTTCGCAAGATCATGCATGTCGAGGACGACCCCGACATCCAGGAGATCGCCGCCATCGCGCTCGAGATGATCGGCGGGCTCGAGATCGTCCAGTTCTCCTCGGGTGCGGTGGCGATCGAACGGGCCGCGGCCGAGGCGCCGGACCTGTTGCTGCTGGACGTGATGATGCCGGGGCTGTCGGGCGAGCAGACGCTGCTTGGCCTGCGCGCGCTGCCGGGCTTCGCCACCGTGCCCGCGATCTTCATGACCGCCAAGGCGCAGGAGACCGACGTGGAATCGCTGATCGCGCTGGGCGCGCTTGGCGTCATCACCAAGCCCTTCGACCCGATGACGCTGGCCGACGAGGTCCGCGCGCTCTGGGCCGCGCGCTGAGGCGCGGCCAAAGGGGGGGCGCGCGCGTCCTCCCGAGGGATGTCGGGTGACTGGCCGGACCCCGCGGGGCCGGCCGAGCGCGCCCGGATCGCGCGCCCGTTGGTCGTGACGGCGTTTGCGGGTGGGGGTGCAGGCCCTCGGGTGTCCGACCGGCCCGGGCCGCCGGTCGGGCCGCCGGTGCGTCAGCCCTCGTCCGCGCGGCGGATGCGGTAGACGCGGGCGGGCGGCAGGTTCAGCAGCGTCGCGCCGACGAAATCCGCCTTCAGGTTCAGCCGCTTCAGCATCTTCGGCGGCACCGGCGCCTTCGGGCCGTAGGTGAACTGGATGATCGACCCGCCCGGCACCAGCAGCCGGAACGCGCCCTCGAGGATGCGATAGGTCGTGGCGCGGGGCAGCGACAGCAGCGGCAGCCCGCTCACCATCGCCTCGATCCTCATGTGGCCGAACAGCGCCGGCAGCCGCCCGGCATCGCCGTGATGCACGGTCGCGCGCGGGAAGCTGATGGTCAGGCGGCGGGCGAAATCGGGGTGGCGCTCGACCAGGTGCAGGTCGGCCTCGTCGACGCCGCGTTCGAGCATCGCATGGGTGAAGACGCCGCTGCCGGGGCCAAGCTCGACGATCGGCCCGCGGGCGGGCAGCTCGCGTACCATCAGCGCGGCGAGCGCGCGGCTCGAGGGCACGGCCGAGGCGACGTAACGGGGATTGGCGAGGAACTCGCGGAAGAACGCGCGCGCACCGATCCCGGATTCGCTCGTCATCTGTGGTCCCCCCGATCGTCCTGCACGATTTTCTTGCTTGGGCGAAGGGTTGCGGGCAGGGCGCCGCGCTGTCAAGGCGCCTCGGTCCGGCCTACGCGACCGTGATCGGACGCCACGCGGACGGGCCCCGTCCGCCGGACGGGGCCCGTCTTCCGCTCGGCCCCAAGGGCGGCCCGCGCCGAGGCGCGGGCAGGGTCCCCGGAGGGACCCTGCCCGGGTCAGGGTGTCAGTCGGCGCGGCCGTGGGCGAGGTCCTTCGCGCCAAGTCCCTGGCGCTGCAGCAGGTAGACGCCGACCGCGACCACGAGGCCCACCGCGTCGGTCAGCCAGCCGCCATCGACCATCGCGAGCGCCGCGGCCAGCAGCGCCACCCGCCAGATCATCGCGAGATGGCCGAAGTAGTAGCCGATCACCGCCGCTGACAGCAGGAACATGCCCAGCATCGCCGAGATCACCACGTGCAGGATGTCGAGCCACTCGCCCTGCATCAGCAGCTCGTGCGAGTAGAAGAACATGAACGGCACGATGAAGGCGGCAAGGCCCAGCCGGAACGCCTCGACCGAGGTCTTCATCGGGTCCGACCCGGCAAGGCCCGCGCCGGCATAGGCGGCAAGCGCCACCGGCGGCGTCACGGCCGACATCACCGCGTAGTAGAACACGAAGAAGTGGGCGACCAGCACCGGGATCCCCAGCTGCACGAGGCCGGGCGCCACCACGGCGGCGGCGACGGCATAGGCGGCGGTGGTGGGCATTCCCATCCCGAGGATGATCGAGATGCACATCGCGAAGAACAGCGCCAGCAGCTGCGAGCTGTCGGCGATGTTGAGCAGCAGCGCCGAGAAGCGCGCGCCGACGCCGGTCAGGGCGATGACGCCGACGATGATGCCGGCGGCGGCGCAGACCGCGACCATCTGGATCGACATCCGCGCGCCGAGGTCGAGCGCGTGGAAGATCTGCCGCGGGCCCATGCGGTACGGCGTGAGCCAGCTGACCACCGCGGCCGAGACCATGCCCAGCGTGCCGGCGCGGATCACCGAGTAGCCGGCAAAGAGCGTGTAGACGAGGATGATGATCGGCAGGAACAGGTAGACCTGGCGCACCAGCACCGCGAATTTCGGCAGTTCCGACCGCGGCAGCCCCTTCATGTCCAGCTTCAGCGCCTGCAGGTCGACCATGAAGTAGACCGAGATGAAGTAGAGCACCGCGGGGATGATCGCCGCCACCACGATGTCGGTGTAGGGGATGCCCGTGACCTCGGCCATGATGAAGGCGCCCGCGCCCATGATCGGCGGCAGGATCTGGCCCCCGGACGAGGCCGTGGCCTCGATCGCGGCGGCGGATTTCGCCGGGTAGCCCACCTTCTTCATCAAGGGGATCGTCAGCGAGCCGGTCGAGACGACGTTGCCCGCCGAGGTGCCGTTGATCATGCCCATCAAACCGCTCGCGAAGACCGCGACCTTGGCCGGGCCGCCGCGGGCCTGTCCGGCGCAGGCGAAGGCGAAGTTGACGAAGTAGTCGCCGACCTTCGAGGCCTGCAGGAAGGCCGCGAAGACGATGAACAGGATGATGTAGGTCGACGAGACCGCGATCGGGTCGCCGAGCACGCCCTGGTCGGTAAAGATGTAGGTGAAGAACCGCGTGGCATTGTAGCCGCGGTGGTTGAGGAACCCGGGCAGCCAGGGCCCGACGAAGCTGTAGGCGATGAACACCCCCACGATCGCCACCAGCGCAAGGCCGGTCAGGCGGCGGGTGAGTTCCAGGATCAGGATCGTGCCGGTGACCGCGGCCCAGAGGTCGGCGGGCTGGGCAAGCCCGGTGCCCGCGCGCAGGCGCAGCGCGCCCACGACGAACAGGATGTAGCCCATCATCGCGATCGCGGCGAGGCCCAGCAGCCAGTCGCCGGCATAGACCCGGCCGCGGTCCTTCGACGAGAACAGCCACCCCGCCAGCACCGTCAGCGTCGCGCCGGCGGCGAGCGGGATGCCGTAGCTGCGGAAGGCGAAGGCCGGCGGGATCGCGGTGCCCGCGGTCCACCACAGGATCCAGGCCAGCGCGACCATCGCGAAGCCGTAGAGGATGCCGAGCCCGCCAAGGCCCAGCAGCGCCCATTCCGCCGCCCCGCGGGTGCGGCGCGGCGCGGTCTCGCCGGTCTGGGTCAGCGCGGAATAGCCGAGGAAGCCGATCACCAGCCCCCCCGAGAGGTGGATCATCCGGTAGGCCCAGGTCTCGAGCGGGAAGACGTTCATCACCAGGATGTGGAACAGCGTGTAGGCGGCGCAGAGCAGCGCGAAGGTCACCCCGATGCGGCCCTGCGGGTCGCGCTGGGTCGGCCCGAGCGGCTCGTCATCCACCCCGCGGGCGATGACGACCTCGTCGGGGCCGGGCGCCGCGCCGGAAGACGGGCCGGAAGACGGGCCAGAAGACGGGCCGGGCGGGGGGCGGCTGGACATCGTGCCGGGATCGGCGCCGGTCGGGGTCTGGGACATGGAAGGGCTCCATCACGGGCGGCCCGGGACGCCCGCGGCCCCGCGCGTCGGGGCGGGGTGGAGCGGGACCGGGCATCGGGTTGCGGTCGGGGCGAGGCGCCGGACGACGGGGCGACGCGGACGACGGGCCAAGCGGGCCAGCGGGCAAGGTGGACTGGCGGGCGAAGCGGACAGCGGGCGAAGCGGGACGCGGACGCGGCGGCAAGGGGACGCGGCGGGGGCGAAAAAGGGGGGGCTCCGCCCCCGGCCCTTCGGGCCTCCCCCGGGATATTTGGACCAAGTCGAAAGGGGGGCGCGCGCTGCGGTGGCGGCGCCCCCGGGGGCGGGTCAGCCCTTCAGCTCGTCGGGGATGGCGATGCCCTTTTCCTCGAAGTACTTCACCGCGCCGGGGTGGAACGGCAGGAAGGTGTCCTTGTCGGCATTCTCGGGCAGCGTCTCCTTGGCGGCGGCGTGGATCTGCACCATGGCCTCGTTGTTCTCCATCACCATCTTGGTGATCTCGTAGGCGAGGCTGTCGGGCATGTCGGCCGAGGCGACGGCGAAGTTCCACATCGCCACGGTGCCATGCGCCGGCGCGCCGGGATACATCGTGTCGGGGATGTCATAGGCCGCGACCTCGGGCATCGCCTCGAGGATCTTGGCGCGCTGCTCCTCGGTGAAGCCGAAGATGTTCACGTCGTTCTCGGCCGCGATCTGGCTGAAGGCCGAGATCGGCACGCCGGCCGCGAAGGAGAAGGCGTCGATCAGACCGTCCTTGACCTGGCCGGTCGAATCCGAGGCGCCGGCATAGCTGACGGTGGGCGAGACGCCGATCGCCTCGAAGAAGCGCGGCCAGTAGGTGGCCGCCGTGCCGCCCGCCGGGCCGACCGAGACCCGCTTGCCGTCCATCTTCGCCACGTCGTCGATGCCCGAGGACTTCAGCGCCACCGCCTCGAACGGGGTCTGGTACATCGGGAACAGCGCGCGCAGCGACTTGTGCTCGACCCCCGGGGCAAGTTCGGACTTGCCGGTCCAGGCCTCGTAGGCGGGGCCCATGGTCAGCAGGCCGATCTGGTGATCGCCGGTCTCGACCAGGGTCGCGTTCTGGATCGGGCCGCCGGTGACCTCGGCCGAGGCGTTGAGGCCGAGCTGCTGGGTGATCATGCCGGCGAGGCCGGTGCCGTAGATGAAGTAGGTGCCGCCCTGGCTCGCCGTGCCGATCGTCAGGCTCGAGGGCCAGTCCGACTTGTCCTGGGCCCAGGCCGCGGTCGCGACGGGCAGGGCAGACAGGGTCACGGCCGCCAGCGTGGCGGTGATGATGGTGCGCATGAGGTCCTCCCAGACGGTGCGTCTCCGCCACCCTCCCGGCAGCGGTCATGGCCCATTGGAAGCCGCGCGGACCGGGCGGGCGCAAGGACCGCGGGCCGCCCTGGCGGCGAAATCCGCGATGCCGCGCTGCGGCTTGGGTGGAAAGGTTCACATCGCGCCCGCGTCTTGGGTGGATTTCCACCCAAGCCGGCCCAAGCCGGCCCAAGCCGGCCCTGGCCGGCGGTGGCGGCGGCGCGCTCAGGCCTCGGCCCGGTCGTCCTCGCCGTCGGTGTCGAGCGCGCCCGCGCCGTAGCGGGCCTTGTCGATGCCGTGGCGCTGCAGCTTTTCGTAGAGCGTCTTGCGGCTGAGCCCGAGCGATTCGTAGACCGGCCGCATCCGCCCGCCATGCGCCTGCAGCGCGGTGATCAGCAGGTCGCGCTCGAAGGCGGCGACCCGGTCGGCGAGGCGCGGCGAGAGCGGCGCCGTCGCCTCGGAGGGTTGCGGCACGATCCCGAGCGCGAAGCGGTCGGCGGCGTTGCGCAGCTCGCGCACGTTGCCGGGCCAGTCGCGGTCGGCCAGCGCGGCCAGCAGCTGCGGCCCGACCGTGCCCGGCTCGCGCCGGTGGCGGCTCGCGGCCTCGGCCACCAGCTTGAGAAACAGGATCGGCACGTCCTCGCGCCGCTGCGCCAGCGGCGGCACCGTCAGGGTGACGACGTTGAGGCGGTAGAGCAGGTCCTCGCGGAAGCGCCCCGCCGCCACCTCGGCCTCGAGCGGGCGGCGCGAGGTGGCGATGAAGCGCAGGTCGAGCGGCACCGCCTCGTTCGAGCCGAGCCGGGTGATCGCGCGGTCCTGCACCACGCGCAGCAGCTTTCCCTGCAGCTCGATCGGCATCGATCCGATCTCGTCCAGAAGCACGGTGCCGCCCTGGGCATGTTCGAACTTGCCGTAGCGCGGGCGCAGCGCGCCGGGGAAGGCGCCGGCCTCGTGGCCGAACAGCTCGCTCTCGATCAGCGTCTCGGGGATGGCGGCGCAGTCGATCGCCACGAAGGGCTTTCGCGACCGGGTGGAGAGGTCGTGCAGCGCGCGGGCCACCACCTCCTTGCCGGCGCCGGTCTCGCCCTGGATCAGCACGTCGGCCTCGGTGGGGCCGATGGTGCGCAGCCGGCGGCGCAGGTCGATCATCGCGTTCGACCGCCCCACCAGCCGCTGCTCGAGGTCGTCGTTCTGCCCGGCGGCGGCGCGCAGCACCCGGTTTTCCAGCACGATGCGCCGGAAGCCGGTGGCGCGGGTCACGATCTCGACCAGCTGCGGCGCGGGAAAGGGCTTTTCGACGAAGTCATAGGCGCCTTCGCGCATCGCCCGCACGGCCAGCGAGACGTCGCCGTGGCCGGTGACCAGGATCACCGGCAGGTCGGGGTCGATCTCGTGGATGCGGTTCATCAGCGTCAGCCCGTCGATCCCGGGCATGCGGATGTCGGTCACCACCACGCCCGCGAAGCCGAAGCTGACAAGGTCGAGCACCGGCTCGGCGCCGCCGAAATCCTCGACCTCGAAACCGGCGAGGTCGAGGGCCTGCGCCGTCGACAGCCGCATGTCGGCCTCGTCATCGACGAGCAGGATCCTGCGCGCCTCCATTCGCGTCCTCCCTTTCCGGCGCGCCCTCCCGCGTGCCGTCTTCCCCGGCGGGGACCGCCCCGTCCGCCGGCGCCGCGGCCAGCTCGATCTCGAAGCAGGCGCCGGCGCGGCGGGTGAGCAGGCGCAGCTCGCCCCCGAAGTCCCTGACGATGTTGTAGGAGATCGAGAGGCCGAGCCCAAGGCCCTTGCCCTTGGTGGTGAAGAACGGGTCGAAGATCCGCTCCTCCATCGCCGGCTCGACCCCGGGGCCGTTGTCGGCGACGCGGATCAGCACGCGGCCCGCGCCGCGTTCCAGCGTGATCGCCAGCGCGGGGGCGGGCGTCGCCGCCGCCTCGAGGCTGTCGGCCGCGTTCGACAGCAGGTTGACCAGCACCTGCTGCAGCCGCACCGGCCCCGCCATCACCGGCGCCGGGCCGGTGCCCGTGGCCTCGCTCACCGCGATGCCGGCGCGGTCGAGCCGCCAGCGCAGCACCGCCAGCGCCTCGCGCACCGCCTCGGCGGCATCGGTCGCCACCAGCTTCTCGCCGGGCTGGCGGGCGAAGCTGCGCAGCGAGCGGCCGATCTCGGTCATCCGGTCGGCCAGCGCGACGATGCGGCCGACGTTCTCGCGCGCCTCGGGGATGCGGCCGCGGTCGATGTAGGTGCCGGCATTCTCGGCGAAGTTGCGCACCGCGCCGATCGGCTGGCTGAGTTCGTGGCTGAGCGTGGCCGACATCTGCCCGAGCGCCGCGAGCTTGCCCGACTGCACGAGGCGGCGCTGGGCAAGGCGCAGCTTCTCCTCGGCGGCGCGGCGTTCGGCCACCTCGGCGCCGAGTGCGGCGTTGACCGCGGCCAGCTCCGAGGTGCGCTCGGCCACCTTGCCCTCGAGCGCGGCCTGCGCCTCGGCCTGCAGGCGGATCCGGTCGCCAAGCCGGCGGCGGCGTTCGAGCATCACCGCGACGAACAGCGCGAACAGGCAGGAGATCAGCATCAGGATCAGCGTCGCGCTCGCGGCCTGCGCGCGGACCGGGGCAAGGTCCAGCAGCACCCGCACCGTCCAGCCCAGCTCGGCCATCGGCGCCGAGAGCACGAGGTAGCGGTGGGTGGCGCGCCCGTCGGTCGTCGTCATCAGCGCGTGCCCGTCGCGGTCTTGCCCCTGCGTCACCGGCAGCGCGTGCAAGACCGCGTTGGCATAGCGCCGCGTCTCGCGCCCGGCGCGCAGCGTCTCGGCCGTCAGCGGGCCGAAGGCGCCGAACAGCCAGTCCCCGCGCGAGGACAGGAACACGATGCCCTCGGGGTCGGTGACCGTCACCTCGTAGTCGGCACCGTCCCACGCGCGCTCCAGCCCCTCGACATCGACCTTGATCGCGACGGCGCCGGTGATGCGGCCGCCGTCGTGCACCGGCGAGGCGAAGTAGTACCCGCGCCTGAGCGAGGTGGTGCCAAGGCCGAAGAACCGGCCGGTGCGGCCCTGCATCGCTTCGGTGAAATAGGGGCGGAAGGCGAAGTTCTGGCCGGTGAAGGGGTTCGGGCTCGCGTGGTTCGAGGCCGCGATCGTCAGCCCGTCGGGGCGCATCAGGTAGATGTCGGTGGTGCCGAGCGGCCCGTTGACGGCGGCGAGATAGGCGTTGGTCTCGGCCAGCCGGGCGGGGGTGGGATCGGCAAGCGCCTGCCGGATCAGGCTGCGGTCGGCGATCAGCGGTGGCAGCCGTTCGAACCGGCCAAGCTCGCCGCCGATCGCGGCCACGGCCAGCCGCAGCGTGCCCTCGCCGCTCTGGGCCAGCCGGTCGGTGTAGTGGCGCACGAACAGCGACGAGCCGCCGAGGATCGCCACCGCCGCCACCGCGAGCGCCAGCGCCGCCCCTGACAGCCAGTGCGGCAGGCGGCGGAAGCGGGGGCGGGCGGGATCGGGGCGCTGCATGCCGCGATCCTAGCGGCAATCCGCCGCGGCCGATACTGTCGGGCGGTGGCGCGCGGCGGGCCGGATCGGCTATGACCGGGGCAGGACGGCAGCCGGGGACCGGAAAGGGCGGGGCATGGATCGACGGCAGGTGCTGGGGCTTGGGATCGGTGCCGGGCTGGCGCTGGCGGCGGCGCGGCCCGCCGCGGCCGAGCCGACGCCCGCGGCGGTGCTGCGCGATCCCGACGCGCCGGTGCTTGGCAACCCCGAGGGCGATGTCACCATCGTCGAGTTCTTCGACTACCAGTGCGGCTTCTGCCGGCGGATGCACCCGGTGCTGCGCGCCGCGCTTGCGCGCGATCCGGGGCTGCGGCTGGTGATGAAGGACGTGCCGATCTTCGGGCCCGGCTCGGTCCATGCCGCGCGGATGGCGCTTGCGGCCTCGGTGGGACCGGGGACCAGAACGGGGGCCACGACGGGGGGCGGGACGGGGGGCGGGACGGACTACGCGCGGGCGGTCGACGCGCTGATGGCGGGGCGGGGCGCCCTGTCGCCGGCGCGGGTCGACCGGCTTCTTGCCCGCGCGGGGCTGGACGTGGCGGGCCTGCGCGCGGGACAGGGCGATGCGCGCTGGTCGCGGCTGATCCGGCGCAACATGGAACAGGCCGAGGATCTGGGCTTCACCGGCACCCCCGCCTTCGTCATCGGCCGCGTGCTTTACCCCGGGGCGATGGACGGCGCGATGCTCGATCGGCTGGTGGCCGAGGCGCGGGGCTAGCCGCGCCCGCGCGCCAGCCGCGCGACCGCCGCCCCCGCGCCCAGCACCAGCGCCGCGGCGATCGTGCTCATGGTGCCCAGCGCCGGCACCATCGGCGAATAGCCCGCGACCATCTTGGCATACAGCCATTTCGGCACCGTCCCGTCGGCCCCGGCGGTATAGAGCGACAGCGGGAAGTTGCCCCAGCTGAGCAGGAAGGCGAACAGCGCCCCCGACCAGATCCCGGGCCACAGCATCGGCAGCGTCACCTCGCGCCAGATCGCCAGCCGCGACGCGCCGAGATCGGCCGCCGCCTCTTCCAGCGCCGGGTCGAAGCCGTAGACCCGGATCGCGATCACCAGCGTCACCACCGGCACGATCCACACCAGATGCGCCACCGCGGCGGTGCGCCAGCCGGTCCCGATCCCCAGCGTGTCGAACCACATCAGTGCCGCCAGCCCCAGCACCGGCTGCGGAAAGCACAGCGGCAGCAGCACCAGCCGCTGGAACCAGCGCCGCCCGCGCCAGCCGTGGCGCGCGAAGGCCAGCGCGCCGCACAGCCCGAAGCCCACCGCCAGCACCGTCACCACCGCCGCGATCAGCAGCGAATTCGCGACCAGCGCCCGGATCTCGAGCGCGCCCGCCACCTTCGCCCACCAGTCGAGCGACCAGTCCCGCGCCCAGTCGCGCGGCGGGAACAGGAAGTAGCGCGACCGCGACAGCCCCGCGAGCGCGCCGGCCAGGATCGGCAGGTAGACCAGCGCCAGCACCGCCAGCGTCCAGCCGCGCAGCAGCCCCCTCATCGCCGCCGCCCCAGCAGCCGGTCGAGGTCGATCGCGGCCAGCAGCGCCAGCGCCAGCGCCCCGGTTATCAGCACCAGCGCCAGCGCCATAGCCGCGCCGCCCGGCCAGTCCTGCGCATAGGAAAAGGCGGTCTCGATCTCCTGCGCGACGGGGATCACCGACTGGCCGCCGAGGATGCGCGCCTCGGCCAGCGCGCCGGCGGCGAGGGTGAAGGTCAGCAGCATCCCGATCAGGATGCCGGGACTGGCGAGCGGCAGCACGATCTCGGCCCAGATCCGCGCCCGCGAGGCGCCAAGATCGCGCGCCGCCTCGACCGTCTCGCGCGGGACCAGCGACAGGCCCAGCACCACCGGGAACAGCATGAACGGCAGGTGCACGTAGATCATGCCCGCCAGCGTGATCGCGGGGGTGAACAGCCAGTCCGGCCCGGGCCCGAGGCCCAGCGCCTTCATCGTGCCGTCGAGAAGGCCGTTCTTCAGCAGCACCAGCGCCCAGCCGTAGAGGCGCACGTTTTCCGAGACGAACAGCGGGAAGACGAACAGGGTCGAGACCAGCCCCGACCAGCGCCCGAAGAGATGCACCAGCGCATGGGCGAGCGGCAGGCAGATCGCCAGCAGCGCCGCCACCGTGGCCGCGGCCAGCCCCAGCGTCACCGCGAAGCTGCCGGGCAGGCCGCCTGCGGGATCGACCAGCCGCGCCCAGGCTTGCAGGTCGGGGCCGGGTGCCGGGGCGAAGCTGCCCGGCGGCGAGACCGACATCGCCGCCACCGTCGCCAGCGGCGCCGCGAAGCCGAAGGCCAGCAGGGCCAGCACCGGGGCCGCGGCGCGCAGGCCCGGCGAGAGGCGCCGGCGGCGCCGGGACCGGGCAGGCGGAGGAGCGGCCATCTCAGCGCGCCCGCAGGATCGTGTCGGCCGGGTCCCAGCCCAGCGCCACCGTCGCGCCCGGGGCCGGCCGGGGCACGCCGCGCGGCAGGTCCAGCAGCCAGACCCGCCCGCGCGCCCGCAGCTCCAGCCGGTGATGCGCGCCCAGCCCGCGGTCCGACATCACCTCGGCCTCAAGCCGGTTCGCCGCCGTCTCGCCGGGGCCAAGAAGCCGCAGCGCCTCGGGGCGGATCATCGCCACCGCCGCCTCGCCCGCAATCTGCGCGTCGGGCGGCAGCACCGGGCGCCAGCCGTCCTCGTGCCAGCCGCCCGCGTCGCGCGTGAGCGCGATCACGTTCAGCGCGCCGAAGGTCTCGGCGACGAAGCGGTCGACGGGCTGGGCATACAGCTCGTCGGGCGTGCCGATCTGGGCGATGCGCCCCGCGTTCAGCACCGCGATCCGGTGCGACATCCCCATCGCCTCGTCCAGCGCGTGGGTGATGTAGACGAAGGTCTTGCCGGTCGCGCGCTGCAGCGCCGCCAGCTCGGCCCCGAGGCTGCGCCGCAGCCGCTGGTCGAGCGCCGAGAGCGGCTCGTCGAAGAACAGCACCTCGGGGTCGTAGGCCAGCGCCCGCGCGAGCGCGACGCGCTGTCGCTCACCGCCCGACAGCGCGCGGATGTTGCGCCGGTAATAGGCGGGGTCGAGCTGCACCAGCGCCATCAGCGCCCGCGCCCGGTCGCGGCGCGCGCGCCCCGGCACGCCGCGCACCTTCAGCGGGAACTCGATATTGCCGCCGACCGACTTGTGCGGGAACAGCGCCAGCGACTGGAACACGAGGCAGGTCGGCCGCTCCTGCGGGGTCAGGCAGGTCATCACCCGCTCGCGCAGCAGGATCTCGCCCGCGTCGGGACGCTCGAGCCCGGCCAGCAGCCGCAGCAGCGTGCTCTTGCCCGAGCCCGAGGGGCCGACGACCGACAGGAATTCGCCCTCGCGGATCGCGAGGTCGATGCCGCGGATCACCGGGATGCCGTCGAAGCCCTTGACGAGCCCGCGCAGTTCCAGGACCGGGGCCGGCGCGGCGGGGCCGCCTTCGGTCATCCCCGCAGCCGCTTGGCGGCGGTCAGGATCGCCAGCGCCTCGTCATAGTCGGGGACGATGTCGTATTCGGCCGAACGCGCCATGTCCTCTTCGAGGCTGTCCCACTGGATCGCCTCCAGCTCGGCGGTGGTGAAGCGCGCGAAGCACGCAGGGTCGCCCATCTGCGCCACCGGGTTGAACGTGCCCTCGGCGAAGGCCACGGCATGGGCCATCTCGGGCGACTGCACGAACTTCAGGAACTCGGTCGCGCGGGGCGACAGCGCGGGGTTGTTGACGGTCGAGGTGATCTCGATCCACGAGATGCCGCCGCGCCCGTCCATCGGGCCGCGCAGCGGCGTGATCGCGCGCAGGTTCGAAAACCCGTCGGCCCGCGCCGGCGAGACGGAATAGACCCCGCCGGTCATGTGCAGGTCGATCTCGCCCGAGACCAGCGCCTGGTTCATCATCGCCATGTCGCCGATCATCTTCGCGCCGCGCACCACCCGTTCGGTCGTGTCGCGGAAGCGCTGCATCCCGGCCGCGTCATGGGCGCGGAACGGGTCGAGCCCGGCGATCAGGAACAGGTTGAAGACGTTCCAGTCGTCGCTGTCGAAGATGCCGTAGCGCCCGTCGAGACCCGGGTCGTTGAACAGGTCCCAGCCCTGGTCCTCGGCGGTGGCGCGCGCGATCCTGTCGGTGTCGACGACGAAGCTGAACGGCCCGAAGCGCTGCGCCATCCCCAGCAGGTCGCGGCCGTCCTCGCTCATCGCCCAGCGGTAGGGCGCCTTGAACGCGGGCAGCATCGCGTCGAAGAACGGCTCGAACTCGGCGCGGGGCAGCGGCCGGATCAGGCCCTCGGGGGCCATGACCTTGCGCGCCCAGGGGTTGTTGACGTTGATCAGGTCCCAGGTCGCGGTCTCGCCCGCGCGCAGCCGGTTGATCATCGTCGGGTCGTTGGTCAGGCTTTCGGCGCGGACCCGGGCGCCGGTCGCGGCGCGGAACGGGTCGAGCACCTGGGCCGAGTTGTAGCCCTCCCAGCACAGGATGTTCATCTCGCCCTCGCGCGCGGCGCGGGCCGGGCCCGCGGGCAGCGCGGCCAGACCGGCGGCGGCGGCACCGCCCCAGGTCATCATCTGTCGTCTGCTGAGGTTTCGCATCGCCGACCCTCCCCTGCCGGTGTCGTCCCGGTGTTGTCCCGGTGTCGTTCCCGTGCCGTCCCCGGCCCGTCACGGGCGGCTATCTGCCGGGCGGGCGGGGGGGCTGGCAACATGAAAATTGACCGCCGCCGCGGAATGTTGCTGCATGATCGGGCCACCGGACAGGAGAGATCAATGTTTGCAAGCCTTTCGGGCCGCACCGCGGTGATCACGGGTGCAAGCCGCGGCATCGGCCGCGGGATCGCGCGCCGCTTCGCCGCGGCCGGGATCAACACCGTCGTCGCCTCGCGCAGCGCGCCCGAGGCGCAGGCGGCCGCCGCGGCGATCGCGGCCGAGACCGGCACGCCGTCGATCGGCATCGGCGCCGACGTCTCGACCGAGGCGGGGGCGGCGGCGCTGGCACAGGCCGCGCTCGACCGGTTCGGGGCGATCGACATCCTGTGCGCCAATGCCGGCATCTTCCCGGCGGCGCGGCTGGGCGCGATGACCGGGGCCGAGTTCGACCAGGTCATCGACACCAATCTCAAGAGCCTGTTCCTGACCGTCTCGGCCTGCCTGCCGGCGCTGACGGCCTCGGGGGCGGGGCGGATCGTGATCACCTCGTCGATCACCGGGCCGGTGACGGGATACCCGGGCTGGTCGCATTACGGCGCGTCCAAGGCGGGGCAGCTCGGGTTCATGCGCACCGCCGCGATCGAGCTTGCGCCGCGCGGGATCACCGTGAACGCGGTGATGCCGGGCAACATCATGACCGAGGGCATGGCCGAGATGGGGCCCGACTACATCGCCGGCATGGCCGCGGCGATCCCGCAAAAGGCGCTGGGCCGGGTCGAGGACATCGCCAACGCGGCGCTTTACTTCGCCTCCGCCGAGGCGGGCTATGTCACCGGGCAGGCGCTGATCGTCGACGGCGGGCAGGTGCTGCCCGAAAGCCCGCAGGCCATGGCCGAGATGGGCTGAGCCCAGGCGGTCGCGTCCGGCCGCCCCCCGCCGTCCCCTTGCGCCAGGGGCGGCCGTCGGGGGGCGGCAGGGGGGCGTCAGGCGGCCTCGGCCCGTGGGTGGGACGGTGCGTGGAGCGGCGCCGGCAGCGGTGCGGGCCGGGCGACGGCGCCGGCGATCTCGACCGCGGCGAGGGTCAGCGCGGCGGCATGCGGCGCGGCGATGTAGCGCTGCTCCCAGGCGGGCGAGAAGGCGCGCTTGAACTGCACGAGGCCCGCGCTGTCGCCGCCGAGGTTGAAGCGGCGGACCGCGGCCCAGAGCGGCCCGGGCGCCTGCGGATCGGCGGCGGCCGAGACCGCGGCAAGGCTCAGCCGCGCGGCGCCCGCGGCGCGGGCCGCCGCGATCGCCTCGGCGACCAGCGCCTGCATCGTGCCGTCGGGCAGCCCCTCGCCGAAGCGCATCAGGTCGAGCGTCCATTCCCGCGCCGTCGCGTGGAAGCTGGCGAAGCCGACCAGCCGGCCGTCGAGGCGGGCAAGGAACACCTCGTGCCCCGCAAGGTAGGCCGGGCAGAACCGGCCGGTCGAAAAGCCGCGCTCGCCACCGCGGGCGCCTGCCCAATGCGCGGCGACCTCGGCCATCTCGGCGGCGGGCAGCGGCTGGCCGGGGGCGGCGCGGCTGATCGCGAGGCCGGCCTTTGTGGCCTTGGCGATCTTGCGCCGCAGCCCGGACTGGGCCGGGCCCTGCAGGGTGAAGTCGGCGGGCCGGATCACCGCCTCGGCCCCCAGCAGCATCACCGACCAGCCGGCGGCGCGCGCCTGCACCGCAACGCGCGGCCCGACACGGTAAAGGGCGGGCACCCGGCCGCGATCGCGGGCGCGGGCGGCCAGCGGCCGGGCGAGGGCGTCGAAGGCGCAGGCGCTGGCATCGAACATCGCGACGTCGCAGCTGGGCGTCTCGGCCAGCAGCCAGGCGCGGGTGCCCAGCCGGCACTCGACCACCCGGTGCTCGCCCTGACGGGCAAGGCCAAGCTCGGCCGGGGCGTGGCGCAGGCCGCCGGGCAGGGCGCCACGCGGGTGCAGCCGCAGGCCTGCGGCCGGCGCGGCCCCCGGCATCAGCAGCGCGGCGGCGGCGCCGATCAGCGCGGGCAGGGCGAAATAGACCGCGCGCCAGGCAAGGACCGCGCCGATCAGCGTCTCGGCCGGCTGGTCGGGCAGCATCGAGACGAAGACCGCCTCGAAGGTGCCAAGGCCCGCGGGCGTGCCCGAGACGAGGCCGGCGCCGAAGGCGGTCAGGATCGCCGGCGCGACCTCGGGCCCGAGGCCGGAGGGCAGGCACCACCACAGCGCCAGCGCCGCCGCCCCGAGGTCGACCGCCGCCACCGCGACGATTCGCGCCAGAAGCAGCGCCGGCGGCAGGCGCCGGCCGGCGACCCTCCGCCCGGTGACCGAGGCAATCCCCAGCGCGGCAAAAAGCGCGAGCACGGCCGCCGCGGCGATCCCCGGCGCCCCGGCCAGGCCCGGCCCGACGGCAAGCCAGACCGCGGCGGTGACCACGGCCCAGCCCGACAGGAACAGCGCGCTGGCGAGCGAGGTGATGGCGAAGGCGCGCGCGAGCCCCAGCTCGGGCAGCATCCGCCAGCGCACCAGCGTCCCCGTCACGAGACCGAAGCCCAGCGTCTGCGCGACCGCGATCGCGGCGGCGCCGGCGGTGCCGGCCCGGCACGGGGCGACCGGCGTGTCGAGGAGCGCATGCGCCATCCGGTCATAGCGCGCGACCGCCCAGAAGCTGACCGCCGTCGCCGCCACCGCCGCCATCCAGTCGGTGCCCGCGACCGCGGCGACGGCCTGCCACAGCGCCGCCGGGTCCAGCGCCCGGGCCCGGCCCGAGAGCGCGGCGAACAGCACCACCAGCGCCGCCACCGGCAGCAGCTGCTGCAGCGCGATCCTGCGCAGCGGCAGCCCCGCCATCACCGCCGTCCGGTCCTCGCCCGCCTCGTGAACCTGCGCCTTGTGAAACTGCGTCTCGTGCTGCCGTCGCATCGCCGGTCCCCCGTTCCGATATCACCCGGGACCGAGATGCAGCGAACGGGGTTCAGGCCGGGTTAAGCGGTTGGTGACCATTTCGCGGCCGAAATGTGGCGCGTCCCGACATCCGGGGACATCGGGCGGGACATCGGGCCGGAATACCGGGCCGGAACACCGGCCGGCCTCTCCCGATCGCGCGGGGCGCGCGGCGGGCAACTACGCGCAAGGGCGGGCGAATACGCGCAGACAGGGGCGCAGACGGCCGGGGCCGCGCTGCGCCATCCCCCCGGCCGGATCCGCACGGGGGGCCATGGCGCCCGTGGTCCGGCCTCAGGTCCCGGCGCTCAGCTGGGCCTTCGCCTCGGCCAGGCAGCTTTCCAGCATCCGCCGGATCGTCGCCTCGTCGCTCTGGTCGCCCAGATCCTCGCGCAGGCGGCGCATCACGTCCTCGACCCCCGGCTCGGCCATGTCGCAGCGCACCAGCGCGGCGGCGTAATCGGTGGCCTCCGGCCCGCTCTTGCCCAGCAGCCCCGCGGCCCAGAGCCCGATCAGCCGGTTGCGCCGGGCCTCGATGCGGAACGCCATGTCGGCGTCATGGACGAACTTGGCCTCGAAGGCACGTTCGCGTTCATCGAATGTTGTCAACCCTCGTCTCCCCCAAAACAAAGTCAACATGAAGATCATACCAGTTAACGACTTGTCCGGGAAGGCAGTCGATTCGGGCCGTCTATGCGGCCAGTCGATTTGGACAGTCGATCCGGGCGGCCGATCCGGGCGGCCGATCCGGGCAGCCGCGGCGGCGGCTCAGCCGGTCAGCCGCGCCGGGCGGCCGGTGAGCGCGAGCGTCCGGGTGGCGAGCCGCGCGGCCTCGGTCGCCGAATGGGTGACCAGCAGCGTCGCCAGCGGCCGGTGCCCGCGCCGCTCGTCGCGCAGCCGCTCGTAGAGCGAGAGCACCGCCTCGGCCGTGGCGGGATCGAGGCTCACGAACGGTTCGTCCATCAGCAGCAGGTCGGGATCGGCGGCGAAGGCGCGCGCCAGCGCAAGCCTGCGCTGCTGGCCGAGCGAGAGCTGCCCGGGGAAGCTGTCGTGCAGGCCGGGCAGGCCGACGCGGGCCAGCCAGTCCGCCGCCGCCCCGGCGCCGATCCCCGTCGCGAGGCACAGGTTGGCCCCGGCCGAGCGCCAGGGCAGCAGCGCCGGGTCCTGGAACACCACCGCCAGCCGTCCCGCGCTGCGCCGCGTGCCCGCGAAGCCGCGGTCAAGCCCGGCGGCAAGGCGCAGCAGCGTCGACTTGCCGACGCCCGAGGGGCCGGTCAGCGCCACCGTTTCGCCCACCGCCACGTCAAGCCGCATCGGCCCCAGCACCCGGCCGCCCGCCGCCAGCGGCCCGCCGTGGCGGATATCCAGCGCCAGCGCCAGCGGGCGCGCGGGATCGGGGCCGTCGAACATCAGCTCGCCGGTTTCCAGAACACGCCCTCGGGCAGGGTGGTGGCGCTTCCGACCAGCTCGGTCCCGCCCAGCTCGGCCATCAGCGCCAGCATCTTCGCCGCCGCCGCCTCGTCGACCGGGCCCTCGGGCGGGATGCCGGCGATGAAGCCCGCCTTCAGCGCCTCGAACTCGGCGTCGTCGGCGGCGTTCATCATCGGGCGCAGCCGGTCCCAGGCATCGGCCGAGGTGGCCAGCGTCTCCTTCGCGGCGCGCGAGGCGGCGGCGAAGCCCTCGGCAAGGCCGGGATGCGCGCGCACCACGTCGCCGCGCAGCACATAGCCCAGAAGCGGCGTGCCCGGGTCCAGCCCCAGCGCCGTCCCCGCCTCCTGCACCGAGATCAGCTCGCGCATGCCGGCGGCCTGCATCTTGGCGCCGAAGTGCCAGAAGTTCACCGCCGCCTGCAGCTCGCCCGACAGCGCGGCCTTGTAGATCAGCGGCGGCGCGCCGAAGACCTGCTCGGTCACCGCGGCCAGGTCGATGTGCTCCTGCCGCTCGGCATAGGCGCGCAGGATCAGCCAGCTTTTGTCGACCGGCCCGCCGGCGATGCCGATCTTGCCGCCGGCCAGCTCGCCCAGCCGCTGCGCGGGGCTGTCGGCGGGCACCATCAGGCCGCCGACCGCGCGGGAATAGGGGATGAACACAAGGTCCTGCCCGTCGGCGCGCTGGCGCGCGACCCAGAGCCAGTCCGAGACGATGGCATCGACCGCGCCGGCCTGCAGCGCGACCTGCGCGGCCGGCCCCGCGGCCATGTCCTGCACCGCGAGCGTCAGGCCGTTGGCGGTGTCGAGCCCCTCGTGGCGGATCGTGTCCACCTCCCAGTTCACGGTGCCCGACAGCTGCAGCCCCAGCCGCAGCACCGGCAGGTCCTGCGCCGGCGCCGGCCGGTCCTGCGCAAGCGCCGGCAGGGCAAGCACCGCGACGGCGGCGGCGCCCGCGGCGAGACCGCGCAGCGCGCGGCCGAGATCGGTGGCGATGGTCATGGTCTCCTCCCCCTGACGCGGCCATCCTAGGCCGGCGGGCGGCGCGCGCCCATCCGACTTATGGCGGAGCCCGCCGCCGCCGGGTCGCCCGCCGCCCGCGCCCGAAACCGTGGGCGGGCGGCCCCGCGGCGCCGCCGCCGGCCGCGAGCGCTGCGCCGCCACCCGCGCCCGGGGCGGCGCCGGCCCCCTCGACCGTCCGCGCCGGGCAGCCCGTGCCCCGCCTATGCCCCGCCCGGGTCCGGCCGACGGCGGTCGCCCCCGGCCGCCGGGCTCTGTGTCCGGGGCCGGGCGGCGGGCTGCGGCCCGCCGATGCCCCGACGGCTCAGGGCCGGGCGGCGGCGACGGCGCCGGGGGCGACAGGCCCCCTTGGTCGTCGGTTCGGGCCGCCGCCGGGGTCGTACGACCAATGTGCAATTCCACGCGCAGGCTCGCGGTGTCGTTATGAAGCCCGTGCTCTCCGCGGCCGGGAACCGCGGGTTTTGGAGAGGGAGGACAGCATGAACAGATTCGTCATGGCCGCCGTGGCGGCCGTGCTCGGCATGGGCCTGGCCGGCGCCGCCGCGCGGGCCGAGGTCACCGAAGCCGACCTCGCGGGTGACGCGACCAGCACCGGCGACGTGCTGACGAACGGCATGGGCCGGGGCCTGCAGCGCTTCAGCCCGCTCGAGACGCTGAACAAGACCAACGTCAAGAACCTGGTGCCGGCCTGGGCCTTCTCGCTGGGGGGCGAGAAGCAGCGCGGACAGGAATCGCAGCCGCTGGTCTATGACGGGGTGATGTACGTCACCGGCTCGTACAGCCGGCTGTGGGCCATCGACCTGAAGACCGGCAAGGAGCTGTGGCAGTTCGACGCCCGCCTGCCTGAAGGCATCCTGCCCTGCTGCGACGTGATCAACCGCGGCGCCGCGATCTTCGGCAGCAACATCTACTTCGGCACGCTCGACGCCCGCATCGTGGCGCTGGATCTCAAGACCGGCGACGTGAAGTGGAACAAGAAGATCGCCGAGTACAAGGAGGGCTACAGCTACACCGCCGCGCCGCTGATCGTGAACGGCCTCGTCGTGACCGGCAATTCCGGCGGCGAGTTCGGGATCGTCGGCGAGGTGCAGGCCCGCGACGCCGAGACGGGCGAACTGGTCTGGACCCGGCCCACGATCGAGGGGCACATGGGCACGCTGAACGGCAAGGACTCGACCATGACGGGCGAGCTGAACGCCACCTGGCCGGGCGACCTGTGGAAGACCGGCGGCGGCGCGACCTGGCTCGGCGGCTCGTATGACGCCGACACCGACACGCTGGTCTTCGGCGCGGGCAACCCCTCGCCGTGGAACAGCCACCTGCGCAATGCGGGCACGCCGGTCGAGGGCAACAAGGGCGACAACCTCTATGCCGCCTCGCGCCTCGGGATCGATCCCAAGACCGGCGAGATCAAGTGGCACTACCAGACCACCCCGCGCGAGGGCTGGGACTTCGACGGCGTGAACGAGGTCGTGCCCTTCGTCGACAAGGACGGCAACAAGCGCTTCGGCACCGCCGACCGCAACGGCTTCTTCTACGTGCTCAACCGCGAGGACGGCGCCTTCGTGCACGCGACGCCCTTCGTGAAGGACATCACCTGGGCCAAGGAGATCGGCAAGGACGGCCGCCCGGTCTACAACGAGGACAACCGCCCCGGCGATCCGTCCAAGGCCGCCGACGGCGAGAAGGGCGAGCAGATCTTCGCGGTCCCGTCGTTCCTGGGCGGCAAGAACTGGATGCCAATGTCCTACAGCCCGAAGACCGGGCTGTTCTACGTGCCCTCGAACGAATGGGGCATGGACATCTGGAACGAGCCGATCACCTACAAGAAGGGCGCGGCCTACCTCGGCGCGGGCTTCACCATCAAGCCGCTGTTCGAGGATTACATCGGCTCGATGAAGGCGATCGACCCGAACACCGGCGACATCAAGTGGGAGTACAAGAACCCCTCGCCGCTCTGGGGCGGCACGATGAACACCGCCGGCGGCCTCGTGTTCTTCGGCACCCCCGAGGGCGAGTTCAAGGCGCTCGACGCCGACTCGGGCGAGGAACTGTGGAGCTTCCAGACCGGCTCGGGCATCGTCGGCCAGCCGATCACCTGGGACCAGGACGGCGAGCAGTATGTCTCGGTCGTGTCGGGCTGGGGCGGCGCGGTGCCGCTCTGGGGCGGCGAGGTCGCCAAGAAGGTGAACTACCTCAACCAGGGCGGCATGGTCTGGACGTTCAAGCTGCCCAAGCAGATGGCCTCGAACTGATCCGACCGGATCATCGACACAGGCGCCCCCGGTTCCGGCCGGGGGCGTTTCGCTTGGGCGGGCAGGCCGCTGCCCGACTTCGCCCGGCGGCGGGGACGGACAGGATCACCGGGGGCTGCGAGACCCGGACCTTCAAACGGGCCGGGCGGATGGCCGCGACCGCGCCCCCGCGGGTCTTCGACGCAGGCGGTCCCGGTTTCGGTTGGTGCGCTGCGGGGGACCGCCGCCCGCCCTCCGCCCGGCGGGTCGGCCGGGCCCTCCCGACACGGGCGGAGGGCCCCGATCTTACCCGAGTCTTCGACGTACGCGCCTTCGGTTGCGGCCGGGGTCGCTTTCGCTTGCCACCCCCGGCGCTCTGCGCTTGCCGCCGGCGCCGCCCACCACGGGTGGCAAGGTCCGGCCCCGTCGGCGGTTCGGGCAGACGGGCCAGACCTAATCGGCGCGGGGCTTCTACACAGGCGCACCCGGTTCTGTCCGGGGACGTTCCCGCTCCGGTGGCAGGGGCGCTTCCCGACTGCCGTGCGCCGGTGTTGCCGGACCGTATCGACAGGGATGGCGAGGTGCGGACCTTAAAGCGGGCTGGGCAGACAGGATCGACCTCACCCACGCGGGTCTTTGACGTTGGCCCCCCGCTTCCGGCCAGGGGCCTTCGCAGGGACCGCTGCCCGCCATCCGCCTGGTGGGTCTGCCGGGTTGGCTCGGCACGGGCGGCAAGGTTCCGACCTGTCGGCGGCCCGGGTAGACGAGCCAGCCCCGATCGGCGCAGGTCTTCGACACAGGCGCTGCCGGTTCCTGCCGGCCTTGCGCCGCCGGGGCGTTGGCGTGTCGCCGCCCGTCGGGGCGGTCGGGGCGTTGGCGTGTCGCCGCCCGTCGGGCTGGGCCGCGAGGGTGGGACGTCGGGGGCAGGGCGGGGTTTGGCAGGGGCGGCGGGGCCTGCCGCGCCGGAGGGCATCCGCCTAAGACCTAAGGGTAATGTGCGCGCCCCCCCTCGCTCTGCTAGCCTGCGTCTGACAGGATCGTGAAGACTGGACCCGTGATGATGGAAGCCAAGACCGGGATGACGCTCGACCGCCCACTGACCTCGGCGCTGATCGTCGACGACCACCCGCTGTTCTGCGACGCGCTGTCGATGACGCTGTCGGCGGCCGTGGGCATCGCCGAGATCGAGACCGTGGGCCGGCTGGAGCAGGCGCTCGAGCGGGTCGGCCGCACGCCCTTGCCCGATGTCATCGTCCTCGACCTGAACCTGCCCGACGTGAACGGGCTCGACGGGCTGATCCGGCTGCGCACCGCCGCGCTCGACACGCCGATCGTCGTCGTCTCGTCGCTGGCCGAGCCGCGGGTGATCCGCGCCGCGATCCGCGCCGGCGCCACCGGCTTCGTGCCCAAGCATTCCCCGCGCGAGACCTTCCGCGCCGCCTTCGACACCATCGCCACCGGCGGCATCCATGCCCCCGAGGGCGCCTTCGACGGCGACGAGGGCGAAGCCAGCCCCCGCGAACAGGCGATCGTGCGGCTGTCGCTTCTGACGCGCCAGCAGGCCAAGATCCTGCAGCTGATCTGCGCGGGCCGGATGAACAAGCAGATCGCCTGGGACCTGCAGATCGCCGAGACCACCGTGAAGGCCCATGTCACCGCGATCATGCGCAAGCTGGGCGTGCAGAGCCGCACCCAGGCGGTGCTGCTGGCACAGGAAGCCAGCTTCGCGAACCTCTTGCCCGAGGACTGAAAAGCCACGATTGTCGGGCGAGGGGACCGCATCCGATCCGGGGAGGGATCGGCCGGGCCCGGGGGGAGGGACCCGGATGACAGCCATCGCGCAGGCGGCCTTGCCGCCGGCCACCGCAGATCTGGTGCGCTCGGCCGAGGTGCCGGCGTTCCGGCCCGATGCCGCGCGGCTGCTGGCCGAACGGCTGGGGCCGGGGCCCTTCGCGCTGGTGCTGCTGTTCCTGTCGCCCGAGACCGACGGCCAGCGGCTGCGCGCGGGGCTGGCGCAGGCGATGCCGGGGGTGCGGATCGTCGGCTGCACCACCGCGGGCGAGCTGTCGTCGAAGGGCTATGACGAGGGCACGATCGTCGCCGTCGGCCTGCCCGCCGCGCATTTCGCGGCCGAGACGGTGCTGATCCCCGACCTCGCCGCGCTCGATGCGCAGGACCTGGCGACGGGGCTCGTGCGGACCCGCCAGGCGCTGGCGCGGCGCGCGCGCGGCTTCGTGCACGAATTCGCCTTCCTCCTTGTCGACGGGCTGTCGGTGAAGGAGGACGAACTTGCCGCCGCGCTGGCGCAGGGGCTGGGGCCGGTGCCGCTGTTCGGCGGCTCGGCCGGCGACGGCACCCGGTTCCGCGAGACGCTGGTGCTGCAGGGCGGCCAGTTCCTGAGCAATGCCGCCGTGCTGTCGCTGGTGCGCACCGACTGCCCGGTCAGGGTCTTCAACCTCGACCACCTCGTGCCGACCGAGCGGCGGATGGTGGTGACCGAAGCCGATCCCCGCCGCCGCATCGTGCGCCGCATCAATGCCGAGCCCGCGGCGCGCGAATACGCCCGCATCCTGGGCAAGGACCCCGAGCAGCTGACCCCCTTCACCTTCGCCGCCCACCCGCTTGTCGTGCGCGTCGGCGGGCGCCACCACGTGCGCGCGATCCAGCAGGTGGCCGAGAACGGCGACCTCGTGTTCTTCGCCGCGATCGACGAGGGGCTGGTGCTGACCGTGGCCGAACCCTCGGACATGGCCGAACACCTGGCGGGCGAGCTTGCCGCCCTGTGCGAGGACGGGCCGCCGGCCGCGATCCTGGGCTGCGACTGCATCCTGCGCAGGCTCGAGGCCGAGCAGAAGCAGATGTCGGGCAAGCTGTCCGAGCTGTTCCGCCGCTTCAACGTCCGCGGCTTCTCGACCTATGGCGAGCAGCGCGGCGCGATGCATGTCAACCAGACCTTCACCGGCATCGCCTTCTATCCGCCCGGGGGCGAGGGACCCGGATGACGATGCTGAGCGAGGGGCTGATCAACCCGGCCGACCCGCCCGAGCGGCGGACCGAGAAGCTGCTGCAGATCTGCGACGTGCTGATGCGCCAGGTCGAACAGGCCTCGGACAGCCAGGGCGCGGCCTATGCCCAGTTCCAGCGCGCCGCGATCCTCGAGGACCAGGTGCGCGACCGCACCCGCGACCTCGAGCGCGCGCTGGATCTTCTGAACGAATCGAACGCGCGCCTCGCCGCGGCCAGCCGCGCGACCGAGCAGGCGCGCCAGAGCCTGGCCAACGCGATCGAGACGATCCAGGAAGGCTTCGCGCTGTTCGATGCCGACGACGTGCTGGTGATGTGCAACTCGCGCTTCGGGATGCACATGCTCGACATCCGCGAGCGTCTGCGCCCGGGGCTGAGCTTCGCGCAGTACATCGAGATGGTCAGCCGCTCGCGCTTCCTCGAACTGCCCGAGGGCGATTCCGGCCCCGCCTGGGCCGAGCGGCGGATGAAGCGCCATCTCGACCGCCACGTGATCTTCAACGTGCGCATGATCTGGGACCGCTGGATGCAGGTGTCGGAACACCGCACCCGCGACGGCGGCACGGTGATCCTGCAGACCGACGTCACCGACATCATCCGCATGGAGCGCCACGAGCGCGGCAAGCTTCTGGACGACCAGGCCCGGATCGTGCGCGCCACGCTCGACCACATCAGCCAGGGGGTCTGCATCTTCGACGGCCAGCTGCAACTGGTGGGATGGAACCAGCGCCTTGCGCATCTGCTGGCGATCCCGCTGAACCGGCTGCGGGTCGGGGCGGGGTTCGACATGCTGCTGGACCGGGCGCGCACCGAATTCGTCTTCGGGGCCGGCGCCGATGCCGATGCGCTGGAACACTGGGTGCATCGCGACACCGCCCGCCCGCCGCTGGATTTCGAGATCCGCCGCGGCACCGAGATGATCGTCGCCGTCTCGGCGCAGGAGATGCCCGACCGCGGCTTCGTGATGTCCTTCACCGACATCACCCGCGAGCGCGAGGCGATCCTGGCCATGGCGCGCGCGAACGAGACGCTGGAAGCCCGGGTGATGGCGCGCACGCTCGACCTCGAGGATGCGCTCGCCAATGCCGAGCGCGCCAATGCCGCCCGCTCGCGCTTCGTCGCCGCCGCAAGCCACGACCTGCTGCAGCCGCTGTCGGCGGCGAAGCTGTTCGTGGCCTCGGTCGCCGACGATGTCGACAGCCCGCGCGGCCGCGCCACGCTGGAGAAGGCGCAGAACGCCCTGATCTCGGTCGAGGGGATCCTGGGCGCGCTGCTCGACATCTCGAAGCTGGAATCGGGCCGCGCCGCGGTCGAGGTCGTGCCCGTCCGCCTTGGCCCGATGCTCGCGCAGCTGCGCGACGAATTCACCCCGCTGGCGGCCAAGAAGGGCATCGCGCTCGACGTGCTGCCCTGTTCGGCGATCGTGGCCTCGGACGCGACCTACCTGCGGCGGATCCTGCAGAACCTGATCGGCAACGCGGTGCGCTACACCACCGCGGGGCGGGTGCTGGTCGGCCCGCGCCGCACCGCCGGCGGCGTGCGGATCGAGGTGCACGACACCGGCCCCGGCATCCCCGAGCACGAGCAGGAGGCGATCTTCCGCGAGTTCCACCGCCTGAACGCGCGCGCCTCGGCCTCGGAGGGGATGGGCCTCGGCCTCGCCATCGTCGAGCGGGCCTGCGCGCTTCTGGGCCACCCGCTCGACCTGCGCTCGGCGCCGGGGCGGGGGACCTGCTTCTCGCTCGGTCTGGGCCTGTCGACCCGCCGGCTGGCCGAGACCTCCGAGCCGGGCCTGCCCGCGCTGCCGCCCGAGGACGAGGCCGGCCCGGGCGATCGCATCGCGCTTCTGGTCGAGAACGACGCCGAGCTGCAGCGCGCGATGGCGCTGGTGCTGGAGAAATGGGGGGTGGCGGTGCTGAACGTCTCCTCGGGCGAGGAGGCGCTCGAGCTGCTGGAGGAGATCGGCATCGTGCCCGACGTGATGCTGGTCGACCAGCAGCTGGGCGAGGGGCTCTCGGGGCTCGAGACGGTGCGGCTGCTGCAGGCGCGCTATGGCCCGCGCCCGGTGCGCATCGTCACCGCCAACCGCTCGTCCGAGGTGGCGGGCGCCTGCGCCGCCGCCGGGGTCGAGATCCTGTACAAGCCGATCGAGACCGAGGCGCTGGAAAGCTTCGTGATGGGCGCGCCGATCGGGATGTAGCGCGGTGCCTTGATGTCCGCGGACGGGGCTGCATATCTGGGCGGAAGGAGACCCGGATGCCCCAAGACACGACCGCTGCGCGCGCCACTGCCCTGCGCGTCCTGATCGCCGCCCATGGCCAGCCCTCCGACCCCGGGCCCGCCGCCGACGCGCTCGTGGCGTTCGCGGCGCGGGTCGCGGGGCACCTGCCCGCCGGGGCACGGGTCGCGGCCGCCACCCTGGCCGAGCCCGGCGCGATCGACCGCGCCGCCGCGGCGCTGGGCGCGGGCGCGGCGCCGATCCTCGTCTACCCGATGTTCATGGCGCCGGGCTGGTTCACGCGCTCGGCGCTGCCGGCGCGGCTGGCCGAGGCCGGGCTGCCCGAAACCGCGGTGACGATCCTGCCGCCCTTCGGCACCGAGCCCGACCTGCCCGCCCTGGCCGAGCGCGAGATCGCCGCGGCGCTGGGCACGGCGGGCTGGTCGGCGGGCGAGACGCGGCTTTTGCTCGCGGCCCACGGCTCGTTCAAGAGCGCGGCCCCGGCCGAGATCGCGCGCGCCTTCGCCGAGGGCCTCGTGCAGCGGCTGGGTCTGGCGGGGGCCGAGGCCGCGTTCATCGACCAGGCGCCGCAGATCTCGGGCGCCCGTGGCTGGCCCGAGCGCAGCCTGTGCCTGCCGTTCTTCGCCGCGAGCGGCGGCCATGTCGAGCAGGACCTGCCGCGCGCCCTGGCCGAGGCGCGCTTCCCCGGGCCCTGCCTTGCCCCGGTCGGGATCTCGTCCGAGGCGCCGGCGCTGGTGGCCGCGACCCTGCTGCGCGCGGCGGCCTGACCCGGCACGGCCCGCGGCTTTCGGCTCCTGCGCCGCGCCAGTACCGCTGGTCCAAGGGCCGCCCGCGGGAGGCAAGGAACCCGCCAATTCATCCTGCGGCCTTTCACCCGCCTGACCCCGCGCAAGCGCAAAGGCCGCACGGCGCCGGCAGCGCGCCGATCCCCCGATGCAAGGGAAGCGCCGGCCCCTGTCGATGGCACGGCGCTGCCGACGCGCCGGCGGCGGGGGGCGCGGCCGGTCCGGGACTTGGGCGGCCGGGCGGCGCTGGGCCTGACAGTCGTCACCTCGCCCGGCCGGGCCAGATCCGCGGCGCGACGGCCGTCCGGGCCGGCCGACCACCTAGCCGACTGCTCAAACGACCGACCTTTCAGCCGACGGGCCTCTCAGCCGACGGGCCGTCCCTCGGCGTCGAGGATCATCTCGCCGTCTTCCTTGTAGAGCGGCCCCTTCGGCGGCGTCTCGAGCAGGTCGAGCACCCGCTCGGAGGGGCGGCACAGCCGCACGCCCTTCGGGCTGCACACGATCGGCCGGTTCACCAGCACCGGGTGCGCGACCATCGCGTCGATCAGCGCATCCTCGGTGACGCCCGGCGCCGTCAGACCCAGCGCCTCGGCGGGGGATTTCGACACCCGCAGCGCCTCGTGCGCCGTCAGCCCGGCGGCGGCGAACAGGCCCAGAAGCTGCGGCCGGGTCCAGCCGGTCTGCAGGTACTCGACGATCACCGGCTCGGTGCCGCTCGCGCGGACGATCTCGACCACGTTGCGCGAGGTGCCGCAGGCCGGGTTGTGGTGGATGACGATGGTCATGCTCTCTCCGTCGGTGGCGCCGCGGCGGTCCCGGGCGCGAGAAGCCAGCCCGCGACGCCAAGGCCCAGCAGGGCCCCCGCGATCTCGGACAGGATGAAGGCGGGGACATCGGCGGGGCGGATGCCCGCGAAGGTGTCGGTGAAGGCGCGCGCGATCGCCACGGCGGGGTTGGCGAAGCTGGTCGAGGCGGTGAACCAGTAGGCGGCGGTGATGTAGAGCCCGACCAGCATCGGGATCTGCGCCGGCCGGTGCCGCAGCCCCGCGAGGATCACCGCGACCAGCCCGAAGCTTGCCACCCCCTCGGCCAGCCACTGCGCGCCGCCGGTGCGCAGCTTCTGCGAGATCTGCAGCATCGGCAGGTCGAACATCGCATGCGCGAGCAGGCTGCCGCAGATCCCGCCCGCGACCTGCGCGACGACATAGCCAAGCGCCAGCCGCCAGCCGATCTCGCCCCTGAGCGCGAAGACCCCGGTCACGGCGGGGTTGAAATGCGCCCCCGACAGCGGCCCGAGGCAGGTGATCAGCACCACGAGGATCGCCCCCGTCGGGATCGTGTTGCCCAGAAGCGCCACCGCGTCGTCGGGCGAAAGCGCATCGGCCATGATCCCCGAGCCGACGACCGTCGCCACCAGCGCCGCGGTGCCGATCGCCTCGGCGGCCAGCCGGCGGCAGGGCGTGACCACGGGCGCGGTCATCGCGCGCCCCCGGCGTCCGCGGCGGGGCAGGCAGACGGGCCCGCGCGCCGCGCGGCGCGGCCGGTCGCGGCGGCGCTCATGTCGCAGCCCCGGGGCAGCAGGGCGTCAGCTCGGCCAGCAGCGGCCGGCACTGCTCGGGCCGCCCGCCGCAGCAATCCTCGACCAGATAGGCGACGAGCGCCGCCATGCCCTCGACGGCGGCGAAATAGCGGATGCCGCGGCCCTCGCGCGCGCGGCGGATCATGCCGGCGTCGGCGAGGATCGCGAGATTGGTCGACAGCGTGTTCTGCAGCACGCCCATCTCGGCCGCGATCTCGCCGGCGAGCAGCCCCTCGGGGCCGGCACGCATCAGCAGCCGGAACACGTCCAGACGGCCCGCGTGGCCCAGCGCCGACAACGCGGCCAGTGCCGCCGCCTTGCCCATCGCGCCGCAGCCCTCCGCCCCGCTGCCGGGGGGCGCCCCGGTCAGCGTGCCGGTGTCCATCGCCGGGGCGGTCCCGGTCGTCTCCGTGCCTGGCCTTTGCACCCGCGCCTCCCGTCGTCACGTCGCGTCCCGCCCTGCGGCGGCTCGTCGAACTTCTGGATCAGTCGATCATACTTCTGGATTAGTCGATATGTTTTCCCGCGGCAATCCCCTGCAGGCTGCGGCCGCGCCACGCGCGAGGGCCGTGGACCTTTGCGCCCCGGCGGCGGTAAGACGGGGCCGGAACAAGCGACGGGGACTGCGCGGATGATACCGGTGAAGGGCGTCGAGGGGCGCAAGGTGGCGGTGCTGGGGCTGGGGCGGTCGGGCCTTGCGGCGGCGCGGGCGCTGGCGGCGGGCGGGGCCGAGACGGTGCTGTGGGACGACAGCCCCGAAAGCCGCGCGAAGGCCGAGGCCGAGGGCTTCGCCACCACCGACCTCGGGCGCGACGCGGCCTGGACGGGGATCGAGCTTCTGGTGACCTCGCCCGGGATCCCGCATCTCTACCCGCAGCCGAACCGCCACATCCTGAAGGCGCTCGAGCTTGGCGTGCCGGTCGACAACGACATCGGCCTGTTCTTCCGCAGCTGGGCCGACCGCGCCTGGGACGGGTTCGACGTGATGCCGAAGGTCGTCGCCGTCACCGGCTCGAACGGCAAGTCGACGACCACGGCGCTGATCCACCACATCCTCGAACAGGCGGGCCGCCCGACGCAGATGGCGGGCAACATCGGCCGCGGGGTGCTCGACATCGAGCCGGCGCAGGACGGCGAGGTGGTGGTGCTGGAACTCTCGAGCTACCAGACCGACCTCGCCCGCGCGCTCACGCCCGACATCGCGGTCTTCACCAACCTCTCGCCCGATCATCTCGACCGCCACGGCGGCATGGGCGGCTATTTCGCCGCCAAGCGCCGGCTGTTCGCCGAGGGCGGGCCCGACCGCGCGGTCGTGGGCATCGACGAGACCGAGGGGCTGTACCTCGCGGGGCAGCTGTCGATGGGGCCGGCCGACGACCGGGTGATCCGGGTGTCCTCGGCCCGCCGGATCGAGGGCGAGGGCTGGTCGGTCTTCGCGCGGAAGGGCTTCCTCGCGGAATGGCGCAAGGGGCGGCAGGTGGCCTCGATCGACCTGCGGCCGATCGCGGGGCTGCCGGGGGCGCACAACCACCAGAATGCCTGCGCCGCCTATGCCGCGACCCGGGCGCTGGGGCTGGCGCCGAAGGTGATCGAGGCGGCGCTCGCCTCGTTCGCGGGGCTGCCGCACCGCTCGCAGACCGTGGGCACCCGCGCGGGCGTGCGCTTCGTCAACGACAGCAAGGCCACCAATGTCGACAGTGCCGCCAAGGCGCTGCAGGCCTTCCCGAAGATCCGCTGGATCGCGGGGGGCTTGGGCAAGGACGGCGGGATCGCGGCGCTGTGGGAACACCTGGGCACCGTGTCGAAGGCCTATCTGATCGGGCATTCCGCGCGCGACTTCGCGCTGCAGCTCGGCGACACCCCGCACGAGATCTGCGAGACGCTCGACGTCGCGGTCGCGCGCGCGGCGGCCGAGGCGAAGGAGGGCGAGGTGGTGCTGCTCGCGCCCGCGGCGGCCAGCTTCGACCAGTTCCCGAACTTCGAGAAACGCGGCGAGGCGTTCATGGATCTCGTGCGCGCGCTGCCGGGGATCGCGCTGCCCTGAACGGCCGCGGCGCCGCCGGGGGGGCGGGGGCGGGCCCACGTCCCCTCGCCGCCGCGCGCGCCCGCCGAACCGCCGTTTCGGTGCCGGCGGGGATCGGTCTCTTCACCCGGCCTCCCGGCTCCCGGCCTCCCCGCTCCCGGCCTCCCGCTCCCTGCGCGGGGCCGACCTAGTCGGCAAGCAGCACCCGCGCGGCGGCGGCCCGCACCGCGCGGGTCAGCGGCGCCAGCGGCCCGGCCGCGCGGCGCGACCACTGCCAGTGCAGCGCGGTGTCGAACGACAGCTCGGGGCGCAGCGCGACCAGCCGCCCCTCGGCCAGCGCCGCCCGCACCAGGCACTCCGGGTTCAGCGCCCAGCCAAGCCCCAGCTCGGTCGCGCTGACGAAGGCCTCGGACGAGGCGATGCGATGCGCGGGCAGCGCGATCGCCTGCCCGGTCGCGGCGCGCGCCCAGTCGGCCTGCATCCGGTCCTTGCGGTCGAAGACCAGCGTCGGCGCGCGCGCCAGCGCCTCGGCGGTGACGCCCCCGGCGAACCAGCGCGCGGCAAAGCCCGGACTGGCGGTCGCGACATAGCGCAGCCGGCCGAGCGCGCGGGTGTCGCAGCCCTGCACCGCCCGCGCGTGCCCGCTCACCGCCGCCAGCACCTCGCCGCGCCGCAGCCAGTCGGCGGAATGGTCCTGGTCGTCGATCACCAGATCGAACAGCCGCTCGCCGGTCGCCGCCAGCGCCGGCAGGAACCAGGTGGCCAGGCTGTCGGCATTGACCGCGATCCGGATCACCGGCCAGTCGCCCCGCGGCGCCGCCGGGCCCAGCACCTCGGCCTCGAGAAGCCGCACCGTCTCGGCATGGGCGGCAAGCCGCGCGCCCTCGGGCGTCGCCGCCACCGGCGGGCCGCGTTCGATCAGCACCGTGCCCACCCGCTCCTCGAGCGCGCGGATCCGCTGCGACACCGCCGAGGGCGTGACCCCCAGCCGCCCGGCGGCGGCCTCGAAGCTGCCCAGCCGCAGCACCGCCGACAAGGTTTCCAGCTGCGCCGAGTCGAGCATGAAGATTTCCTTCACCGGGATAAGCAGGATGAGCTTTCCTAATCCGCCCCCAGGCCCTAGTCCACGCCCGGCCGCCCTCGACTTTGCCGAAATATCCCGGGGGAGCGGCGCAGCCGCGGGGGCGGAGCCCCCATCACCCGTCACCCGTCACCCGCCCCCCGTCACCTGCCAAGGACTGCCCCCCGATGTGGACCTCCGCCTTCTCCGGCCTCGGCCTCGGCCTCGGGCTCATCGTCGCGATCGGGGCGCAGAATGCCTTCGTGCTGCGCCAGGGCCTGCGGCGCGAGCATGTCTTCGCCACCGCCGCCTTCTGCGCGCTCGCCGATGTGGCGCTGATCACGCTCGGGCTGGCGGGGCTGTCGGGGGTGATCGCGGCGCAGCCCGGCCTCGGGCCGCTGCTGCGCTGGGCCGGGGCCGCCTTCCTCGCCGCCTATGCGCTGGTTGCGGCGCGGCGCGCGCTGCGGGGCGGCGAGACGCTCGATCCCGCCGGGGGGCCGCGCCGCAGCCTGCGCTCGGTGCTGGGGGTGCTGGCGGGGATCACCTTCCTCAACCCGCATGTCTGGCTCGACACCGTGGTGCTGCTCGGCGCGGTGGGCGCGCAGCACGCGGGGCACCGGCTGGCCTTCGGCCTCGGCGCGGCCAGCGGCTCGGTGCTGTTCTTCTTCGGCCTCGCCTATGGCGCGCGGGCGCTCGCGCCGCTCTTCGCGCGGCCCGGCGCCTGGCGGGTGCTCGACGCGCTGATCGCGCTTGTCATGGCCACGATCGCGGCCGGGCTCGTCACCGGCTGAGCGCGCGACGTGGCGCGGCGTCTTGCCTTCCCGCGCCGGGCGGGCGAGGTAACGCCATGAGCCCCGCGCGCGCCTCCCTCGCCCCGTCCGACGTTCCGGCAGCCCTGCCGCCCGTGATGCCACCCGTGATGCCTTCCGGCAGCCCGCCCGGCAGCCCGCCCGGCAGCCCGCCCGGCAGCCCGCCCGGCAGCCCGCCCGGTGGGCCGTCCGGTCAGTCCCCCGGGGGCGCGCTGCCGCCGGCGAACCCGTTGCGCGGGGTGCTGTGGATGCTGGCCTCGGGCCTTGCCTTCATCGGGGTGAACGGGCTGGTGCGGCACATGGGCACGGCGCTGCCCGCGACCGAAAGCGCCTTCCTGCGCTTCGCCTTCGGCCTTGCGCTGCTGCTGCCCGCCTTCGCGGCGCTGCGCCGCCAGCGGCTGCCGCGGCTGGCCTGGGGGCTGTTTCTCGGGCGCGGCGCGATCCATTCGGCGGCGGTGGTGCTGTGGTTCTTCGCCATGGCGCGGATCCCGGTCGCCGAGGCGACGGCCATCGGCTATCTCAACCCGATCGCGATGACGATCGGCGCGGCGCTGATCTTCGGCGAGCGCCTCGCCGCCCGCCGCATCGCCGCGATCGGGGTCGCGGTGCTGGGCGCGGCGGTGATCCTGCGCCCCGGCCTGCGCGAGCTGTCGCCCGGGCACCTGTCGCAGCTGGGGGCCGCGATCTGCTTCGCGGGCAGCTACCTCTGCGCCAAGCGGCTGACCGGGCTTGCGCCGGCCGGGCTGGTGGTGGCGATGATGTCGCTCGTCGTCTCCGTCATGCTCGCGCCCTTCGCCCTCGCGGTCTGGGTGGCGCCGGACGCGGGCCAGTACCTGTCGCTCGCGGCGACGGCGGCGCTGGCGACGCTGGCGCATTACTGCATGACCCGCGCCTTCCTCGCGGCGCCGGTCACGGTGACCCAGCCGGTGGTGTTCCTGCAGCTGGTCTGGGCCGCCGCCCTCGGCCGCGTCGTCTTCGGCGAGCCGATCGACCCCTTCGTGATCCTCGGCGGCACGATGATCATCGCCGCGATCAGCTACATCACCTTCCGCGAGGCGCAGCTGAAGCGGATCGCGGCCGCGCGCGGGCGCTGAGCCGCCGCTCGCCGCGCATCCGCGCCGCCGCCCGCCCCGCCAGCGCATCCACCGCCCGGTGCAGCGCCAGCGTCATCGCCGCCAGCACCAGAAGCGCCGCGAACATCAGGTCGGTCTTGGCCCGGCCGTTGGCCAGCAGCATCAGATAGCCCAGCCCGCCGGACGAGCCGACCCATTCGCCGATCACCGCCCCGATCGGGGCATAGACCGCCGCCAGCCGCAGCCCCGAGGCAAGCCCGGGCAGCGCCGCGGGCAGGCGCACGTGCCACAGGATCCGGCCCGGCGAGGCGCCCATCAGCCGCGCCGTCTCGATCCAGCCGCGCGGCGTGGCGAGGATCGCGTCGTGGAAGGCCGAGGTGACGGGGAAGAAGATCACCAGTACCGCCATCACGATCTTGGCGCCCATGCCATAGCCCAGCCACAGCGTCAGCAGCGGCGCCAGCGCGAAGACCGGGATCGTCTGGGTGAACACCAGCACCGGGCGCACCGCGCGCGCCAGCCGCGGCCAGCCGGCCATCGCGATGGCCAGCACCACCCCGCACCCGGTCCCGAGCACGAGGCCAAGCCCGATCTCGGCCGCGGTGATCGCGGCATGTTCGGCCACCAGCCCCCGCGAGGTCCAGAGCGTCCCGAGCACGCGCCCGGGCGGCGGCAGCAGGAAGGCGGGCAGCGCCAACGCCCACACGAGGCCCTGCCAGAGCGCGACGGCCAGCGCGAGCCCGAGGATCAGCCGCAGGATGCCCCTCATGCCGTCCCCGCCCATGCTGTCCGCCGGCCCGCCCGCGCCCGTGTCGCCGCCCGGGGCGGCGCGATCGCCGCTCCCGGCCGGGCGCCGCGTGGCGACGGCCCGCGGTCGGCCCGCGCGCCCGCGCGGGCGGCAGGCGGGGCCACCGCGCGCGAGCCCGCCGTATGCGAACCTGCCCCGCGCAAGCCCGCTGCGCCCGAGCGCGCTGCGACCGGCTCCGCCCCGCGCAAGCCCGCCGGATGCGCGCAAGCTGCGATGCCGCGCCACGGCGCCGGCCTGCGGGCGAGGGGGGAAGCCCTCCGCTCTCGGGGGACGGCGCCATAGCTCGGCCGGTCCCGGTCCGGTCGCGCCGGGGGCCGGGGCGCGGCGGCGTGCAGGGCCTTCGCGGATGTCATCAGGCCTCCTCCGCCATCAGCGCGCGCAAGAGGCGTGCCTGCGTCGCCAGCACCTCGGGGGCGTCGGGGGCGCGGGGCAGGGGCGTCGTGGGCGCCCCGAGATCCTCAAGCCCGCCCGCCGTCAGGTGCCAGATCCGCTCGCCCATCCGCGCGGCCTCGGCGGCGTCATGCGTCACCAGAAGCACGGTGCGCCCGGTCAGCACCTCGGCCGCCAGCGCCTGCATCCGCGCCCGCGTGCCCGCGTCGAGCGCCGAGAACGGCTCGTCAAGCAGCACCACGGGGCGGTCCTCCATCAGCACGCGCGCCAGCGCGAGGCGCTGGCGCTGGCCGCCCGACAGCTCGGAGGGCAGCCGCGCCTCGGCCCCGGCCAGCCCGACGCGCGCGAGCGTGTCGCGCGCGCGGTCGCGGTCGGGCCGGCCGCCGCGCAGCCGCGCGCCAAGCCCGAGGTTGCCCATCGCGTCAAGCCAGGGCAGCAGCAGGTCGTCCTGCGCCATCATCGCGAGCCGCCCCGCCAGCGCCCGCCCGTCGTCGGCCGCGACCGTGCCGTCGAACTCGGCCCCGGTCTCAAGCCCCGCGAACAGCCGCAGGATCGTCGACTTGCCGACGCCCGAGGGCCCGAGCAGGCAGGTCCAGCGCCCGGCGGGGGCGCTGAAGTCCAGCGGCGGGAACAGCGGCGCCGCGCCGAAGCGGGCCTGGCCCGTCAGGCGCAGCCCCGGCGCGGTCACGCGCCCGCCCCGCGCAGGCCCATGTCCCAGAACCGCGCCTCGAGCCGGGTGGCGGTGGTGAAGATCCCCGACAGAGCGGCCCAGCGCGGCGCGGCCGCGGGCGTCGCGCCGATGCGGGCCGCGACCGTGCGGTCGAGCAGCGCGCCCATCTCGGCGCACAGGCCCTGGTACTCGGCCCCGCCATAGGTCGCGATCCAGTCGCCGTAGGCGTCCGAGCCGGCGCGCGCCGCAAGGTCCGCGCCGATCTCGCCATAGCCCAGCACGCAGGGCGCCAGCGCCGCCAGCAGGTCGAGGAAATCGCCCGAATGCCCGCAATCCAGCACGAAGCGGGTATAGGCCACGCATTCGACCTCTTCCTCGGTCGCGGCGAGCGCGGCGGCATCGATGCCGGCCGCGGCGCAGGTCGCGACATGCAGCGACATCTCGTGCTCGACCAGCGCCTGCACCGTCGCCGCGCAGGCCCGCATCGCGGCCAGGTCCGGTGCCTTGGTCACCGCGAGCGCCCAGGCGCGGGCGAACTGCACCAGGAACAGGTAGTCCTGGCGCAGGTAGTGCAGGAAGGCCGCGCGCGGCAGGCTGCCGTCGCCCAGCCCCTCGACGAAGGCATGGCGGGCATAGGCCGGCCAGTGCGCCCCCGCCGCGGCGCGCAGGGCGGGGAAGGTGGCGCCGTAGCCGCTCACTCCGCCGTCTCCGCGCCAAGGTCGATGGCGATGTCGGACACCGGCCTGACCTCGGGGATCAGGCCCGCGTCGTGCAGGAAGGCCTCGAACCGGGCATAGCGGCCCTGGTCGAGCGCGGCGGGGCTTTGCGAGAACCGCGGCAGCGTGTCGGCCCAGGCCTTCTCGTTCAGCGCGTCCTTCAGCTCCGGCGCGGTGGAGGCGAACACCTCCCAGCCCTCCTGCGGGTGGTTCACGATCCACTGCGCCGCCCGTTCGGTGGCATGCAGGAACTTCGCGATCGCGGGGCGGTCCATCGTGTCGGGATTGGCGATGTAGATCAGCTCGTCATAGGTCGGAACGCCGTTCTCCTCGGGGTAGAGGCAGGTGCCCTCGACCCCCTCGAGCGCCATCTGGTTCAGCTCGAAATTGCGGTAGGCGCCGATGACCGCGTCGACCTGGCCCGACATCACCGCGGGCGACAGCGACCAGTTGACGTTGACCATCTCGATGTCGTCGAGCGTCAGGCCCGCGGGGGCGAGCATCGCGGTCAGAAGCGCCTCCTCGACCCCGGCGACCGAGAAGCCGACCTTGCGGCCCTTGAGGTCGGCGACCGACTGCACCGGCCCGTCCTTCATCGTCAGCAGGCAGTTCAGCGGCGTCGCGACCAGCGTGCCGACGCGCACCAGCGGCATTCCCTCGGCCACCTGCAGGTGCAGCTGCGGCTGGTAGGCGATGCCGATGTCGGCGCGGCCCGCGGCGACCATCTTCGGCGGGTCGGACGGGTCGGCGGGGGCGATCACCTCGACCTCCAGCCCCTCGTCGGCGAAGAAGCCCTTTTCCTGCGCGACGATGATCGGGCCGTGATCGGGGTTCACGAACCAGTCGAGCATCAGGCTCAGGTGCCGGGGCTCCTGCGCCGCGGCGGGGCCCGCGATCGCGCAGGCGACAAGGGCGGACAGCGTCAGCGAGGTCGGGCGGGTGGCAGTCATTCTTCGGTCTCTCCCATGAAATCGCCCATGGCCACGAGCGCGATGTCGCCCGGCCAGTGGGAATGCAGTCGTTCGGCGGCGGCCCAGGCGCGCTGGCCCGAGCGGCAGATCATCACGGCGCGCTGGCCGGGCGCGGGGTGCGGCCCGCCGGCGCCGAAATCGGCGACGCCCAGCCGCCGCGCGGCGGGATGGGCAAGGGGCGCCTCGTCGGCGCCGCGCAGGTCGACCAGGAAATCGCGCGGATCGAGCGTCGCGGGGTCGAGGAACCGCGGCGCGTGGCCGGGCTCGGGCGCGCGATCGAAGCGGAAGCCGCCGGTGCGGAAGCTCGCGCCGTCGAAGCTGACCACCCGGCCCAGCGGCGAGGGGGCCGCGCCCGTGGCCACCGCCAGCGCCATCTGCGCCTGCAGCGCCCCGATCACGCCCACGACCGGCCCCAGCACGCCGTCGGTGGCGCAGGAGCCCAGGCGCTGCGGCAGGTCCGGGAACACCGCCCGCAGCGAGGGCGCGCCGCCGCAGAACCCGCCCGCATAGCCGTCGGTGCCCACGACCGAGGCCGACAGGAACGCCAGCCCGCGCGCCAGGCACAGGTCCGACAGGATGTAGCTGACCGCGAAGCTGTCGGCGCAGTCCAGCACCAGCGTCACCCCCTCGGCCAGCGCCGCCGCATTGCCCGGGGTCAGCGCCGCGCGCACCGGCTCGATCGCGGTCGCGGGGTTCAGCGCCGCCATCCGCGCCGCCGCCGCCGCGACCTTGGGCTGGCCGACATCGGCTTCGGTGAAGATCGTCTGGCGGTGCAGGTTCGACAGGTCGACCACGTCGGGATCGACCAGCCGCACCCGGCCGATCCCGGCGCCCACGAGGTACTGCAGCACCGGCGCCGCCAGCCCGCCCGCGCCGACGACCAGCGCATGGGCCGCGGCCAGCCGCTCCTGCGCCGCGGGGCCGGTGACGGCGATCTGGCGGGCGTAGCGGCTCATCGCTTGCCCGACAGCCATTCGTCGGCCATGTCGGGGCCGTCGTCGTCCTCGTCGCCGCGGCGCCCCTCGTAGCCGGTGATCTCCTCCAGCGCCTCGGCCCCGTCGCGGTCCCCGCCCTCGGGGCCGCGGGTCGCGGCCAGCCAGTCGAGCACCTTCTGCTCGGGGTCCTCGTGCAGCGTGATGTCGGTCACGACCGAGCAGACATCGGCCCCGGCGGCGAAGGCCTCGGCCGCGCGCGGGATCGTCAGCCCGCCGATCGCCACCAGCGGCACCGCGCCGATGATCTGCTTCCACTCGGTGACGCGCTCCAGGCCCTGCTGCTCCCAGCGCATCTTCTTGAGCTTCGTGGGCCAGACCGGCCCCAGCGCGACATAGTCGGGATGCAGCGCCAGCACCCGGTCCAGCTCCAGCTCGTCATGGGTCGACACGCCAAGCCGCAGCCCCGCGCCGCGGATCTGGTCGAGATCGGCATCGTCGAGATCCTCCTGCCCCAGGTGCACCCAGTCGCAGCCAAGCTCGATCGCGATGCGCCAGTAGTCGTTGACCACCAGCGTGCAGCCATAGTCGGAACAGACCGCCTGCGCGCGCTCGATCTCGGCGCGCACCGCGGCCTCGTCGCGGTTCTTCACCCGCAGCTGCACCAGACGCAGGCCCAGCGGCACCATCGCCTCGATCCAGTCGGCATCTTCGAAGATCGGGTAGAAACGGTCGAGTGTCATGCGAGGAACGCCTTTCCAAGGACGGGGGTCGAGGGCGCGGCCATGTCGCGCGGCTCCATCGGGTCGGCCAGGTGGGCAAGCCGGCCCGCCTTCAGCGCCAGGGCGAACCCCTCGGCCATCGCCACCGGGTCGCCGGCGCGGGCGACGGCGGTGTTCAGAAGCACGGCGTCAAAGCCCAGCTCCATCGCGTCGGCGGCCTGGCTGGGCAGGCCGAGCCCGGCGTCGATCACCATCGGCACCTCGGGGAAATGCGCGCGCAGGCTGCGCAGGCCATAACGGTTGTTCAGCCCCAGCCCGGTGCCGATCGGCGCGCCCCAGGGCATCAGCACCTCGCAGCCCGCCGCCAGCAGCCGCTCGGCCAGGATCAGGTCCTCGGTCATGTAGGGAAAGACCTTGAAGCCCTCGGCCACCAGCGCCTTCGCCGCCTCGAGCAGCGCGAAGGGATCGGGCTGCAGCGTGTCGGCATCGCCGATCACCTCGAGCTTGATCCAGTCGGTGCCGAACAGCTCGCGCGCCATCTGCGCGGTCGTGATCGCCTCGCGCGCGGAATGGCAGCCGGCGGTGTTGGGCAGCACCCTGACGCCCAGATCGCCGATCAGCCGCCAGAACTCGGCGCCCGCCTGGCCGCCGCCGGCCTCGCGCCGGACCGAGACGGTGGCGATGCCCGCGCCCGAGCGGCGGAACGCCTCGGCCAGCACCTTGGGCGAGGGGTATTGCGAGGTGCCGAGCATCAGCCGCGAGCCGACCTCGGTGCCGTAGAAGGTGACGGGATCGGACATCTCAGCCTCCTTGCCGTGCGGTGACGACCTCGATGCGGTCGCCGGGAGAGAGGGGGGTGGCGGCGCGGGCGCCGGCGGGGACGAACTCCTCGTTCACCGCGGTCGCGACCCTGGCCTCGCCATAGCCGGCGGCGGCCAGCGCCTCGGCCAGGGTGGCGCCGTCGAATTCGAGCGCCTCGCCGTTGAGGAAGACTTTCACAGCATCAGCTCCGGTTTGCGGGTTCCGGTCAGGTGATCGGCGGCCATGCCCGCGATCACCGGCGCCATCAGGTAGCCGTGGCGGTGCAGCCCGTTGAGGTACAGCACCCCGTCACGCTCCACGAGATGGGGAATGTTGTCGGGGAAGGCCGGCCGCGCGTCGCAGCCGATCTCGACGATCTCGGCCTCGCCGAAGGCGGGGTCGAGCGCATAGGCGCTGCTCAGCAGCTCCATCACCGAGCGCACGCTGGCGGGGCCGCGGGCATCGCTTTCGATCATCGTCGCGCCCAGCATGAAATGGTTGTCGCCCCGCGGCACCAGGTAGACCGGGATCCGCGGATGCAGCAGCCGGATCGGCCGGGCATAGTCGATGTCGGGCGCGTGCAGCGTCACCGCCTCGCCGCGCACCCCGCGCAGCGAGGGCAGCGCGTCGCGGGCGGCCAGCCCGCGGCAGTCGATCGCCCGCGCGTCGCGCGGCGCGGCCCCGGTGAAGGCGACGCCCATCTCGGCCGCGCGCCGGCGCAGCCGCGCCAGCGCCTTGCGCGGGGTCAGGTGCGCCTCGGTCGGGAAGAACAGCGCGCGGTCGTGGCGCCCGGCCAGCCCGGGCTCCAGCTGCGCGAGGCCCGCGCCGTCGCGCCATTCGTGCCCCTCGGTGCGGCGGGCGAAGCGCGCCAGCTCCTGCCGGTCGCGCCCGAGCGCGAGCACCAGCGTGCCGCCCTGCGTGACCTCGACGCCCGCGTCCCGCCACCAGCCGGCGGCGCGCTGGCCAAGGCGCACGACCGGCTCCTCGGCGGTCTCGCCCTCGCAGAACGGGGCGAGCATGCCGCCCGCCCACCAGCTGCAGGCATGGGGGCCGGGGGCGGGGGCGGGATCGTGCAGGCTGACCTCGATGCCGCGCCCGGCAAGCTCGACCGCCGTGCACAGGCCCATGACGCCGCCGCCCAGGATATGCGCCTTCATCGCCGCTCTCCCGCCAGCCGGGGCCAGAGCGCGTGGAAATGGTGCACCGGCCCGTGGCCCGCACCGATCCCCAGCCCGTCGGCCTGCGCGATCGCGCCCTGCAGCCAGCCATGCGCCCGCTCGACCGCGTCGTGCAGCGCAAGCCCGTGCGCCAGCCCCGCCGCCACCGCCGAGGACAGCGTGCAGCCGGTGCCATGGGTGTTGCGCGTGGCCAGGCGCGGGGCATGCAGCGCCAGCGTGCCGCCGGCCTCGACCAGCAGGTCGGTGCAGGTCGCGCCCTCGGCATGACCGCCCTTCATCAGCACCGCCGCCGCCCCCATCGCCCGCAGCCGCCGGCCCTGCGCCTCGGCCGTCGCGGCGTTCCGCGCCGGCGCGGCCCCCAGCAGGCGCGCGGCCTCGGGCAGGTTCGGGGTCAGCAGCGTCGCGCGCGGCAGAAGCGTCTCGGCCAGCGCCTCGACCGCCGCGTCGGCCAGCAGCGCGTCGCCCGATTTCGCCACCATCACCGGGTCCAGCACCACCGGCCCGTCATAGCCCCGCAGCGCCCCGGCCACCGCCGCGATCACCTCGGGCGTGGCCAGCATGCCGATCTTGACCGCGTCGACGCGGATGTCGTCCAGCACCGAGCGGATCTGCGCCGCGACCATCGCGGGCGCGATCGCCGCCACGCCCTGCACGCCCACGGTGTTCTGCGCGGTGATCGCTGTCACCGCCGAGGCGCCGTAGACGCCCAGCGCCGAGAAGGTCTTGAGATCCGCCTGGATCCCGGCGCCGCCGCCGGAATCCGACCCCGCGATCGTCAGCGCCACCGGGGCGCCGCGGTCGGTCGTGCCGTTCTTGGCTGCCATCTGCCGCCTCCTCTGCGGCGGTCGTGGCGGCGAAGGGGGGATCGGCGCGGTCCGCCCCCGCCGGGGGGCCTTGCGCGCATCCGTTCCCTCCGCCGGTACTGACCGGATCAGGTTCGATGGGTTGGCGCCTCGGCCTCTCAGCCCCGGCACGCGGCAGGGGCACCCCAACGGATGAAGTCCCTCGCTACCTAGTCCCGGCACCGCCGTCGCGCAAGGGGGAAGGCGGGGGATGGGGCGGGGGACGGGCGGGAGGCTGGGCGCGAGATGCCTGCATTCGCGCCTGCACGGCCGGGCGCGCGACGTGAGGCGGGTGAGGCGACGGGCGGCGGGACGATGCCGGGACGATGCCACGGCGGGGCCGGGATTGGGCCGGGGTGGGGCCAGTCGGTGGCGCCCGCGAAACGGGCAGCCCCGGCGAAAACGGGCCGTGCCGTGCGAAAGTCCTTTGCAGGCGAACGGTCGCGGCGTCTGATCGGGCCACCGCTCGCCAAACCGGCCCGCCGAACCGGCCCGCCCGACCCGCGCCCCCGCGACCCCGACCCGCGCCCCCGACTGCCCGCGAAGGAGCCCGACGTGACCGACGCCCCCCGCTATCCCCTCTCCGCCCGGCCGCTGACGATCCGGGGCCGGCAGCTGCGCGCGCGGGTCTACCTGCCCGCGCACCAGCCCGGCCTGGCCGAGGGCGGCCGGCCCGGCGCGCGCTACATCGCCTATCACCGCGCCCGCGCCGCGGCGGGGCTGGGGATGCAGATCACCGGCGCCACGCCCGTCATCGCCTCCGAGGTCTGGGCCGACGGCCGGACGCTCGTCAATGTCGACGACGGCATCATCCCCGGCTACCGCGCGCTGGCCGCGGCGGTGCGCGACGAGGGCGGGCTGATGCTGGCGCAGCTGGCCCATGTCGGCGGGATGGAGACGGCGGGCGAGCACATCGTCTCGGCCTCGTGGGAACGCTCGGAGCTGACGCAGCGCATGAGCCGCGAGGCAAGCCGGGACGAGCTTGACTGGATCACCGCGCGCTTCGCGGCCGCGGCCGCGCGCTGCCGCGCGGGCGATCTCGACGGGGTCGAGGTCTCGCTCGCGCACGGGATGCTGCTGGCAAGCTTCCTCAGCCCCGCCACCAACCGGCGCGGCGATGGCTATGGCGGCGATCTCGCCGCGCGCTGCCGCTATCCGATCGAGGTGCTGGCGGCGGTGCGCGCGGCGCTGGGACCCGACCGGATCCTCGGCATCCGCATGGCGGGGGACGAGTTCATCGAGGGCGGCGTCGATCCCGACGAGGCCGGCCGCATCGCGGTCGAGATCGCGCGCACGGGGCTCGTGGACTATGTCAGCGTCACCGGCGGCAACAACCTGCGCAAGATGGCCCGGGTCGATCACTGGCCGCCGACGCCGGCCGCGCCCGCGACCTTCCGCGCCGCCGCCGGCACGGTGCGGCGGGCCCTGCACGCGGCGGGCTTCACCGCGCTGCCGGTCGCGGTCGTGGGGCGCGTGACCTCGGTCGCGCTGGCCGAGCAGATCCTCGCGGCGGGCGAGGCCGACCTCGTGGGCATGGTGCGCGCCAACATCGCCGACCCGCGGATCCTGCCGCTGTCGCAGGCCGGCCGGGCCGCCGAGGTGCGCCCCTGCATCGGCGCCAATGCCTGCATCAACGCGCTGATGGCGCACGAGGGGCTGACCTGCATGGCCAGCCCGGACTTCGGCCCCGGTTTGGCGCATGGTCCCGCCCGCCTCGCGCCCGGCACCTGCGTCGCGGTGATCGGCGCCGGGCCCGCCGGGCTCGAGGCCGCGCGGCGGGTGGCGCTGGCGGGCGGGCGCGCGGTGCTGTTCGAGGCCGGCAGCGCCGTCGGCGGGCAGATGGCCGTCTGGTCCGACACCCCCTCGCGCGTCGAGTTCCGCCGTCTGATCGACTGGTGGCAGGGCGAGATCGGCCGGCTCGGGATCGAGCTGCGGCTGGGCGCGCCGGCGACGGCGGCGGCGGTCGCGGCGCTTGGCCCGGCGGCGGTGCTGCTGGCCACCGGCTCGCGCCCGCGGTTCGTGCCGGTGCCGGGCGAGGGGGCGCAATGCGGCCCCTACGACCTGCCCGCGCCGCGGGCGGCGGGGCATGCCGTGGTGCTCGACCGGTTCGGGCGGCTCGCGGGGATGCTGACGGCCGAGCGGCTGAAGGCGGCGGGCTGGGGCCGGGTCAGCTTCGTGACCTCAAGCCTGCACCCGGGCGAGGGCGAGGGGCTCACCACCGCCTATTCGCTTCTGCGGGGCCTCGCGCGGGCGGGGGTGACGATCGTCGACCGGGCCGAGGCGGTGTCGCTGTCGCAGGGCCGTCTGGTGCTGAAGGGCGTCTTCGACGAGCCGCGCCCGGCGCTTGGGGCGGTGGATCTGGTGGTCCATCTCGACCGCACGATCAGCGAGACCGGGCCCGAGGCGGCGCTGCGCGCGGCGGGGCTGCGGGTGGTGCGGATCGGCGATGCCAACCTGCCGCGCGGCGTGACCGAGGCGGTGCAGGACGCGGCGACCGCGGTCGCGCAGCTGGCCGTGCCAAGACCGGCGGCGGCGGAATAGGCCCGCAGGCGCCCGGTGGCGCTCCCCCGTGCCGCTCCCCCGTGCCACTCCCTCGTCCGCGCCGTGGCCCTCGGCCTCGACCCCGGCGCGCAGTACGACTGCCCGGTCCGAATTCCCGATACGAATGCCGGTACCAATGCCGGTGCGAATCACGCAATCGCGCCCCTTCGCGCGCGGTGTCCGGAGCGGTCTCCGGTGCCGCAGGACGGCGGGCCGCCGGGGCCGGCGCCGGGCCCGCGCGGTGCTGGAATCCCGGTTCCAGAATGCCGGATCCGGTGCCGGATTTGATGCCGGAATCAGGCGCTTGCGGCAGGTGGCGGGCGGCGGTGCGGAACCTTGCCGGACTGCGACATTCTGCGCAGGCAAAGGCTTGCCAGATGCCTTCACCGCGTTCATACCATTAGAGGCTACGTGCCTGTCGATCCTGTTACCCACTGGCTGCAGTTTTTCGAACACGTCATGCCGGGCCGCCGCAATACCGCGGGCGGCGTAACAGAGGAGAGAGACGCATGGCTAGCGGCAGCGTCAAATGGTTCAACGCCACCAAGGGCTACGGCTTCATCGCCCCCGATGGCGGCTCGAAAGACGTCTTCGTTCACGTCACCGCCGTGCAGCGCGCGGGCCTGACCGAACTGAAGGACGGCCAGAAGGTGACCTTCGACATCCAGCCGGGCCGCGACGGTCGCGAATCCGCGATCAACCTCGCGCTGGCCTGAGAATTCAGCGAAGGGCGTCCCCCCGGGGGCGCCCTTCCGTTTCCCGGGACCCGCGGCGCTGCTTGACGCGTTGCGCCTGAACCGGCCGGGCACTCGGGCCGGCCTCGTCATCCGGGACCCCGACACATGACCGCCGACCCGCATTTCGCCGATACCGACAGCGGGTTCGCCGCCGCGCTCGACAGCACGATTCGCCGCATCGACGGCGACAGCATCACCCTGCGCCGCCTGATGGCCATGATCGGCGAGCAGGGGCTGCTGATGATCTCGGGCCTCGCCTCGCTGCCGTTCCTGCTGCCGGTGTCGATCCCGGGCGTCTCGACCGTGTTCGGGCTGGCGATCGTGCTGATCGCGCTGGCGATCACGCTCAACCGGATGCCCTGGCTGCCCGAGCGCGTGTTGGACCGCGACCTGCCGGCCGCGAAGCTGCGCGCGGCGCTGGAACGCGGCGCGGGCATCGTCGCGCGGGTCGAGCGCTTCGTGAAGCCGCGGCTGACCGGGCTGACGACGCCGGGGGCGGTCGCGCGCTGGAACGGGGTGATGCTGATGCTGGCGGGCATCCTGCTGATGGCGCCCTTCGGCTTCGTGCCGTTCTCGAACACGCTGCCGGGGATCGCGGTGCTGCTGCTGTCGCTGGGCATGATGCAGCGCGACGGCGCGATGGTGATCGCGGGCTATGCGTTCAACGTGATCACGATCGTCTACTTCGGCGCGCTGATCTGGCTGGCCTGGGTCGCGGGCACCGGCATCGGCGACAGGATCGCCGGCTGATCAGCCGCTTGCATGGCGACCTTCACGCATCGCGCGAAGGTCGCCCGCCGGCGATCCCGCTCAGGTCCGCACGCCCGAGAACTGCGCGGCCCAGTCTTCGCGCTGCTCGTCGGTGATCTTGCCGAACAGCACTTCGGGCGTCTCGAAGGCATGGCCGGCCGGCAGCACCGACAGCGCCTGCGCGACATCGCCGGGCCAGCTGCGATCGTCGGTCTTCATCGCCGCCAGCATCGTCGCCGCGGCATCGGGGATGAAGGGCTCGGACAGCACCGCGTAGAGCCGCACGAGGTTCAGCGACAGCCGCACCATCGCCGCGGCGCGCTCGGGCTCGGTCTTGATCACGGTCCAGGGCGCGGCCGATTGCAGGTACTCGTTGCCCGCGACCCAGATCGCCCGCAGCTCGGAGGCGGCCTTGCGCACCTCCATCGCCTCCATGAAGCCCTCGTAGGCGCGGATCCGCGGCCCCAGCTCGTCGATCAGCTGCTGTTCGCGCTCGCCCCACGCGCCGCCCTCGGGCAGGGCCTCGCCGAATTTCGAGCGGCAGAACTTCGTGATCCGGCTGACGAAATTGCCCAGCACATCCGCGAGGTCCTTGTTCACCGAGACCTGGAAATTCTCCCAGGTGAACTCGCTGTCCGAGCTTTCGGGCGCGTGGCTGAGCAGCCACCAGCGCCAGTAGTCGGCCGGCAGGATCGACAGCGCCTGATCCATGAACACGCCGCGCCCCTGGCTGGTCGAGAACTGGCCGCCGTCATAGTTCAGGTAGTTGAACGACTTGATGTAGTCGACGAGCTTCCAGGGCTCGCGCGAGCCCATGATCGTCGCCGGGAAGCTCAGGGTGTGGAACGGCACGTTGTCCTTGCCCATGAACTGGACATAGCGGACGTCCTCGGCGCCCTTGTCGGTGCGCCACCAGCGCTGCCAGGCCTCGGGGCCCTGGCCGGTCTTCGCCGCCCATTCCGCGGTCGCGGCGATGTATTCGATCGGCGCGTCGAACCAGACGTAGAAGACCTTGCCCTCCATGCCCGGCCAGTCCTCGGTCCCCTTCTTCACCGGGATGCCCCAGTTCAGGTCGCGGGTGATGCCGCGGTCCTGCAGGCCGTCGCCGTCATGCAGCCATTTCTTCGCGATCGAGGTGGTCAGGACCGGCCAGTCCTTCTGCGCGTCGATCCAGCCGTCGATCTCGCCCTTCAGCGTCTTCTGCTTGAGGTACAGGTGCTTGGTCTCGCGCACCTCAAGCTCGGTCGAGCCCGAGATCGCCGAGCGGGGATTAATCAGGTCGGTCGGGTCCAGCTGCTTGGTGCAGTTCTCGCACTGGTCGCCCCGGGCGCGGTCATAGCCGCAGTTCGGGCAGGTGCCCTCGATGTAGCGGTCGGGCAGGAAGCGGCCGTCGGCGATCGAATAGACCTGCTTTTCCGACACTTCCTCGATGAAGCCGTTGGCGGCCAGGGCGCCGGCGAAGCCCTGGGTCAGCGCGTGGTTCTCGGGGCTCGAGGAGCGGCCGTAATGGTCGAAGCTCAGCCGGAAGCCGCGCGCCAGTTCGGCCTGCACCTCGTGCATCCGCGCGCAGTAGTCGGCCACCGCCTCGCCGGTCTTGGCCGCGGCCAGCTCGGCCGGGGTGCCATGCTCGTCGGTGGCGCAGATGAACATCACCTCGTGGCCGCGGTCGCGCATGTAGCGGGCATAGAGGTCGGCGGGCAGCTGGCTGCCCACGAGGTTGCCCAGATGCTTGATGCCGTTGATGTAGGGCAGGGCCGAGGTGATGAGGATCCGTGCCATGAACGTCCCTTGCGCGGTGTCTTGAATGTCTGGCGCCTGCTTTAGCGCAGCCCAGGCTGAAGGGCCAGCGGCAGCACGTGGCCGCGTCCGGGTGGGCGGCGCCGCGGCGCGGCGAGGGCGTGCGGGACCACGGAGCGCGCAACGAAAAAGGGGGCGCGACTGGCGCGCCCCCTTCCGATCATGTCGCCGAAGCTCAGGCCTTGCGGCGCAGACGCTTCACGCCGGCGAGACCGCCGACGCCCGCGAGCAGCAGCAGGCCAGCGGCCGGCAGCGGCACCGGCGCCGGGGTGTCGGCGACGGTGGCGGTGAAGGTGTAGTTCGCGAACGCCGGCTGAGCGCCGTCGTACGAGAAGCTCAGGGTGATGTTCTGATCGGTGGTGAAGCCCGAAACGAAGCGGGTGCCGTTGGCAACGGTCGTGCCGCTCGCGGGGTCGAAGGTGTAGAGGTTCGCGCCCGACGCATCGGTGATCGTGAACGACAGCTGGTTCAGGTTGCCGGCAAAGCCGTTGGCCGTGAACGAGAACTCGGCGATGTCCCAGGTCAGGCCGCCGGTTTCGTAGGTGATCGAGTAGGTCTCACCGGTGGTCAGCACGCTGTCGCCGGTCGAGTCGGCGAGCCCGTAGTTGTACGGCGAGATGGTCGCGGCGCCGGCCGCGGTGGACAGTGCGACGACGGCCGCGCTGGCGAGTGCAAGAGTCTTCAAATCCAATTCCTTTCGAGACGCGTCATGTGTGGGGAGGCAACATGCAGACGCACCCTCGGCACGCGTGCGAAACTCACTACTCATAACACCGCGATGGTAGCTAGCTTACCGCATCGCGTACGGGCGGAACGCAGCTGACGCCCGATTGGATCCGCTGTCATCCGAATTAAGTTCTACCCGCCATATTCTTGCCTTTCAATGGGCCCGTTCCCGTCACCTTAAAGGGAAATTCAGTGTTTCCTGCACATTGCAGGCGGAACTTTTCGCGCCGAGCCTATTCCTTGGATATCTTGATGGAACCTGCCCTGAGTTGATCACCTCACGGTTGATCGGCGGCCGGATCACGCCGCCCGGCGCGGGTTCGGCCGCAGGGGGAGGCGGCCCGCCGCTCAGCGGTGATGGCGCCCGAGCAGCCGTCCGATGGTGAACGAGGTCCGCGGCACCCAGGCATAGGCGGTGCGGGTGCCGACCTCGGGCGCCGGGCGGGCGCGCATCCGGGTCAGGGCGAAGGCGACGGTCGCGACATGGATCAGCGCGATCGCGGCGAACATCGCCGTCGGTCCGAAGCGTCCGATCAGCCACGAGGCCCCGACCGGCGAGGCGATGGCGCCGACGGCGTACAGGAACATCAGCGCCGCCGACAGCTCGACCCGCTCGTGGGTCTCGGCGAAGTCGTTGGCATGGGCCGAGGCCACGGAATAGAGCGTGAGCGTGGCAAAGCCGAAGATCGCGGCGGCGGCGAACAGCGGCACCGCGCCAAGCTGCGCCGCGCCGACCACGAGGCCGGAAGCGAAGAGCGTGCCGATCGACAGGCCCAGCAGGACGCTGCGGCGGTCGAAGCGGTCGGCCAGCCAGCCGACCGGGATCTGCGCGACCCAGCCGCCCGCGACATAGGCCGCAAGGAAGATGCCGATCTGGTCGAGCCGCAGCCCCACCGCCGCGCCATAGACCGGCCCGACGAAGCGGAAGGCGGCGCCGGTCAGCCCCGAGACCACGACCATCACCGCGGCCAGCGGCGACATCCGCCACGCCAGCAACGGCCGCAGCCGCGGCGCCGAGGGGGTGGCGGGCTGCTTGGCCTTGGTCAGCGCCATCGGCAGCAGCGCCGCGCAGGCGAGGATGGCGAGCAGGTTGTAGGAGGCATAGGCCGAGGGTTCGAGCACGCCGATCATCAGCTGCGCGGCGAGCGAGGCGCCGACGTCGACGACCCGGTAGGTGGCCATGGCCCGGCCCCGCGTCTCGTTGGTGACCGAGGCCTGCAGCCAGGCCTCGACGATCGTGTAGCAGCCCGCGACCGACAGGCCGGTCAGCGTGCGCATCAGCGCCCAGGCGTTCGGCTCGACGATCATCATGTGCGCGGCGATGCCGATCGTGCCCATGGCGGTGAAGGCGGCGAAGGCGCGGGAATGGCCGACCGAGCCCATCAGCCGCGGCGCCCACCAGCAGCCGGCGAAGAAGCCCAGGAAATGCGCCGAGCCCAGCAGGCCGACCTGCGCCGTGGTGAAGCCGAGCGCCAGCCCCGACACCGCGTCGAGCGGCGCGACGCCGCCGGCACCGAGTTGGGTGAAGATCACGGACAGGAACAGGGCGGTGAAGGAGATCAGCAGGCGCATGGCGGGGGCACCCTAGCCGATTCTGCGCCGTTGTCCCGGCCGTTTGCGCCCCGCCGGCGGTTGTTTGCGCCCCGCTGCCGCAACGGCAGCGCGCACCCGACGGGGGCCGGGCCTGCCCGGACAGCCGCGGTGCACGGCCCGGCCGCGCGCCCTTCGCCGGCTGGGTGGGGGCCGGAGGGGCCGGGCCTGCCCCAACAGCCGCGGGGCGAGGGGCACCGGGCCCGGCCGCGTTTCCCGCGCGGGCCGGAGGAGGCCGGCGGGGCTTTCCCGGGCAGCCGCAAGGGGGGGGTGGCGCCGGCCCGGTGGCATAGCCCGACGGTGGCCCGACGGTGGCCCGGCGGCATCCGGGATGCCGTCCGCGAAGAGGCCATCGTCACAAGGGCTTGGCCCGGGGACGCTGGCCAGCCCGCATCCCGCCTCGCCCCCGGTCCGGCGCAGGGCAGCGGGGCGGGCGGGTGACGCCGAGATCGTTGCGTACGCGCGCGTCCCGCGGTGGGGGGGGCGAAGGCCAAGGCGTACGGCCCGGGATGGGCGGGGCGGGGCCGCGAGGGGACCACGCCCGCGGCGGGTCCGGCGTCGCGCCGGTGCCGGGGGCGGCAGGCGGGGGCGTCATGGGGCGGGGGCAAGACGGGGCGCGCCGCGCGGTCACGCCCCGCCGATCTCGCGCCGCAGGTCGGGCTCGGCGGCGGCCTTGCGCGCGAGAAAGCCCACGAAGGCGCGCACCCGCGCCGCGATCAGCCGGTTGTCGGGATAGACGGCGTGCAGCGGCACCGCCCCCGCGCTCCAGTCCGCCAGCACCTCGACGAGCCGGCCCGCCCGGATCTCGTCGCCGACGACGAAGGCCGGCAGCTGGCAGATCCCGCCGCCCATCAGCGCCGCCCGCATCAGCCCCGTCCCGTCGGGCAGCGCCAGCCGCGGCGCGATCGGCACCTCGACGACCTCGTCCCCCCGCGTCATCGTCCAGATCCGGCCCCGCCGCAGCGGCGAGAAATGCAGCAGGTCGTGCCGCGCGAGATCCGCCGGCACGGCGGGCGCCCCCGCCCGCGCCAGATAGCCCGGCGCGGCGCAGGTATAGAAGCGCGACTGCCCCAGCGCCCGGGTGATCAGGTTCGGCGCCACCTCGATCACCCCGCGCACGGCAAGGTCGAAGCGCCCCTCGATCAGGTGGCGCGTCTCCGATGAGACGTCCATTTCGATCTCGATGCCCGGATGCCCCGCAAGGAACTCGGTCGCCCAGGGCACAAGGAAGCGATGCGCGAAATCGGGCGGCGCGGTCAGCCGCAGCCGGCCCTCAGGCGCGCCATGCTCGGCCCGCGCCGCGCGCTCGGCGGTGGCGACGCGCGTCTCGAGATCGGCGAGATGCGCGCGATAGGCCTCGCCCGCCGGGGTCAGCCGCACGAGCCGGGTCGAGCGGTGGAACAGCCGCACCGCCAGCCGCCGTTCCAGGTCGGCGACCTGCGCGCTGACCGTCGCGCGCGACAGCCCGAGGTCCTCGGCCGCGGCGGTGAAGCTTTCCCGTCGCGCCACGGCCAGGAAGGCCAGGACGCCATGCAGCGGATCGACCGTTTTCATCTGTCAGCTCATCAAGACAGTGCTGCCGGGTGCACCGGCTTTATCGGCAACCTGGGCGTGAGTATACCCACCGCACTTGAGTACGATAGTTTTGATGGAGTGACAGATGAAACCTTTCGATACGGCTGCCTTTTCCCCTGCCGGCGCGGGTCGCCTCGCCACCGGCTTCGGCCCCCACATGATCCGCATTTCGGCGGAGCAGACCGGCGGGCGCCTTGGCGTGTTCGAGGCCGAGGTGCCCCCGGGCGAAGGCCCGCCGCTGCACGTCCACGACCGCGAGGACGAGTTCTTCCGCGTGCTGTCGGGCCGCTTCGCCTTCTGGTGCAACGGCACGCGGGTCGATCTGACCGAGGGCGGGGTGATCGTGGTGCCGCGCGGCGCGGTGCACCGGTTCCAGAACGTCGGCACCACGCCGGGCGCGATCATGACCGTCGTCACCCCCGGCGGGTTCGAGGGCTTCTTCGCCGCGGTCGAGACCGAGCGCCCCGCAGGCCCGTTCGAGATCGACGCCCTTGCCGAGCGCTTCGCGCTGCGATTCGTGCCCCGGTTGTCCGAGGCGCTGATGCCGCCGCCGGCCGCGGTGGCGCCGGGCCGGGACGCGGTCGCCCGCGGCTGATCCCGGGGCTGACCCCCCGAACTGAGCCCCGACGCCGACCCCGGCGCCCGCGCAGGGTCTGACCCGGGGAATTGACCCCCGGGGCGCAGGCCCCGACGCCGGCCACGACGCCGGCGCCTCCGCTGACGGGCCGCCGGCCCCGGTCCCGGCGCCGGCCGCGGTGCGACCTGCGCGCGGTGGCGGGCCGCACCGCGACCCCCGGGGACGCGCGGGGGGCTTGAGCCTTCCGCGCGCTTGGCTACTGTGCCCGCCGCCGGCCCCTCCCGGCCGGCAGCGACGACAGCGACAGGAAGGCTCCCCCATGAAGCGCGTGAAGCTCGGACCCGACGGGCCGATGGTTTCGGCCATCTGCCTTGGCACCATGACCTGGGGCACCCAGAACACCGAGGCCGAGGGCCACGAACAGATGTCCTGGGCGCTCGACCAGGGGGTCGACTTCTGGGACACGGCCGAGATGTACCCGACCAACCCGGTCTCGAAGGAGACGATCGGCGGCACCGAGGAGATCATCGGGTCGTGGTTCGCGGCCACGGGGCGGCGCGACGAGGTGGTGCTGGCCACCAAGATCGGCGGCAAGGGCGGCCTTGCGCGCGGCGGCGAGGAGATCACCCCGGTCTCGATCCGGCGCGCGCTCGACGCCTCGCTCAAGCGCCTGCGCACCGACCGCATCGACCTCTACCAGTTCCACTGGCCCAACCGCGGCAGCTACCACTTCCGCCAGATGTGGGGCTTCGATGCCAGCAAGCAGGACCGCGCCGCGACACTGGCCAACATGGAGGACTGCCTCGGCGCGCTCTCGGACCTCAAGGCCGAGGGCAAGGTGCTGAACTGGGGCACGTCCAACGAAAGCGCCTGGGGCATGTCGGAATGGATCCGGCTCGCGGGGGAAAGCTATGGCCCGCGCCCGATCGCGATCCAGAACGAATATTCGCTGATGTGCCGCTACTACGACACCGACCTGGCCGAACTGGGGGTGAACGAGAAGCTGACGCTGCTGGCCTATTCGCCGCTCGCCGTCGGGCTGCTGACCGGCAAGTACCATGGCGACGCGACGCCCGCGGGCTCGCGCCGGTCGCGCACGCCCGACCTGGGCGGCCGCGTCGCGCCGCGCGCCTTCGCGGCGGCGGATGCCTATGTCGACCTCGCGCGGGTGCAGGGGCTCGACCCGGCGCAGATGGCGATCGCCTGGACCATGGCGCGGCCGTTCCCGGTGGTGCCGATCATCGGCGCGACCTCGATGGAGCAGCTCAGGACCGCCGTCGGCGCGGCCGATCTGACGCTGGCACCCGAGGTGATGGCCGCGCTCGACCGCATCCACCGCCAGCACCCGCTGCCGTACTGATGCGCGCGGCGCCCCTCCGCGGCCCGGCCCTCGTGGCCCTGGCCGGCGCGCTGCTGCTGGCGGGCTGCCAGCTCGGCCTGCCCGGGCGGGGGGGGGCCGCGGCGCCCGACGCGGCCATCGCGCCCGGGATCGAGACCGAGGCGATCGTGGCCACGGCGCTGCCGGAGCCGGGGGCGGCTGCGGGGGCGGTTGCGGGGGCGGCTGCGGGCAAGGCGTCTGCCGAGACCGCGGATGCGGGGGCGAAGGCACCCGGGACGGCCCCGGAAAAGACCCCGGCGAAGACACCGGAGGCGGCCTTGGCGAAATCGCCGGCGGCGGCGGCGAAAGCCGCACCGACATCCGCGGAGCCGGCGACGACCTCCGCGACGCCAGGCACGGGGACGGCAGCCTCCAGGGTGGCCCCGCCCGCCAATGCCCCCCCTGTCAATGCCGCGCCCGCCAATGCCGCACCGCCGGTGCCGCCGGCGCTGGCCACGCTCGCCGCCACCTGCCGCCGCCAGGGCGGCAGCTTCGCGCCGCGCCGGCCGGGATCCTCGCTCTGGACCTGCTTCACCCGGCCGCGCGATGCCGGGCGCAGCTGCCGGAAGGCCTCGGACTGCTCCACGGCCTGCCTCGCCGCGAACCGGACCTGCGCCCCGGTGGCGCCGCTTCTGGGCTGCCACCCGGTGCTCACTGACCGCGGGGAGGCGGTCACCCAATGCATCGAATGATCCCGCGCCCCCGGGCGATCCCCGCGCTCGCCGCCCTGGCCGCGCTCGCCGCGCTTGCGGGCTGCGCGGCGCCGCCCGCCCCGCCGAGCCTGCCGCCCGGCGCGCGCGACCCCGGCGTGATGATCGCCTCGCAGGCGCTGTTCGACCCGGCGCGCTTCGCGGGCACATGGTATGTCGTCGCCGATCTGGTGCCGCCGGGCCGCGCCCCTTGCGCGATCACGCGCGAACACTGGCAGGGCGGGGCTGCCGGCTTTGCCGTCACCGGCACCGCCTGCGGCCCGCGCGGCCCGGCGCCGCTGGCGATGACGGCGGGGATGGTCGGCCCGGGCCGGATCGGCCCGCTGGGCGAGGGGCGCCCGGACTGGGGGACCGAGCCGATCTGGGTGCTGTGGATGGACGCCGACGCGCGGGTTGCGGCGCTGGGCACGCCCTCGGGCCGGTTCGCGGCGATCGTGTCGCGCACCCCCTCGGCGCGGGGCGATCTCGTCGCCGCGGCCGAGGTGGCGCTGGCGTTCAACGGCTACGCCCGCGGCGCCGTGCGCCCCCGCTGACCCGGCAGGGCGCGGCCGTCGCGGCCCAGCCCGACCGAGATCGCGCATCGCCGCTCCGTGCCACAACGGCCGCGCCGTGCGCCTTGGCCGACACGTCTGCACCGTCCTCCGGCGCCCGCCCGTGGCGCCGACCCGCCGAGGCCGCAACCCCTGTCCACGGTCTCTGTCGTTGGCAAGGTGGCGTCCGTGACGGGACGCATATGAACTGTCCGGTCGGGTACCCCGGGGCGGCTATGGATGCCGGAATTGCATGGAGTGGGAAGGGTAGCGTCGCGTGCATGGGCGCCGCGGTGTTCGCAGGACGGGGCGACGGCAAGCACCTGCCCCTCGCCACGGGGGCGGAGCGCCCGGGCCACGGCCCGCGGGAGGCGCCCGATAAGGGGGGCCGTGGAAGCCATTGACGCCGCGAGGACACGGAGGGGACGACGTCGGGCTGCGTAAGCTGGCGGTCCGGTGTCGGCGGGGGAGGGACAGGCGCCTCGCCGCTCCGCCGACGCTCGCCGCACGGAGGCCGCGGCACGCCCGATCCGCGCGGTCGCGTGTCCGGTGGGGCCGAAGGGTGCCGGGCCTACGGCCGGGCGGCGGGGCGGGCTGGGGCAGGCCGAGGCGGGGACCGCCTGCCGGGACCGCCTGCCGGATCGCCGCCGGGGGCCGGGGGGGGCTGGCCGGAGCGGGGGCGGTGGGCGGAAGGGCCGCGCGGGCGGTCAGGTCCAGGCGGCGTTCTGCAGGACGGTGCGCCAGCCCTCGGGATCCTCGAAGCTGCGCCCGCGCCGGTCCCAGTAGGGGTTGAAGGCGGGCACCGGCGGGAAGCCGGCGGCGCGCATCCGCGCCACCGCCGCCTCCCAGGCCGCCGTGTCGGGAAGGTAGAGCACCAGCAGGTTGTCCGCGCTCGGGGCGCGCACGGCGGCCTGCCCGGCATGGTGCGTGAACTCGAGGTGCCAGCCCGCGCCCGCCAGACCCAGCATCAGCCCGTCGAACCCGTCGTGGTCGCGAAACGACCCGATCTGCCGCAGGCCGAGGCCGTCGCGGTAGAAGGGCAGCAGTGCCCAGGGATCGGCGCTGGGCCGGGCGATGCGCAGCGCCTGCGGGGAAGGCTGGGGGGCAGGTTGCGGGGAAGACTGCGGGGCAGGCTGGGGGGCGGGGGGCGGCAGGGTCATGGCAGGCTCCGGTCTGGGTCGTCGCGCCGCTGGTCCGATCCGCGCCGATCCGCTCCGGCCCGGGGCGGGGCTTGGGGCGCGGGGCGGGGACCGCTCCGTCCGTCGGTCCAGGGTCCGGTCCAGGGTCCGGTTCCGGGTCCGGGTGTCATTCCGGTCCGGGGGCCGGTGCCGGTGCCGCGGACGGCCCGGGTGGGCACGGCGGACCGGGCGGAGAGGGCGGGCGGGGCGCAGGGCCGACCCTGCCCTGCGCCGCGCGAAAATGGGAGTCGCGATGGGCAACCCCGGCACGCGATGCCCTGAATCCGGGCAGATGCCTGAAATCGACGCATTCCGCGTCGTCGGCGCGATTGCGCCGCGCCCGGATCGCGGGCACAGCCTGACCCGGGGACAATCGACAGGGGGAAGACGGTGGCGAAGGACACGTCGATCGCGCCGGGGCCGCGCGAGCAGGAGGCGCGGATCGCCGCGGAGACCGGGGCGCAGGTGGTGGCCGGCCGCCATGACACCGGCACGGAATGGCCGACGCTGGGGCTGATGGCCGCGTGCTACCTGGCCTGGGGGATGGGCACGACCTGGGCCTGGGACGGCTTCGCGCCGCTGGGCGCGGTGCTCACCGGGCTGGCGATCGTGCTGCACTCTTCGCTCCAGCACGAGGTGCTGCATGGCCACCCGTTCCGCCGGCCGCGCCTGAACGAGGCGCTGGTCTTCGTGGGGCTGGGGCTGATGTATCCCTACCGGCGCTTCCGCGACACCCACCTGGCGCATCACTTCGACGAGAACCTGACCGACCCCTACGACGATCCCGAAAGCAACTACCTGCACCCGGCGCGCTGGGGGCGGCTGCCGCGCTGGGCGCGCCGGCTGCTGCGGTGGAACAACACGCTGGCGGGGCGGATGGCGTTCGGGCCGGCGATCGGGGCCGTCGTGTTCTGCGGCGACGACCTGCGCGCGATCCTGCGCGGCGACCGGGTGATCCGGCGCGACTGGGCGCTGCACGCGCTGGGGCTGGTGCCGGTGGCGCTGTGGCTGTGGTCGGTGGCCGAGATGCCGGTCTGGGCCTATCTCGGCTGCGCCTACGGCGCGATGTCGGTGCTGAAGATCCGCACCTTCCTGGAACACCAGGCGCACGAGCGCGCCCGGGGCCGCACCGTGATCGTCGAGGACCGGGGGCCGCTGGCGCTGCTGTTTCTCAACAACAACCTGCACTCGGTGCACCACACCCACCCGACCGTCGCCTGGTACCGGCTGCCCGCGCTCTACGCCGCGCGGCGCGAGGCGTTCCTGGCCAAGAACGAGGGCTATCGCTACGGCTCGTACGGCGAGGTGTTCCGCGCCCATCTCTGGCGCGCCAAGGACCCGGTGCCGCATCCGCTGCGCCGCGCCCTGCCGCCGCCCGGCCCGTAGCGCCGCCTTGCCCGCGCCCCCCTCGCGGGCCTAGCCTGTGGGCGGGGAAACGGGGGAGGCGACGATGGCGAGGTTCGGAACGACGGCCGCGGGATCCGCGGGGGACATGGCAGGGACCGGGGCAGAGGCCGGGGCAGGGACTGGGGAAGACACCGGGTCCGGCGGCGCAGCGGCCGGTGCAGTGGCCACAGGGCTGCCGACACCCGCAGGCGCCCCGCCGGACAGGCCGGCAGGCGCGGCCACCGGTACGGCCACCGGTACGGCCACTGGTACGGCCACGCACCGGACGGTCGAGGCGGGCGCGCTGAACGTGGCCTACCGCGAGTTCGGCCCCCCCGACGGGCCGCCCGCGATCCTGCTGCACGGCTTTCCCTACGACGTGCAGGCCTTCGACGCCGCGGCGCGGGCGCTGGCGGCGCGGGGGTTCCGCTGCCTCGTGCCCTGGCTGCGCGGCTACGGGCCGACACGGTTCCGCGCGCCCGGCACGATGCGCTCGGGCCAGCAGGCGGCGCTGGGCGCGGACCTTCTGGCGTTCATGGACGCGCTGGGGATCGAGCGGGCGCACCTGGGCGGCTTCGACTGGGGCGGGCGCGCGGCCTGCATCGTCGCCGCGCTCTGGCCCGCGCGCGCGGCGGGGCTGGTGAGCTGCGGGCAGGGCTACAACATCCAGGACATCGCGAATGCGGGCCGGCCCGCCGCGCCCGAGGTCGAGGCCCGGTACTGGTACCAGTACTACTTCCACTCCGAGCGCGGGCGCCGGGCGCTGGAGACCGGGCGACGGGCGCTGTGCCAGCACATCTGGCGGCTGTGGTCGCCGACCTGGGCCTTCGACGCGGCCACCTTCGACGCCAGCGCCGCCGCCTTCGACACCCCCGACTTCACCGAGGTCGTGGTGCATTCCTACCGCCACCGCTTCGGGCTGGTCCCCGGCGACCCCGCCTTCGACCCGATCGAGGCGCAGCTTGCCGCGCAGCCCGCGATCGCGGTGCCGACCGTGGTGCTGCTCGGGGCCGATGACGGCGTCGACCCGCCGCCGGCGACGGACCTGACCCGCGCCCGCTACACCGGGCATTACGAACGGCGGATCGTGCCGGGCGCGGGCCATGCCCTGCCGCAGGAGGCGCCCGAGGCATTCGTCGCGGCGATGCTGTCGCTGGCCTGAGGGGGCTTCCGCTCGCCCGCGGCGCGTGGCAAGCAGCGAGCCATGCCGATCTGGATCGCCGTCACCCTTGTCTCCGCCGCGCTGCAGACGCTGCGCTTCATGCTGCAGAAGCGGCTGAAGGGGGCCGGCCTGTCGACGGGCGGCGCCACCTTCAGCCGGTTCCTGTTCGGCGCGCCGCTGGCGCTGGCGGGCACCGCGCTGGCGCTGGGCCTTGGCCTTGGCGGCGGGCCGCAGGCGGGGGGCACCGGACTGGCCACCGGACTGGCAACGGCGCCGGGGCCCGCGTTCTGGGGCTTCGTCCTCGCCGGCGGCGCGGCGCAGGTCTGCGCGACCTACATGACCGTCGCGCTGTTCAGCCTGCGCAATTTCGCCGTCGGCGTGGCCTTCACCAAGACCGAGACGGTGCAGGTCGCGCTGTTCTCGGCGGTGCTTCTGGGCGAGGGCGTCTCGGCCGCCGGCATGGGCGCGATCGCGGTCGGGCTGGCGGGGGTGCTGCTGCTGTCGCGCGCCCCGGCGGGGGCCACGGGCGGCGGGCTGCTGTCGCGCGCGACGCTTTACGGCGTGGCCGCGGGCGGGCTCTTCGGGCTGTCGGCGATCTGCTACCGCGGCGCCACGCTCGAGCTGATGCCGGGCCCGGCGGCCTTGCGCGCGGTGGCGACGCTGGCCGCGGTCACCACCGCCCAGAGCCTTGGCATGGCGGCCTGGCTGGCCTGGCGCGAACCCGGCGAGCTTGCGCGCGTGGTCCGCGCCTGGCGCCGCACGGTCTGGGTGGGCGTCACGGGGATGCTGGGCTCGCTGGGCTGGTTCACCGCCTTCGCGCTGCAGAACGCGGCCTATGTCCGCACGCTCGGCCAGGTCGAGATCGTGTTCACGCTGATGGTCTCGGCGCTGGTCTTCCGCGAGCGGCTGACCCCGCGCGAACTGGCGGGCACCGGTCTCGTGGTGGCGAGCGTCGTGCTGCTGGTCGCGGTGATCGCCTAGGCGATCCGGCGGAACCGGCTGACGGCGCCGGAATTGTCGAAGAACGGCACGCCCGCCGGGCGCGGGATCGGCCCGTTGCCGGCGGCGGCCAGCGCCGCGCTGACCTCGGCCAGTACCACCTCGGTGATGAAGGGCAGGTCCAGCGCCCGGGTCTCGGCCAGCGGCACCCAGGCCAGGTGCGACAGCTCGTCCGTCGCGCGCGAGAAATCGTCGGGATCGCCGTCGAGATCGGCCGCGTCGATCAGCAGGAACCGCGCGTCGAACCGCCGCGGCCGGCCGCGCGGCGTGATCGCGCGGAAGATGAAGCGCAGCGGCAGCGCGTCGGGCCGAAGCCCGGTCGCGGCGAAATCGGCCCAGTCGGCGGGCGGGTCCTGCCAGGCGCCCGGGCGCCCCAGCCGCAGGCCGGTCTCCTCGAACAGCTCGCGGATCGCGGCGCCCGCCAGCGTCGCCGCCGTGGGCCCCAGCCGCGCGGCGCAGGCGGTCTCGAGCGGGCGGGCGAAGGGCAGGCCGGCATCGCCCGGATCGGCGGCGCCGCCGGGGAAGACGAATTTCGACGGCATGAACGCCGCGCCCGCGCCGCGCTGGCCCATCAGCACCGCCGGGCCGCTGCCCGTGCGCCGCAGCGCGATCACCGTCGCCGCGTCGCGGATCGGAAGCGGCGCCGCGTCGGGGCCGGGGGCCGTGCCGGAGACCGGGTTGGAGACGGGGCTGGAGGCGGACGTGGCGTCGGGCCTGTGGTCGGTCATGGTCACACCCCGTCCCGCGGCGCCTGGCCGAAGCCGTGCATCCGCTTGGCCCATTGCATCGCGATGAGCGCGCCCTTGATCCGCGGCAGCAGGTACAGCGACAGCGCCACCGTGCCCACCGACAACAGCGAGGCCATCACCATCGGCTCGGGCCGGAACGCCACCCACAGCCACAGGATCACCGGCGCCAGCAGGTGCCCGACCACCAGGATCGTCAGATAGGCCGGCCCGTCGTCGGCGCGCTGGTGGTGCAGCTCCAGCCCGCAGACCGGGCAGCTTTCGCGCACCGCGAGATAGCCCTGGAACATCGGCCCCGATCCGCAGGACGGGCAGCACCGGCGCCAGCCGCGCTGCAGGGCGAGCGCGAGCGACCGCTCGGGCTCGGGGCCGTCGCCCTGCGGCCGCCCGGGACCGGCGTCCGGCTCGGGATGCGTCTCGGCGGGCCGCCCCGCGTCCCGTGCGCCCGGGCCCGTGGCGGGGCCGGTGCTGGCGCTTGTGCCGGGGTCGGTCTGGGCCTGCGTCTCGATCCGCGCTTCGGCCCGGACCTGTGGCCGGACCTCTGCGCGAAGGTCTGGCCGTCCCTCGGCCCTCGTGCCGATCCTCGTCTCGGTCCTGATCATCGCCCGCGGGCCGGCCGACGGCACCGCCGACCGGCCAGGGCCGGGGGCGTGGGTGATAAGCTCGGTCATCGTCTCTCCCTCGCGGTCCGCGGATCATCTGGGATGGCCCGGTCGCGTCTCGCAGCGACTATGGCGCGGGCCGCCGCGCAGGGAAAGGGCGCGAGGTGGTCCCGGGCCGCGACGGAATGTCCGGGGGGCCACGTATGACGGGGGACTGGCGCGGGAAGCCTTCCCGGGCCGGCACAAGGACCAAAACAGGAGAGACCCCATGAACGGCAAGGTTTCGAGCAAGGTTTCGGGCAAGGTTTCGGGCACCGCTGCGGGCGCCGCTGCGGGCAAGGTCGCGGGCGTCACCCGGGCGCGGCTTCTGGGCGGGGCGCTGGTCGCGGCCCTCGGCGCGGGGGCGCTGGCCGTGCCCGCATTCGCCGATCGCGGGCCGGGCGACGGTCATCGCATGGGCGGCCACCACCAGCGGATGATGGGCGCCATGATGGACATGATGCCCGCGTTCGAGGATCTCGACGCCGACGGCGACGGCTCGGTCACCCCCGAGGAGCTGCAGGCCTTCCGCGACGACCGCATCGCGGTCGATACCGACGGCGACGGCAAGATCAGCGAGGATGAGCTGGTCGCGCACGAGATGGCCCGCGCCGAGGCGCGGATCCGGGCGCAGGTCGCGCGGCGGATGGCGGCGACGGATGTCGACGGTGACGGCCTGATCGATGTGGACGAGGCGCTGGCCCGGCCGATGCCCTCGGCCGAGCGGATGTTCGAACGCGCCGACACCGATGGCGACGGCGCCGTCTCGGCCGAGGAGTTCGAGGCCGCGCACGAGCGCATGCGCGAGCGGATGGACGAGATGCACGGCCGGATGGAGGGCCGCATGGAGGGCCGCATGGACGGCCGGATGGAGGGGCGCCACGGCGATCGCATGGGCGATCACGGCGGCCGCATGGGGCGGATGATGCCGCCGCCGGCCAATGCCCCCGATGCCCCCGATGCCCCCGCCGACGCGCCGGAGGCCGCGCCTTCGGGCAACTGAGGCGCCGGCAGGCACTGCCCCGGTCCGCCCCGGTTGCGGGCGGGCCGGATCGGCACTAGGGCTTGGGGAATGGGAATGCCGCTCGATCTAGAGACCGAGGCCTCGGACGAGGCGTTGCTGGCGCGCTACGCCGCGGGTGACCCCGCCGCGGCGCGGGCGCTGACGCTGCGCTTCGCGCCGCTCGCGCTGCGGGTGGCGCAGGCGCGGCTGCGCGATCAGGCCGAAGCCGAGGACGTGGCGCAGGAGGCCATGCTGCGGCTGTGGCGCATCGCGCCCGACTGGCGCAGCGGCGAGGCCAAGGTCTCGACATGGCTCTACCGGGTGACGGCGAACCTCGCCGTCGACCGGCTGCGGCGGCGGGGCCGCTCGGTGCCGCTCGAGGCGGTGGCCGAGCCCGAGGACGACCGGCCGGGGGCCGAGGCCGGCATGATCGCCGACGAGCGCGAGAAGGCGCTGTCGGGCGCGCTTGACCAGTTGCCGGACCGGCAGCGGCAGGCGGTGATGTTGCGGCATATCGAGGGGTTGTCGAACCCCGAGATCGCCGAGGTGATGGAAATCGGGGTCGAGGCGGTCGAGAGCCTGACCGCGCGCGCGAAACGGGCGCTGGCGCGGCTTCTCGCCCCGCGGCGCGCAGAGCTGGGATTTGGCGATGACTGATCGGAGCATGGGATGGCCCGGCGGACGCCCGGACGAGCGGGCGGATGACGCGGTCGATCCGCGCGACCTCGCGCTGGTCGACGCGCTCTTCGCGGCGCGCGCGGGCACGGGTGTCGGGGAGGGGGCCGGGATCGGCGCCCCCGGAATCGGCCGGGCCGGCGAGGACTTCCTCGCCCGGGTTCTGACCGATGCGCTGGACGAACAGGACCGGATCGCGGCCGCGCCGCCGGCTCTCGCACAGCCCTCGGGCCCGGTCCGGGCGCGGCGCGGACCGGCCGCCCTTGCCGGGGCGGTCCTGGACACGCTGCGCGGCGGCTGGCAGGTCGCGGGCGGGCTTGCGACGGCCGGGCTCGCGGGGCTCTGGCTCGGCTTTGCCGCGCCGGGTCTCGCCTCGGGGCTGACGGCGGCCACCAGCGACGAGGCGCTGGCGCTGATCCCGTCCTACGAGGTCGCGACGAATTTCCTCGACCCGGGCGCGATCGACGCGGCGGGCGGCTGGGATGGACAGGCACTGGGGGCGGACGGGCAATGACGGTGACGCGGGCGACGCCGCGCTGGCTGCGGCCGGCCTTCTACGCCTCGGTGGCGCTGAACCTGGCGCTGGCCGGGCTGATCCTGGGCTCGGCGCTCGGCGAGCGCCACCGCGCTCCGCCGCCCGACGCGGGCTTTGGCCCCTACGGCGCTGCGCTGACCCGCGACGAGCGCCACGAGCTGCGCGCGGCCTTCCGCGAGCGGGCCGGAGAGCTGCGCGGCCTGCCGCGGCGGATGCGGGGCGAGTTCGACCGGCTGCTGGGGCTGCTGCGGGCCGAGCCCTATGATGCCGAGGCCGCCGGGGCGCTGATCCTGGCCCAGCAGGAACAGGTCGGCGAGGCCTTCCGCCTGGGCCACCGGCTGCTGGTCGAACGCCTGGCCCAGATGAGCCCCACCGAGCGCCACGCCTTCGCCGACCGGCTGGAAAAGGTGCTGAGCGGCCCGCCCGACCGGGGCGAGCGCAAGGACGGGCCGCCCGAACCTGACGACGGCTGAACCGGTGTTCCGCGGCACCGCGCGCGGTGCCACCGCCGCGGCGAGGACCGGCCCGGGAAGACGCGCGCCCCGGGGTCCACCCACCCCGGCGACAGGCCCGGCCCCGGCACCCGAGGCTCTGCCCATCCCCCGCCGCGACGAACGCCGGCGGTCCCGGTCAGCACCCGGCGCGCGTCTATGCCAGTAGTCTGTCTTGACCCCCGCCGCGGGGTTTGGCGCAACCGGGCGCGGCGCTTGCGCCAGATGCCCGTCGTCGCAGCCCTGTGCGCGATCCCGGGCCCCTCCGGGCAGGTCGGGCCGCCCGCCCGTCGCTCTGCTGCGACGCCGAAGACAACCCGACGAGCTGTGCCCGCAGTCGGCCCGTTCCGGCCCATCGCCTCCTGTCCCGCGCCGCCTTCGCCCTCAGGCATCGCGGCGGCGTTGCGGGCATCCGCGCGCGCCAAGAGGGCGGTCGTTCTCCCGCGGCGTCCGAGCCGCGAACGTCGTGCGCTCCGCGCCGGCACGCCTTACCCCACTCTCGGTGAGCGCGGCCCGGCCGCGCGCCGGGTTTCGGCCCGTGGTGGCCCGGATGATCCCCGTCGCCGCAGTCCGCAGATGCCGCCGCCGGCCGCGCGGGGTCGGCCGTCGCGCCGGAAGACGCCGCCACAATGGCCCGACGGATCGCGGCCCGTGACCTCTCGTCCCGCGTTGCAAGTCCGCATCCGACAGGCGCCGGGTTCCGGCCGCGGTGTCGCTCGGCACTGCCGGGCGGCCACACCGCCCGTTTCAGGCGTCGCCGCACGCCGCCATCACGCGCCGGTCTGCGGCTGCCCGGCACTGGCCGCGGTGTCGCTGGGCACTGCCGGTGCGGCTAGGCGTCGCCGCACGCCGCCATGACGCCCCGGTCTGCGGCTGCCCGGCACCGGCCGCGGTGTCGTGCGGCACTGCCGGGGCGGCCGCACCGCCCCCTTTAGGCGTCGCCGTACGCCGCCGTCGCGCCCCCGTCAGCGGCTGCCCGGGACTGTCTGCGGCGCCGCGTCGCGCCCTGCCATCCCGCCTGCGTAGGCGCGGTCAGCGGCAGTCCCCGGATCGCCCCTGGCCCCACGGTCTAAGGTCATCGCCGGGGCCGCGCCGAGGGGGCCGCGCCGCGGCGACGCTGTCGATCCGCCCGGGACGCCGTCCACCTTCGACGCCCTCGGTGCTGTGGCTGAGGATCGCCGTCCGGATCGGGACATCGATGGCGACAGGTCCGGGCGTCCGCAGCGGGCCTGGCCTGCGGGGCGCGCTGCACAGGGCGGCCGGGGTCAGAATTGCCCGGGCATCGCGCTGCGTCGGCCGCCGGGATCGAGGCGGCGCAGCTCTGCGGGCGCGGCGCGGGCGGGAAAGTCGGGCGGCACCGCGATCTCCGGGCGGGTCCCGGCCGCCGGGTCCGGAGCCGGCGCCTCGCCGCCCGCCGGGCCCGGCGCGGACCGCTCGAACGCCGGCGGCGCGGGGGCCGGGTGGGGCACCGGCTCGGGGCGGCCCGCGCGCGCTGGGCGCTGCGACAGGTGCGGCGGCAACGGCAACGGCACCGCGCCGGGCGCGCGGATCTCTGGCCCGACTGAGGAGAGCGTGGCGGAAAGGCCGGGGGCAGGGGCGAAGGGCAGGATCGTCGCCCGCTCCGGGCGCTCGGGACGCTCCGGACGTTCGGGGCGCACGGGCGTGGCAAGCTGGCCCAGCGGTCGCCGCTCGCCCGGCGCCGGGCCCATGGCGGCGTTCGGGAAGGCCCGCCACGGCGGCGGCGCCAGCATCAGCCGGTTGCGGCCGGCGGTCTTGGCGCGCAGCAGCGCGGCATCGGCCCCGGCCAGCGCGGCCTCGGGGCCGGGCAGCCCGCCCGGACCGCCGACCAGCGCGAGCCCCAGCGACAGCGTCACCCCGACCTGAGCCCCGCCCGCCACCCGGATCCGGCGCCGCGCGATCGCGGCGCGCAGCCGCTCGGCCACCGCGCGCGCCGTCGCCGGGTCGCAATCGGGCAGCACCACGAGGAATTCCTCGCCGCCGATGCGCGCCAGCAGGTCCTGCGGCCGCAGCTCGGCGGCCAGCGCCTGCGCGATCGCCACCAGCACCGCGTCGCCGATCCCGTGGCCGAACCGGTCGTTCACCGCCTTGAACCGGTCGATGTCGGCCAGGATCACCGCATAGCCGCGCCCCGGGTCGGACCGGGCGATGCGCTGCAGCTGCGGCAGCGCGTAGCGGCGGTTGTGCAGCCCCGTCAGCGGGTCGGTGATCGACTGGCGCAACCCCTCGCCCACCGCCGCGCGCAGCCGGTCGGCCGCGCGCTTGCGCCGGACCTGGCGCGCGAGCCTCAGCGCGATCTCGGCCGGGTCGGCCGCGAGCGGCAGCGTCTCGCTGACCCCGCGGTCGAGCGCCGGCCCGATGCAGAGCGCCAGCTGCTCGCTCGCCGTCGCGCCCGCGGCCGCCGGCAGCCCGATCGACAGCGCCGCCCGCCGCACCGCCGCCTGGCTGCGCAGCTCGGACAGCAGCGACAGCTCGCGCTCGCGCTCGGCCGGGTCGATGCACAGCACGACCGCATCCGCCGCCTCGATCTCGCCCGCCAGCGCCGCATCGCGCCCGGTGACGATCACCCGCGCCTCGAGCCGGCAGCGCATCGGCCCGATCCAGGACGGCGCCGGCAGGCCCGGCGCCGGAATCACCACCAGCGTCGCCGGCTGCACGAAATCGGGCGCCGCCTCGGCCAGCCCCGGGCCGGGGCTGCCGTCGCCGCCGATCTCGGCCAGCTCGGCCCGCGCGGCCAGCAGCCGGCGGATCCGCGCCGACAGCTCGCGCCCGTCGGGTGCGCCCTCGATCACCTCCTCGGCCCCGGCCGCCAGCGCCGCGATCCGCCGCGCGGAGGCGCAGGGATGCGCGCCGGTGCAGGCGATGACCGGCACCGCGCCGCCCTGCGACAGCCGCCGGCACAGGCCGAGCCCCGCCGGGTCATCGATCGCCACCAGCGCCAGATCGACCTCGGAGCGGGTGGCGAGATCGGCCGCCTCGGCCGCGCTCGCGGCCCAAAGCGCGTGGTGCCGCGTCTCGCCCAGAAGCGCGCGCAGCAGGATGCGTCGGGTCATGTCGGGTTCATGGACGAGGAGGCGCGCGGGCACGGAGAGGCTCCCTGAAACTCGTTGGCTCGCAAATCATCGCGGTCGGTCAGAGACTCGTGCCGGAATGGTTAAATATTCCTTTCAAATCCGGTAACGGGCGGGCAGGACCGGCGGATCTGCGCCGGTCGGGGGCCGGTCGTTGACCCGTCGGACGGCAGGTTGCACCACAGGAGGCACGACGGGGTTTGCGGCAGGTCGCGCCGCGCGGATTTCGGCGCGATTTGCGGTGGGGTGCCGGGCGCGGTACAGGGCGGGGTGAGGGGCAGGCCCGGCGCGGCCGGCGCGGCGCAACGAAGGGGACGCAGGGATGGCACGGGACAGGTCGGACGAGGGCGCCGGGGCCGCCCAGCGGGCGGCGGCGGAATCGCTGGCGGTGGCGGCGCTCGGATGGCTCGCGGGGCAGGGCGATCCGCTGCGCGACTTCATGGTCGCGACCGGCTCCGGCCCGGACGAGATCCGCGCCCGCGCCGCCGATCCCGAATTCCTCGCGGCGGTGCTCGACTTCCTGATGCAGGAGGATGGCTGGGTGCTGGGCTTCGCCGCCGACCACGGCCTGCGGCCCGAACAGGTCGCCCAGGCGCGGGCGCGGCTGCCGGGGGGTGATCAGCCGTATTTTACCTGATATTGCCGCGGCGCGGCGGAAGCCGCGCTTGCGCCACTGCCCGCGATGGGCGAGTGTTCCGGCCCAGGGAGAGCGACATGACCGACATTCAGGGACTGATCTTCGACAAGGATGGCACCTTGTTCGACTTCGCCGCGACGTGGAGCGCCTGGGCCCGCAGCCTGCTGCTCGACCTTGCCGGACAGGAGGGCGAGCGCGCCGCCGAGCTGGGGCGCGCGATCGGCTATGACCTCGTTGCGGGCCGGTTCGCGCCCGACAGCCCGGTGATCGCCGGCACGCCCGGCGAGATCGCCGAGGCGCTGCTGCCGCATGTTCCGGGCGCCAGCCCGCTGACGCTGGTCGCGCGGATGAACGCGCTCGCGGCCGAGGCACCGCAGGTCGCCGCCACCGACCTGCCCAAGCTGCTGGGCGCGCTGCGCGAGCGCGGGCTGCGGCTTGGCCTTGCGACCAACGATGCCGAGGGTCCGGCGCGCAGCCACCTCGCCACCGCCGGGGTCGAGGACATGTTCGACTTCGTCGCGGGCTTCGACTCGGGCCACGGGGCCAAGCCGGCGCCGGGCCAGCTGCTGGCCTTCGCCGACCGGATGGGCATCGCGCCGGCCCGTGTCGCGATGATCGGCGACAGCCGCCACGACCTGCACGCCGCCCGCGCCGCAGGGATGCGCGGCATCGGGGTGCTGACCGGCCTTGCCCTTGCCGCCGATCTCGACCCGCTGGCCGAGACCGTGCTGCCCGACATCGGCCACCTGCCGCGCTGGCTTGACGGGCTGTCGGCCGACCGCAGCCCTGCCGAGGTCGACGCCGCCTGAGGCCTGACCCCGGCGCTGCGGCGGCGGCAGGCCCCGGACCTGCGCCGGAGTTTGCTCCCCGCCGGGTGCGTGGGGGGGCGGACTCCGCCGCGGGCCGTGGCGGCATTGTGAGGGCAGTGCCCAAGACCATGCCCGGGACAGTGACGCAGACCGCTCCGAAAGTCGTGCCGGACACCGCGCGGCATCCCGCGACCCGGCCGGTGATCCGGGTCTTGGCCTCGCTGCGCCCGGACCTGCAGCGCCGCGGCCCGTCGGCCGACCTGCGCCGCGACCCTGCGGCCCGACTGGCGGGCTGGCCGCCGGCTTGACTGGCGGCCCGACCGAAGGCCCGGTCCCGGAACCGCCTCGGTCCGCGTCCGGGGCCGCATCGTGGCCGCTCCCGCGCCGGTGCCTGCCCGAAAACGACATTCCCATGTCGCCCGTCGCCGCGAAGCCGCCGGGTCCCGTGCCAATCCTGTCCCCCGAGGCCCGGGACGTGGCCAAGGAGGGCAGGCGATGACGGAAGCGGTTGCGGAACAGGGACAGCGCCGCCGGCGCGCGGGCGGGCGTGCGGCCGGGCGCGGCGGGGCCGCCGGCCGCGCCCATGTCATCGACCAGATGCCCTGGCGGATCCCGATCAACCAGGACCGCCCGACCGAGCCGCTGGGCCCCGAGGGGATCGAGGCGATCCACAAGGGCGCGATGCGGATCCTGCGCGACATCGGCATCCGCTTCCTGCACGACGAGGCGCTGGCGCTGTTCGCGCGCGCCGGCTGCACCGTCGAGGGCAACCTCGTGAAGATGGACGAGGATTTCGTGATGGAGATGGTGGCGCGCGCCCCGCGCACCTTCACCGTCATCCCGCGCAACCCCGACCGCGCGCTGCCCTTCGGCGGGCGCGAGATCCTGTTCGGCAACGTCTCCTCGCCGCCCAACTACTGGGATCTCGAGACCGGCAAGGTCTCGGGCTTCATGGGCGGGTTCGAGACGATGATGAAGCTGACGCAGTACTTCAACTGCATCCACTTCGCCGGCGGCTACCCGGTCGAGCCGATCGACGTCCACGCCTCGGTCCGCCACCTCGACTGCCTGCACGCCAAGCTCACCCTGACCGACAAGGTCTGCCACGCCTATTCGCTGGGCGCCGAGCGGATCGAGGACGCGATGGAGATGGTGCGCATCGCGGGCGGCCTCACGCCCGATCAGTTCCGCGCCGCGCCGCGGATGTTCACCAACATCAACTCGGTCTCGCCGCTCAAGCACGACCAGCCGATGATCGACGGCGCGCTGCGCTGCGCCCGCGCAGGCCAGGTCGTCGTCGTCACCCCGTTCACCCTCGCGGGCGCCATGGCGCCGGTGACGATGTCGGGCGCCGTCGCGCTCTCGCTGGCCGAGGCGCTCTCGGCGATCGCGCTGCTGCAATACGCCGCGCCCGGCTCGCCGGCGATGATCGGCACCTTCACCTCGAACGTCGACATGAAGTCGGGCGCCCCGGCCTTCGGCACGCCCGAATACATGCGCGCGACGCAGATGACCGGGCAGATGGCGCGCTTCTACGGGCTGCCGCTGCGCTCCTCCGGGACCTGCGCGGCCAACGTCCCCGACGGCCAGGCGATGTGGGAGACGTCGAATTCGCTCTGGGCCGCGGTGCAGTCGGGCACGCACATGGTCTATCACGCCGCCGGCTGGCTCGAGGGCGGGCTGATCGCCAGCCCCGAGAAATTCGTGATGGACTGCGAGATGCTGCAGATGATCCAGCGCTACATGGAGCCCGCGACCTTCGCCACCACCCCCGAGGACATCGCGATCGAGGCCGTGGCCGAGGTCGGGCACGACGGCCACTATTTCGGCTGCGCCCACACCCAGGAACGCTACACCACCGCCTTCTACCAGCCCATCGCCTCGGACTGGCGCAACTTCGAGGCCTGGCAGGCCGATGGCGGGCTGTGGTCGGCCGACCGCGCGCACCGGATCTTCAAGGCGATCCTGGCCGAGTTCGAGCCGCCGCCGATGGACGTCGCGATCCGCGAGGAGCTTGACGCCTTCGTCACCCGCCGCAAGGCCGAGGGCGGGGCGCCGACCGACTTCTGACGCCCCCGGGGCGGCGTTGTCGCTTCGTTAAGGACGCCCGCCCTATCGTCGTTCCAGGCGCGAGGGGCGGGCGATGCACGGGCTGGTGAACAGATCACTGCAATGTTTCCTGCGGGATGCCTATCCGCCGCGGGTCTGGCACGACATCGCCGGCGATCTCGCCATCGGCCCCGACGGGTTCGAGGCGATGCTCGACTATCCCGAGGCCGCGACCCACCGCTTCCTGTCGCGCGCCGCGCGCCGTCTCGGCAAGCCCGAGGCGACGCTGCTCGAGGATCTCGGGGCCTATCTCGTCGGGCGCGAGTCGCTGCGCCGGCTGCTGCGGTTCGGCGGCGGCACCTATCCCGATTTCCTGCTCTCGCTCGAGGATCTGCCCGACCGCGCCGCGATCGCGCTGCCCGAACTGCGGCTGCCGCCGATCGCGGTGGCGGCGCTCGAGGGCGGGCACTATCGCCTCGCCATCACCGAGGCGGCGGCGCCGCGCCCGGGGGGCGGGCCTGCGCCGCCGCACG
>NZ_JBAWKE010000001.1:384117-605439 GCF_037095655.1 Frigidibacter sp. MR17.24
CACGGCGCGGTGCGGGCGGTGCCGGCGGCGCTGGTGGCCCCGGTGCTGGCGGGCCTCGTGCGGGCGATGGCCGACGACTACGGCGCGCTGGCGCTGATCGACCTGGCCGAGACCGCGCCCGACCGGTTCGAGATCGTGCTCGACCTGCTCGAGGATCGCTATGCCCCCGGCCGCGGCTTCCGGCTCGCGGCGGCGGCGGGGGGCGAGTGAGCGATGGGCGCCGACCGCCTCCGTCGCCCGGCGCGGCTCCGCCCCGTCGGCGCCTGCGCCCCGCCCGCCGGCCTTGGCCGCGAGGGGCGCCAGGCCCTGGTCGGCGCCGCGGCCCTGTCACCGCCCGCGCCCGCGCCCGCGACGGCGACCGCGACCGCGACGGCGACCGGGCCCGACGCCGCCGCCATCCCGTGCCCGACCGAGGGCCGCCGTCCCGACCGGCCCGCGCGCGCCATGACCGGACTGACCGGAGCCCCTGTCGGCGACCCTGACGGCGACCCTGTCGGCGGCCGGGCCGACGCGGACGGGTCGCCGGTGCCGGGCGCGGCCCCTGATCCGCGGGCCGGCGCGGCAACCGGCCGCGCCCCCACGACAGCCGGCCCCGGCTGCCGCTCCGGCACTATCGCGGGGACCATCGCCGGGACGGTCGCAGCCGGCCAAGCTCCGGCCGACTGCGCGGGCGCGGGTCCCGAGCACGCCCCCGGCCCCGCGCCCGTCGCGGCCTCCGGCCCGGCTCCCGCGCCTCGCCTCCGGCCCGGCCCGAAGTCCGGCCCGCAGTTTGGCCCGCAGTCCGGCCCTCGGTCTTTCCCGCAGTCCGGCGTCCTGTCGGTTCCCCTATCCGACCTCCTGTCCGGCCCGGCGGGCCCGGGCGAGGCGACGGTCGCCGGCGGCCGCGTCGGCGGCCCGCCCGTCGCGGGGGACGGCCCGGCGGCGCCCCCGGGTGCGGGCGGGGACGGGCTCGCCCGCCCGCCCGCCCCGACGCCGGAGCCGGCCGAGGGCCGGCGCAGTACCGATCCGGTCGCCGACGGTGGGGGCGGCGCGGGCGGCGGCGTGCAGACCGGCTGGCCCGAGCTTGGGCGGCTGATGCCGCTGTTCCTCGCGGTCTCGGCCACGGGCGAGGTCGTGGCGACGGGGCCCACGCTCGCGCGCATCCTCGGCGCGCCGGCGCCCGGCCGGCCCTTCGACGCGCTGTTCCAGCTGTGCCGACCGCCGGGCGCGGCGGGCTTTGCCTGGCTCGTCGCGCATCGCCCGCGCCGGATCGAGCTTCTGGTGACCGCGGGCAAGGGCACCCGGCTGCGCGCCCAGGCGGTGCCGGCCCGGCTGCCGGACGGGGCGGGCTGGCTGTTCAACCTCGGCTTCGGGCTCGACGTCGCGGGGGCGGTCGCCGACCACCTGCTGACCGATGCCGATTTCGCCCCGACCGATCCGACCGTCGACATGCTCTACCTGCTCGAGGCGAAATCCGCCGTCGCGGCCGAGCTGCGCGGGCTGGCGCTGCGCCTGGAAAGCGCGCATCGCGACGCGCTCGCCCGGGCGCTGACCGATCCGCTGACCGGCCTTGCCAACCGCCGCGCCTTCGAGGCCGCGCTGGCCGACGCGATGCGCACCGCCCGCCGGGGCGAGGATGGCTTCGCGCTCGCCCATCTCGACCTCGATCACTTCAAGCAGCTCAACGACAGCGCCGGCCATGCCGCGGGCGATGCGGTGCTGTGCGACGTGGCCACGATCCTGCGCGCCGAGATCCGGGCCCGCGACATGGCCGCGCGGCTTGGCGGGGACGAATTCGTGCTGCTGCTGCGCGGCCCGCTCGACCAGGCGCAGGCCGAGGCGATCTGCACCCGGGTCATCGACCGGATCACCGCGCTCGGGCGCGGCGCGGTCGCGGCGGAACCCGGCGCCGCGCGCACGGGCGGGGTCAGCGGCAGCTTCGGCATCGCCCTGTCGCGCGACTACCCGGCCGGCGATCTGGGCCGGATGCTGGGCGATGCCGACCGCGCGCTCTACGCCTCGAAGGCGGCGGGCCGCGGCATCGTCACCCGCGCCGCGCCCGAGGGCTGAGGCCCGCCGCCGAGCCTGAGCGCACCGGGTCGCGGTCCGCCCGCGCGACCGGCCGCCGCCCGCCCTCGCGGCGCCGGTCACGCGCGCGGGTGGCCATCTGGTCCGGCACGGCGCCGCGGACGGCCCCTCGACCTGCCGCCACCGCGGCGCCGGCGCGTCCGGGCGCCGCCCGTGCCCGCGGGGCAGGCGACGGGCCGCGGCGGGCTGGTGGTGCGGGTCGGCCGCGAACGGCACCCCGGGGCGCCGCGCGAGCCGGGCGCGTCAGTCGGGGAGGGCGACGAGATGGGCGGGGATCAGCCCGCGCAGCGCGTTGCCGCACCACAGCTGCGCCCGCGGCAGGTCGCAAAGCGGCAGCGGCGCCTCGCGCAGGCGCCCCTCGGCCAGCAGCGCCGCGCGCAGCACGCCCGGCAGGCAGCCCTCGGCCAGCGGCGGCGTCGACAGCCCGTCGCCCAGATCGAAGACCAGCGTCGTGATCGTGCCCTCGACCATGCGGTCCGCGCCATTGGCATAGACAAGCTCGTCGATCCCCGCCGGCAGCGCCGCCCGGTCGCGGTCGTAAAGCGCGCGCGCCGTGGTCTTGTGGCCGCGCAACGGATCGCCCGCGTCGATCCGCGTCGGCGCCAGCGCCACGCGCCAGCCCGCGGGTCCGGCCGGCAGCGGTGCCGCCACCGCATCAAGCGCCCCGTCGCGCGCCAGCGTCAGCCGCAGCCGCAGCGGCGCCCGTCCGAACCCCGGTCCTGACCCCAGTCCCAACCCCGATCCGGCGACGGCGGCCGCCAGCGCCGCCTCGGCCGCCGCGCGGTCGAAGGCAAAGCCCAGCGCGCGCGCCGATCCCGCCATCCGGTCCAGGTGCCGCCCGGCGCGCGGCGCCGCCTGCCCGGACCACAGCAGCGTCTCGATCAGGCGGTCTCCGGCGGCCAGAGCGGCCTCGCGAAACGGCTTTTCCACAGCGCTTCCTCCCATTCGCCGCGCGGCGTGCTGTCGTGCACGATGCCGCCGCCCACGTCCAGCCGCGCGCGCCCGTCCTGCACCGCCAGCGTCCGGATCGCGACGTTGAACGCCGCGCGCCCGTCGGGCGCCGCCCAGCCGATCGCGCCGCAATAGGCCCCGCGCGCCCGGCCCTCGAGCGCGGCGATCACCTGCATCGCGCGGATCTTCGGCGCCCCGGTGACCGAGCCGCAGGGGAACAGCGCCGCGATCAACTCGGGCAGGTCCAGGGGCCCTGCAAGCGTGCCGCGCACCTCGGAGACCATCTGGTGCACCGTCGCGTAATGCTCGACCCGCCACAGCTCGGGCACCCGCACCGTGCCCGGCCGGCACAGCCGCGAGATGTCGTTGCGCAACAGATCGACGATCATCAGGTTCTCGGCCCGGTCCTTCTCGGACCGCGCCAGCGCGCGCGCGGCGGCCGCGTCGCGCGCCGGGTCCGGGTCGCGCGGCCGCGTGCCCTTCATCGGCCGCGTCGCGATCCCGCCCGCCCCGTCGAGCGCGAAGAAACTCTCGGGCGAGAGCGAGACCAGCGCCGGCGCCTCGGGCAGCGTCACCAGCGCGGCATGCGGCACCGGCTGGCGCGCCCGCAGCGCCGACCAGAGCGCCGCGGGCGCGGCGGCGCAGCGGGCCTCCATCGGGAAGGTCAGGTTGACCTGATAGCAGTCGCCCGCCGCGATGTAGTCGAGCACCCGCGCCACCCGCGCCTCGTGCTCGGCCTGGGGCACGAGGGGCGCGAAGGCGCCAAGCGCCTCGGGGTCGGGACGGGCCCCGGGCGAAGGCGGCTGCACGGGCGGCGGGGCGGCCGGCGCCAGCGGCCCCGGCGCGTCGAACACGCCAAGGTGCACCAGCGGGCCTGGCCCCCGCGGCAGGTCGGCCAGCCGCGGCTCGAAGGCGGCGGCGGCCTCGTAGGCGATCATCCCCGCGATCCAGCCGCCGGCGCGGCGCGCGGCCTCGGCGGCCTCGAGCACGCCCCAGACCTCGGCCGGGGTGTCGGCGCGCAGGACCGCCCGTGGGCGGTCGAACGCCACCGGCTGCCCGCCCGGGCCGTTCACCAGTTGCATCATCGCCCCCAACCCGGCATGCCCCCGCCTGTTCGCGTCATGGCCCCGAAGCGGCCGCAGTTCGGCGCGACCATTCGCCCAAAGCCCGGCCCCGGGCAAGGCCGCGCGCGGCACCGCCGGGCCGAAACCGACCTGGAAGATCCTGCCATGCGCCGCCTGACCCGCCTTGTGCCCCTGATCGCCGCCCTCTGCCTCGCGGGCGCGCCCGCCGTCGCGCAGGTGCTGACCGGCCGGCCGCAGGTGCATGACGGCGACACGCTGCGGCTGGGGGGCGAGCGCATCCGCCTGTTCGGCATCGACGCGCCCGAACTCGCGCAGTCCTGCACCAATGCCGAAGGGCGGGACTGGGACTGCGGCGGCTGGTCGCGCCATCACCTCGCCGCGCTGGCGGGGCGCGAGATCCGCTGCGAGGGGATCGAGCGCGACCGCTACGACCGGCTGGTGGCGCGCTGCTTCCGCCGCGGCCGGGACCTTGGCGCCCAGATGGTCGAGGACGGCGCCGCCTTCGCCTACCGCGCCTATGCGCTCGATTACGTCGATGCCGAGAAACGTGCCGCGATCGCCGCGCGCGGCCTGTGGGCGGGCGCGGCCGAGCGGCCGGCGGACTGGCGCGCGGCGCAGCGGGCCGCGGCGCCCGACCCGGCCCCGCCGCAGGCCGGCTGCGCGATCAAGGGCAACATCTCGGGCAACGGCCACCTGTATCACCTGCCGGGCATGGCCAGCTATGGCGCGACCCGGATCGACACCGCGCGCGGCGAGCGGTGGTTCTGCTCCGAGGCGCAGGCGCGGGCGGCGGGCTGGCGGCGGGCCGGGGGATCGTGACCCGGTCTTGATCCGGATCAAGGCGGGCGCGGCGGCGGGGTGCTTGACTGGTCCCGTCGCAAGAAGGGAGTGCCCCAGATGACCCATGTTCCCCACCAGATCGCCGAGGATTTCCCCGAGCATGTGGAGCGGCTGCACCTGCTGAAGATCGCCGACCCGCGCTTTGCCACGCTTGTGGCCGAGTATGACGAGGTCAACCGCGCGGTCTACAAGGCCGAGACCCTGGTCGAGCCGATCGCCGCCGCCGCCGAGACCGAGCTGCGCCAGCGCCGCGCCCGGCTGAAGGACCAGATCGCGCATTTCCTGACCGGCGGCATGGTGCCCGCGCAGGGCTGAGCCCCCGCAGGCGACGCCCCTGCGCAGGCGACGCCCCGCGCAGACGACGCCTGTCCGCAACCGGACCCGCCCGTCACGCCCGCGCTGAGCGCGCGGCGGGCGGGCTCAGGCGATCTCGTAGGGCAGCAGCCCGCGCCGCTCGGGGTCGACCCGCAGCCGCCGCTCCAGCGGCGGGACCGAGCGCTGGTGGCAGTCGCGCCGCTCGCAGATCCGGCACGAGATCCCGATCGGCTGGTAGGCGCGCGGGTTCGACGGGTCGAGGTCGTCGGCATAGACCAGCTGCGCGGCATGGGCGACCTCGCAGCCCAGGCTGATCGCATAGCGCCGCACCGGGGCGGTGAAGCTGCCCCCGGGCTTGGAGACATCGCGCGCGAGCGAGAGATAGCGCACCCCGTCCGGCGTCTCGACCAGCTGGCGCAGGAAGCGCCCCGGCGTCTCGAAGGCCTGGTGCACGTTCCACAGCGGGCAGGCGCCGCCGAAGCGGGCGAACTGCAGCCGCGTGGCCGAATGGCGCTTGGTGATCGTGCCGGCCTGATCGACGCGGACGAAGAAGAACGGCACCCCCTTCAGCCCCGGCCGCTGCAGCGTCGACAGCCGGTGCGCCACCTGCTCGATCGAGGCGCCGAAGACATCGGCCAGCCGCTCGAGATCGTGGCGGCTCTCGCGCGCGGCCTCGATGAAGGCGGTATAGGGCATCAGCGCGGCGCCGGCGAAATAGTTCGCCAGCCCGATCTTGGCGATCGCCCGCGCCGTCTCGGTCTGGAAGCGCGCCAGATCCAGCGTCGCCTCCAGCAGGTCGTTCTGCGTCAGGAGCGCGATCTGGTGCAGCACCTGGAACCGCCGCGTCGCATCCGCGATCCGGGTCGAGATCACCAGCCGGTCCGGGACCTGCTGGCGGAATTCGGCGATGTCGGCGAATTCCAGCGCGATCCCGCGCCGCTCCAGCGCCGCCGCCGCCGCCTCGACCACGTCGCGCCGCCGGCCGCCGGGGCAGGCGAAGCGCTCGGCCGCGCGGTCGACGGCGTCGATGTAGTTGTCGCAGTAGTGGAAGAAGTCGCGCACCTCCTCCCAGGGGCTGGCATGGACCGAACTGCCGTCGCGCCCCAGCGCCTCGTCCAGCGAGGCGAGCCGTTCGTGCGTCTGGCGATAGGCGCGGTGCAGCTCGAGGAAGGCGCGCGCCAGCGCCGGCGCGTTCGACGCCGCCAGCCGCAGGTCGGCGAGCGGCGGCGCGGCATCGGCGAAGACCGGGTCGGCCAGCGCCTCGCGCATGTCCGACACGATCCGCTCGGCATCGCCCGCCGTCAGCTCGGTCACGTCCAGCCCGAACTCGCCCGCCAGCGCCAGCACCACCTGCGCCGAGACCGGGCGATGGTTGTTCTCCATCTGGTTGAGATAGGGCAGCGACACCCCGAGTTTTTCGGCGAAGGCCTTCTGCGTCAGGCCCAGCCGCCCGCGCGTCTCGCGCAGCTTCAGCCCGGCATAGAGCTTCTGCGTCGCCATCCGTCCCTCCCCAGCCGGTTTGCCAAGTGAAAGGTACCCTTTGCAAAGCGCCGCGGAAAGCCCCCGCGCGCGCCGCGCCCGGCCCGTTACAGCCCCAGCCGGCGGGCGCGGTGCCGCACCCACAGGATCGACGGGATCGCCAGCAGCGACGAGGTCAGCATCAGCCCGATCAGCGGCGTGGCGCCGGTGTCGTCATGCAGCATCGCCCCGGCCAGCGCCGCCAGCGCCGCGCCGGTGCCGATCGCCATCATCCCGCCCAGGCCCGCGGCCGAGCCCGCAAGTTCGGGGCGCACCGACATCGTGCCGGCGGTGGCCGACGGCAGCAGCATCCCGTTGCCAAGCGCCATCACCCCCACCGCCGGGAAGAACACCGCCGGATGCATCGCCCCCGCCAGGTCGACCGCCAGCGCCACCGCCATCGGCAGGCTGCACAGCACCGCCCCGATCAGCACCGCCCGGTCCATCCCCAGCCGGATCGCGAACCGCCCCGACAGGAAGTTGCCCACGGCATATCCCAGCGCCGGGAAGGCGAAGAACATCCCCACCTGCCCGGGGCTCAGCCCGAAGACGACCGAGCCGACGAAGGGCGCGCCGCCGACATAGGCGAAGAACCCGCCCGAACCCAGCGCCGCCGCCAGCGCATAGCCCCAGAACCGCTGCGAGCGCAGCAGCGCCGGATAGGCCGCGAACTGCGCCCGGAACGAGCTTTGGCGCACCACCACCGTCTCGGTCATGTCGCACCAGGCGATGACCAGCGCCGCGCAGGACAGCGCGAACAGGAAGCCGATCGACGCGCGCCAGCCGAAGGCCTCGTCCAGCGCGCCGCCGATCATCGGCCCCAGCATCGGCGCCAGCGCCATGCCCATGGTGATGTAGCCGATCCGGCTTGCCGCCTCGGGGCCCGGCATCACGTCGCGCACCGCGGCCCGCCCCAGCGGCACCGCCGCGGCGATCACCGCCTGGAACATCCGCGCGACCAGGAAGGCCGCCGCCGTCTCGGCCACCATCGACCAGAAGGTCGCCACCGCGAAGATCGCCAGCACCGCCAGCATCAGCGGCCGCCGCCCGAACCGGTCCGAGACCGGCGCGATCACCAGCTGCGCCAGCGCCGAGGCCGCGAGATAGCCCGAGACCGCGAACTGCATCACCGCGTAGTCGACGCCGAAATACCGCGCCATCCCGGTCAGCGAGGGCAGGAACAGGTTGATCGACAGCGCGCTCATCGCCGAAAGCGAGACCAGCGTCAGGATGTGGGGGCTGCGCGGCACGCTCATGGCCGCGCCCCGGGGCCCAGGAAGATCAGCGCCGCGCCGCAGCCGATCAGCGCGAATCCCAGCAGGTGGCGCCAGGTCGGCGCCTCGCCCAGCCAGGCCCAGGCGAAGATCACGAAGACCGACAGCGTCACCACCTCCTGGATCACCTTCAGCTGCGCGGCCGACAGCTGCCCGTATCCGATGCGGTTTGCCGGAACCTGCAGCAGGTATTCGAAGAAGGCGATGCCCCAGCTGGCCAGGATCGCCACGGCAAGGGGGGCCGACTTGAATTTCAGGTGGCCATACCAGGCGAAGGTCATGAAGATGTTGGAAGCGACCAGCAACAACACCGTCCAGAGCGCGGGCGGCAGGGCGGGCAGGGCGAAAGGCATCGACATGGCTCCGGGGGCGGGAATGGTTGCACTGCTACCCTTTGCCGCGGCGCAGGGCCAGCGCCCGCCGCGCGGTCGTTGCGGAATTTGCGGATACGCAATTTGCAGAACGTTGCTTGCCAACACTTTGCAAATTTTCGCAATCGGACTTGGTAACAATCTTGCGCAGCGCTAGCTTGCGCAGCAATGGCGGGGTCTTGCCCCCGCGACGAACGGGGGGATCGCGATGAAGGACATCCTGCAACAGCTCGAGGAGCGGCGTCAGCAGGCGCGGCTCGGCGGTGGCCAGCGCCGGATCGACGCCCAGCATGCCAAGGGCAAGCTGACCGCGCGCGAGCGGATCGAGCTTCTGCTCGACGAGGGGTCTTTCGAGGAATTCGACATGTTCGTCGCCCACCGGGCGGTCGATTTCGACATGCAGGCCGACAAGCCGGCGGGCGACGGGGTCGTCACCGGCTGGGGCACGATCAACGGCCGCATGGTCTATGTCTTCTCGCAGGACTTCACCGTCTTCGGCGGCTCGCTGTCGGAAACCCATGCGCTGAAGATCTGCAAGATCATGGACATGGCGGTGCAGAACGGCGCGCCGGTGATCGGGCTGAACGACTCGGGCGGGGCGCGGATCCAGGAAGGTGTCGCCTCTCTTGCGGGTTACGCCGAAGTCTTCCAGCGCAATGTCATGGCCTCGGGCGTGGTGCCGCAGATCTCGGTGATCATGGGTCCCTGCGCCGGCGGCGCGGTCTATTCCCCGGCGATGACCGACTTCATCTTCATGGTGAAGGACACGAGCTACATGTTCGTGACCGGCCCCGACGTGGTGAAGACCGTGACGAACGAGGTGGTGACCGCCGAAGAGCTGGGCGGGGCCTCGACCCATACCCGGAAATCCTCGGTCGCCGACGGCGCCTTCGAGAACGATGTCGAGGCGCTGGCCGAGGTGCGCAGGCTCTTCGACTTCCTGCCGCTCAACAACCGCGAGAAGGCGCCGGTGCGGCCGTTCTTCGACGACGTCGCCCGGGTCGAGGAAAGCCTCGACACGCTGATCCCCGACAACCCGAACCAGCCCTACGACATGAAGGAGCTGATCGCCAAGGTCGCGGACGAGGGCGATTTCTACGAGATCCAGAAGGACTTCGCCGGCAACATCATCATCGGCTTCATCCGGATCGAGGGGCAGACCGTCGGCGTCGTCGCCAACCAGCCGATGGTGCTGGCGGGGTGCCTCGACATCGACAGCTCGCGCAAGGCCGCGCGCTTCGTGCGCTTCTGCGACTGCTTCGAGATCCCGATCCTGACCTTCGTCGACGTCCCGGGCTTCCTGCCGGGCACGAGCCAGGAATACGGCGGCGTCATCAAGCACGGCGCCAAGCTTCTGTTCGCCTATGGCGAGGCGACGGTGCCGAAGGTGACCGTGATCACGCGCAAGGCCTATGGCGGCGCCTATGACGTCATGAGCTCGAAGCACCTGCGCGGCGATTTCAACTATGCCTGGCCCACGGCCGAGATCGCGGTGATGGGCGCCAAGGGCGCGGTGGAAATCCTGTACCGGTCCGAACTGGGCGCGCCCGAGAAGATTGCCGCGCGGACGAAAGAGTATGAAGATCGCTTCGCAAACCCCTTTGTCGCCGCGGAAAAAGGCTTCATCGACGAGGTGATCCAACCGCGCTCGACCCGGCGGCGGGTGGCCCGCGCCTTCGCCTCGCTCCGCGGCAAGCGGCTTGAGAACCCGTGGAAGAAGCACGACAACATCCCGCTGTGATCACGACATGAGCCTGTTCCATCTCCTTGCCCAGGGCCCGCGCCCGGTCGCGCCGTTCAGCCACGCGACCGAGGCCGATGGCTGGGTGTTCCTGACCGGGCAGATGCCGACCGATCCGGCGGCGCCGGACGCGGCGCTGCCCGAGGGCATCGTGGCGCAGACCCGGCGGGTGATGGACAACCTGGCGCTCGTGCTGGAAGGTATCGGCCTTTCCTGGTCGGATGTCCTTCAATGCCGTTGCTACCTCACGCAGTTCGAGCGGGATTATCCCGCCTTCAACGAAACTTACGCCGCGTACTTCACGCCAGATCGCAGGCCCGCTCGCACCACGATCGGGGTGACCGCCCTGGCGGTCGGCGCCCTGGTCGAGATCGACTGCCTGGCGCGGCGCCCCGAGCGGCCGCACCGGCCGGAGGCCGAGCGATGATCCGCCTTGCCGCCCTGCTGCTGCTGCCCGCGCCGGCGCTGGCCGCGCCGATCGTCACGCCCTCGGGGCTGGCGGTCGAATGGGTCGAGACGCTGCAGGACGCGCACGGCCCCGAGGGGCTGACGGCGCGGTTCCGCTTCCTCGCGCCCGGGATCGCCGGCGGCGAGGCGGCGGGGCTCGACCTCGATGCGGTGTCGGCGGACATGCAGTGGCTGTGCGACAGCTTCGCGCTGCCGCGGATCGCGACGACGGGCCCGCAGCCGCGCCAGATCGTGATCTCGCTGGCGGACCGCGAGATGCCCTTCGGCGAGACCGATCCCGAGGCGACCCAGTTCTTCGAGGCCTACCAGCCCGGCGAGGGCGCCTGCGAATGGGAGATGTTCTGATGGCGCGCGCGACGGTCCGGCGGGGTTGCGGCGCGCGGGCGGGCGTGGTGGTCTTCGCACCGACCGCCCCCCTGCACGGAGACCTGCCTTGCCCCGAACTTTCCTGCTTTTCGCGCTCTGCGGCCTTGCGCTTTGCGCCTGCTCGCGCGAACCCTCGCCGCTGGTCTACATCGAAGACCCCGCCGCCCCCGCGGCTGCGGCCAACTGACACCTGCCGGGCCGCCGGCCCTGGCCGGCGCGCCTGCGCCCCCCGGTCGCGCGGCCCCCTGAGACGGAGCGCGCCATGCTGAAGCATCGCGGTTTTCCCGGCCGCCTGACCGGCACCGATTTCCAGTTCACCATCCGCCGCGCGGTCAACCGCAAGGGGGTGACCAAGATCATCCGCCGCGAGCGGTTCAAGGACCGCGCCGCGATGGACCGCCGCGCCGACGAGGCCTTCATGGCCGCGTTGTGGAACCATTTCGGCGAAGAGCCTTTCGAGCGTGGCAACCTGGATGCGGGACGGCTGTCCTGGCTGTTCGGCCGCGAAGTCGTGGCCGCAGAAGATCCTTTCGATCCGCAAAGTTACGAGGCGATGTTGAAAATCGACCTCAAGCGCGCCCAAGCGTCTTTCCCCGCCGTCTTCGCCGAGGAGCAGGACGACTGGGGCTTTGACGACGACGAGGATGGCGACTGGGAAGACGAGGACTGAGCGCGATGCTGCCGACGCCTGTTCAGCCTTGGCCGGAATTCGCCGACGCAGCTTCGGGCGTTCAGCTTTGCGTTGCATCGCAACCATTAGCCACGCATCGTCGGGATGTGGCGGCCGGCGCGATCAGCGACGCCGCACCGGTTCGTTGTAACCGTTACCCTTCCCCTGACTTCCGACCCGGTCCCGCGCGGACCGGGTCGGCTTTTCCCCCGGCCCGGCATGACGGCCCGGGCAATGCCCGCGCGTGCGACGTGCGTCGGCAAAGCGGCGCCCATGCGCGCGCTATCTGCTTTTCGGAACCGAAACCGCCGTTAATATGTTGCAAGACAACAACCCGTACGGAAGGCGGAGCATCATCATGCGCAATTCGAAACTTTTCCTCCTCGCGATTCTCGGCGCCGCGGCCGTCGCCGGATGCACCCAGACTGACGGCGGCCGCGCCGCTCTGGGCGCCGGCGCGGGGGCTCTCGTCGCCGACGCGACCGACAACAACGTGCTCGCCGGTGCCGCGATCGGCGGTGCCGCAGGCGCCCTGTGCGACGACGCCGGCATCTGCCGCCGCTCGTACTGAGCCGGGCCGCGCCGTCGGGGCGCGCAGCGATGTTGTGGCCGCCGTACCCGCCGGGTGCGGCGGCCTCGTCGTTTCCGGGCCGGCGCAGCGGCCGCTTTTGCCCGCAGAAACAATGCGTGTCGGGAACCTGTCGCGCCATGACCGGTTGCGGTTGCGATACTGCAACAGTGTGAAGGGTTCCCCATGCAACGGACTGCACTCGCCATCGGCCTCGTCCTCGTCACCGGACTCGCGGCCTGCGGACAGAACGACCTCGAACGCGGCGCGGTCGGCGCCTCGATCGCCGGCATCGGGGCCGTCGCGACCGGCAACGGGCTGGGCACCGTCGCCGCGGCCTCGGCCGCGGGCGCGGCCGCCGGTGCGCTTTGCGACGACGTCGGCGTCTGCAACTAATACGTCTTTCGACATGATCCGCTGCGGGCCGCCGGGGGGTGACACCCCCGTGCGGCCCGCTGTCGTTCGCGTCGCCATGTCCGGCCCGCGCGCCGGGTTCCAGTCACTTCGGGGGGAGCGCCGATGTTCAAGAAGATCCTGATCGCCAACCGGGGCGAGATCGCCTGCCGCGTCATCAAGACGGCGCGGAAGATGGGGATCCAGACGGTGGCGGTCTATTCCGACGCCGACCGCAACGCGCTGCACGTGAAGATGGCGGACGAGGCGATCCACATCGGCCCGCCGCCGGCCAACCAGTCCTACATCGTGATCGACAAGATCATGGAGGCGATCAAGGCCACGGGCGCCGAGGCGGTCCACCCCGGCTATGGCTTCCTGTCCGAGCGCATGGATTTCGCCGCGGCGCTGGAGAAGGCGGGCGTCGTCTTCATCGGCCCGCCGAGCCCGGCGATCGAGGCGATGGGCGACAAGATCACCTCGAAGAAGCTGGCGCAGGAGGCCGGCGTCTCGACCGTGCCCGGCTACATGGGGCTGATCGCGGATGCCGAGGAGGCGGTGCGGATCTCGGACGAGATCGGCTATCCGGTGATGATCAAGGCCAGCGCCGGCGGCGGCGGCAAGGGCATGCGCATCGCCTGGAGCGCGCAGGAGGCGCGCGAGGGGTTCGAATCGTCGAAGAACGAGGCCGCCAACAGCTTTGGCGACGACCGGATCTTCATCGAGAAGTTCGTGACCCAGCCCCGCCACATCGAGATCCAGGTGCTGGCCGACAAGCATGGCAACTGCGTCTACCTGCACGAGCGCGAATGCTCGATCCAGCGCCGGAACCAGAAGGTGATCGAAGAGGCACCCTCGCCGTTCCTTGACGAGGAGACGCGCCGCGCGATGGGCGAGCAGGCCTGCGCGCTGGCCAAGGCCGTGGGCTACACCAGCGCCGGGACCGTCGAATTCATCGTCGACGGCAACCGCAACTTCTACTTCCTCGAGATGAACACCCGGCTGCAGGTGGAACACCCGGTGACCGAGCTGATCACCGGCGTCGACCTGGTCGAGCAGATGATCCGCGTCGCGGATGGCGAGCCCTTGCCCTTCAGGCAGGAGGATCTGCTGATCCAGGGCTGGGCGATGGAGAGCCGGCTTTATGCCGAGGACCCGTACCGCAACTTCCTGCCCTCGATCGGCCGGCTCACGCGCTATCGCCCGCCGGAAGAGGGCGAGGATGCGGGCGGGATCGTCAGGAACGACACCGGGGTGTTCGAGGGGGGCGAGATCTCGATGTACTACGACCCGATGATCGCCAAGCTGTGCACCTGGGCGCCGACGCGGCTGGAGGCGATCGAGAAGATGCGCGTCGCGCTCGACACGTTCGAGGTCGAGGGGATCGGGCACAACCTGCCGTTCGTGGCCGCGGTGATGGATCACCCGCGCTTCGTGAAGGGCGAGATCACCACCGCCTTCATCGCCGAGGAATATCCCGAGGGCTTCCAGGGCGCGACGCTGACGCAGGGCACGCTGCGCCGGGTGGCGGCGGTGGCGGCGGCGATGAACCGCGTGGCCGAGATCCGTCGCGCGCGGATCTCGGGGACGCTGGGCAACCACGAACGCCGCGTCGGCACCGACTGGGTGGTGACGCTGCAGGGCGAGAGCTATCCGGTGACGATCGCGGCCGACCGCGAGGGGTCGACCGTGACCTTCGAGGATGGCACCGCGCATCGCGTCGCCTCGGACTGGACGCCGGGGATGGCGCTGTGCCGGGCCGAGGTCGACGGCACGGCGCTGGTGATGAAGGTGGGCAAGATCCCGCAGGGCTTCCGGCTGCGCCACCGCGGCGCGGATCTGAAGGTCAACATCCGCAGCCCGCGCGCCGCGGCGCTGTCGGCGCACATGCTTGAGAAGCTGCCGCCCGACACGTCGAAATTCCTGCTGTGCCCGATGCCCGGGCTGGTGGTGAAGATCAACGTCGCGCCCGGCGACGAGGTGCAGGAGGGCCAGGCGCTGGCCACGGTCGAGGCGATGAAGATGGAGAACATCCTGCGCGCCGAACGCAGGGCCGTGGTCAGCCGCGTCAATGCCGCCCCGGGCGAAAGCCTGAAGGTCGACGACGTGATCCTGGAGTTCGAGTGACCCGGGCAGCGATCGGGGCGGGCAGGGGATCAGCCGCCGAAGCGCTGGCGGCGGATCTCTTCCTGGCGCACCGGCATGCGGTCGATGCTGCGGGTCAGTTCGCGCAGTTCCTGCGGGAAGGGCTTGCGCTGGTTGACGATGCCGTCCTTGTCGACCAGCACCACCGAGAAGCCGCGCGGGCGCAGCCCCTGGCGGATCGGGCCGGGGCTGTCGGGCGCGGTGTCGGTCAGCACGATGACGTCGCGGGTGATCAGGTCCCCGGGCCGGGCGGCGATCCAGGCCATCTGCTGGCGGAAGGCGGGGTCCTGCTCGGTGTCGGCGAAGACGACGACCAGGCGGTGATCCCAGCGGAAATCCTCGATCCGCTGGTCGGCGGCGGGATGGATCAGCCGGTCCGCAGGGTCGGTCGCAAGGTCGGTCGCAGGGCCGGTCGCGGTGCCGGGGGCAGCATCGCCCGCGGCTTCGGCCACCGGAGGAGAGAGCGCCTGGGCGGCGATGCCGCCCGGGATCGCTGCCGCCAGCAGCGAGGCGAGGGCAAGGGCATGGGGTCGCGGCATCGGTCCTCCTGTCGCTTGGAATATAGGCGGCGGCACCGGCCCGGGGAAGGGCCGGCGGCCGGCCGCGGCGCAGACGACCCGCGCGGCGGGGACCAGGTCAGGGAGAGGTGAGATGAGCGGCAAGATCGAGGACTGGACGGCACTGGCGGCGCGCGAGCTGAAGGGCCGCGACCCGTCCGGGCTGGAGTGGCAGACGCTGGAGGGGATCCGGGTCAAGCCGCTGTACACCGAGGCCGACACCGCGGGCCTTGCGCATATGGGCAGCCTGCCCGGGATCGCGCCCTTCACCCGCGGCGTGCGCGCGACGATGTACGCGGGCCGGCCCTGGACGATCCGGCAATACGCGGGCTTCTCGACGGCCGAGGAATCGAACGCCTTCTACCGCCGCGCGCTCGCGGCCGGGCAGCAGGGCGTGTCGGTCGCCTTCGACCTGGCCACGCACCGCGGCTATGACAGCGACCACGCGCGCGTCGTCGGCGATGTCGGCAAGGCCGGCGTCGCGATCGACAGCGTCGAGGACATGAAGATCCTCTTCGACGGCATTCCGCTGGAGAAGATCAGCGTCTCGATGACGATGAACGGCGCGGTGATCCCGATCCTCGCGAATTTCATCGTCACGGGCGAGGAGCAGGGCGTTGCCCGCGCCGATCTGTCGGGCACGATCCAGAACGACATCCTCAAGGAGTTCATGGTCCGCAACACCTACGTGTATCCGCCCGAACCCTCGATGCGGATCATCGCCGACATCATCGAATACACCGCCGCCGAGATGCCGAAGTTCAACTCGATCTCGATCTCGGGCTACCACATGCAGGAGGCGGGCGCGAACCTGGTGCAGGAACTCGCCTTCACCCTCGCCGACGGGCGCGAATACGTGCGCGCCGCCATCGCGCGCGGCATGGATGTCGACGCCTTCGCGGGCCGGCTGTCGTTCTTCTTCGCCATCGGCATGAACTTCTTCATGGAGGCCGCGAAGCTGCGCGCCGCGCGGCTGCTGTGGTCGCGGATCATGGCCGAGTTCGATCCGAAGAAGCCCGGATCGTCGATGCTGCGCACCCATTGCCAGACCTCCGGCGTCAGCTTGCAGGAACAGGACCCCTACAACAACGTCATCCGCACCGCCTACGAGGCGATGGCGGCGGCGCTGGGGGGCACGCAGTCGCTGCACACCAACGCGCTCGACGAGGCGATCGCGCTGCCCACCGACTTCAGCGCCCGCATCGCGCGCAACACCCAGCTGATCTTGCAGGAAGAGACCGGCATCACCCATGTCGTCGACCCGCTCGCGGGCAGCTACTACGTCGAGAGCCTGACGGCCGAACTGGCCGAGAAGGCCTGGGCGCTGATCGAGGAGGTCGAGGCGATGGGCGGCATGACCAGGGCGGTGGCCTCGGGGATGCCGAAGCTTCGGATCGAGGAAAGCGCCGCGCGCCGCCAGGCCGCGGTCGACCGCGGCGAGGACGTGATCGTCGGCGTGAACAAGTACCGGCTGGCGAAGGAGGATGCGATCGACATCCTCGACATCGACAACGTCAAGGTGCGCGAGGCGCAGGTGGCCCGTCTCGGGCGCATCCGCGCGACCCGCGACCAGGCGGCCTGCGACGCGGCGCTGGCCGAGCTGACGCGGCGCGCGGCCGAGGGCGGCAACCTGCTCGCGGCGGCGGTCGAGGCCGCGCGGGCGCGGGCGAGCGTCGGCGAGATCTCGATGGCGATGGAGGCGGTGTTCGGCCGGCACCGGGCCGAGGTGAAGACCCTCGCCGGCGTCTACGGCGCGGCCTACGAGGGCGATGCGGGCTTTGCCCAGATCCAGCGCGATGTCGAGGCCTTCGCCGAGGACGAGGGGCGCCGGCCGCGGATGCTGGTGGTGAAGATGGGCCAGGACGGCCACGACCGCGGCGCCAAGGTGATCGCGACGGCCTTCGCCGACATCGGCTTCGACGTCGACGTGGGGCCGCTGTTCCAGACCCCGGAAGAGGCCGCGCAGGATGCGGTCGACAACGACGTGCATGTCATCGGCATCTCGAGCCAGGCCGCCGGCCACAAGACGCTGGCACCGAAGCTGGTCGAGGCGCTGAAGGCGCAGGGCGCGGGCGACATCCTGGTGATCTGCGGCGGCGTGATCCCGCAGCAGGATTACCAGTATCTCTACGACCACGGCGTGAAGGCGATCTTCGGCCCCGGCACCAACATCCCGGCCGCCGCCCGCGACATCCTCGCCCTGATCCGCGAGGCCCGCGCCGCCTGACCGGTCGCGCGACCAGCCGCCCGACGAACTGCCTCGCTGCGGGCATCCCGTGGCGGGCCTGCTTTCGCCTTGGCTCAAATATCCCCGGGGAGGTCCGGAGGGGCAGGCAGCCCCTCCGGCCCCTCCGCCTGCGCCGAGGCCGCCGCCCCGGCCGCGCGCTCTTGCTCCCCGGTCCTCCCCGTGCCCGCGCGCCCTGCCTGCCCCCCCGGGCCGTCCCGCTCACATCCCCTTGAACGCCCCGGAACGCCCCCGCCCGTCCCGCGTTGACCCATCGACGCTCACGCAACGGAAAGGACGCCCTGATGCGCACCCCCGAAGATCTCAAGCACCACCTGTGGAAACATCTCTCCAGCGACCGCACGCTGATGATCGGCCTCGAGACGCCGGCCGACGACCATCCCCGGCCGATGACCGCGCTCGTCGACGAGGAGACCGGCAAGCACGAGGGTCCGCTGTGGATCTTCACCGCCAAGGACACCTCGCTCGCCCGCGCGCTCGCCGGCGGGGCCGAGGCCGCGGTGGCGACCTTCGTCGCGAAGAACAATGACCTTTATGCGACGATCCGCGGCTCGCTCACGCTCGACACCGACCGCGCGGTGGTCGAGCGGCTGTGGAACCCCTTCGTCGCCGCCTGGTACCCCGAGGGCAAGGACGACCCCTCGCTGGTGCTGCTGCGCTTCGACCTCGACCGGGCCGAGATCTGGGAAACCGGGTCGAGCCTCGTGACCGGGACCAAGGCGCTGTTCGGCAAGGACCTGCGCGACGACTTCCGCGATCGCCAGGCCGAGGTCTCGCTGCACTGAGGCCGGGGGCGGGGGTCACACCCCGTCCGAAGGCGCCTCGTTCTAGGTCGCCCTGTGCGAAGACGCCCGACCGTGCCCGCCGCTCCGCGCGGCCGGGCCCGGTCTGCTGTCCGGGGCTCGCACAGGGTGCGGCGGCGACCGGGCTGGGCCGACAGGCTGAAGGACGCCGACCCTACGCAGCGATGGGCGGCTGGACGGGCTGCCGCACCGCGCCGCGGCTTGCCCGCGTCGACGCCGGGCCGACAAGGATCGGCCGGAGGGGCGGTTCGCGGCCCTTCCGGCCATCCGTACGCTCGCAGAGGAGACCGGGCAGGCGACCTCTGTCGCCGGGAGCTGGCGAAGCCACGTCATCTCGGTGACTGCGCCGGAGATGCGAAACAGTCGTCGCCTTGGTCGTTGCGGGTATCAGGTTGGCAGGGCGGTGCGTTCTGACCGGAAGGGCCGACGCCTTCACGGACCCGTCGGCCGCGCGGTTGCGGCATGAACGGGTGTTGCCCGGTGCGCGGTCGTGTCGCGTGGCGGCAGGTGTCGTGGGCACGGGCGGAGGATCGTCGGGCGTCTTGCGCGCGGATACGACAACGCGCCCGCCGGGTCGGTGGGGGCGCCGTAGGCCCGGGGGGCCGATCCGGTCGCGATCCGGTCCGGGCGCCGTGGCGGCCAGGACCGGACTGCGACCGGCGCGGGATCACATCTGCTGCTGGGTCTGCGAGGCTTCGCTGGTGAGCGCGGCGCCGCCCGACTGGATGTCGCGGCCCGCGCCCTTCATCGTCTCGCAGGCGGTGAGGGCGAGCAGGGCGGTCAGGACGAGTGCGATGCGCATGGGGATCTCCTTGGTTGGATCAGGCGCTGGATGGGGGGCCGGCACGCGCTGCGGTCCGGGCTCCGGGTTCGGGGGGCAAACGCCGCCGCCCGGCGCGCGTTCCCCGAAGATCGCGGAAAATTATGCCTGACGCTCGGGCACGCCCCGCGGACAGCCCCGGCCGGCGCCGGATGCCGCGTCCGGCCACCGCCCGGCGTTGCCGTCCGCCCTTAACCCTCTGTTAATCATGTGCCGCGCAGGCTCGGGCGATGCACCCGCGCCTTGGCCCCGTTCTGGTCCCGTGCCTCGTGCTGGCGGGCTGCGCCTCGCCGGCACCCGAATTCTTCGGCGCGACGCGCACCGACCTCGTGCTGTCGGGGCTGCGCTTCACCGTGTTCCAGAAGGGCGAGCGGGCCGAGGTGATCCGGCTCGACTACCTGACGCTGCCGCAGCGGGCGGGCGTGCAGACCCTGATGATGCAGGCGGCCGAGCAGGCCAGCGGCTGCCGGGTCGAACGCGGCAGCTTCACCACCGGCGTCCCCGGCGATACCGGCGAGGCCCGCATGGACCTTGATTGCAGCCGCGCGGGCCCGGGCGCTTCGGGCGGGTGACGGGGCGGGTGACAGGCCGGACGACAAGCCGGGCTGGCCGCGGGCCAGCCGCCGGTCAGCCGTGGGCCGGGCAGGGAACGGGCTGGGCAGGGAACAAGCTGAACAGGATACGGGCCGGGCAGAGTACGTGCTGGGCAGAGTACGGGCCGGGCAGAGTACGGGCTGGGCAGAGTACGGCTGGGCAGAGTACGAGCCGGGCCGGGGATGGACCGGGCAATACACGGGCCGGGGGGCGGGGCGGGCGGTGGGGGTGGTCAGTCGCGCTCTTCCGCGCCGCCGCCGCCGGTCAGGATCTCGGGCAGCCAGCTGCGCCGGCCGTGGCGCCAGTCGGCAAATTCGGCGGTGACGGTCTCGGGGTCGTAGACCTCGCTGACCCAGTCGTGGAAGCCGATGCCGGTTGCCGCCTGCGCCGCGGCGTAGCTGCGCAGGAACTGGTCGAGCACGCCGGTCGGCCCGCCCCGGAAATGCAGGAAGCGCCAGTGCAGTTCGCGCATCGCCTCGGCCACGGGGCGGTTCTCGATCATCAGAAGCCACAGCGCGGCGGCAAAGCCGGTGCGGTCGGCCCCCGACTTGCAGTGCATGATCACCGGCGTCTCGATCCGGCGGAACAGCGCCTCGAGCTCCAGCAGCCGGTCGCGGCCGGGCAGGCGGCGGGCGCGCAGCGAGGCGTCGATCAGCGTCAGCCCCAGCGCCTCTGCGGCCTCGGCCTCGAACAGCCAATAGCTTTCGGGCCGGTCGCCGCGCAGGTTCAGCACCGTGCGGAAGCCGCGGTCCTTCCAGATCCGCATCCGCTCGGGCGAGGGCTGGTTGGCGCGCCAGACGCCGTCGCAGACCTTGTGGTCGTTGGCCCAGAGCAGCCGCAGGATGCCGTGGTCGCGGAAGTTCATGTGCAGCCGCGCCCGCAGCCGGCCCCAGGGCGCGCTGAGATCGAAGGGCGCGCGGCCGCCCGAGCGCTGGGTCGGGCGCGGGCGCGGCAGCGTCAGGCGCCGGCCCTCGGCGCGGGCGCCGTCATCGGGCGCCTCCGCATCCGTCGCCGGATTGCCCTTCGCGCCGCGCTTCGCCGCGCCCGTCGCCGCGTCCGTCGGCTTGCCAGCCGGGTCGCACGGCGGCGCCGGGGGCGGGGCGCCGGGATCGGCGGGCTCGTCCTCGGGGCCTCGGTCGGTCATGCGGGTCCTTCGCGCAAGCGTGGCGGGATCGGTTGCGCCGGACTTAGCGACTCGGCCCCGGGCTGGCAAGCGAGGCGGATTGACCTTGCCTGTCGCCGGGCATACGCATTTGCCGCCGGAGCCGCACCCGCAGGGGCGCGATCCCGCGCCATCCAGCAGATGAAGATCCCGGAGTCTCCATGTCCCTTGCCCACGGTCGCAGCTATCTCGCCATTCCCGGCCCCTCGGTGATGCCCGACCGGGTGCTGAACGCGATGCACCGCGCGGCGCCCAACATCTACGAAGGCGCCATGGTCGAGATGACCAAGGGGCTGATCCCGGATCTCAAGCGGGTGGCGCTGTGCTCGGGCCATGTCGCGATCTACATCGCCAACGGCCACGGCGGCTGGGAGGCGGCGATCGCCAACATGTTCTCGCGCGGGGACACGGCGCTGGTGGCGCTGACCGGGCGCTTCGGCGTGGGCTGGGCGGAGGCCGCGCGGCGCATGGGCGTGCAGGTCGAGACGATCGACTTCGGCCTCAAGACCCCGGCCGATCCCGAGGCGATCGCGGACGCGCTGGCCAAGGATGCCGGGCACCGGATCAAGGCGGTGCTGGTCACCCATGTCGACACCGCGACCGGCGTGCGCAACGACATCGCCGCGATCCGCGCGAAGATGGACGAGGTCGGCCACCCGGCGCTGTTGGCGGTGGACTGCATCGCCTCGCTCGGCTGCGACGAGTTCCGGTTCGACGACTGGGGCGTCGACGTGATGGTCGCGGCCAGCCAGAAGGGGCTGATGGTGCCGCCGGGCCTGTCGTTCGTGTGGCTGTCGGACAAGGCGGTCGCGGCCTGCGCGGGCGGCGACATGGCCACGCCCTACTGGGACTGGACGCCGCGGATCGACGTCAACGAATATTACCAGTTCTTCTGCGGCACCGCGCCGACCCACCACCTGTTCGGCCTGCGGGAATCGCTGACGATGATCCTGGACGAAGAGGGGATCGAGAACGTCTGGGCCCGCCATCGCACCCTGTCCGAGGCGGTCTGGGCCGCGCTCGAGGCCTGGGGCAAGGGCGGCGACATCGCGATGAACATCGCCGACCCGAACCGGCGCGGCCGGTCGGTCACCGCGGTCAGGATCGGTGGCGGCGGCGCCGGGCGGCTGCGCAAGTGGCTGGAGACCGAGGCCGGCGTGACGCTGGGGATCGGGCTGGGCATGGCCGCCCCGTCGGACCCGAACTATGGCGACTTCCTGCGCATCGCCCACATGGGTCACCTGAACGCGCACATGGTGCTGGGCGTGCTGGGCACGATCGAGGCGGGGATGATCGCGCTGGGGATCCCGCATGGCAAGGGCGCGCTCGAGGCCGCCGCGGCGGTGATCGCCCGGGGCTGAGGCCCCGGGGACTTTCGCGAGAGATCCGCGGGACATCCGCCTGACCATCGCGATCACGGGACCCCCGTGATCGCACCCGTCAGATGGTCCGCTCGGGCCGCCTGCTTGATCCGCGTGATCGGGCGGTCAGCTCGGGCCGCCTCCTCAGCCCGGTTCCTCAGGCTGTCTGGGCGGCGTCGAGCTTTTCCTGCGCCGCGACCCACATCGCCTCGGCCCGGTCGAGCCCGTCCATGACCTCGGCGTATTTCTTCTGCCAGACCTCGATCTCGCCCGCCCGCGACGCCTCGTAAAGGTCGGGATCGGCAAGCTTGGTGGCCAGCTTGCCGCGCATCTCCTCGATCTTGGTCACCCGCTCCTCGCATTTGCGGACCTCGGCCTTCAGCGCGAGGATCTCGTCGCGGGTCGCGCGCTTCTTCTCGGGCTTCGGCTTCTCGGCCTTGGACGGGGCGTCCGATTGCAGCAGCAGCGCGCGATAGGCCTCGAGATCCTCCTCGTAGGGCGTCACCGCGCCGCCCTTCACCAGCCACAGCCGGTCGGCCACGAGGCTGAGAAGATGCATGTCGTGGCTGACGAGGATCACCGCGCCGGAATAGTCGGTCAGCGCCTCGATCAGCGCCTCGCGGCTTTCGATGTCGAGGTGGTTGGTCGGTTCGTCGAGGATCAGGATGTGCGGCGCCTCGATCGTCGACAGCAGCAGCGACAGACGTGCCTTCTGGCCGCCCGAAAGCCGGCCCACCGCCGTGTCGGCCTGATCGGCGCCAAGGCCGAAGCCCGCGAGCCGGGCGCGCAGCCGCGGCGGCGCCTCGCCCGGGCGGACGCGCTGCACGTGCTGGATCGGGGTCTCGTCGAGGTAAAGCTCGTCGACCTGATGCTGGGCGAAATAGCCGATCCGCAGCTTGCCCGAGCGGCTGATCTTGCCCGCCATCGTGTCGAGCTTGCCCGCGAGCAGCTTCGACAGCGTCGACTTGCCCTCGCCGTTCTTGCCCAGAAGCGCGATGCGGTCGTCCTGATCGATCCGAAGGTCGAGGCCCTTCAGCACCGCGCGGCCGTCGTAACCCACCGCCGCGCCTTCCAGATTGACGATCGGGGGCGAGAGTTCCTCGGGCTTGGGGAAGTTGAAGACGTGTTTCGCCGCATCCTCGGGCGCGGTGATCGACACCATCCGTTCAAGCTGCTTGACCCGGCTCTGCGCCTGGCGCGCCTTCGAGGCCTTGGCCTTGAAGCGGTCGACGAAGCTTTGCAGGTGGGCGCGGCGGGCCTCCTGCTTCTTGGCCTCGGCCGCCTGCACCGCGCGCTGTTCGGCGCGCTGGCGGGCGAACTGGTCGTAGGGGCCGGTCCAGAGCGTCAGCTTGCGGCTGTCCAGATGCAGGATCGCGCCGACGGCGCGGTTCAGAAGGCCGCGGTCGTGGCTGATGATCAGCACGGTATGGGGATATTTCGCCAGATAGCTTTCCAGCCACAGCGCGCCCTCGAGATCGAGGTAGTTGGTCGGTTCGTCGAGAAGCAGGTAGTCGGGCTGGGCGAACAGCACCCCCGCCAGCGCCACCCGCATCCGCCAGCCGCCCGAGAAGTCGGAACAGGGGCGCAGGATGTCCTCGGCCTCGAACCCGAGGCCGCGCAGGATGGAAGCCGCGCGGCCCTCGGCCGACCAGGCGTCGATATCGGCGAGCCGGGTCTGGATCTCGGCGATCCGGGCGGGGTCGGTGGCGGTCTCGGATTCGGCCATCAGGCCCGCGCGCTCGGTATCGGCGGCCAGCACCGTGGCCAGGAGCGTGTCCGAGGACGACGGCACCTCTTGCGCGACGCCGCCGATCTTGGCGCGGGCGGGGATCGTGATCGATCCGCCCTCGAGCGTGAGTTCGCCCCGGATCAGCTTGAACAGCGTGGTCTTGCCGGCGCCGTTCTGGCCGACGATGCCGACCTTGTGGCCGGTGGGGATGGTGGCAGAGGCGCCCTCGAACAGGGGGCGGCCCTCGACGGAATAGGTGATGTCGGCGATCCTGAGCATGGCGCCTGCCTGCCCGATGCCCGCGTCCGCGTCAACGTCCCTCGCGGGGGGGGCGACCTTGGTCCGGGTGTTGTCGGCGGCGCCGGGGCGGCAGGGTGGCGCGAAACCGGGCAGGAGGCGGCGATGCAACCGATCAAGGCGACCCCGGCGGCGCTGGCGCTGCTGGAGGAGATCCGCGCCGAGGCGGGCGAGGTGCTGTTCCACCTGTCGGGCGGCTGCTGCGACGGCACCGCGGCGATGTGCTTTGCGGTGGCGGACTTCGCGCTGGGGCCCGGCGACCAGTGCCTGGGGCAGGTCGCGGGGGCGGGGGTCTGGGTGTCGGCCGGGCTCGCGCCGCTGTGGCGGGACGCGCGCCCGCATCTCGATGCGGTGCCGGGGCGGGCCGGCGGCTTCAGCCTCGACGGCGGGCGGGGGCGGCGCTTCCTGCTCGGCACAGAGATCTGCGCGCGCGGCTGAGGGCCGCGCGCCAAGGACCGCCCGCGCCCGTGGTAGCGCCCGACGTCAATCCGCGGTGACGGGTCGGCCCGGCGCCGGCAGGTCGGCCAGCGCCGCGGCGAGGCGGCGGAATTCCTCGGCCATGGCCGCCTGCAGCGCGAATTCGGGGCTGGGCAGCAGGCCCGGATCCTCGTCGCCGCCCTGGAAGGCCGAGCGGTCGGCAAGCCAGGCCTCGATTTCCGGCCGGATCGGCGAGCCCGCGCACAGCCGCACCAGAAGGCGGCGCTGCGCAAGCTGCATGCCCTCGATCCGCGCCAGCCGCGCCTCGGTCGTGGCGTTTTCAGGACGGGTCGTGGCCATCAGTTCGACCCGCCCGGAGGCTGCTGCTGGCCGACGGCGGGATCGCTCGGGGCCGGATCGACGGTGGTGGTCGGGTCGGGCGTTCCCGGGGCGGCGGCCGTCGGCTCGACGGCGGTGGCATCGTCGGTCGGTCCGGGGGCCTCTGCGCTCTCGTCGGTCAGCCACCACAGGATCAGGCCGACCGCGAAGACCACCACGGCCAGCATGCCGACCAGCGGCGCGACGTGGCGGCGCTTCTGCGCCTCGATGTTGGTGCGGGGTGCGGACATCGGATCTCCTCCCTCTCCCGCCTCCCTCGACCGGCGATGGCCGGCTGGGTGGCGGCAATCTGCAGGGGCAACGCTCGGAGCGCGTGATCGTTCCCGCCCGGCCACAGCGGGCCAGAGCGGAGGGTCAGCCAAGCCTGCCGCGGCGCCACCGCCCAGGCCGGCGCTCGCCCCCGACACTCAGCCCGACACTCAGCCCTGCACTCACCCCTGCGCGGCGCCGATCACCGGCGGCGGCTCGGCCGGGGCCGCGGCGGGCGTCGCCGCGGGGGCCTCGGTCGCCTCCAGCGGCGGCTGCGCCGTGCCGGTCATGCCGACGTCGTTGCCCGCCGCCTCGGCCCCGACAAGGCCCAGCGTCGCCGGATCCGCCGGGTTGTAGGCCGGCACCGCCATCAGCTGCTCAAGCGTCCAGGGCGCGACCAGCACCTCGGCGCCCGACTGCGCATCGGGCCGGATCCGCAGTTCGGACACCGGGATCGCCACGGTGTGGCTGCCCATGCCCATGAACCCGCCGAGCGCGACCAGCACGTGGCTCACCCCGTCCTCGGCCGCGTCGTCGCGCACGAGATCGCTGACCTCGCCCAGCGGCTGTCCGGCACTGTCGCGCAGCGGCATGCTGCGCAACGCCTCGGGCGAGGGGCGCAGCACGATCTGCGGCTCGCGCGGCACGATCTGCGGCCGGGCAAGCGCGGCGGTGCCCGGCAGGGCGATCGCAAGCGCGAGGAACAGCGCCCCTGCGGCGCGGCCAGCGCCCTGCGGCGCGGATGCGGCTTGGGTCATTCGGTCGGTCCTTTCGCGGGTGGCAGGCCGCTGACCGGCGGGATCGTTTCCGATCCGCACCGGATCCTGGCCGGTTCTCGGGGACTGTGCCGTCACAGGCTCACCCCGCCAACGCGAGAGTAGCGATTTGGTTCGCCGGTTTCGCTGCGCTGCAGGATGCCGCCCGCGCGGGCGGCCGAAACCGGCGGGAACCCGCCGTCAGAGACCGCGCGACAGCGCCGCGACGCCGGTGCGGGCGACGTCGGTCAGGCCCAGCGGCCGCATCAGCTCGGCGAAGGCGTCGATCTTCTCGGGTGCGCCGGTGATCTCGAAGACGAAGCTCTCCAGCGTCGAATCGACGACATTGGCGCGGAAGATCTCGGCCAGCCGCAGCGCCTCGATGCGCTTGTCGCCCGCGCCCGCCACCTTGAACAGCGCCAGCTCCCGCTCGACCGAGGGGCCCTCGACCGTCAGGTCGTGCACCTCGTGCACCGGCACCAGCCGGCCGAGCTGGGCCTTGATCTGCTCGATCACGCCGGGCGTGCCGCGCGTCACCACGGTGATGCGCGAGCGGTGCCCCTTGTGGTCGATCTCGGCCACGGTGAGGCTCTCGATATTGTAGCCCCGCCCCGAGAACAGGCCGATCACCCGCGCGAGCACGCCCGCCTCGTTGTCGACGATCACCGCCAGCGTGTGGCTTTCCACCACGTCGCCATGCGGCGATTTCAGGTCATAGGCCGAATGGCTCGACGAGCCCTTCTTGATGTTCAGCGCATTCATGGTCTTCGACTTTGTCCAAATATCCTCGGGGGTCCGGGGGCAGACAGCCCCCGGCGCTCGCCACTCGCGCTGTCAGACCAGCGCCGCACCCTTGCCCGAGATCGCGTCGCTCTCGGTGACCTCGCCCAGGATCATCTCGTTGTGCGGCTTGCCCGACGGAATCATCGGCAGGCAGTTCTCGTGCTTCTCGACCAGGCAGTCGAAGATCACCGGCCCGTCGTAGTCCAGCATCGCGAGGATCGCGTCGTCGAGATCGGCCGGGTCGTCGCAGCGGATGCCCTTGCAGCCGAAGGCCTCGGCCAGCTTCACGAAATCGGGCAGGCTTTCCGACCAGGAATGCGAGAAGCGGCCGCCGTGCAGCAGGTCCTGCCACTGGCGCACCATGCCGAGGCGCTCGTTGTTGAGGATGAACTGCTTCACCGGCGCGCGGAACTGCACGGCGGTGCCCATCTCCTGCATGTTCATCAGCCACGACGCCTCCCCCGCGACGTTGATCACCAGCGCGTCCGGATGCGCGATCTGCACCCCGATCGAGGCCGGCAGGCCATAGCCCATGGTGCCGAGGCCGCCGCTGGTCATCCAGCGGTTCGGATCCTCGAAGCCCAGGAACTGCGCCGCCCACATCTGGTGCTGGCCGACCTCGGTGGTGATGTAGCGGTCGCGGCCCTTGGTCAGCGCCTCGAGCCGCTCGAGCGCGTACTGCGGCTTGATCACCTTGGCGTCAGGCTTGTAGGCAAGGCAGTTGCGCGCGCGCCACTGGGCGATCTGCGCCCACCACTTCTCCAGCCCGGCCGCGTTGACCTTGCGCCCGCGCGCCTTCCAGACCTTCAGCACGTCCTCGAGCACGTGGCCGACATCGCCGACGATCGGCAGCTCGACCCGGATGATCTTGTTGATCGACGAGGGATCGATGTCGATATGGGCCTTCACCGATTTCGGGCTGAAATCGGCGGTGCGGCCGGTGATGCGGTCGTCGAACCGCGCGCCGACGTTGATCATCAGGTCGCAGCCGTGCATGGCGAGGTTGGCCTCGTAGAGGCCGTGCATCCCCAACATCCCCAGCCAGTTCTTGCCCGATGCCGGATAGGCGCCAAGGCCCATCAGCGTCGAGGTGATCGGGAAGCCGGTGGCGCCGACCAGCTCGCGCAGCAGCTGGCTGGCCGCGGGGCCCGAGTTGATGACGCCGCCGCCGGTGTAGAACACCGGGCGCTCGGCCTGCTCGATCAGCTCGACCAGGCGCGTGATCGCCTCGATGTCGCCCTTGACCTTCGGCTGGTAGGGCGAGGGCCGGATCTGGCGCGGGTCGCAATAGGTGCCGGTCGCGAACTGGACGTCCTTGGGAATGTCGATCAGCACCGGGCCCGGGCGGCCCGAGGTGGCGACATGGAAGCCGTTGTGGATCGTCTCGGCCAGCTTGTCGGGCTCGGTCACCAGCCAGTTGTGCTTGGTGCAGGGCCGGGTGATGCCGACGGTGTCGGCCTCCTGGAAGGCGTCGGTGCCGATCATGAAGGTGGGCGCCTGGCCCGACAGGACCACGAGCGGGATCGAATCCAGCAGCGCGTCGGTCAGGCCGGTGACCGCATTGGTCGCGCCGGGGCCCGAGGTGACCAGCACCACGCCCGGCTTGCCGGTCGAGCGGGCATAGCCCTCGGCCATGTGCACCGCGCCCTGCTCGTGCCGCACCAGGATGTGGCGGATGTCGTTTTGCTGGAAGATCTCGTCATAGATCGGCAGCACGGCGCCGCCCGGATAGCCGAAGACCACCTCGACCCCCTGGTCCTTCAGCGCCTGAACCACCATCTTCGCGCCGGTCATCTGCCGTTGCATGATCCGTCTCTCCTCTGGTGCGCCGGGCCTGTCCTGGCCCCGCGCCAGCCTCCGTGTAGGGCACTTCCGTGTAAGGCAATAAAAAACCCCCGTCGGACGGGGGCGCATGGGGAACCGTTATGGTCTGCCGTCACCGGCCCATGCGCCATCGTCCCCGAAGTACAAGAATGCCGGACATCGCCGTCAGCCCCTATTGCCAGTGGCGCGGACATTATGAACGGGCGCGGGGGGCGTCAAGGGCGGAAATGCGATGTTTCTGTCCCCGGGCGTCGCAAATCTTTGCATTTGTTTCGCCCCGGGGTCGCCTTGCGCAATCACGCCGTGGCCATGCTGACGACATAGGCCGCATAGCCGCCAAGGAAGCCCAGGCCCGCCAGCCGCCCGAGCCGCCCGAGCGCAAGGCTTGCCGCCACCACCAGCAGCGCGACGCCAAGCGCGATCGGCAGGTCGAGCGTGGCGAAGCGGGCATCGGCCTGCATCGGCGCGATCATCCCGGTGATGCCGAGGATGCACAGGATGTTGAAGATGTTCGAGCCGAGCACGTTGCCGACGGCGATGTCGCCCTGCCGGCGCATCGCGGCCACGACCGAGGTGGCGAGTTCGGGCAGCGAGGTGCCGACCGCGACCACGGTCAGGCCGATCACCGCCTCGGAGAAGCCGAGGTCGCGGGCGATGGTGGTGGCCGAGGTCACGAGGAGCCGGGCCGAGACCAGCAGCACGACGAAGCCCGCAAGTGTGACCAGCACCGAGCGGCCGAGCGCGGGGGCGGGGCCCTCGGTCGGCGTCTCGCCGGCCCCGGTGCCAGTGTCGCCGCCGACCTCGCCGCCGGCGGTCTCCGGCGCCCCGGTGCCGCGGATCGCGACCCAGAGGTAGATCACGAGCGCGACCGCGAGCGCCGCGGCCTCGGGGCGGGCCAGCGTCCCGCCAAGGATCGCGAGCCACAGCGCGACCGTCGCCCCGACCATGACGGCAAGGTCGCGCCTGAGCCGCCCGAAGGCCAGCCCCACCGGGGCGATGGCGGCGGTCAGCCCCAGGATCAGCAGAACGTTGGCGATGTTCGAGCCGACGACATTGCCCAGCGCGATCGCCGGGCTGCCGGCGAACGCCGCCTGCAACGAGACCAGCAGCTCTGGCGACGAGGTGCCGAAGCCGACCACTGTCAGGCCGATCACCAGCGGCGACAGGCCGAAGCGCCGGGCGATGCCCACCGCCCCCTTCACCAGGAACTCGCCACCGAAGAACAGCCCGACGAGGCCTGCGACAAGAAGGAGGTAGGTCACGTATCACCCTGAGCAGATTTCATTTCCGCTTCGGATGTCGGGTGCGCGGTGCCGGTTTTCAACCATGGCCCCCCCGGAAGTCCGCGCCGCCCCGAAGTTCGGGCCCGCGCGCGCGTGGGATGGCCGGTGGTGGGATGGCCGGTGGTGGGCCGGCCGGGTTCGGCAGCGGGGCCGGGCGCGCGGGAGGGTGTGCAGCGGCTGGAAGGAGCGCCGCCCGGAACCCGCCCGCCACCGCCCGGGCGGCGGCGCCCTGGGGGCCCGCGCTCAGCCCTTGACGGGCCGGGTCTCGGGCAGGGCGATGCGGGCGACCTGCTCGGCGATCGGGTCGACCGACAGCGGGTGCGTTTCGGCGCTGTGCGCGGCCGGGTCGCCGATCGGCTGCCACTCGCCGCCCTTGTAGATCTCGAGCGCCGAGAAGTTCGACTTGTAGCCCATCTTGCGGCTGCCCGGCACCCAGTAGCCGAGGTAGACGTAGGGCAGGCCCACCTGCCGCGCCAGCTCGACATGGTCGAGGATCACGTAGGTGCCGAGCGAGCCCTTGATCCGTTCGGGATCGTAGAAGCTGTAGACCATCGACAGCCCGTCATCGAGCACGTCGGTCAGGCAGACGGCGGTCAGCCGGCGGCGGCGCTCGCCCTCGGGCGGGGGGGCGCTGTATTCGATGACGCGGGTCTTGACCGGCGTCTCCTCGATCATCGCGGCGAATTCGAAGATGTCCATGTCGGCCATGCCGCCATCGGCGTGGCGATGGTCGAGATAGCGGCGGAACAGCGCGTACTGGTCCTCGGTCGCCCAGGGGCTCGTGGCCTCGCGCCGCAGGTCGGCGTTCTTGCGCGCGATCCGCTTCTGGGTCTTCGAGGGTTCGAAATCCGCGACCCGGATCCGGGCCGAGAGGCAGGCCGCGCAATCGGCGCAGGACGGCCGGTAGAGCACATTCTGCGACCGCCGGAACCCCTGCTTGGACAGCGAATCGTTCAGCCGCGCCGCCCCGTCGCCCTGCAGCGCCGTGAACAGCTTCCGCTCGGCGCGGCCGTCCAGATAGGGACAGGGCTGCGGGGCGGTGACGTAGAACTGCGGCGCGATCGGAAGCGTGTGGCGCATGACTGCTCTGCGGTTCGCGGCGGAACGGTGGGTTGCGGGGAGGAATTGGCCGGGATGGCGGCACGTTACCAAGCCGTCACAGATCCGCCAAGCGGATTTCTCGTGGCGCGCCGGTGGCGCCCGGATGGCTTGCCGGTGGTGCCCGGGTGGCGCCCGCGGCGGCGGGGCCGCGCCCCGCGTGGCAGGACCGCCGCGCAAGGCGCTGATCTTTCTGGGTGCCTGCGGGCCGCCCGGGGGCGCGGGCCCGGCGCGGCGGGCGCGGCCGGGCGGCGGGTGGTGGCCTCAGCCGGGGCGGTTGATCGCGGTGGTGCCCAGCACGATGTCGTGCAGGCCCTGGCCACGGGCGGTGGTCGCCATCATCACCGCCGACAGGATCTGGGGAATCACGAAGGCCACGGTGACCGAGTAGGCCAGCGTGTGGATCAGCGCCATGCCGGTGTCGAAGCGCTGGCCGGCGCGGTCGCGCAGCTCGATCCCCATCAGCCGCATGCCCCAGGTCGCCGAGCGGTTGGCGATGGTGATCCAGCGATAGAGGAAGCCCAGGCACAGGAACAGCAGCGGCAGGAAGAACAGCGCCGTGAAGGCGGTGAACGGGATCGCCACCAGCGTCAGCAGCCCGATCAGGACGACGTCGACGATCCAGGCGAACAGCCGCTTCGCCGGCACGCTGGCATAGAATTCGGGCTCGGCCCCCGGGTCGGGCAGGCCCCAGAACTGGTCGGTCATCGGATCGGTGCGGTCGCGGAAGCCTTGGGTGTTCATGCTGGACAATATGGTGTCTCCGGACACGGGGGGAAGGGGCGACGGGAAGCGGCGACGGCGGGCAGGGGCGACGGGGCGCCCCGGTCCCCGGGGCGCGTGCCGGCGGCGGGGCCGGGCTGGCCTCTGGCCGGCTGGCCCCGAAGCGCGGGCCCTGAACTGGACCTGAACCGGCTCCGAAAGGCTGGCCCCCGCAAGGCTTGATCTCGTGCGGCCGCCACCCGTGCCGGCTGGCGTCGGCACGGGTGGCGGGGGGCGCGCGGGCGGGACGCCAGCCCCCGGGCCGCGCGGGGCGGCCCGGGCGGCGTCGGATCAGGCGCCGGTGGCCGGCAGCGTGTCGTCGCGCGACGCCTCGTCGCGTGCGGTGCGGGCGCGTTCTTCCATGTACTGGTCGAACTCGGCCTTGTCCTTGCTCTCGCGCAGGCGGCGCAGGAAGCCCTCGAACGCCTCCTGCTCGCGCTCGAGCCGGTCGAGCGTGTCGGCCTTGTAGGCGTCGAAGGCGGTGTTGCCGGACGAGCGGAACCGCGTTGCCGAGAAGGCGCGGGATTGGCCGCCCTCGCGGCGGCGGGCACAGCTGAACATGCGTCTGCTCCAGATCATGTAGGCAAGAAGTGCCAGCCCGACGGGCCAGCAGAAGACGAAGCCAAGGACCATGGCCGCGATCCATGCGGGCTTGCCGCGATCGTCGAGCCAGGCCTCCGCTCGCCGGAACCAGTGAAGCGGGCCGCTGGCGGCGGCGCCGTACCGGTCGACGGTGGAAAGGGTCATTCGGGTCCTCCGGGTTGGGGTGGTCGTTTCTCTTCATGTGAAGCCTGTTCACATGGATCGATATGGCCAGCCCGGAGCCCCGATCAAGAGGCTATGTGAAAATAGTTCACATGCCGTCCGCCGCGGCGCGAGGATCAGGCGGTGAAGGCCGCGACCGTGGCGCCAGAGGCTGCGCGCAGCGCCTCGGGGGCGATGGCGAAGATGTGGCGCGGGGTGCCGGCGGCGGCCCAGACCTGCGCGAACTCCATCAGCCGCGGGTCGAGGAAGCTTGGGCAGGGCGTCAGGTGGCCGAGCGGCGCCACGCCGCCGATGGCAAAGCCGGTCGCGGCGCGGATCTCGGCGGCGTCGGCCTTGCCCAGCGGCTCGCCGGCGATGGCGGCGGCGCGGGCGGGGTCGACGCGGTTGCCGCCGGCGGTGACGAACAGGATCACCCTGCCCGTCGTCTCGCCGCGGAAGATGATCGACTTCGCGATCTGGTCGATCTCGCAGCCCGCGGCCTCGGCGGCCTGCTGCGCGGTGCGCGTGCTCTCGTCGAACTCGACGATCTCGACCGCGACCCCGGCCGCCTCCAGCGCCGCCGAGACCCGCTTCAGGCTCTTGCTCATCCCGTCTCTCCCGTGTCGGCCCGCCGCGACGCGGCCTGATCCGGCGCGAGACTTTCCGATCCGGCCCCCCCGCGCAAGGCCCCCGCGCAAGGCACCCGTGTGCAAGGCACCCGCGCGCAAGGCCCACCCCGCGGCCGCGGCGGCCGCCGTCGGGCGCGACCCGCCCGCAGCGCCGCCCGGGGAGGGGGTGGGCGCCCGGGCGGTGATCGCGCGGCGCGCGGCTGGCGATTGACGGTGCCGGGGGGGCGGATAGTCTCGGGCCATGTCCGGCTTCGACTTCTCCTCGCGCCTCGCGCGGCTGCCCCTCGCCTTCGACCCCGCCCGCGGCGCCGAGGCGCGCGCGGCGCTGCCGGGGCTGACCCCCGCGCTGGGGGACCTCGTCGCCGGCGCGGCCGGCTCCTCGCCCTATCTCGCGGGGCTGGTCGGACGCGAGGCCGGCTGGCTGGCCGAAGCGCTCGACGGCAGCCCCGAGCAGGCGCTGTCGGACTGCCTCGGCGCGCTGGGGGGCGAGCCGGCCGAGCGGCTGCCCGAGGCGCTGCGGCAGGCCAAGCGCCGGGTGGCGCTGGTGGCGGCGCTGGCCGATCTCGGCGGGGTCTGGCCGCTGGAGCGGGTGACCGGCGCGCTGACCGCGCTGGCCGACCGCGCCGTCGATGTCGGGCTGCGGGCGCTGGTCGCGGCCGAGATCCGGCGCGGCAAGATCCCCGGCATCGCCCGCGGGGACGAGGGCGATCCCGCCGGTCTCTTCGCGCTGGCGATGGGCAAGATGGGCGCGGGAGAGCTGAACTATTCCTCGGACATCGACTTGATCTTCCTCTACGACGACGACCGCTTCGATCCCGCCGACCGCCCCGAGGCGCGGGCGGCCTTCATCCGGGTGGTGCGCAGGCTGACGGGCTGGCTGTCGGACGTCACCGCGGGCGGCTACGTCTTCCGCACCGACCTGAGGCTGCGCCCCGACGCCTCGGTCACGCCCGTGGTCATCGCCACCGGCGCGGCCGAGCAGTATTACGAGGCCGAGGGCCGCAGCTGGGAACGCGCGGCCCACATCAAGGCGCGGCCCTGCGCGGGCGACCTTGCCGCCGGGGCGCGCTACCTCGCGCGGCTGACCCCCTTCGTCTGGCGCCGGCACCTCGATTTCGCGGCGATCCGCGACGTGCACGACCTGCGGCTGAAGATCCGCGATCACAAGGGTCTGGGCGGGCCGATCGTGCTCGATGGGCACGACATGAAGCTTGGCCGCGGCGGCATCCGCGAGATCGAGTTCTTCACCCAGACCCGGCAGCTGATCGCGGGCGGCCGCGACCCCGGCCTGCGCGACCGCACGACGCTTGGCGGGCTGGCGGCGCTGGCCGCGCGCGGCTGGATCCCGCAGGACGTGGCGACGCGGCTGGCCGCGCATTACCGCGCCCACCGCGAGACCGAGCACCGGCTGCAGATGGTGAACGACGCCCAGACCCACAGCCTGCCCACCGCGCCCGACGCCTTCGATAAGCTGGCGCGCCTGTCGGGCGAGGCCGATACCGCGCGCTGGCGCGAGGCCATCCTCGGGCGCCTGCGCGAGGTCGAGAGCCTGACCGAGCCGTTCTTCGACCCCGAGGCCACGCCCTGCGCCCCGGCGCCCGCGGGCCCGGTGCCCGAGGGCGCGGCCGAGGTGACGCGGCGCTGGCCAAGCTATCCGGCGCTGCGCTCCGAGCGCGCGCGCCAGATCTTCCGCGCGCTCGAGCCCGAGCTGCTGGGGCGGCTGGGGCGGGCGGCCGATCCGACGGATGCGCTGCGCCAGTTCGACGGCTTCCTCGCCGGGCTGCCGGCCGGGGTGCAGCTGTTCTCGATGTTCCGCGCCAACCCCTCGCTGATCGAGCTGATCGTCGACATCTGCGCCACCGCGCCCAGCCTCGCGCGCTATCTCTCGCGCAACGCGCGCGTGCTTGATGCGGTGATCGGCGGCGGCTTCTTCGCGCCCTGGCCCGGGCAGGGCGCGCTGGCCTCGGAGCTGGCGGCGCAGATCTCGGGCCTGGCCGATTACGAGGCGGCGCTGGACCGCGCCCGGGTCTGGCAGCGCGAATGGCATTTCCGCATCGGCGTGCACAACCTGCGCGGCCTGATCGACGCCGACGAGGCGGGGGCGCAGTATGCCGATCTTGCCGGAGCGGTGCTGAACGCGCTCTGGCCCCGCGTCACCGCCGAGATCGCGCGCCGCCACGGGCCGCCGCCGGGCCGGGGCGCGGCGATCGTCGGCATGGGCAGCCTTGGCATCGGCCGGTTGAACGCGGCCTCGGACCTCGACCTGATCGTGATCTACGACGCGGCCGGGCAGGAGGCCTCGACCGGCGAGCGCCCGCTGGCGGCGCGGGCCTACTACGCGCGGCTGACGCAGGCGCTGGTGACGGCGCTGTCGGCCTCGATGGCCGAGGGCCGGCTTTACGAGGTCGACATGCGGCTGCGGCCCTCGGGGCGGCAGGGGCCGGTCGCGACCTCGATCGCGGCCTTCGAAAGCTACCAGATGACCGAGGCCTGGACCTGGGAGCATCTGGCGCTGACCCGGGCCCGGGTGATGGCGGGGCCGCCGCCGCTGGCCGAGGCGATCGAGACGATCCGGCGCCGGGTGCTGGCGGCCAAGGCGGCCAATCCCGCCATCGCCGCCGATACCCAGGCCATGCGCGACCGCATCTTCGCCGCGCGCGGCCGCGACGGGGCCAGGGATGGCGGCGGGGTGAAGACCGGCGCGGGGCGGCTGCAGGACATCGAGCTGTTCGCCCAGTCGCTGGCGCTGCGCACCGCCGACCCGGCGCGCGCGCTTGCGGGGCAGCTGCGTGCGGGGCGCCGGGCGGGGCTGATCGCGCCCGACGAGGAGGCGGCGCTGAACGCCGCCGGCCGGCTGCTGTGGCGGATGCGCGCGGCGACGCGGCTGGTCGCGGGCGAGCGGATCGAGCCCGGCGAGGCCGGCGAGGGCGCCCGCGCGGTGCTGCTGCGCGAGACCGGCACGCGGGATCTTGCAGACCTCGACGCGGGGCTGTCTTCTCGCACCGCCGAGGCGGCCGCGATCATCGACCGCCGCCTTGCGGCCGATGCCGCGCGGGCCGGGCAGGGCACGGGTGACGGCGCGGCTGAGGGCTCGGCTGACGGCGGCGCGGACGAGGGGGCGGAGCATGGCACAGGCTGAGAACCCGGATGATCCCAAGGGGCTGATCCGCGAGAGTTACCGGATCGAGGGCATCGGCGCCGCCGAATGCCGGTCGATCTTCCTCGACTGGGCGCTGTCGCTGCCCGCGGGGGTGGCGCCCGAGGCCGCGATGGGGCGGCTGGCGGCGCGCCACGGCGTGCTGGCCCCGACGCATCCGATGACCGCGCTTCTGGCCGAGGGCCGGCTGCCCGCGCCCACGGCGGCCGCCGGGCGGCGCGGCGGCGCGATGGGGCGGCGGCGCCCGCAGTAGCGCCGGCGCCGGCTGCGGCACTCAGGGACGGGACACCGGGGCCGGGGCCCCCGGGTCATGCCTGCGGGTGACGGGCTTTGGGGCCCGTGGCGGGAACACCGGCGGAACTTGGCCGGTATTGTGGTGCAACAGTCTGGAAACAGACTGTTTTCCTTGGCAGATGGGCAGTTCGGGTCCAGTCTTTGGGCCAGACGATCCCCGTGCCAGACCCCGCGACTCCCCCCCGAAGGATCTTGCATCATGACCCTGAAATACCTGGCCGGCCACTGGTGGGACGGCGATCTGTGCTGGGACGGCCTTGGCTGGTCGCGCCGCACCCGGTTCCATGACGGCGGCCCGCAACGCCCCGCGCCCGCCCGGGCGGCCCCCCCGCGCGAGGCCGCAGCCCACAGTGCGGATCACGGCGGGGACCACGGGTCTGACCGGGCCGGGACCTGCACGCTCTTTTACGGCGCGCGGCGGCCCGACTGCCCGGTGCCCTGCTTCACCCCCGGCACGCTGGTCACCACCGTGCGCGGCACGATGCCGATCGAGGCCCTGCGCCCCGGCGACCGCGTCGTCACCCGCGACAACGGCCCGCAGCCGGTGGTCTGGATCGGCGAGAACTTCATCGCGCCCGACCGGCTGGCGACGACGCCGGGCCTCGCGCCGATCCGCATCGGTGCCGGCAGCCTCGGCGGCGGCCTGCCCGAGACCGACGTCGTCGTCAGCCCGCGCCACCGGATGCTGTGCGGCGGCGACCGGGCGCTCGACCTCTTCGGCGATACCGAGGTGCTGGTCGCGGCGCGCGATCTCGCCGGGCTGCCCGGCGTCGCCACCGACACGGTCGCCGCGGTCACCTACCTGCACCTGCTGTTCGAACAGCATCAGGTGGTGATGGCCGACGGCGTCTGGTCCGAAAGCTTCCAGCCCGGCGACTGGATGGCCGAGGGCATGGATTCGGCGCAACGCACCGAAATCCTGTCGATCTTCCCGGAACTGGCCGACCGTCCCGCCGCCGACGTCTACCCCGCCGCCCGCCGCGGCCTGTGCCCCGACGAGGCGCGGATGCTGGTCGACTGACGGTTTGAGCCGGGAGGCAATCGACCGGGGGCCGGTCGATCGGGAAGCCAGTCGATCAGGAAACCGGTCGACCGGGGCGCTTGCCGGGCCAGAGGCGGAGGCGTCCCGCGGCAAGGCCGGGGGCGCGCGCCCGCCGCGGCGGGGCTCAGCCGAGCGCGGCCTCGAGCGCCTTCAGCGTCGCCACCGGGTCCTCGGCGCTCCAGATCTCCTCGCCGATGCCGACGAAATCGGTGATCGGCGCCAGTGCGGCCAGCGTCGCCGCGTCAAGCGCGCCCTCGGCCACCACCGGCACCTCGATCATCTCGGACCACCAGGCGAACAGCTCCGCCTCGGCCCGGGTGCCCGACCCCAGCGCGGTGGCGCCGGCCGGGCCGAAGGCGACGTAATCCGCGCCCAGCTCGCCCGCCGTCATCCCGTCGTGACGCGACACGCCGCAGAAGGCGCCGACGATCGCATCCTCGCCCAGCTCCTTGCGCGCGGCCCGCACCGAACGCGCGCCATCGGGCAGGTGCACGCCGTCAAGGCCCAGCCGCTCCACGAATTTCACATGGGTGTCGATGACGATCGGCACGTCGCGGTCATGCGCCACCAGCCGGCAGGCATCGGCGGCGCGCAGCAGCCGGTCCTCGTCGCGCGTGGCAAGCGCGAGGCGCAGGCAGGCGATCTCGACCGCGTCGAGCACGCGGGCCAGCTGATCGGGGAAGCTGTCGATCTCGAAGGCGGGCGGGGTGATCAGGTAGATCTGCGGGCGGTCTTCGGCGGCCATGGTCAGTGACGGTCCCGTGGTTTGGATCGCGGCTTCCTAACGCAGATCCGCGGGCTTGACCACAGTCTGCGGTCGCGCTCGCCGATGCAGCCCGGCCGGTCCCCGGTCAACCGCACCCGGCCCGTGCACCCGGCCACGCGCCGTGCCCGGGCGTCGCCCGGTTCAGCGCGCGGGCTGCGACAGCACCCGCAGCGCGGCGCGCACCACCTCGCCCAGCGTGAGGTCCTGCGTGCGGTGGCGCTGCGCGGCGGCGCGGGCGGCCTCGGCCCGGGCGATGCGGCGCTGGCGCACCTTCTCGGGATCGGGGCGCGTCGGCGGCCCCGCAAGGGCCACGGCCGGCAGCGCCAGCTGCGACGCGGCGCCCTCGACCGGCTGCAACAGCGCGATCTTGCGCGCCGAGCCCAGCGCGGCCAGCTCGGCCAGCGTGAGGTCGGCGGGCAGCACCTCGGCCCGGCCGGCGACCCGGGGCGCAAAGCCCAGCGCATCGCTGCTCTCGCCCAGCCGGAAGCCCGCGTCGTCGCGCGGCGGGGTCCCGGCCCGCGGGAACACCTGCGCCACGACTTCTTGCTGGCCGAACGCCTCCTCCCCATCCGCCGCGGGGGCGAGCGCGAGCGCCTCCGCGCCGGCTTCGGCGTCGATGGTATCGGCGCTGTCGGCCTCGGGTCCGGCCTCGGCGATCATGCCACCCGGCGGCACGGCCAGCCCGGCCGGGGCGGGGGCGCTGCCCTGCTGGATCTCGCTGGTGGCGGACATGATCAGGTTGACGGCGGCAAAGCTGCCGACGGCGGCGCCGATCATCGCCGCGATGCCGATCGCCACCACCGCGGCAGTGTCGCGGCGCCTGCGGGCGGTCGCGGGCTGCGCGCCCGGCTTCACCTCTGCCCCGGGCGCGGCGACGACGGGCGCGTGGTCCAGCGCGCCCGACAGCAGCAGCGGCTCGGGCGGCGCGGCGCGCGGGGCGGGGACAGTATCGCGAACCGCGTCACCGACCGCGGCGGGGGCATCCTCGATCAGCGTCAGCCCCGGCCGGGACCCGCGCGTCACCACGGCGCCACCGGTCGGCGCGGCGGCGGGCGTCAGCGGGGGCGTGGCCTCGGCAAGGACGGTGGCGGTGCGGCCCGGCGGCCGGCCAATCCAGCCGGCGCCGGCCTCTGCCATCCCGTCGGGCCGCGGCGAGGCGTGCCGGCGGGAAAAGCCGTAGGCGGGCGCTGCCGGTGCCGCGCCCGGCCGGCGGCCCGGGGCCGCGTCCTCGCGGGCCTCCGCTTGCGGCCGGGGCGCGATCCGCAGCGGCACCGGGCGCGCGCCGCGCTCGGGCAGCGTGAGGCGGGCGTAGGGACGCGGCGGCAGGCCCTCGGCAGCCTGCCCGGACGGGGTGACGGATGGGATGTCGCACGGGGTGTCGAGGGGCGCGAGCGGGCGCGCGGGCGGCGCGGGCTCGATCGTCGCCTCGACCATCCGCTGCGCGGGGCCAAGCGCCACGCCGGGCGGCGCGATGCCGAACAGCCTGCCGTCGCGATAGGTGGCGGTCAGCGACAGCGTCGCCCGCTTGGTGCGGAACATCGGTGGGCTCGGCGCAGGGGTCGGCGGCGCGGCCGGTGCCGCCTGCGGCCAGCCCGGGACGGGGCCAAGGCGGGGGCCGGGCGCGGGCCGCTCGGGAGCCGGGACGGGGGCCGGGGGGGCGGCCTGCTGCAACTGGCCACGCGCGGCGATCGCGGCCTGCCGCTGCAGCCGCGCCGCGGCGAGCCGCTGGTCCCAGTCGCCGCCCTCGATGAGCTCGGCAATCGAGGGGGCAGTGTCGTGCCGGTCCTTCATCCCATGCTCCTGCTGAAAAGGCAGTGGCCGATACTCAAATACCATCAAAAGTTGTTCTACCATACGTAGCATTGGTCGCCGCAGGGCGACAATGGCGCTGTGCCGCAGCGACGGTCCATCGGGGCTAGATGCTGCAGATTTCCGCTGTTTCAAGCGCGAAAAACCGCCGGCCCGGGGGGCCGGCTGCCGTCGGGGCAGCGTTGCACCCCCGGATCGGACCCCGGTTTCTGCCCGGGCGAATCCCCCGCGGCGCCGCACCGCCGCAGCCGGAAGCACACGCCACGGATGCAAAGACCCCCGGCGCGGGCGGCGCCGGGGGTCCTGTCCTGCTGCGGTCCGGCCGGATCGGCTCAGAGCTTGCCGGCGTTCTGCTGCACCATCATGAACGTGTCATAGTTGTATTCGGCGATCTGCGCCCAGGTGTAGTTCTCGGAGCGGAAGGCCTTGATCGAGTCCCAGATCTTCTTGAAGTTGGCGTTCGAGGCTTCCATCTCGGCATAGACCTCGTTGGCCGCGTCGAAGCAGGCCGACAGGATCTCGGGCGAGAACGGGCGCAGCTGGGTGCCCTGGCCGACCAGCGACTTGATCGCCGTCGGGTTCTTGTAGTCGTATTTCGACAGCATGTCGTGGTCGACGGCCTGCGCGGCGGTCTTCAGCAGCGCCTGATAGGCCTTCGGCAGTTCCTCGACCTTCGACTTGTTGAAGAAGAAGTGGACCGTCGGGCCACCTTCCCACCAGCCGGGATAGTAGTAGTAGGGCGCGACCTTGAAGAAGCCGAGCTTCTCGTCGTCATAGGGGCCGACCCACTCGGCGCCATCGATGGTGCCCTTTTCCAGCGACGGGTAGATGTCGCCGCCGGCGATCTGCTGCGGCACGACGCCGAGCTTCTCCATCACCTTGCCCGCGAAGCCGCCGACGCGGAACTTCAGGCCCTTCAGATCCTCGACGGTGTTGATCTCCTTGCGGAACCAGCCGCCCATCTGCACGCCGGTGTTCCCGCCCGGCAGGCCGTAGAGGCCCTGGGTCGCGAGGAACTCGTTGTAGATGTCGATGCCGCCGCCGTGGTAGTCCCACGCCGCCTTGCCGCGCGCCGAGAGCGAGAACGGAACCGCCGCGCCCAGCGCATAGGTCGGGTCCTTGCCCCAGAAGTAGTAGGCGACGGTGTGGCAGGCCTCGACCGTGCCCTGGCTCACCGCGTCGGCGGCCTGCAGGCCCGGCACGATCTCGCCCGCGGCGAAGACCTGGATCTGGAAGTTGCCGTCGGTCGCCTCGCTGAGGTATTTCGACAGGACTTCGGCGCCGCCATAGATCGTGTCGAGCGACTTCGGGAACGACGAGGTCAGGCGCCAGGTCACCTTCGGCATCGACTGCGCGATCGCGGGCGCGGCGAGGACCGAGGCGGCGGCCGCACCGGCGCCACCGATCGAGGCCTTCGTCAGGAATGAACGACGATCCATAAGGGCTTCTCCTCCCAGAGATAAGTAGACGTTCGCCCAGTGCCTTGCGGCCTCCCCCCGGGCGACTGGATCGTTGATGGCATGGGCGCCAAGCCTCTGTCCAGCAAAGACGTGCCGCGATGCGGCCACCACGGCGGGTGACGCAGGGCCATCCCGTCCGCGACCCGGCGCGGTCGCATTCAAAGGCGGCAAATGCGAAGGCCTTGGGCGGCGGCCGCGTGGCTGTGCCCGGAAAATGGGCGCGCCGGCCCGGGGCGGCGCCGGCTGCCGGGCCGGCCTCAGGACCGGCGGGCAAGCCCGTGAGTCGTCTGACTTATTGCGCGCCGCCGCAGGTCCGACGGGCTTTGGTCATAGCGGCCGCGGAACGCCCGCGCCAGCGTGCCCGCCGACGAGAAGCCGGTGGCCCGCGCGATGTCGGCCACCGCCATGCGGGTGTCGGTCAGCAGCTCGCGCGCGGCCTCCAGCCGCAGGTTCAGCGCAAAGCCCCCGGGCCCGGTGCCGAACTCGGCCCGGAACAGCCCCTCGAGCCGGCGCGGCGACAGGTTCAGGTCGCGCGCGATCTCGGCGGCGGAGGGCGGGTCGGCGATCGAGGCGCGCATCCGCGCGATCGCCGCCGCCACCCGCGGATCGGCGGCCTCGGGGCGCGGCGCCTCGGTCTCGGGCGGCTCGGCCTCGGGCGCGGGGGCGGCCGGGCCAAGCCCCAGCGCCCGCGCGGTCTCGGCCGCGGCCTCGGCGCCGATGCGCGCCTCGATCAGCGCGAGCGCCAGCTGTGCGGCCGCCCCGGGCGAGGCGGCGCTGAGCCGGTCGCCGTCCAGCCGGACCGCGCCGTCGGCGAATCGCAGCCGCGCCGGGATCGCGAAGGGGGCCGGCAGGCCGTCGTCGTCGAGCGGACAGGCGATGGTGCGTCCCTCCAGCAGCCCGGCCTGCGCCAGCAGCGCAAGCCCGCCACCCACCGCCCCGACGATCGCGAACCGCGCCGAGGCGCGGGCGATGGCCCGGGCCGACTCGCGCGCCTCGGCCCCGGGCGGGGCCAGGACGATCAGGCAGTCGCCGCCCGCCTCGCGCAGCGCGCCAAGACCGCCCAGCTCGCTGCCGTCGGCAAGCGTCACCGCCCGCCCGGTCGCCGAGACCGGGCGCAGCGCGAAGGCGTCGTGTCGCGACAGCGGGTCGACCAACCCCGCGAAGGCCAGAGATCGCGTTCCCGGAAGCACGAGGATCGTGACGGCCAGCGGGGCCTGCGCGGGAGTGAGGAGAGGGTGAAGCGCGGGCATGGTCAAAGGGGTAGCCCCGCGCGCGGCGCTCTTCAACCCGCGGCAGAGCGCCCGCGGCCGCAACCGGCCGGTCGCCGCCGGTGGCCCCGCCGGCGGCTGGTCCGTTTGCGGCATCCGCGCGTCGGAAACAGAGGGGCGCCGGTGGCCCCGGCAGTGCTGCTCTGGCCGGGGCTAGGGGGCGGGCCGCCGCGGGCGCCGGCCCCGGGCGCGAGGGGATGCGATGGACGTCGACTATGTGATCGTGGGCGCGGGCTCGGCCGGCTCGGTGCTGGCAGAGCGGCTGAGCGCGGGCGGCCGCGCGCGGGTGCTGGTGCTGGAGGCGGGCGGCACGGACCGCAGGCTTTTCGTAACGATGCCATTGGGTTACGGAAAGCTTTTCTATGACCCGAAGGTCAATTGGTGCTTTGCCGCCGAACCCGACCCAGGCCTGGCCTGCCAGTCCGACCACTGGCCGCGGGGCCGCATCCTCGGGGGCTCGTCCTCGATCAACGCCATGGTCTGGATCCGCGGCCATGCCTCGGATTACGACGACTGGCAGGCGGTGGCCGGTCCCGACTGGGGCCCCGCGGCCGCGCTCGCGGCCTATCGCGCGATCGAGGACAACGAGGCGGGCGCCGATGACTACCGCGGCCGGGGCGGGCCGCTTCACATCTCCGCGAACCGCCGGAATCTGCACCCTTTGACTCAGGCTTACCTCGAGGCCTGCGCCACGGCGGGACTCGCGCCCACCCCCGACTTCAACGGCGCCCGGCAGGAGGGCGCGGGGGTGTACCAGCTGACGGTGAAGTCGGGCCGGCGGATGTCGACGGCGCGCGCCTTCCTGCGCCCGGCGATGGCGCGCGACGGCGTGCGGGTGCTGACCGGGGCCCAGGTCACGCGGGTGCTGTTCGAGGGGCGCCGCGCCGTCGGCGTCGAATACCGCCGCCACGGCCGCACCGAGACGGTGCGCGCGGGGCGCGAGGTGATCCTGTCGGCGGGCGCGGTGCAGTCGCCGCAGCTTCTGATGCTGTCGGGGCTCGGCCCGGCGGCCGAGCTGCGCGCGCTCGGCCTGCCGGTGATCGCCGACCTGCCGGCGGTGGGGCGCAACCTCAACGACCACCAGGGGCTGAACTACACCTGGCGGATGAAGGTGCCGACCCTGAACGAGGTGCTGCGCCCCTGGTGGGGCAAGGCGCTGGCCGGGGCGCGCTGGCTGCTGACCGGCTCGGGCCCGCTCGCGGCCTCGATCAACCAGGGCGGCGGCTTCTTCCGCACCGACCCGGCGATGACGCGGCCGAACATGCAGCTTTACATGCAGGCGTTCTCGACGCTGCTGCCCCGCGCGGGCGAGCGGCCGGTGCTGACGCCCGATCCGTTCCCGGGCCTGTCGCTGGGGCTGTCGAACTGCCGCCCGACCTCGCGCGGAACGATCACGCTGCGCTCGGCCGACCCGTTCGCGGCCCCGCGCATCACCGTCAACGCCTATTCCACCCCCGAGGACGTCGCCGAGATGCTGGCCGCGGTGAAGATGCTGCGCACCATCGCCGCCCAGCCCGCGCTCGCCGCCCTGATCGATGCCGAGCTGCGCCCCGGCCCCGAGGTGACCGAAGACGCGGCGCTGATCGAGGATTTCCGCGCCCGCTCGGGCACGGTCTACCACGCCAGCTGCACCGCCCGGATCGGCACCGACCCCGCGACCTCGGTCCTCGACAACCGCCTGCGCGTCCATGGCATCGGGGGGCTCAGGGTCTGCGACGCCTCCGCCTTCCCGACCCTGATCGGCGGCAACACCAACGCGCCCTCGATCCTGACGGGTTGGATCGGGGCCGCCCTGATCGCGGCGGACCACGCCTGACGAAGCGGCGCCCCGTGTCGACTTTGCACAAATATCCCGGGGCCCGGGGCAGAGCCCCGGTCCGCCCCGACCGGCCGCGCGCCGCCCTCAGACAAACCCGCGGGTCGGCCGGTCGAAGACCTTGCGCCCCAGCAGGCTCGCCACCAGCTCGACCATCAGCACCGCCGTGCGGCCGCGTTCGTCGAGGAACGGGTTCAGCTCCACGAGATCGAGCGAGGTGACGAGCCCCGATTCGTGCAGCAGTTCCATCACCAGATGCGCCTCGCGGAAGGTGGCCCCGCCCGGCACCGTCGTGCCCACCGCCGGCGCCACCGACGGGTCGAGGAAATCGACATCGAGCGAGACGTGCAGCATCCCGTCCGCGGCCTGGACCGCGTCGAGAAACTCGCGCAGCGGCGCCACGATGCCGAATTCGTCCAGCACCCGCATGTCGTTGATGTCGATCTCGGTCTTCTGCAGCGCCGCATGTTCGGCCGGGTCGACCGAGCGGATGCCGTACAGGCTGATGCGCTCGGTCGGGATCGGGGCGGGGAACGGCGGGAAGGCCTCGAACCCCTCGCGCCCCGAGATGTAGGCGACCGGCGTGCCGTGCAGGTTGCCCGAGGTCGTGGTCAGCGGCGTGTGGAAATCGGAATGTGCGTCAAGCCACAGCAGGAACAGCGGCCGGCCGACGGCATGGGCATGGGCCGCGACCCCGGCGACCGAGCCCAGCGACAGCGAGTGGTCGCCGCCCATGAAGATCGGGAAGCCGCCCTCGGCCAGCGCGGCCTGGCCCATCGCGGCCAGCGCCTCGGTCCAGCCGACGGTCTCGGCCAGCGAATGCACGGCCGGGTTCGGGCTCGTGACCTCGCGCAGCGCGGGCAGGGTGGCGTCGCCGCGGTCGGTGCAGCCGTGGCCAAGCTCGCGGATCGTGCGCGCAAGGCCCGCGGTGCGATAGGCGGCCGGGCCCATCAGGCAGCCGGGGCGCTTCTGGCCGCTGTCGACCGGCGCGCCGATCAGGTGGCAGTTCAGGGGCATCGGGCCCTCCCGTTCGCTTCGGTGTCGCCGCGACGATAGGGCGCGCGCCGGGGCTCGGAAAGCCGCGCCCTCGCGGCAGGCCGGGGCCGGGCGCGAAGGCCGGCCGCCGCGGCGGCCCGGGGCGCGCTGCGCGGGGTCTTGCCGACACGCGAAAAAGGCGCCGGGGACAACGGCGCCTCTTCGAGGGAAGGTGATCGGTCGTGAGGTCTCAGCTGCCCCAGGTGCGCACCGGGCCGCAGTCCATGTGCACAAAATTCGAGCGGGTGTACTTGCCGACGCCGCCGCCGGTGCAGGCCATCGCGGCCTTGTACATCTGGTTGACCGAACGCGACGACAGCCGCAGGTCGGCCGCCTGGCCCTTCATGTGCAGCGAGTGCTTGGCGACCCCGCGCGAGCGCGAGCGCAGCATCGCGTTCGTCTCGGGCGAGCGGTAGCCCGACAGCATCATGTAGGGTTCCGACGTGTCCATCAGCCGGTGCGCGGCCGCGGCGACATCAAGGTTGCGGGCGTCGTAGTTGATCACCTTGTCATTGCGCCAGTCGCGCATGAAGTGATTGATTTCGCCCAGTGCTTCCGGGATGTACTCGCCGTCGATCCAGTAGATCGTGTCGATGCTCTCGCCGGTGCGGCCCGAGTACATCCGCACCCGTCGGACGTCGCCCGCACCGCGCAGGAAGCCGAAGGCGTTGGAGTAGGTCGGAGCCGCGACCGCCGCGGTCGCCGCGAATACCCCGAGGAGCCCGCGGCGCGAGATCCCGTTCGAGTTGAAAAGTGTCATGCTTAGCGCCTGTCCCGTCGCCCAGGGTCGCGTTCGGCGCGACCTCTGCTGAAGTTGTCCCCAAGTGCCCGGTTTTTATGCCATGGCTTCGCTTGTGTGCCAACTGTGGAAAACTCTTCGTTCACGATGACACGAGCGGATCGGCAGGATTTTGCGCATCGCGTGCCGCGACTGCTCAATTCCCGGGCAACGTGGCCGCCCCGCCACAGTCGCGTGACCCCCGAAGATGTGCAATTTACACTTCCCGAGAGAACCGGGAAACTCGGGTTTATTCCATACTTCCGTGGGGCGAGGGACGCATGTCGGAGCGAATGACGAACCGTGCAACTGTGGCATCCGGGTTCCGTCGGCGCTCTGCCGCACTGCGGCATCTGGTGGGCTCCGCGGCGCTGGCCGGCCTTGTTTCCCTCGCTCCGGCGAAGGCGAGCGAGCTTTGGATCCCGCCGCTGACCGTCGCCGGCGACGAGACCGCCGCGGTGTCGGCGCAGGCCGCGGGACCCGAGTCGCTGATGACCGTGGCGATGACGCCGTCGCGCCCGGCGACGCCCTTCGCCCGCAGCCTTGCCGACGCCGCCTCGGGCGCGGGGGACGAGGCGATCGCGGCCTATTACGCCGAAAGCGACTGGCAGCCGCTGTTCACCGCGCCCGATGCCGCGCCGCGCCGGGTGGCGCTGATGCGCGCGCTCGACGGGGCCGGGGCGCACGGGCTGCCGGTGGCGCGCTATGACACCGACGGGCTGCGCGCGCGGCTCGGCACCGTGCGCACCGAGGGCGACCGCGCCCGCGCCGAGGTCGCGATGGCGCGCGCCTATCTCGCCTATGCCTCGGACGTCGGCTCGGGCGCGCTGAACCCGGCACGGGTCGATCCGCAGATCGTGCGCGCCGTGCCGCACCGCGACCGGCTGGAGCTGCTGCGCGCCTTCGCCCGGGCCGAGCCCGCGGCCTTCCTGCGCGCGCTGCCGCCGCAGGTGCCGGAATACGCGCAGATGATGAAGGCCAAGCTCGATCTCGAGCAGGCGATCGCGCGCGGCGGCTGGGGCGCCGCGGTGCCCGAGGGCGCGCTGCGCCGGGGCGACCGCGGCCCGGCCGTGGTCGCGCTGCGCGACCGGCTGATCGCCGAGGGCTATCTGGCCCGGACCGCGACTGCGGTCTTCGATGACGCGATGCTGCGCGCGGTGCAGGATTTCCAGATCGACATGGGGCTCGAGCCCGACGGCGTCGCCGGCGCCGGCACCATCGCCCAGATCAACGCCCGCCCCGAGGCGCGGCTGCATGCCGTGGTCGCGGGGCTCGAGCGGCTGCGCTGGATGAACGGGGTCACGCTTGGCCGGCGCCATATCTGGGTGAACCTGCCCGACTTCACCGCCCGGATCTACGACGACGGCCGGCTGACCTTCGAGACGGTCGCGGTGATCGGCATGGATCAGGCCGACCGGCGCACGCCCGAATTCTCGGACGAGATGGAATACATGGTCGTGAACCCGAGCTGGCACGTGCCGCGCTCGATCACGGTCAAGGAATACCTGCCGATGATGCAGCGCAACCCGAACGCGGCGAGCCATCTCGAACTGGTGGATTCCCGCGGCCGCGTGGTGCCGCGCGGGGCGGTGAACTTCGCCGCCTACACCCCGCGCAGCTTCCCCTACGCGATGCGCCAGCCGCCCTCGGACGGCAATGCGCTGGGGCTGGTGAAGTTCATGTTCCCCAACAAGTGGAACATCTATCTGCATGACACGCCGTCGAAATCGCTGTTCCTCAAGGAGGTCCGCGCCTTCTCGCACGGCTGCATCCGCCTGCAGCAGCCCTTCGACTTCGCCTACCAGCTGCTGGCCAAGCAGTCCGACGATCCCGAAAGCCTGTTCCAGCGCGTGCTCGCCTCGGGGCAGGAGCAGTCGATCACGCTGAAGGAGCCGGTGCCGGTGCATCTGGTCTATTACACCGCCTGGCCGACGCCGCGCGGGCGGATGGAGTACCGCAACGACATCTACGGCCGCGACGCCGAGATTTTCCGCGAGCTGACGGAGGCCGGTCTGGTCCTCGCCTCGGCCAGCGATTAAGTCCTCGGCCGGGCGGGGGCGACCCCGCCGCGCAAGACCGGAGGGCCCGAGCCATGACCGAACCGCATTCCGTCACCATCGCCGACATCGCCGCCGCGCTTGGCGCGCGGGCCGAGGGCGACACCTCGATCCGCGTCACGTCGGCCTCGGAACCCGGGGCGGCGCGGGCCGATCAGGTGGCGCTGGCGATGGACCCGAAATATGCGCCGGGCCTTGCGGCGGGCGCGGCGCGGGCCGCGGTGCTGTGGGACGGCGCGGACTGGCAGGGGCTGGGGCTGGAGGCCGCGGTCTTCGTCACCCGGCCGCGGCTGGCGATGGCGGGGCTGACCCGCGCCTTCGATCCCGGCCCGGCGATCGCGCCCGGCATCCACCCGATGGCCGTCATCGACCCCACGGCCGAGATCGGCGACGGCGCCGCGATCGGCCCCTTCGTGGTCATCGGCCCCGGCGCGCGGATCGGCGCGCGGGCGCGGATCGCGGCGCAGGTCTCGGTGGCCGAGGGCGCGCGGATCGGCGATGACGCGCTGATCCTGCAGGGGGCGAAGATCGGCGCCCGGGTGGTGATCGGCGCGCGCTTCATCTGCCAGCCCGGCGCGGTGATCGGCGGCGACGGCTTTTCCTTCGTCACCCCCGAGAAATCCGGCGTCGAGGAGATCCGCGAGACGCTGGGCCAGCGCGCGGGCTTCGCCCAGCAGCACTGGACCCGGATCCATTCGCTGGGCACGGTCGAGATCGCCGACGATGTCGAGATCGGCGCCAATGCCACGATCGACCGCGGCACGGTCAAGGCGACGCGGATCGGCCGCGGCAGCAAGCTCGACAACCTCGTGCATGTCGGCCACAACGTCGAGATCGGCGAGGATTGCCTGCTGTGCGGGCAGGTCGGCATCGCCGGCTCGTCGCGGATCGGCGACCGGGTGGTGCTGGCGGGCCAGTGCGGCGTGTCCGACAACATCTTCGTCGGCGACGACGTGATCGCGGGCGGGGCGACCAAGATCTTCACCAACGCGCCGGCGGGCCGGGTGCTGCTGGGCTATCCGGCGATCAAGATGGAAAGCCACGTCGAGGCCTGGAAGAACATCCGCCGCCTGTCGCGGCTGTTCGCGCAGGTGGCAGAGCTTAAAGAAGCTGTTACAAGGCTGGGCCAGAAGGACTGACCGGCCGCAGGGCCGCGTGGAAAGCCCGGAGAAGACCATGGACGTCCATAGCCGCATCATCGCCATCCTCGCCGAGCAGGCGGTTCTGGACCCGTCCGAGGTGACGCCCGAGGCCACGCTGGACAGCCTTGGCATCGACAGCCTGGGCCTGGTGGAGTCGATCTTCGCGATCGAGGAGGCCTTCGACATCTCGGTGCCGTTCAACGCCAACGACCCCACCGCCTCGGAGTTCGACATCTCGTCGGTGGCGGCGATTGCCGCCGCGGTCGAGGGGCTGATCGCCGAGCAGCACGGCTGAGATGGCCCGCGTCGTCATTACCGGGGCCGGCACGATCAACGCGCTGGGCCATGATGTCGCCTCGACCTTCGAGGGCTTCCGCGAGGGGCGCTGCGGCATCGGCCCGCTGGCCTTCCGCGATGTCGACCGCCTGTCGATCCGCATCGGCGGGCAGGTCACCGGCTACGACCCCGAGGCCCGCTTCAACCGCCAGCAGATCGCGCTTTACGACCGCTTCACCCAGTTCGCGCTGATCGCTGCGCGCCAGGCGATCGAGCAGTCGGGCCTCTCGTTCTCGGGCAACCTCGGGTATGAGACCGGGGTGGTGCTGGGCACCGCCGCCGGCGGCATGAACACCTGGGACGACAATTACCGGCTGGTCTACGAAGAGGGCAAGAACCGCGTCCATCCCTTCGTCGTGCCGAAGCTGATGAACAATGCCGCCGCCAGCCACGTCTCGATGGAATGGAACCTGCGCGGGCCCGCCTTCACCGTCTCGACCGCCTGCGCCTCGTCGAACCACGCGATGGGGCAGGCGTTCAACATGGTGCGCTCGGGGATGGCGAAGGTGATGATCACCGGCGGCTCCGAGGCGATGCTGACCTTCGGCGGCATCAAGGCCTGGGAAGGGCTGCGGGTGATGTCCAAGGACGCCTGCCGCCCGTTCAGCGCCAACCGCAACGGCATGGTCCAGGGCGAGGGCGCGGGCGTCTTCGTCTTCGAGGAGTTCGAGCATGCCCGCGCCCGCGGCGCCGCGATCCTGGCCGAGGTGATCGGCTTCGCGATGTCCTCGGATGCCTCGGACATCGTCATGCCCAGCCAGCAGGGCGCCGAGCGCGCGATCATCGGCGCGCTGCGCGACGCGCGCATCGACCCCTCGGCGGTCGGCTACATCAATGCCCACGGCACCGGCACGGCCGCGAACGACAAGACCGAATGCGCGGCGGTGGCCCATGCCTTCGGCACCCATGCCGACCGGCTGATGATCTCGTCGACGAAATCCGCGCATGGCCATTGCATCGGCGGCACCGGCGCGGTCGAGCTGCTGGCCTGCCTCATGGCGCTGACCGAGGGCGTGATCGCGCCGACGATCGGCTACGAGGAGGCGGACCCGGAATGCGCGCTGGACGTCGTGCCGAACGAGGCGCGCGCGGCGCGGGTCGAGGTGGCGATGTCGAACGCCTTCGCCTTCGGCGGGCTGAACGCGGTGATCGCGCTGCGCCGCGTCTGACTGCGCCGCGTCTGACCGGCCCGGCGGCGCGCCCGACCTTCCGACAGGCATCCGTCCCGGGGTCCCGGCACGAAAAGGGGCGGCCCCGCGAAGGGCCGCCCCGATCGGCCGCGGTGCGGGGCGATCAGTTGCGCGGCTTCAGCACCGAATCCTTGTTGGCCTCGTTCACCGCGTCGAGACCGGCGGTGAAGCCCTTGAGCGAGATGTTCAGCGCGACGCGCTCGTTCGGGGCGGCCAGCGGCGCGATCGCCAGCTTGGCGCTGTTGCCCTTCTTCATCGCGTCGATCTCGGCCTGGGTGAAGCCGACGCGGGCGACGCAGCCCTGCGGCGCGCAGAAGGTGAACGGGTAGCGCTTGGCCTCGCCGTTGTCGATCTGGAAGGTCACCTGCTCGGTCAGCAGGGTTTCCAGCGGGGTCATGATCGTGGCGCCGGCCACGGCCTGCTGGCCCGGCGGCAGGCCGAACAGGCTGAACTCGGCGACCGAGTTGCCCTGGCCGTCCTTGAGCAGCTGGAACAGCTGGCAGGGATCGGTGCCGTCCTCGGTGTGCACGCAGCGCTGCTGCCAGTCGCCATGGGTCGCGGCGATGTAGGTGCTGCCCGGGGCATCCTCGGCCGGTGCGTCGGCGGCGGGGGCGTCCGCGGCCGCCGCGGGCGCGTCGGTCGCGGGGGCTGCGGCGGTCTGCGCGATGGCGGCGAAGGGCAGCGCCAGGCCGAGCCCGAGGGCCGCAACCGTCGCCGCAAGCCGCGCGCGGGTGATGTCGCTCATCTTGTTCCGTCTCCTCAGACACGAGTCTGACGCGCGGTCTAGCATGGGCACCGGGAGGTGTCAGGCGCAAAACCCAAACTTTTCCGTGCGTCTGGTCCGTCCCTCTGGTCCCTGCGCCTGATCCGTTCGCCCGACCGGCCGCCATGCCGCGGGCTGGGTGGGAGGGCGGGTCGGGTCTGAAGGTGGGTGTCCCCGAGGGCGGTGCCGCAATGCAAAAGGGCCCCGGCAAGGGGCCCCTTCACGCGATCAGTTCTCCCCGTCGGACTGGCCGACTTAGTCATTGATCAGAACGTTACGGTTTCGTGACCCCTGCGTCAACAGCGCCGCGTGGCCCGGGCAGGGCTGCCCGGTGCCGCGGCGCGCAAATGCGCAGGGGCGCTGAAAAAAGCCGCATCCGGCAAACCCGGACGCGGCCAGTTGACAGGGAGGAAGAGACCGGAGGACGCACAGGCCGCGCATCCCCCGCAGCCCGAGACTGGCATGCAGGCCTTAACAAGGTATTGTGGCACCGTTGGAAACGGCGCCGGCGGGGCGCGCGGCGGCGGCAAGGGCCGGCGCGGGCGGCGCCCGGGGTGGCAGCGCGATGGGGGCGGGGGCGATGACGGAAGCCGGATCGGGAATGATCGACGAGACCACGATCTTCGTGGGCGGCGGCGGCGCGGGCCATGCCGAGGCGCAGCGGATGCTGCTGAAATACGGCAACCGCCACGGGCTGGTGGCCGGCGCCACCGGCACCGGCAAGACGGTGACGCTGCAGACGCTGGCCGAGGGCTTCTCGGCCGCCGGCGTGCCGGTGATCCTGGCCGACGTGAAGGGCGATCTCGCCGGGCTGGCGATGCCCGGCTCGGACGCCGCCAAGCTGCACGCCCCCTTCGCCGAGCGCGCGGCCACCATCGGCTACGCGCTGTCCTACGGCGCCTTCCCGGTCGCGTTCTGGGATCTCTGGGGCGAGCAGGGCCACCCGGTGCGCACCACCGTGGCCGAGATGGGGCCGCTGCTGCTGTCGCGGCTGATGGACCTGACCGAGGCGCAGGAGGGCGTGCTGAACATCGCCTTCCGCATCGCCGACGAAGAGGGGCTGGCGCTGCTGGACCTCAAGGACCTGCAGGCGATGCTCGCCCATGTCGGGCAGAACGCCAAGGAGATCGGGCTGCGCTACGGCAATGTCTCGGCCGCCTCGGTCGGCGCGATCCAGCGCCAGCTGCTGGTGCTGGAGGGCGAGGGCGGGGCGCGGCTGTTCGGCGAGCCGGCGCTGGCGCTCGGGGACATGCTGCGCCGCGCGCCGGACGGGCGCGGGCAGGTCAACATCCTGGCCGCCGACCGGCTGATGGCGGCGCCGCGGCTTTACGCGACCTTCCTGCTGTGGCTGCTGTCGGAGCTGTTCGAGGAGCTGCCCGAGGTCGGCGACCCGGACCGCCCGACGCTGGTGTTCTTCTTCGACGAGGCGCACCTGCTGTTCGACGATGCCCCGAAGGCGCTGGTCGACAAGGTCGAGCAGGTGGCCCGGCTGATCCGGTCGAAGGGCGTCGGCATCTACTTCGTCACCCAGAACCCCGAGGACGTGCCCGACGACATCCTGGGCCAGCTTGGCAACCGGGTGCAGCACGCGCTGCGCGCCTTCACCGCCAAGGACCAGAAGGCGCTGGCGCGCGCGGCGCAGAACTACCGCGCCAACCCCGCCTTCGACACCGAGACCGCGATCCGCGAGGTCGGCACCGGCGAGGCCGTGACCTCGTTCCTGCAGGCCAAGGGCGTGCCGGGCATGGCCGAGCGCACGCTGATCCGCCCCCCGGCCAGCCGGCTGGGCCCGATCAGCCCGGACGAACGCGCGGGCGTGATCGCCGCGACCGGGCTGCAGGCGAAATACGCCACCGCCGTCGACCGCGATTCGGCCTTCGAGATCCTGCGCGACCGGGCCGAGCGCGCGGCCCGCGCCGCGGCCGAGGCCGAGGAGGCCGAGGAGCGCAAGGCCGAAGACGAGCGCGAATTCGCCCGCGCCCGGCGCTACGAGGGCAAGGCGGTCGGCCGGTCCTCGGCCAAGCGGGCGCCGCGCGCGAGCCGCTCGGACAGCATCGTCGAGACCTTCGGCAAGAGCCTCGCGCGCCAGCTCGGCAGCCAGGCCGGGCGGACGCTGGTGCGCGGCATCCTCGGCGGGTTGTTCAAGTCGCGCTGACGGCGCACGCGGGCCTCCCGCGCCGCCGGCCGTGCCCACTGACGGGCCACGCGTCCGCCCCGCGCTGGCGGGCAGGTGCGCATCTTGCGCTGACAGGGGCACGCGCCTCGCGTTGCCGCGCGCCGCGCTGGTCCCCGGCGGTGGGGCCTCCGCCGCCCCCCCCGGCGGCTCGGCGGAATTTCGCGGCTCACGGAACCGTTAACGCGCCGGGGCGTTGACCGGGCATTCCAGCCACCGTCCTACGGGAGCCGACGATGTCCCTGCTGCGCCCGGCCGCCTTCGCGGCCCTTCTCCTCGTGCCTGCCAGCCTGCTGGCCGGTCCCGCCGCCGCCTCGAGCGATTGCCGCAGCGGCAGCTCCGAGAACCTGTTCCGCGACCATTGCAGCCTGAGCATCGTCTCGATCGCCAAGGAGGACGCCCGCCCGGCCCGCAGCCTCGGCGCCAAGCGCATCGTTGTCGAACGCCATCAGCCCGCCTTCCAGATCGGCGACGATTTCCCGGTCTACAAGCACAACATCCTCATGGACCCGCCCCGCTACGGCCTGCCGCCGGTCAACGGCAACTGGCGCTATTACCATGTCGAGGGCGACACCTACCGCGTCGATGCCGGCAACCAGAAGGTGCTCGAGATCGTCGATACCTCGGCCAGCCACCTGCTGCGCTGAGACAGAGCCGACAGCACGGACCCGACACCACTGACTGACGGGCGCGGGGGAGCCACCCTCGCGCGCGTCCTGCGTCGAGCGCCAACCGCGTCGGTCAGCCCGGCCTTTGCGCAAGGGAGCGACCATGGACGCAGTGCGGTCGGGTCGACCCGGGTCCGCGAGCCGCCGTGCCGCTCCTGCCCGATGCCCCGGTCCGACCACTCGGCCCCGCGCGGCGCCTCGCCTTGATCAGGCGCGCCGTCCCGACCCGCCGCCGCCAGCTCCCCGGGTCCTGTCACCTCGTCCCCGGCCCGCACCTGCGGACAGCCATGGCTGAACCGCCCGCCGCCCGCATAGCCGCGATCCCGGCCGCCGTCACCGCGGGGCCCCCACGGTGTGCGCCCGGCGGGTTACCGCCAGCGCCATCCCCAGTCAGCGCGATCACGTCCACGTCTGTCAGTGCCGGATCGATCCCGTGCGCCCGCGGCCGGCAGGGCGGTACCGACGCCGATGATCCGGCCGCCGCCGAGCCGCAGCCCGGCCAGCCCCTCGGCCGGCACCGGGAGGGTCCCGCCGCCCTGCATCGCGATCCCCTCGGCCCCGGTCGGCGGCACGCGCCGCCACGGGCAAGGGCAAGGCTCACCGTCGTGCGGATGATCGACACCGCCGGGCTGCCGGTCACCGCGGACTTGCCGGGCCCGGACCCGCGCGCCGTCGGTGCCGCCCGGCCTGCCGATCTGTGCCCGGCCGCGCAGTCCCCGCGGAATGACGGGTTTTGCGCGGCGCCTTCGGCCCCGTCCCGGGCACCGGGGGCGCGGCAGGGCCCGGATTGCGGCCCCTGATCAGCGTGTTCACTATTTGTTTGCGGTTCGGGGTTGGAGACTCGTCGAACCTGTCCTAGATCTGCGCAGACCCCGCCGCTCTCCCCCGCGGCGGGCAGCCCGGGGGTGTCGGATGGCCGAGCAGAAGTTCATCGAGGTGCGCGGCGCGCGCGAGCACAACCTCAAGGGCGTCGATGTCGACATTCCCCGCGACCAGCTCGTGGTGATCACCGGGCTGTCGGGGTCGGGCAAGTCCTCGCTCGCCTTCGACACGATCTATGCCGAGGGGCAGCGGCGCTATGTCGAAAGCCTTTCGGCCTATGCGCGCCAGTTCCTCGACATGATGGGCAAGCCCGATGTCGACCACATCTCGGGCCTCTCGCCCGCGATCTCGATCGAGCAGAAGACGACCTCGAAGAACCCGCGCTCGACGGTGGGGACCGTCACCGAGATCTACGACTACATGCGTCTGCTGTGGGCCCGCGCCGGCACGCCGTTCAGCCCCGCCACCGGCCTGCCGATCGAGGCGCAGCAGGTGCAGGACATGGTCGACCGGACCATGGCGCTGCCCGAGGGCACGCGCGCCTACCTGCTCGCGCCGATCGTGCGCGACCGCAAGGGCGAGTACCGCAAGGAGATCGCCGAACTGCGCAAGCAGGGCTACCAGCGCCTGAAGGTCGACGGCGCCTTCCACGAGATCGACGATGTCCCGGCGCTGGACAAGAAGTTCCGCCACGACATCGACGTGGTGGTCGACCGCATCGTCGTGCGCGAGGGGATGGAGACGCGGCTCGCCGACAGCTTCCGCACCGCGCTCGACCTTGCCGAAGGCATCGCGCTTCTGGAACTCGCGCCGCCCGCCGACGCGCCCGAGGGCTGGGAGCCCGAGCGCATCACCTTCTCCGAGAAATTCGCCTGCCCGGTCTCGGGTTTCACGATCCCCGAGATCGAGCCGCGGCTGTTCTCGTTCAACGCGCCCTTCGGGGCCTGCCCGTCCTGCGACGGGCTGGGGATGGAGCTGTTCTTCGACGAGCGTCTGGTGGTGCCGGACGTGTCGCTGAAGCTGCCCGAGGCGGTCGCGCCCTGGGGCAAGTCGAAAAGCCCGTTCCAGACCCAGACCATCGACGCGCTGTCCAAGCACTACAAGTTCGACCGCAAGGCCAAGTGGAAGGACCTCGCGCCCGAGGTGCAGGACCTGATCCTGCACGGCTCGAAGGGCGAGGAGATCAAGTTCCGCTTCGACGAGGGCGGCCGCGTCTACGAGGTGTCGCGCAGCTTCGAGGGCATCATGCCGAACCTCGAACGCCGCTACCGCGAGACCGACAGCGCCTGGTCGCGCGAGGAGATGGAGCGCTACCAGAACAACCGGCCCTGCCGCGCCTGTTCCGGCTATCGGCTGAAGCCCGAGGCGCTGGCGGTGAAGATCGGCGGGCTGCACGTGGGGCAGGTGGTCGAGATGTCGATCCGCGAGGCCCATGACTGGGTCGGCACCGTGCCCGAAAGCTTGAGCCACCAGAAGAACGAGATCGCCCGCGCGATCCTGAAGGAGATCCGCGAACGGCTCGGGTTCCTCGTGAACGTCGGGCTCGACTACCTGACGCTGTCGCGCGCGGCGGGAACCCTGTCGGGCGGCGAAAGCCAGCGGATCCGGCTGGCCTCGCAGATCGGCTCGGGGCTGACCGGGGTGCTCTACGTGCTCGACGAACCCTCGATCGGGCTGCACCAGCGCGACAACGACCGGCTGCTGACCACGCTGAAGAACCTGCGCGACCAGGGCAACACCGTGCTGGTGGTCGAACATGACGAGGATGCGATCCGCCACGCCGACTACGTCTTCGACATCGGCCCCGGCGCCGGCGTGCACGGCGGCCGCGTGATCGCGCACGGCACCCCCGCCGAGGTCGAGGCCGATCCCGCCTCGCTCACCGGCCAGTACCTTGCCGGCACGCGCGAGATCGCGGTGCCCAAGACCCGGCGCAAGGGCAACGGCAAGACGCTGGTGGTCGAGGGCGCCTGCGGCAACAACCTCAAGGACGTGACCGCGACCTTCCCGCTGGGCAAGTTCGTCTGCGTGACCGGCGTGTCGGGCGGCGGCAAGTCGACGCTGACGATCGAGACGCTCTACAAGACCGCCGCGATGCGCCTGAACGGCGCGCGCGAGACGCCCGCGCCCTGCGACACGATCAAGGGGTTCGAGCATCTCGACAAGGTCATCGACATCGACCAGCGCCCGATCGGCCGCACGCCGCGGTCCAACCCCGCGACCTATACCGGCGCCTTCGGCCCGATCCGCGACTGGTTCGCGGGCCTGCCCGAGGCGCAGGCGCGCGGCTACAAGCCGGGGCGGTTCTCGTTCAACGTCAAGGGCGGCCGCTGCGAGGCCTGTCAGGGCGACGGCGTGATCAAGATCGAGATGCACTTCCTGCCCGACGTCTACGTCGAATGCGAGACCTGCAAGGGCAAGCGCTACAACCGCGAGACGCTGGAAATCAAGTTCAAGAACAAGAGCATCTCGGACGTTCTCGACATGACGGTCGAGGATGCGCAGGACTTCTTCGCCGCCGTCCCCTCGATCCGCGAGAAGATGGACGCGCTGGTGCATGTGGGGCTGGGCTACATCAAGGTCGGCCAGCAGGCGACGACGCTCTCGGGGGGCGAGGCGCAGCGGGTGAAGCTGTCCAAGGAGCTGTCGCGCCGGGCGACGGGGCGCACGCTCTACATCCTCGACGAGCCGACGACGGGCCTGCATTTCGAGGATGTGCGCAAGCTTCTCGAGGTGCTGCACGAGCTGGTCGAGCAGGGCAACACCGTGGTGGTGATCGAGCACAACCTCGACGTGATCAAGACCGCCGACTGGATCATCGACATCGGCCCCGAGGGCGGTGACGGCGGCGGCGAGATCGTCGCGGCCGGCACGCCGGAAAAGGTGGCCGAGGCCGAACGCAGCCACACCGGGCGCTATCTCAAGCCGATGCTGCAACCGCGCAAGCTGGCGGCGGAATAGCCCGGACCGGGAACGGCGAAGGGCCCCGGAGACGATCCGGGGCCCTTCGCATCCGTCGACCGGCGCCTTACGGCTTGGCGCCCCTGTCCCTGACGTCCGGTGTTCCGGCCCCGGCCCTCGGCGCCGCAGCACGCGGGGTCCGATCCCCGCATGACCCGGCCGCCGAGCGGCCCGGGCCCGGGTTTCAGTCCTCGGCGGTGGCCTCGGCGCGGCTCTTGCCCGAGACGTCCATCGCCAGCGTCGCGGCCATGAAGGCGTCGAGATCGCCGTCAAGCACGCCTTGCGTGTCCGAGGTCTCGTGCTGGGTGCGCAGGTCCTTGACCATCTGGTAGGGCTGCAGGACGTAGCTGCGGATCTGGTTGCCCCAGCCCGCGTCGCCCTTGGCCTCGTGCTGGGCGTTGATCTCGGCGTTGCGGCGGTCCAGCTCCAGCTGGTAGAGCCGCGCCTTCAGGGCGTTCATCGCCGCCTCGCGGTTCTGGTGCTGCGACTTCATCGACGAGGTGACGACGATGTTGGTCGGAAGGTGGGTGATCCGCACCGCCGAGTCGGTGGTGTTGACGTGCTGGCCGCCGGCGCCCGACGAGCGGTAGGTGTCGATGCGGATGTCGTTGGCCGGAATGTCGATCTCGATGTTGTCGTCGACGACCGGATAGACCCAGACGCTGGCGAACGAGGTCTCGCGCGTGCCCTTGCCGAAGGGCGAGATCCGCACCAGCCGGTGTACGCCCGATTCCGACTTCATCCAGCCATAGGCATTCGGACCCGAGACCTTGTAGGCCACCGACTTGATCCCGGCTTCCGACCCGGCTTCCTCGGACTGCAGCTCGACGGTGAAACCGCGCTTCTCCGCCCAGCGCACGTACATCCGCTGCAGCATCTCGGCCCAGTCGCAGGCCTCGGTGCCACCGGCGCCGGCGTTGATCTCGAGGAAGCAGTCGTTGCCGTCGGCCTCGCCGTTCAGCAGCGCCTCAAGCTCCTGCTGCGCGGCGAACTCCTTCAGCTCGCGCAGGGCGGCCTCGGCCTCGGCGACGACCTCCTGGTCATCCTCCATCTCGCCCAGCTCGATCAGCTCGGCATTGTCGCGCAGCCCGCTGTCGATCTTGCGATAGGTCTCGATCTGGCCGATCAGCGCGGTGCGGTCGCGCATCAGCTTTTGCGCGCGTGCGGGATCCGACCACAGGTCGCCATCCTCGATCATCGCGTTCATCTCTTCCAGCCGGTGCGGCGCCGTCTCCCAGTCCATGCGCTGGGCGAGAAGCTTCAGCGACTTGCGGATCGCTTCGCAGATGTTCTGGATCTCGGTGCGCATGGTCGGGCCTCTCGGATGGTCAGCGCGTGACATAGACGCTGGCGGCGAAAGGGGCAAGGGCGCGCCCGGCCCGGGCGGCGCCCCCGAAGGGCCTCCGGCGGGGATATTTGCGCCAAGGCGAATGAGGCTTTCGCGTTGGTCCAAATATCCCGGGGGGCCCCGCAGGGGCGGGGGCGGCGCCCCCTCGACGCCGGTGTCAGTAAAGCCCGCCCGAGCTGAGCGTGCCGAAATTGGCCTTGCCGGGGATCACGGCCTGGCGCCCGGACGAGGTGGTGACGGTGCGGCCCTCGCCGCCGCCGCCGGTCTCGCCATAGCCATAGAGCGGCAGGTTCTGGCCCATGGCGAAGCCGCCGTCGACATAGGAGCCGATCATGCCGAACGGGTCGGCGCCCTCGCGGAAGTACTCGGCCACGACGTTCGGGCCGCTGGCATTGTCGGGCAGGCGCGCGCCGGTGAAGCGGTCGATCTTCACGAAGTAGCCGCCGGGCGGCACCGCGAAGCGGCCGCCGCCGTATTTCTTGATCGCCTGTTCCATGAATTCCTGGAACACCGGCCCGCAGGTCGAGCCGCCGCCGGCGCGGCCGAGCGAGCGGGGGTTGTCGTAGCCGATGTAGCAGCCCGCGACGAGGTTCGACGAGAAGCCGATGAACCAGACGTCCTTGGCATCGTTTGTGGTGCCGGTCTTGCCCGCGATCGGCACCGGCAGGTGGATGCCGCGCGCCGTGCCGCGCTGCACAACCCCCTCCATCATCGAGGTCAGCTGGTAGGCGGTGATGGCGTTCATCACCCGCTCGCGGTTCGAGTCGATGCGCGGCGGCTGGCCGGCGGGCAGGGTCTCCGCGGCGCAGGTCTCGCAGATCCGCTGGTCGTGGCGGTAGACGGTGCGGCCCCAGCGGTCCTGCACCCGGTCGACCAGCGTCGGCTCGACCCGCTCGCCGCCGTTGGCGAACATCGCGTAGGCCGCCACCATCTGGTAGAGCGTCGTCTCCTGCGAGCCCAGCGCATTGGCCAGGAACGGCTTCATCGGGCTGTAGACCCCGAAGCGCTCGGCATAGCGCGCGACGGTGTCCATGCCGATCTCCTGCGCGATCCGGATCGTCATCAGGTTGCGCGACTGCTCGATCCCGGTGCGCATCGGCGTCGGGCCGTAGTACTTGTTCGAGGCGTTCTTGGGCCGCCACATCCCCTGCGGCGTGTCGACCTCGATCGGGGCGTCGACCACGATCGTCGCCGGGGTGAAGCCCGAATCGAGCGCCGCGGCATAGACGAAGGGCTTGAAGGACGAGCCCGGCTGACGCTCGGCCTGGGTGGCGCGGTTGAAGACCGAGGACTGGTACGAGAAGCCGCCCTGCATCGCCACGACGCGGCCGGTCTGCACGTCCATCGCCATGAACGCGCCCTCGACCTCGGGCACCTGGCGCAGGGTCCAGCGGATCAGGCTGCCGTCGTCGTCGCGGGTCATCCGCCGCACCAGCACCACGTCGCCCACGTCGACGAGGTCGCTGACCTGGTTCGCGCGCGGCCCGAGCGAGCCGTCGGCAAGGCGCTTGCGGGCCCAGGTCACGTCCTCGGCCGGGATGGTCACCGTCTCGCGGAAGCCCTCGACGCCCAGCGTCGCGTCGCTGCGCCCCAGCGACAGCACCACGGCGGGGAACCACCCCTCGACGTCGCGCGGCGCGCCCGAGGCCTGCAGCGCGTCGCGCCAGCCGTCCTCGGTGGTCAGCGCCTCGGCCGGCAGGGTGATCCCGGTGCCGCGCCAGACGCCGCGGTTGCGGTCGATCTTCTCCAGCGCCGACTGCAGCGACTGCGCGGCGACGTCCTGCATCTCGGGGTCCATCGTCGCGCGGATCGACAGGCCGCCGCCGAAGAACTCGTCCTGGCCGAAGCTGCGCGACAGCTGGCGGCGGATCTCGTCGGTGAAGTAGTTGCGCGGCGGCAGCTGCTCACGGAAGGCCGGGAAGTCGCCGCCCTGCACCGAGCGGATCGGCATCGCCACCTCGCGCGCATAGGTCGGCTCGTCGAGATAGCCGTTCTGCTCCATCTCGCGCAGCACATAGTTGCGCCGCGCCAGCAGCCGGTCATGGTTGCGCACCGGGTGGAAGTTCGACGGCGACTGCGGCATCGAGGCCAGCATCGCCGCCTCGTGCGGGGCGAGCTGGGCGAGCGACTTGTTGAAGTAGATCTGCGCCGCCGCCGCCACGCCATAGGCGTTCTGCCCCAGGAAGATCTCGTTGAGGTACAGCTCGAGGATCTTGTCCTTCGGCATCGCCTCCTCGAGCTTGGTGGCCAGGATCAGCTCCTTGATCTTGCGCTCGGCCGACCGGCTGGAATCCAGCAGGAAGTTCTTCACCACCTGCTGGGTGATGGTCGAGGCGCCGCGCACGCTCTCGCCGCGGGTCTGCACCGCCTGCAGCAGCGCCGCGGCCATGCCGCCGGCGTCGAAGCCGTGGTGGATGTAGAAATTCTTGTCCTCGGCCGAGATGAAGGCTTCCTTCACCAGCAGCGGGATGTCCTCGGCCGGCACGTAGACGCGGCGTTCCTCGGCGAATTCGTCGATGATGCGGCCCTCGCCGGAATAGATCCGGCTGATGGTCTTGGGGCTGTACTGGGCGAGCTGCTCGTGGCTGGGCAGGTCGCGCGAATACATCCAGAACACCGCGCCCACCGACAGCGCGGCGAAGGCCGCGCCGAGCGTGACGAGAGAGAACAGGGCGCCGACGATGTTCAGCAGAAAACGGGTCACGGGGGGGTGGCCTCCGGGCTTGGGTGGCCGACCTATACAGAGCGCCGCGGCCCCGGTCAAAGCAACTCCCCGTCAGCCCGCCGCGCCCCCTCGGCAGGATCCCGTCCGGACGTTGCCGGCCGCGCGATCCCGGCAGCCCGTCGCGCGTGCCGATCCCCGATCCGCGCCGGCGGCCGCGCGCCGCAAACCCGCAAGGGAATGCCGGGATGGCGCGCCCCACCTGATCCGGGGGCGCCGGACCGACCCCCGGGGGCCGCGGGGCGGACCGGGTGCCGTGGGCGCAGCAGGCCGCGCGCGTGGAGGCGGCGCGGCGGCGGTTGCGCGCGCGCCCCGGGCAGCGTGCGGCGGGCAAGGTCACAGATCCGGTCGCCCGCCGCGGAGTTTCAGCGCAAGGGCGCGCCGGCCCCGCAGCCCGCTGCGGCCCCGAGGTTGCGCTGCCCGCAGGACCGGGGCGGGCAGGCCGGGCCGGTCCCGCCTCGTGCCCGCCGCCGCCCCCGGCGAGCACCCGGGAACGGCCCGCGGTCCATGCCGGGTCCGGCTTCGTTGCGCATCGCGCTCCACCGACCGGGTGCGGCGGTGCCCGTCCCGCGTCGCGGCGCGCGCGGGACGGGCTCTCGGATCATGCGGCCGCGGGGGCGCCGGCACCCGGGCAAGGGTCTGTCTGCGGGGGAGGGTCATTCTCGGGGCGGCATCGCGGACGCAGGCCCGTGCCGGGCGCGCCTGTCCTCTCAGGGCTCGGCGCCCGGCGCGGGCGATCGGGCGCCGGGGCGGGGCTGCGGGACCGAAGGTGCCCGGCCTCGTCGGGCAGGCCTGCCGACACGGAAGCAGCAGGGGGCGGGCCGGGCGGTCCAGGTGCCCCGGGGATCGCCGCCCGGCGCGCTCACTGCCGCAGCAGCCGCGCCTCGGCCGCGTCGGCGGCGCCCCAGTCGTCGAGCGCGCCCAGCACCGCCTGCGCCATCCGCTCGCGCCAGGCCGGGTCGGCGAGGCGCGCGCGGTCCTCCTGCGAGGACAGGAAGCCCAGCTCCAGCAGCACCGAGGGGATGTCGGGCGCCTTGAGCACGGTGAAATCCGCGCGCTGCACCGGGTGGCGGTGCATCCTCAGCCCCGCCGCCTTCAGCCGCGCCGCCAGCGCCTGCGCCAGCCGGTCGGACCGCGGCCCGGTCTCGGCCCGCGCGAGGTCCATCAGCACCCCCGCCACCTCGTCGTCATGCCCGTCGAGATCCACCCCCGCCAGCAGGTCGTCGCGGTCGTGGCGCGCGGCCAGCTCCTCGGCGGTGTGGCCGGCGGCGGCGGCGGCGGCGCCCAGCAGGTAGACCGTCGCGCCATGCGCCTCGCCCTCGGCGATGGCGTCGGCATGGACCGACAGCATCAGGTCCGCCCCCCAGGCCCGCGCGACCGAGACCCGGGTGTCGAGCGGCACGAACACGTCCTCGGCCCGGGTCATCTGCACGTCCATCCCGGCGCGGATCAGCAGGTCGCGCAGCTGCAGCGCGAAGGCCAGCACCAGCGGCGCCTCGGACAGCCCGCCGGCCTCGGCCCCGGGATCGAGCCCGCCGTGGCCGGGGTCGATCAGCACCCGCAGCGGGCGCGAGCCGTCCTGGCGCGGATGCGGCGCGGGGATCACGGCGGGGGCGGGCAGGGCCCAGGGCCCGGCCGTGGCCTCGCTGTCATGGGCGCGGGCGGCGGCGGCAAGGCCGGCGGCATCGCTTGGCACCAGCGAGACGTTGATCCGTGTCGGCGCCGTCTCCTGCCAGGCCGAGGCGACGACATAGGGCGCGTCAAGCTCGGCCACCAGCCGCGACCAGCCGGGGTGGAACGCACCCCAGCGCAGCGCGGTCACATGGGCCGAGCGGTCGATCGCGGCGGGGTCGATCCCGTCGAAGGCGACCTCGCGGAAATCCATCACCAGCCGCGGCGGATCGTCGAGCATGAAGACGCGGAACGGCACCGGCTGGCTGAGCGCGAGCCTGAGCGAGATCGCGCCTTGCCCCGCCCCCCGCTCCGGTACCTTTCCCGGGGCCCGGCCCGAGGTCTGCCCCGGCGCCGCTTCCGGGGCCAGGTCCTCGATGCCCGAGGCCCGCGGGTCGAGCCGCGCCAGCGCCGACAGCTCCTGCCCGGCCGGCGGCGGCACCTGCGGCGCGGCCGGGGGCTGCGCCGGGGGCTGCGCCTGAGCCTGAGCCTGCACCCGTGTCTGCGCCTGAGCCTGCGCGAGGCCGGCGACGGCCAGCGCCGTCGCGACGAATGTTCCGAAAATCCTGCCGTTCATGCCCCAGCCCGTCCGGCCGCCACCATAGCCGCGCCGCGGCGCCGCCCCAAGCGAAACTGCCGTGATCGGCCCCTTATCCCGTCGCCTGCCCGCGCTGCGCCATGAAGCGCTGCAACCGCGCCAGCCCCTCGGCGATGTCCGCCGTCGCCCGCGCATAGGAAAACCGCAGCGTGCCCGCGCCGCGCCCCGGATCGAAATCCAGCCCCGGCGTCACCGCCACGTCGCATCCAGCAAGGATCTCGGCCGCGAAGGCGCGCGAATCCGTCGTCAGCTGCGAGACGTCGGCATAGATGTAGAACGCCCCGTCCGGCGGCGCGATCCGGTCGAACCCGGCCTTCGGCAACCCCTCGAGCATCAGGCGCCGGTTCTCGGCGTAGACGGCGCGGTTCGCCTCCAGCTCGTCGATGCATTCCAGCGCGCCGAGCGCGGCGACCTGGCTCGCATGCGGCGGGCAGATGAACATGTTCTGCGCCAGCCGCTCGACGGTGCGGATCTGCGCCTCGGGCACGACCATCCAGCCGATCCGCCAGCCGGTCATCGAGAAATACTTCGAGAACGAGTTGATCACGTGCACCTCGTCCGAGATCTCGAGCGCCGAGACCGCGCGGCCGTCATACTGCAGCCCGTGGTAGATCTCGTCCGAGACGAAGGCCGCGCCGCGGGCCTGCGCCGCGCCGATCAGCCCGGCAAGCTGGTCGTGCCCCAGCATCGTCCCCGAGGGATTGCCGGGCGAGGCCACGATCAGGCCTGCGATGTCCTCGGCCGCGGCGACGGCGGCGGGGGTCGGCTGGAACCGGTCCTCGATCCGGGTCTCGATGCCGACCGGGGTCAGGCTCAGCGCCTTCAGGATCTGGCGATAGCTCGGGTATCCCGGCGCCCCCAGCGCCACCCGGTCCCCGGCATCGAAGAGCGTGGTGAAGGACAGCAGGAACGCGGCCGAGGAGCCGGCGGTCACCACCACCCGCTCGGGGTTCAGATCGACCCCGTACCAGCGGCGGTAGAGATCGGCGATGCCCGCGCGCAGCGCCGGCAGCCCCAGCGCGACGGTATAGCCCAGCGCGTCGGCCTCCATCGCGCGGGCGAGCGCGGCGCGCGCGCCGGCGGGGGCGGGGGTGGCGGGCTGGCCCACCTCCATGTGGATCACGTGCCGGCCCGCGGCCTCGGCCTGCCGCGCCGCCTCCATCACGTCCATCACGATGAAGGGATCGACATCGCTGCGTCTTGATACCCGCATACCCGACCTCCAGGCTCGGCCGTGCCATGCGCACCGGCCGTCGGGCCGCTTCTCCCCGCCCGGGCGCCGCAGGTCAAGCCGTGGCGGGGCCGGGACGCCCGGTCCTAACCCACCTTACCGCGGATCATTCTGGTCGGGGGTCAGTTCGGTCGGGGGGCTTGCCGTTCCGGGCCGCCGGCCGGCGCCATGGGCCGGTGCCGTTCCCTGCCGGCCCGCGCCACCGCCTTGCGCCACCTGCCCTCGCGTGTCATGCCGGGGCAGACACGAGCTTGCCCCGTTTCCGTCCCGCGCGCGCCCGCGCGCATCCTGTCCCCCCAGCCGCGGCACCGCCGCCGACCGGAGAACGCCATGACCTTCCGCTCCATCGCCCTTTCGGCCGCGCTGACTGCCGCGGTGGCCGCCGCCGCCGTCCCCGCCGCCGCCTTCGACATCACCCAGATGACGCCCGAGGAAAGCGCCGCCTTCGGCGCGCAGGTGCGCAGCTATCTCGTCGACAATCCCGAGGTGATGATCGAGGTGATGAACGCGCTCGAGGCCCGGCAGCAGCAGGCGCAGGCGGCCTCGGACAGCGACATCATCGCCGCGAATTCCGCCGCGCTCTACCAGGACGACGGCTCGTGGGTCGGCGGCAATCCCGAGGGCGACGTGACCGTGGTCGAGTTCCTGGACTACCGCTGCGGCTATTGCCGCAAGGCCCATTCCGAGGTGCAGGAGCTGGTGAAGTCCGATGGCAACATCCGCTATGTCGTCAAGGAATTCCCGATCCTGGGCGAGGACTCGGTGACCGCCTCGCGCTTCGCGATCTCGGTGCTGCAGACCGCGGGCCCCGAGGCCTATGCCAAGGTCAAGGACGCCTTCTACACCTCGTTCCGGGGCGAGATGTCGGAAGACAACCTGCGCGGCCTCGCCAGCGCGGCCGGCGCCGACCCGGCCAAGGTCATCGCCCACATGGCCACCCCCGAGGTCGAGGCGGTGATCCGCGCCAACCACGAGCTTGCCGGCAAGCTGCAGATCCAGGGCACGCCGACCTTCGTGATCGGCGAGCAGATGCTGCGCGGCTACCTGCCGCTCGACGGGATGCGCCAGGTGGTGGACGAAGCCCGCGGCTGACCGCCGCCATCGCGCCGTCTCGCCAGCTCCGCGCGGGCCGCGCGGGCCGCGCGCGGGTGCCACGACCCGCCGCGGCGCCGCAACTCACGTTTTCGTCCGAACGCCGCCATCCCGGGCCCGGGGTGGCGGCGTTCTGCCGATGACCCTGCGAAAGCCGCAACCCCCCGCCGATCGCCGCGCCGATGGTTTGCCTAACGCCGCGACACCCGCCAGACGGCCGCCACCGCCCGGGCACCCGCGGGTGCAGGCACCGGCAAGTGCCAGGGCGGACGGATCGGCACGAACGGCAGGGGACATCGCATGGGGCAGGGATCGACGGCGCGGACGGCGCGCCGCAGCGGCATCATCGGCGGGGCAGGTGAAACGGTGGGCCTCGCGGCACGCGCCCGGCGACCGGGCGCGATGCTCGGGCTCGCGCTGGGGCTCGGCCTCGCGCTGGGCGTCCCCGCGCTCCCCGCCGCCGCGCGCGGCACCGCGCCGGAGACGGTCGTCGTCGCCTCGATGGCGCCGCGAGAGCTGGCCGCGGCGGTCTCCGAGGCGACCGACCGCTCGCGCGGGCGCAGCCGGATCTGGTGCGTGCCCTATGCCCGCGACGTCTCGGGGATCGAGATCCGCGGCAACGCCCGCACCTGGTGGGCGCGGGCGGGCGACGACTATCCGCGCGGCGCCCGGCCGGTGGTGGGCTCGGTGCTGAACTTCCGCGCCACCGGCGCGATGCCGCTCGGCCATGTCGCCGTGGTCTCCGAGGTGCTCGGGCCGCGCACGATCGAGGTGACGCAGGCGAACTGGATCCGCAACCGCATCACCAGCGACCGCGTCGTCGACGTGTCCGAGGCCAACGACTGGTCGGCGGTCCGGGTGCTGAACGCCACGGGCTATGGCCGGGTCAACCCGACCTACGGCTTCATCTATCGCCCCGCCACCCAGGGCTGAGCCGCCGCGCCCTGCGCCGGCGCCGGGGCTGCAGGTGCAGCGGCGGGCCGGTTCCGCAGCCGCAGCTTGCAGCGAAACCTGTGCTGACTTATATGCGGGACCAACGGGGACCTGCTGCCGCGGTCCGGGCCGCACCCTTGCGCCCGGGCAGCGGCCGCATTCGTCCCGGGCGAACCGCGCGGCCCCTCCGGCCGCGGCGCCAGACCCAAAGGATGACCGATGGCACCGCGCCGCAAGAAAGTGTACGAGGGCAAGGCCAAGATCCTCTACGAGGGCCCCGAGCCCGGCACCCTGATCCAGTACTTCAAGGACGACGCCGCCGAGACCGCGCCCCATCGCAAGCAGACGATCGAGGGCAAGGGCGTGCTGAACAACCGCCTGTCCGAATTCTTCATGCAGGGCCTGACCAACATCGGCGTGCCGAACCATTTCATCCGCCGGGTGAACATGCGCGAGCAGCTGATCCGCCAGGTCGAGATCATCCCGCTGGAAGTGATCGTGCGCAACTTCGCCGCCGGCAACATCGCCAAGCGGCTGGGGCTGGAAGAGGGCAGCGCGCTGCCGCGCCCGATCGTGGAATACAGCTACAAGTCCGACGATCTGGGCGACCCGATGGTGTCGGAGGAATACATCGTCGCCTTCGGCTGGGCCAACCAGCAGGATCTCGACGACATCGTGGCGCTGGCGCTGCGGGTGAACGACTTCCTGTCGGGGGTGTTCTACGGCGTCGGCATCAAGCTGGTGGACTTCAAGATCGAGATCGGCCGGATCTGGGACGGCGATTTCATGCGCCTGATCGTGGCCGACGAGATCAGCCCCGACTGCTGTCGGCTTTGGGACGTCAAGACCGGCGAGAAGCTCGACCGCGACGCGATGCACGAGAAGGGCGCCGGCCCGATGGCCGATCCCTACACCGAGGTCGCGCGGCGCCTCGGCGTCCTGCCCACCAATGTGGCGCAGGTCGGAAAGCCCACGCTGATCAACTGATTGACCAACGAACCTAAAGACCTGGACGAAGGAGCGATGCCGATGAAGGCGCGGGTGCATGTGATGCTGAAGGACGGCGTTCTCGATCCCCAGGGCGAGGCCGTGCGCCATGCGCTTGGCACGCTGGGCTTCGCCGGCGTCGAGGGCGTGCGGCAGGGCAAGGTCATCGAGCTCGACCTCGCCGCGACCGACAAGGCTGCTGCCGAGGCCGAGGTGAAGGCGATGTGCGAGAAGCTGCTCGCCAATACCGTCATCGAAAAATACACTGTCGAAATCGCCTGATTTCAATTTGATACGGATCGATCTTCGCGTGTTGCGCGAAGGTCTTCCGCCGGGGTGCGCGCGATGAAGACGAGTGTTGTTTCCGCTGCGGCCGTCGCCGCCTTCGCGCTGGCCGCGCTGACCGCGATGCCGGCCGCCGCGATCGACAGCTGCGCCGGCGGCACCGGGGTGGTCACGCCCGACGGCGCCTCGGGCACGGTGATCGGCGCCGAGGGCGCGCTGTGCCAGGTGCAGGACGAGACCGGCGTGCTGAGCCTGATCGCCCCCGAGATGCTGATGGCCGATTTCGGCGCCGTGCAGCCGGTGGCGGCGCCGCCCGCCGCGCCCGAGGCCGATCTGGTCACCGGCTACTACCTGTGCGGCGAGGAGGCGACCGGCTTCGAGGTCGAGCTGTCCGAAGAGGGCAGCTATGCCCAGGACGGCGCCGGCGCGGGCAGCTATTCGGTGGCCGAGGGCCAGGTGAGCTTTGCCGACGGCCCGCTGGCCGGGCGCGTGCTGCCGGTCGTGGGCGGGCTTCTGGCGGTGCCGGGCGCCGCCGGCGGCGCCCCCGTCGCCTGCGAGCTGATCGAGGAGTGATCCCCGTCCCCCGGGCGCCTTGGCGCGCAGGGCCTGGCGCCCGCGGCGCGCCGACGGGCACGGGCGGCCGGGCACGGGCGGCCGGGCACGGGTGACGCCACGGCAGATCCGCCCCGCCGGGCGCCGCCGTTCCGCGCCGCGGCGCGGCCCGGGTGCTGCGCGCGCAGGGGGCCCGGTCTAGTCGTGCCACGATGCGCGGACCCCACCTCTTGCGGCTCCGCGCACGGATGCATAAGACTCCTTCAAGACTACAGGACTACCACATCTCCGGAGCCTTTCCGGGGCGACAGGAAGAAGGCAGGCTGAGGCATGAAAGACCCCATCGATCTCTACATGAACACGCTGGTTCCGATGGTGGTCGAGCAGACCAGCCGCGGCGAACGGGCCTATGACATCTACTCGCGCCTGCTGAAGGAGCGGATCATCTTCCTGTCGGGCCCGGTGCACGACGGCATGTCGACGCTGATCTGCGCGCAGCTGCTGTTCCTGGAGGCCGAGAACCCCTCGAAAGAGATCTCGATGTACATCAACTCGCCCGGGGGCGTCGTCACCTCGGGCCTGTCGATCTACGACACGATGCAGTACATCCGCCCCAAGGTCTCGACGCTGGTGATCGGGCAGGCGGCCTCGATGGGGTCGCTGCTGCTGACCGCGGGCGAGAAGGGCATGCGCTTCTCGCTGCCCAACAGCCGCGTCATGGTCCACCAGCCCTCGGGCGGCTACCAGGGCCAGGCCACCGACATCATGATCCACGCCCGCGAGACCGAGAAGCTGAAGCGCCGGCTGAACGAGATCTACGTCAAGCACACCGGCAACCCCTATGAAAAGGTCGAGGCGGCGCTGGAGCGTGACAACTTCATGTCGGCCGAAGAGGCCAAGGAGTGGGGCCTGATCGACGACATCCTCGCCGATCGCGGCAAGGCCGAAGAGACGAAGTAACGTTTCGCGGCGTGTGAGCGATAACCGCGAGAACGCCGCGTTTTTGACATTGAGATGACGGGGGGGCTGGCCTAGTCTTTCGCCCAGCCCCCCCGGTTCACGTCCGGGGAAGGCGCCGGGGCGCAGGTCTCCGGGGCAGGCCGCAGAGGATATCGAATGGCGAACAATTCCGGCAGCGACAGCAAGAACACGCTCTACTGCTCGTTCTGCGGCAAGAGCCAGCACGAGGTGCGCAAGCTGATCGCGGGGCCGACTGTGTTCATCTGCGATGAATGCGTCGAGCTGTGCATGGACATCATCCGCGAGGAGACGAAATCCTCGGGGCTGAAGTCGACCGACGGCGTGCCGACGCCGCGCGACATCTGCAAGGTTCTGGACGACTACGTCATCGGCCAGGAACATGCCAAGCGCGTGCTGTCGGTCGCGGTGCACAACCACTACAAGCGGCTCAACCACTCGGCCAAGTCGAGCGAGATCGAGCTGGCGAAATCCAACATCCTGCTGATCGGCCCGACCGGCTGCGGCAAGACGCTGCTGGCGCAGACGCTGGCGCGCATCCTTGACGTGCCGTTCACCATGGCCGACGCGACGACCCTGACCGAGGCCGGCTATGTCGGCGAGGATGTCGAGAACATCATCCTCAAGCTGCTGCAGGCGTCGGAATACAACGTCGAGCGCGCCCAGCGCGGCATCGTCTACATCGACGAGGTCGACAAGATCACCCGCAAGTCCGACAACCCGTCGATCACGCGGGACGTCTCGGGCGAGGGCGTGCAGCAGGCGCTGCTGAAGATCATGGAAGGCACCGTGGCAAGCGTTCCGCCGCAGGGCGGCCGGAAGCATCCGCAGCAGGAATTCCTGCAGGTGGACACGACGAACATCCTGTTCATCTGCGGCGGCGCCTTCGCCGGTCTCGACCGGATCATCGCCCAGCGCAACAAGGGCTCGGGCATGGGCTTCGGCGCCGAGGTCAAGGATCCCGACGCGCGCGGCGTGGGCGAGCTGTTCAAGGAGCTGGAGCCCGAGGACCTGCTGAAATTCGGCCTGATCCCGGAATTCGTCGGCCGTCTGCCGGTTCTGGCGACGCTGACCGATCTGGACGAGGCCGCGCTGGTCACCATCCTGACCGAGCCGAAGAACGCGCTGGTCAAGCAGTACCAGCGGCTGTTCGACATCGAGGGCGTCAAGCTGACCTTCACCGACGACGCGCTGTCGGCGATCGCCAAGCGCGCGATCAAGCGCAAGACCGGTGCCCGCGGCCTGCGCTCGATCATGGAGGACATCCTGCTCGACACCATGTTCGAGCTGCCGGGTCTGGATGGCGTGAGCGAGGTCGTGGTCAAGGAGGATGCGGTCGACGGGTCGGCCAAGCCGCTTTTGGTCCACACCGAGGGCCGCAAGAAAGAGACCGCCTCGGCCGGCTGACTAGTCCCGGTTCGGATCCTGTTCTGGAAAGGGCGCCCCCGCGGGCGCCCTTTTCGCTGTGCGGGGCCCGTGCGGGGCCGGTGCCGGTGGCGTCAGCTGGCGAAGCCGGGGGCGAGGCGGATCGCGCCGGTGATCAGCCCGCGCCAGTTGCGCTGGGTGCCCAGATGCGCGGCGACGGCGGGGTGGCGCGCGTCGAGCACGCCCGCGCGGATCAGCAGCCCCGTGATCGCCGCCTCGGAGGCGCGGGTCGAGCCGTCGGTGATCTTCAGCGCGATGCCGCGCCGGCTTTCGGGCAGGATCGCGACGAAGACCGCCTCGGCCCCGGTCTTGATCGCGACATGCCCGCCCATCGCCCGCATCAGCGTGGTGCAGGCGCGGCCCTCGCCGGCGACCATCTCGGGGTGGGTGGCCATCGCCCGGGTCAGCCGGGCCATGGCGCGCGCGCGGGCGTCGCCCTCGGGGTCGGCGGCGGCGAAGGCGGCCATGGCCCGCGCGAGGCCCGCGACGGTGGTGGCGAAGTTCGGCGCCGAGCAGCCGTCGATGCCGACACCCAGCACCGGGGTTTCGGTGACCTCTTCGGTGGCGGCGCGGATCGCGCGTTGCAGCGGGTGGTCGGCCTCGGTGTATTCGGGGCCGGCGCCGGCATGGCGGGTCCAGGTCAGGAAGCCCGCGTGCTTGCCCGAGCAGTTGTTGTGGATCTGGCACGGCGCCTCGTGCGCGAGGCGCAGGCGCAGGTCCTCGTCGTCATCCTTGGGCCGGTGGCTGCCGCAGCGCAGGTCGGGCTCTGCCAGGCCGAGCGCGTCGAGCCAGGCGGTGACGGCCTCGACATGCATCCCCGAGCCCTGGTGGCTGGCGCAGGCGAGGGCGAGCTGGCGCGGGGTCAGCCCGGCGGCATCGGCCGCGCCGCTTTCGATCAGCGGCAGCGCCTGGATCATCTTGCACGACGAGCGCGGGAAGATCACCGCCTCGGGGTCGCCCCAGCTGTGCTCGATCCCGCCGGGGCCCCAGATCACCGCGTGGCCGCGGTGCAGGCTTTCCAGCTGCCCGCCGCGCCACAGCTCGACCAGGGGCACGTCCGCGGGAGAGGTGGGCAGGTCGGGATTGTTCATTTTCGCCCTCACACATGCGCGATTTTCCGCCCTGACGTCTTTCCACGCCGAAGGGTTGTTTGCTAAGGACGTGCGTATCGGGTTGGACTGGCCGCCGCCACGGAAAAGGCGCAACACAAGCGCGGACCGGCGGATGCTCGCAGGCGCGGGACGGCCGGGAACGAGGCTTCGAAGACAGAGGGACACATGACGTCACTGAAATCGCTGGGTACCGGATTTGGAACGATCGCGGCCGCCGTTCTGGCCACGGGCCTGGTGGGCGCATCGACCGGCGCGGCCCTCGCGCAGGAATCCACGAACCGGGTTGCCGCGAAGACGGACTGGAGTGTGTTCGTCGAGGAGAGCCCGAAGGAGTGCTGGGGCGTCTCGGCGCCGAAGCAGACCGTGAACACCCGCGACGGCGCCGCCGTGCAGGTGCAGCGCGGCGACATCCTGCTGTTCATCACCTATCGCCCCGGCGCGCCGGCGGGCGAGGTCAGCTTTACCGGCGGCTATCCGTTCGCCGGCGGCTCGACCGTCGAGCTTGAGGTCGGCGGCACCAAGTACAACCTGTTCACCGACGGCGAATGGGCCTGGTCGGGATCGCGCGACGAGGATGCCAAGATCGTCGGCGCGCTGAAGGGCGGCTCGGAGGCGGTGCTGACGGCGCGGTCCTCGCGCGGGACCCAGACCAAGGACACCTTCTCGCTCATGGGTTTCACCGCCGCGATGGACGAGGCGGCGAAGCGCTGCGCCAGCTGATCCGTCCCCGGACAATCGATGTCACAAGGGGCGCCCCCACCGGGGCGCCCTTTTGCGTGGCGGGCGGGCGATGACCGGCACGGGGGGCGAACAGGGCACCGGCGACGATCCGACCCTGCGGTTCTACGAGACGCGGGCGGCCGAGCATGCCGCGCGGGCCGGCGGGGCCGCGGACGGGGAGCTTGCCGGCTTCGTCGCGGCGCTGCCGCGCGGGGCGCGCGTGCTCGAGCTTGGCTGCGGCGCGGGGCATGACGCGCTGGCGATGCTGCGCGCGGGGATCGACCTGCATCCGACGGACGGGGCCGTGGCGATGGCCGGGCTGGCGGCCGCGCGGCTGCGGGCGGCGGGGCAGGCGCGCGCGGTCGCGGTGCTGCGCTTCGGCGATCTGGCGGCCGAGGCGGCCTTTGACGGGATCTGGGCGCGGGCCGCGCTGCTGCATGTGCCGCGCGCCGACCTGCCGGGCGTTCTGGCGCGGGTGTTCCGGGCGCTGCGGCCCGGCGGGGTGCAGGTGGCAAGCTTCAAGGCGGGGGTGGCCGAGGGCCGCGACGCCCACGGGCGGCTTTACAGCTATCCCACGGCGGCAGAGCTTGTGGCCTTCTACCGCGCTTCGGCCGGGTGGGAGATCGAGACGGTCACGACCCGCGCGGGCGGCAGTTTCGACGGACCGCGGGGCACCGACTGGATCTGGATCCGCGCCCGCCGGCCCGCCTGAGCGGAGTGCGCTTCCTTTTCGCGCGAGAATCCCCTATATACCGGCCTTCACTCCCGCCGCCCGGAATGACCATGACCGAACAGAGCCCCCCGCCGGTGGCCGCTGCCGCCACCCTCACGCAGGCCCCGATCACCCAAGACGTCCTGACGATTCCGCGCAAGCTGCCCGAGGGCGGCAAGGTGAACATCGTCGGGCTGACCCGGGACCAGCTGCGCGACGCGCTGATCGCCGCCGGCACACCCGAGCGGCAGGCCAAGATGCGGCTGGGGCAGGTCTGGCAGTGGATCTATCACTGGGGCGTGCGCGACTTCGCCGGCATGACCAATCTGGCCAAGGACTATCGCGCGCTGCTGTCCGAGCATTTCGAGATCGCGCTGCCCGAGGTGGTGACGCGCCAGGTCTCGGCCGACGGCACCCGCAAGTACCTGCTGCGCATCGCCGGCGGCCACGAGGTCGAGGCGGTCTACATCCCCGAAGAGACCCGCGGGACGCTGTGCATTTCCAGCCAGGTCGGCTGCACGCTGACCTGTTCCTTCTGCCACACCGGCACGCAAAAGCTGGTGCGCAACCTGACCGCGGGCGAGATCGTGGGCCAGGTGCTGGTCGCGCGCGACGACCTGGGCGAGTGGCCGCAGCCCGGCGCGCCCAAGGACGAGACGCGGCTGGTGTCGAACGTCGTGCTGATGGGCATGGGCGAGCCGCTCTACAACTTCGAGAACGTGCGCGACGCGATGAAGGTGGTGATGGACGGCGAGGGCATCAGCCTGTCGCGCCGGCGCATCACGCTTTCGACCTCGGGCATCGTGCCCGAGATCGCGCGCACCGCCGAGGAGATCGGCTGCCTGCTGGCCGTCAGCTTCCACGCCACCACCGACGAGGTGCGCGACCGGCTGGTGCCGATCAACAAGAAATGGAACATCCAGACGCTGCTGGGCGCACTGCGCGACTATCCCAAGCTGTCGAATTCCGAGCGCATCACCTTCGAATACGTGATGCTGAAGGGCGTCAACGACAGCGACGAGGATGCGAAGCGCCTGGTGAAGCTGATCCGCGGCATCCCGGCGAAGATCAACCTGATCCCGTTCAACGAATGGCCCGGCGCGCCCTACCAGCGCTCGGACTGGGAGCGGATCGAGGCCTTCGCCGACATCGTCTACAAGGCCGGCTATGCCAGCCCGATCCGCACGCCGCGGGGCGAGGACATCATGGCCGCCTGCGGCCAGCTGAAGTCCGCGACCGAGCGCCAGCGCAAGTCCCGGCGCGAGATCGAGGCCGAGGTCGCCTCGGGCCCGCCTGCCGAAACCGGGGCCGAGGCGCGGGCCTAAATCCGGGCCTGGATCCGGGCCCGAGCCCTTGCTTCGCCCCGGACCGTCAGCGCGGGCCGGGGCGGCGCGGTCGGTCGGCGGTGACGCGGCCCGACAGCTGCCCCGGCCTGCAGTCCCTGTCGGCGCCCTTGCAGCCCTTGGCGGGGCAATGGGCCGTGAGAGAGATCCTGCCGTCTCCCGAGCCCGAGCCGTCGCAGGCGGCCGGGGCGGCACGCGGGCAGCGCGTGAGGGCGCCACGGGCGCAGCGGGCCGGTCGCATCGACATCTCCGATCGACATCCACAGGGAGCACGGGACCGGGCGCGACAGCGCGCGCCCCGGCACGGTGGCGCGAATCGCGCCGGGCAGGGTGGCGGGATTTCGGCGCGATCCGCGGGGCGCGGGGCTGGGTGCCGCAGTGCCGCAGACTCGGGTCTGGCAGACACGGGCTTGGCACTGGACCTCGGGCGGCGCTCTTGTATAAGGGGCTGACGGTCTTCGGAGGATAGCCCATGTCGTTCCTGCTTCGCGTGGCCACCTGGTGGAACAGCCAGACGATCGGCACGATGGTGTTCACCAAGCGCTTCGGCCAGAAGGTCGGCGAGGACGAGCAGGGCAACATCTATTACCAGTCCAAGGACGGCAAGAAACGCTGGGTGATCTACAACGGCGAGATCGAAGGGTCGCGCATCGCCCCCGACTGGCACGGCTGGCTGCACCACACCTGGGACACGCCGCCGACGCAGGCACCCCTGGTGCACAAGCCCTGGGAAAAGCCCCACCAGGAAAACCTGACCGGCACGCTCGCCGCCTATGTTCCGCCGGGGTCGCTGAAGCGCCCCGAGCTGCTGGAACGGCGCGATTACGAAGCCTGGCAACCGGAATAAGACGACATGGCCGATACCAAGGCGGAAATCCTCACCGGCGGCGTCGTGCTGGCGGCCGCTGCAGCCTTTGCCGTCTGGGCGGGGCTGGGCGCGGGCCTGGGCGGCTCGGGCGGCAAGTATGACCTGACCGCCAGCTTCCGCTCGCTGCAGGGCATCTCGCCCGGGGCCGAGGTGCGGATGTCGGGCGTGGCGATCGGCGAGATCTCGAAGATCGTGCTGAACCCGCAGACCTTCTTCGCCGATGCCACCGTGACGATCCGCGACGACATCCAGCTGCCCGACGACAGCGCGATCCTGGTGTCGCAGGACGGCCTGCTGGGCGGCGCCTATATCGAGATCGTGCCCGGCGGCAGCCCGATGAACATCGAGCCCGGCGGCGAGATCGTCGATACCCAGGGCGCGGTCAGCCTGATGTCGCTGCTGATGCGCTTTGTCGGCGGATCGGGCAGCTCGGACGGCGGGTCCGACGCCGCGGCGCCGGACGCGTCGGGTGCTGCAACGGGCGGCGGGGCCTCGCAGTGAGGACCGGCCACCGGGCGAGGACGGGCCTCGCGGCGCTGGCGATCGCCACGCTGGTCGCGGGCCTGCCGGCGCTGGCGCAGGACGACGCCGAGGGCGAGGGCGACGGTTCGGGCGAGAGCGTGCTGCAGGACGACGAGGATCTGCCGGCCGTGCCCTCGACCCCCGAGGCGCTGCAGCCCGAAAGCTCGGTCGACAGCACCGCGGCGCAGACCGTGGCCTCGGCCCCGGCGGCGATCCTGCGCGGGCTGGACCGGGTGACGGGCGAGACGCTGGACCTGCCGCTGCGCGTCGGCGCCACCGGCGATCTGTTCCGGCTGCAGGTGACGCTGTCGGACTGCCGCTATCCGGTGAACGACCCGGCGTCGAATGCCTATGCGCATCTGACGATCCACGAACGCGGCGAGGTCGTGTTCGACGGCTGGATGGTGGCGGCAAGCCCGGCGCTGTCGGCAATGGACAATCCCCGCTACGACGTCTGGGCGCTGAGCTGCGCGCGCTGAGCCGCCCGCCCGCGTCACCGCCACGAAGGCCGGTCAGCGAGTGGGTTGGCCAAGCAGGCTGGCGGCGGGGCAGAGCCGGCCCGCGGGCCCGAAGCTGACATCGAGCGAGAGCGCCAGCGCCAGCCGTTCGCGGAAGGCGGTGCGCGTGATCTCGATCCCGCCGAGCGAGGCGAGGTGCGGGGTCAGGAACTGGGTGTCGCACAGCGTGTAGCCGCGCGTCGTCAGCCGCTGCACCAGCCATGCCAGCGCCGCCTTCGACGCGTCGGTCTTCTTCGAGAACATCGATTCGGCGAAGAACGCGCCGCCCTGGCTGATGCCGAAGGTGCCGCCGACCAGCCGGCCGTCCTGCCAGACCTCGAGCGAATGCGCCCGGCCAAGCCGGTGGGCGGTGGTGTAGACCTCGCGCAGGGTGGCGTTGATCCAGGTCTCGTCGCGGTCGGCGCAGAGCGTCACCACCTCTTCGAAGGCGGTGTCGGTTGTGGCGGTGAACTCGCCCCGCCGCAGCCGCCGCGCGAGCGAGCGCGAGATGTGGAACCCGTCGAGCGGCAGGATCCCGCGGACCTTGGGGTCGATGACGTGCAGGTCGCCGTCGTCGCGGCTTTGCGCCATCGGGAAGGTGCCCTGGGCATAGAGCGAGAGCACGCGCAATGCGAAGGGCAGCCCGCTCATCGTGCGTCGTCCCGGGCCGGATCGAGATCCGGGGCGCGGCGGGGCGCGCGTCGCGCGGGCGCGGCGGACGCCGGGGCGCGGCAGGGCGCCCCGGCGGTGGTCTGCCCCGGGCGGGGCAGGATCAGGCGAAGGCCTCGGCGAGCCACTTTTCGAGCCAGTGGATCGAGTAGTCGCCGGCGAGGATGTCGGGCTCCTCCAGCAGCGCGTCGAACAGCGGCACCGTGGTGTCGACGCCGTCGACGATCAGCTCGCCCAGCGCGCGCTTGAGACGCGCCAGCGCCTCGGGCCGGTCGCGGCCGTGCACGATCAGCTTGCCGATCAGGCTGTCGTAGTAGGGCGGGATCGAATAGCCGGCGTAAAGCGCCGAATCCATCCGCACGCCGAGGCCGCCGGGGGCGTGGAACACCTTCACCTTGCCCGGGCAGGGCGCGAAGTTCGGCAGCCGTTCGGCGTTGATCCGCACCTCGATCGCGTGGCCGTTGATCGTCAGGTCATCCTGGCCGAAGGACATCGGCAGGCCGGCCGCGACGCGGATCTGTTCGCGCACGAGGTCGACGCCGAAGATGCCCTCGGTCACCGGGTGTTCCACCTGCAGGCGGGTGTTCATCTCGATGAAGTAGAACTCGCCGTCCTCGTAGAGGAACTCGATCGTGCCGGCGCCGATGTAGTTGATCGCCGCGACCGCGTCGGCGCAGGTCTTGCCGATCCGCGCGCGCAGTTCCGGCGTGATGCAGGGGCCGGGGGCTTCCTCGAACACCTTCTGGTGGCGGCGCTGCAGCGAGCAGTCGCGTTCGCCCAGATGCACGGCGCTGCCCTTGCCGTCACCGAAGACCTGGATCTCGATGTGGCGCGGACGCTGGAGGTATTTCTCCATGTAGACTTCGTCGTTGCCGAAGGCGGCTTTCGCTTCCGAACGCGCGGTGCGGAACGCGACCTCGAGATCGGCCTCGGTCTTGGCGACCTTCATGCCGCGCCCGCCGCCGCCGGCGGTGGCCTTGATGATCACTGGGTAGCCGATCTGGGCGGCCACGGTCAGCGCCTCCTCGACCGTCGCCACGCCGCCGTCCGAGCCGGGCACGCAAGGCACGCCCAGGCGCTTCATCGTGTCCTTGGCGGTGATCTTGTCGCCCATGATGCGGATGTGTTCCGCGGTCGGGCCGATGAAGGCGATGTCGTGGTCTTCCAGCGCCTGCACGAAGCTCGCGTTTTCGGACAGGAAGCCGTAGCCCGGGTGGATCGCCTCGGCCCCGGTGATCTCGCAGGCCGAGATGATCGCCGGGATCGACAGGTAGCTTTGCGACGACGAGGGCGGGCCGATGCAGACCGACTCGTCGGCCATGCGCACGTGCATCGCGTCCGAGTCGGCGGTGGAATGCACCGCGACCGACTTGATGCCCATCTCCCGGCAGGCGCGGATCACGCGAAGCGCGATCTCGCCACGGTTCGCGATCAGGATCTTCTCGAACACGAGGCCAGCCTCACTCGATGATCATCAGGGGGGCGCCGTATTCGACGGGCGTCCCGTCCTCGACGAGGATGCGCTTCACGGTCCCGGCCTTGGGCGCGGGAATGTGGTTCATGGTCTTCATCGCCTCGACGATCAGCAGCGTCTGCCCCTCGGTGACGGTCGAGCCCACGGCGACGAAGGCCGAGGCGCCCGGCTCGGGCGACAGGTAGGCGGTGCCGACCATGGGCGAGGTCACGGCGCCGGGGTGCTTGGCGGGGTCCTCGGGCGCGGCGGCGGGCGCGGCGGCGGCGGCCGGGGCGGCGGCGGCGGGCGCGGCCATCGGCGCGGCGGCGGGGGCCTGCATGTAGACCGGGGCGGCGGCGACCGCGGGCTGCTTGACGACGCGGACCTCGAGGCTGTCGTCCTCGCCGTATTCGCGCTTCACGGCCAGTTCCGTCAGCTCGTTCTTGTTCAGAAGCTCGGCGAGCGCCTGGATGAAGGCCACGTCCTGCTCGTTGGGGTTCTTGGTCATGCCGTCCTCGGGTGATGCGACCCGCTGTTGGCGCGGGCTTAGCCGTACTGGGGCCGGGTTATACGCCACCACTCCCGGGGAGGAAAGGGCAGCTGCCGCCGCTTTCCTGCACGGAATCCGTTCATTTCGCCGTGGCGGGCGGCGCGGCGCGCGTCGCGGCGGGCGGGGACGGGCCGCGGCCGGCGCCGGCGGCGCGCGCCGGGACTCGGCCGCAAAGGGGGCCGTGCCCCGGGCGGGGCGCCCTTGCGCGCGGTGTCCGGCGCCTGCGCCGGCCGCGATCCGGGCCCGGCGCAGGCGCCGCGATCTTGACCGGCGCGGGCGTCGCGATCCGTGCTAGCATCGCCCGGGACATGTCGCGTGGAGGAGGGACCATGGCGGGGCAGGACGAGATCACGTCGCATTACGCGATCGAGGGGCTGCTGGACCGGATGCTCGGCAGCCTCGGGGTGAGCGACCGCAGCCCGGGCAGCCTGCCGGCGGCATCGCTGCGGGCGGTGGACGAGTTCCACATCAACGGCGCCGAGGCGACCGAGCGGCTGATCCCCGAGCTGCGGGTGGCGCCGGGGGGGCGGGTGCTGGATCTCGGCTCGGGCGTCGGCGGGCCCGCGCGGCACGTGGCCGAGGCGACCGCGGCCGAGGTCACGGGGATCGAGCTGACGCCGGTGTTTCGCGACGTGGCCGAGGCGCTGTCGGTGATCGCGGGGCTCGACGGGCGCACGCGCTTCGTGCTGGGCAGCGCGACCGAGCTGCCGTTCGACGCGGGCAGCTTCGACGCGGCGATGCTGTTCCACGTCGGCATGAACATCGCCGACAAGGCGGCGGTGATGGCCGAGGCGGCGCGGGTGCTCAGGCCCGGCGGCCGCTTCGTGGTCTACGAGGTGATGCGCCTGGGCGAGGGGCAGCCCGCCTTCCCGGTGCCCTGGGCCTCGGGGCCGGGCGCCTCGTTCCTCGAGACGCCGCTGACCTACCGGCGGCTGGCCGAGGCGGCGGGCTTCGAGGTGATCGCGCTCGAGAGCCGGGCCGAGGCCGCCAAGGCGTTCTTCGCGCGGATGCGCGCGGCGCTCGAGGCGGCGAAGGCCGAGGGCCGGCCGCAACCGCCCGGTCTGGGCAGCCTGCTGGGGGCCGAGGCGCCGGCGAAGATCGCCAACATGATCGCGGCGCTCGCCGATGGCGTGATCGCCCCGGTCGAGCTGATCCTCGAGCGCGCCGCCACCGATCCCGCGCCGGCCTGACACGCGGCCGCCGGGCGCGCGGTGGTTCGTTGCAGGGCGGTTCGGTGCAGGGCGGTCCGGTGCGCGGACGGCCCGACGCGCGTCCGGTTCACGCTCGGCGGTCTGGTGCGTGACGGGCCCGCACAAGGCGGCCCCTGACATGGTGGCTGACATCTGCCGGCCCACACGTCCCGGCCCGACACGCGGCGGCCCGGAACGCGAGGAGCTGACACGGGGCAGTCCGACGTGGGGCAGTCCGACACCCGGCAGACCGACACGCGGCAGTCCGCCCCACGCGCGGCGTCTTGGTCAGCGGCGGCCCGATGCGCGACAGTCAGCCGCGCGGCGATCGCGCGGCGGCCATCCTCGACGCTGGCTGAAGGCCGGCGCCAGCGGGGCGCGCCGGACCCTTGGTGCCCCCGCGCGGGGGCACGGCCCCCTGCACGCAGACCACTGCGGCGGCAGCGCGGCAACGCGGGGGGCAAGCCGGCCGCCGCCCGCCGCCCCCGCGCCGTTTGGCGTCCGCGGCGCCGCGGGGCGGTTACCAGCCCGTTGCGGGCCCATCGCCGCGCATGGCGCGGGTCGGGACCGCGCTGCGCGCCGGGCCGGCATTCCGGCGAAGCCGCGCGCGCCGTCGCGTCAGGCCCCGCACCGCGCAGACCGGGGCCGCTGTGACGTGACGGCCGGGCCGGACGGTCCCCCGGGCGCGAGGGGGGCTCGGAAGGCACAGGCCCGGAGGCTCGTCGGCGCAGGGGCCCGAGGCGCCGTCGTCGGCGCGTCCGTTCCGCGGATGCCGCGCCGTTTGCACCCGGGCGGCGAGTGTTGCAGGATCGCGCGCGGCGGGACACCCGCCCGGTCGAGCCGCACCCGGGGAGGATGCGGGGGCCGTTCCCTGCCCGAGGCCACCCATGCACGACTTCTTCTCTGCCCGCCGTCCCGAGACGATCGCCCCGCAGGCGATGATCGCCACCTCGCACCCGCTGTCGACCGCGGCGGGGATCGAGATCCTGGGGATCGGCGGCAAGGCCGTCGACGCGGCGCTGGCGGCGGTGGCGGTGCAATGCGTGGTCGACCCGCTGATGACCGGGATCGGCGGCGACTGCTTTGCGCTCTATGCCGCCGCGGGCGGGCCGGTGAAGGCGCTCAACGGCTCGGGCCGCGCGCCCGCCGCCGCGAGCGTGGCCGCGCTGAAGGCCGCCGGCCTCGGCGACGAGATTCCGCAGACCTCGCCGCATTCGGTGACGGTGCCGGGCGCGATCTCGGCCTGGTGCCTGCTGCACCGCGACCATGGCACGATCCCGCTCGCGCGGCTGTTCGAACGTGCGATCCACTATGCCGAGGCGGGCTTCCCGGTGACGCCGCGTGTGGCGCAGGACTGGGCCGCCAATGCCGCGCTGATCGGCGGCGACGCCCATGCCGCCGCGGTGTTCCTGCCCGGCGGCCGCGCCCCCGAACCCGGCGAGGTGATCCGCCAGCCGAAGCTCGCGCTGCGCCTGCGCGAGATCGCGACCGGCGGCGCCGCCGCCTTCTACCGCGGCGATACCGGCGCCGCGATGGCCGGCCATCTCGCCGCGCTTGGCGGTCTGCACACGGCCGAGGACTTCGCCAACGGCACCGATGCCGCGTTCTGGACCGATCCGATCCACGCCGGCTATGCCGGCCACGACATCTACGAATGCCCGCCGAACGGGCAGGGGCTGGCGGCGCTGGTGATCCTGAAGATCCTCGAGGGCTTCGATCTGGGCCCCGACGTGCCGCTCGCCGACCGGCTGCACCTGCATGCCGAGGCCGGCAAGCTGGCCTATCACCACCGCGACGCGCTGATCGCCGATCCCGCCGCCTGCGAGGGCCTGGCCGACAGGCTCCTGTCCGACGAGGTGATCGGCGCGCTGCGCGCGCGCATCCGCATGGACCGGGCGCTGCCGCCCGCGCTCTGGGACGAGCCCGAGCACAAGGACACGATCTACCTCACCGTGGTCGATGCCGAGGGCAACGCGATCTCGTTCATCAACTCGATCTTCCACGGCTTCGGCTCGACCCGGCTCGATCCGGTCACCGGGGTGCTGTTCCATTCGCGCGGCGCCTCGTTCCGGCTGATCGAGGGCCACCCGAACGCGATTGGCCCGATGAAGCGGCCGATGCACACGATCATCCCCGGCATGGTGATGAAGGACGGCCACGCGATCATGCCCTTCGGGGTGATGGGCGGGCAGTACCAGGCCTCGGGCCATGCGCAGTTCCTGTCGAACGTCTTCGACCGCGGCCTGGACCTGCAGGCGGCGATGGACGCGCCCCGCAGCTTCGCCTTCGGCGGCACGCTCGAGGTGGAACCGGGCGTGCCCGAGGCCGTCCGCCGCGACCTCGAGGCGCGCGGCCACGTGGTGAAGGTCGCCACTTCGCCGATCGGCGGCAGCCAGGCGATCCGCATCGACCGCGCGGCCGGCGTGCTGCGCGGCGCCTCGGACAGCCGCAAGGACGGGATGGCGCTGGGGTTCTGAGCGCGTTTCGTCCTCGACTTTGTGCAAATATCCCGGGGTGCGGGGCAGAGCCCCGCTCCGCCGGTCTTCCCTTGCGCGCGCCCCGGTCATAGAAGGCGCGGGTCCGCCAAGGGGGCCCGTGCCATGACCGACCGTTTCAGCTTCCGCCTCGACGCGACCGATGGCGCCGCGCGCACCGGCGTGATCTCGACCCCCCGCGGCGAGATCCGCACGCCGGCGTTCATGCCCGTCGGCACCGCCGCCACGGTCAAGGCGATGCTGCCCGAGAGCGTGCGCGCCACCGGCGCCGACATCCTCTTGGGCAACACCTATCACCTGATGCTGCGCCCCGGGGCCGAGCGGGTCGCGCGGCTGGGCGGGTTGCACCGCTTCATGAACTGGGAGCGCCCGATCCTGACCGACTCGGGCGGCTTCCAGGTGATGAGCCTCGCCGGCCTGCGCAAGCTGACCGAGGAGGGCGTGACCTTCGCCAGCCATGTCGACGGCTCCAAGCACCACCTCTCCCCCGAGCGCAGCATGGAGATCCAGAAGCTTCTGGGCTCGGACATCGTCATGGCCTTCGACGAATGCCCGGCGCTGCCCGCGACCGAGGACGAGGTCGCGAAGTCGATGCGCCTGTCGATGCGCTGGGCGCAGCGCTCGCGCGATGCCTTCGGCGACCGGCCCGGGCACGCGCTGTTCGGCATCATGCAGGGCGGGGTCACCCGCGCGTTGCGCGAGGAGAGCGCCGCGGCGCTGACGGGCATCGGCTTTGACGGCTATGCCGTCGGCGGGCTCGCGGTCGGCGAGGGGCAGGCGGCGATGTTCGGCGTGCTCGACTATGCGCCGGGTTTCCTCCCGCAGGACAAGCCGCGCTACCTGATGGGCGTGGGCAAGCCCGACGACATCGTCGGTGCGGTCGAGCGCGGGATCGACATGATGGACTGCGTTCTGCCCTCGCGGTCGGGCCGCACCGGGCAGGCCTGGACCCGGCGCGGGCAGGTGAACCTGAAGAACGCGCGCCATGCCGACGATCCGCGCCCGCTCGACGAGGCCTGCACCTGCCCGGCCTGCACCGGCTATTCCCGCGCCTACCTGCACCATGTCTACCGCGCGGGCGAGATGATCGCGGGCATGCTGCTGACCTGGCACAACCTGCACTATTACCAGGAGCTGATGGCGGGCCTGCGCGGCGCCATCGCCGAGGGGCGGCTGGCCGCCTTCGTCGCCGCGTTCCACGCGCTGAGGGCCGAGGGCGACATCGAGCCGCTCTGAGCGGCTCCGGGCCGGGTCGGGCCAGGGCAGGTCAGGTCGAATCGGGGCGGGCTGCGCGGGGTCTCGCGGCGCGGGGTCTCGGGCGGCGGAGGGGGCGCTGCCCCCGCTGCGCGTGCCGCGCAGCCCCCCGGGATATTTCGGCAAAGTCGAGGCGGGGGCGGGGTCAGGCCACCAGCAGGTTCAGCCCCAGCGTCACCGCGCCGCCGATGGCCGCGAGGCCGAGGAGCGCGAGAAGCCCGTCGCCGATCAGCAGCGCCAGTGCCATCAGCGACACCGCGCTGCCGAGAATCGACGAGCTGAAGGGCACCAGCTCGAGCATCGGCATGACCGCGCCGCACAGGAAGCACGCCAGCAGCAGCAGCCACGAGAACGGCGCGTGCACCAGCAGGCCCAGCCTGCGGCCGGTCCAGCGGTCGATGAACCGGGCCGGGCGGTCGAGCCAGCGCAGCGCGGTGGCGAGCCGCGCCCCCGGCACCGCCCGGCGCCGCAGCACCCCCGGCAGCCAGAGCGCGCGCTTGCCGATCAGCATCTGCCCCGCGATCAGCGCGATCGTCAGCCCGCAGACCGAGGACAGCAGCGGGATGCCGCTGAGCGGCGAGACCACGATCACCGCCGGGACCACCAGCGCCGGCGTGAACGAGGCCGTGCCGAGGCGGTCCATCACCCGCCCGATGCTGACGCTGTGTTCGCCACCCAGCCCGCGCAGCCGGTCGAGCACGCCGCCAAGGCCCTCGGGCGCGTCGCCGCCCTCGCGCGGGTCGCCGTCATCGGGCAGCGCATCCGGGCCGGCGCCCGGCCGGTCGGCGGCGCAGCTTTCGGCACCGTCCTCGCCACGGACCCCGGGGCGATCGGAGGGGCGGTCGGCGCGTCGGTCTGCGCGGGCAGGGACCGGTTCGGGTGGGGAGGGATCGGGCAAGGGGGGACTCGCGTCGTTTGCGTCATCCGGCCAACCGCGGGGCGGAGGCGAAGTTCCCCGCCGCCGTGTTGTCCGGTGCCGTGTTCTCTGCTGCCTTTGGGGCAGGGCGCGTCACTGCCGCATCGTGCCGGCGGTTTCAAGCCGCTGGTGCCAGCCGAGCGCCTCGTCGAGCAGGTGCGGCGTGTGCCCGCCGCGCGCCGTCGCGCGGTCGAGGTAATCGCGCGCCATGTCGCGGTAGTCCGGGTGGACGCAGTTGGCGATGATCAGCGGCGCGCGTTCGCGGGGTGCGAGGCCGCGCAGGTCGGCCAGCCCCTGTTCGGTCACCAGGATGTCGACGTCATGCTCGGTGTGGTCGACATGGCTGACGAAGGGCACGACCGAGGAAATCGCCCCGGCCTTGGCCGTGGACTTGGTCACGAAGACCGACAGCCAGGCGTTGCGCGCGAAATCGCCCGAGCCGCCGATGCCGTTCATCATCCGCGTCCCCGCGACATGGGTTGAGTTCACGTTGCCGTAGAGGTCGAATTCCAGCGCCGTGTTCACCGCGATGATGCCCAGCCGCCGGATCACCTCGGGGTGGTTCGAGATCTCTTGCGGGCGCAGGATCAGCTTCGGCTTGTAGCGGGCGAAATCGGCCATCACCCGTTCGGTGCAGGCGGCCGAGAGCGTCATCGACGAGCCCGAGGCGAAGGTCATCTTGCCCGCATCCATCAGCTCGAACGTCGAATCCTGCAGCACCTCGGAATACATCCTGAGGTCGTGGAAGGGGCTCTCGATCAGCCCGTGCATCACCGCGTTGGCGATCGTGCCGATCCCCGCCTGCAGCGGCGCCAGCGTCTCGTCGAGCCGGCCGGCGCGGACCTCGTGCTTCAGCAGCTCGGTCAGGTGGCCGGCGATGGCGGCGGTCTCGGGGTCGGCGGGCAGGACGGTCGAGGCGCTGTCGTGGTTCTGCGTCACCACGATCGCGGCGATCTTCTCGGCCGGGATCGGGATGTAGGGCAGGCCGACGCGGCTGTCGCAGGTGACCACCGGGATCGGCATCCGGGCCGGGCGGCGCTGGGGGATGTAGATGTCGTGCAGACCCTCGAGCCAGAGCGGCTGGCTCAGGTTCAGCTCGACGATCACCTTGTCGGCGAGGATCGCGAACGAGGCCGAGTTGCCGACCGAGGTCGTGGGCACGATGCCGCCGTCGGGCAGGATCGCCACCGCCTCGACCACCGCGATGTCGACGCCCGGGATCTGGCGCGAGCGCAGCTGTTCGACGGTTTCGGACAGGTGCTGGTCGATGAACATCACCTCGCCCGCGTTGATCGCGCGCCGCAGGCCCGCGTCGGACTGGAACGGCATGCGCCGCGCGAGCGCCCCCGCCTCGGTCAGCAGCCGGTCGATGTCGTTGCCAAGCGAGGCGCCGGTCAGCAGCGTGATCTTCAGCGGCTCCGCCTTCGCCCGTTCGGCCAGCGCCAGCGGCACCGCCTTGGCCTCGCCCGCGCGGGTGAAGCCCGACATGCCGACGACCATGCCGTCGCCGATCATCGCCGCCGCGGCCTCGGCGGTGGTCACCTTGTCGCGCAGGGCGTGGTTGCGGATGCGTTCGTGAATGGCCATGGGGTCCCCCCGACTCGTCTCTCGGGGGGACCCTAGGGGGCCGTCCTGACCCCCGCAATCGACGCCGGCAGGCCCGCGGCGCCGGGCGCAACCCGGCCATGCCGCGGCTGCATGGCCCGCCGCGCCGGGGGCGCGCCCGGGGCCGCGCCGGGGCCGCGGAGGCGCTTGCCGGCGGCCGGGCTTCGCGGTCTGGGCCGTTCGGGTCGGGCCGTGCGGGTCGGGCAGGTCAGCCCGCGCGGATCAGGCGGCGTGGGTGGAGGCGAGCGCGGCGGCGGGCAGGTGCAGGCGCACCCAGGTGCCCTCGCCGGGGCGGCTGCGGGTCTCGTAGGCGGCGCCGAGTTGCATCGCCGAGGCCAGCATCAGCCGGCTGCCGAGACCGGGGCGCGTGCCCTCCTCGTGGCCGATGCCGTCATCGGCGAAGTGGAACGACAGCCCGCCGCCCTCGACCGTCGACCACTCGATGCTGACGCGGCCGTCGCGCCCGTCGGGGAAGCCGTGCTTGATCGAGTTGGCGACGAATTCGTTGACGATGATCGCGAGAGCCGAGGCCAGCGCCACCGGCACCTCGAGGTTGGGGCCGGTGGTGGCGAGCGTGAGGTTGCCGCCGAGGCTTTCCGACAGGTCCCCGGTCAGGTGGTCGAGGAAATCGGCCAGCGGCAGCAGCCCGGTGCTGGTCTTCTGCATCTCGGCATGGACGCGGGCGACGGCGCCGATGCGCTGGCGCGCGGCGGCGATCGCGGGGCGGGCCAGCGGGTCGACGGCCGCCTCCTGCATCCGCATCAGCGACGAGATCTGCTGCAGCGAGTTCTTCACCCGGTGGTCGACCTCGCGCGCCATCGTGTCCTTGAGCGCGAGCGCGCGGCGCAGCTCGAGCTGGGCCATGACCTGGCGCGACAGGATCCCGAGCGCCCGGGTCTGGAAATCGGTGAGCCGGCGCGGCTCGTGGTCGAGCACGCACAGCGTTCCCAGCGCCAGCCCCTCGGACGAGACCAGGGGTTGGCCGGCGTAGAACCGCAAGGTGCCGCCGGTGCCCACGAAGGGATTGTCCGCGGTGCGCGGATCGAGGTGGGTGTCGGGGATCTGCAGCAGGTCCGGCCCGAGGATCGCATGCGTGCAGACCGAGTACTCGGTGCCGGTTTCCTGCAGGTCGGTGCCGTGGTGCGACTTGAACCACTGCCGGTCGCTGCCGACCATCGAGACCAGCGCGACCGGGCAGCCGCAGATCTCGGCCGCGAGGGCGGTGAGTTCGTCGAATTCGGGTTCGGCCGGCGTGTCGAGCACGGCGAATTCATTCAGAAGCGCGAGGCGTTCGGCCTCGCGCGGTCCGGGTGTGGCGCGCATGGTCAATTCCCTGACAGGACCTTTCGGTCCCGACGTCCCCTGATTCTCGCACCCGCCCCACAGGTACGGGCGCGTCTTTAGCAGGATCGCGGGGCTGCGACAAAATGGCTTTTGCCTGTCGCCGATCACTTTTTTGGCGATGGCGGTCGCCGACGCCGCCGGCCCCGCCGGTCCGGGCCCCGCTGCCGGGCCCCGCCGCCGGCCCCCCGTCGTCCCTCGTGTCTGGGCCGGTGTCGCCCCCCCCCCGTGTCGGGCCCTTCGGTGGCGGCCGGCGGGAGCGCGATTGGTCCTGCTTGCGGACGGGGGGGATGGGGCGCTACTCTGGCCGACAACCCGTGCCCGGGTCCGGTTGAAACGGGGGGATCGGCCCCCCAGATATTGGACCGGACGGTTCAGAAGAGCCGGACAGACGGGGAGGGCCGATGGTCGCCGTGAAGCGGGGCCGGTTGCCCTCCTGCCAGAGAGGATTGAGCATGAACGAACCCCTTGCCACCAGCTATCCGGTGCTGCCGCTGCGCGACATCGTGGTCTTCCCGCACATGGTGGTCCCGCTGTTCGTGGGCCGAGAGAAATCGGTGCGGGCGCTTGAGGAGGTGATGGCCGACGACAAGCAGATCCTGCTGTCGAGCCAGATCGACCCCGCGATCGACGACCCGACCGCCGAGGGCATCTATCGCACCGGCGTGCTCGCGGCCGTGCTGCAGCTGCTGAAGCTGCCCGACGGCACCGTGAAGGTGCTGGTCGAGGGCCGGGCGCGCGTGAAGATCACCGAGTTCGTCGACAACGAGCAGTTCTTCGAGGCGAAGGCCGAATTCCTGACCGAGACCGACGGCGATGCCGACACGGTGCGCGCGCTGGTGCGTTCCGTCGGCGAGGAGTTCGAGCGCTATGCCAAGGTCAAGAAGAACATCCCCGAAGAGGCGCTGACCGCCGTCGCCGAGGCGCGCGACCCGGCCAAGCTTGCCGACGTGTCGGCCGGCCATCTGGGGATCGACGTCGGCCAGAAGCAGGAGCTTCTGGAGACGCTCGACGTCGCCGAGCGGCTGGAGAAGGTCTATGGCCTGATGCAGGGCGAGATGTCGGTCCTGCAGGTCGAGAAGAAGATCAAGACCCGCGTCAAGTCGCAGATGGAGAAGACCCAGCGCGAGTACTACCTCAACGAGCAGATGAAGGCGATCCAGCGCGAGCTGGGCGATGGCGAGGACGGCCAGAACGAGATCGCCGAGCTGGAGGAGAAGATCGCCAAGACCAAGTTCAGCAAGGAAGCCGCCGACAAGGCCGCGGCCGAGCTGAAGAAGCTGAAGTCGATGTCGCCGATGTCGGCCGAGGCCACGGTCGTGCGCAACTACCTCGACTGGATGCTGAGCCTGCCGTGGGGCACCAAGTCCAAGGTCAAGAAGGACCTCAAGCTGGCCGAGGACGTGCTGAACCACGACCACTTCGGGCTTGAGAAGGTCAAGGAGCGGATCGTCGAGTATCTGGCCGTGCAGGCCCGCTCGACCAAGCTCAAGGGCCCGATCCTGTGCCTCGTCGGTCCTCCGGGCGTGGGCAAGACCTCGCTTGGCCGGTCGGTGGCGAAGGCCACGGGGCGCGAGTTCATCCGCATCTCGCTCGGCGGTGTCCGCGACGAGTCGGAGATCCGCGGCCACCGGCGGACCTACATCGGCTCGATGCCCGGCAAGATCATCCAGGCGCTGAAGAAGGCCAAGACCACCAACCCGCTGATCCTGCTCGACGAGATCGACAAGATGGGCCAGGACTTCCGCGGAGACCCGGCAAGCGCCATGCTCGAGGTGCTGGACCCGGAACAGAACGCGACCTTCGTCGACCACTATCTCGAGGTGGAATACGACCTGTCGAACGTGATGTTCCTGACCACGGCCAACAGCTACAACATGCCGGGGCCGCTTCTCGACCGGATGGAGATCATCTCTCTCGCCGGCTACACGGAAGAGGAAAAGCTCGAGATCGCCAAGCAGCACCTGCTGCCCAAGCAGATCAAGAACCACGGCCTGAAGAAGGGCGAGTTCGCGGTCACGGACGCGGCGCTGACCGAGATCGTGCGCAGCTACACCCGCGAGGCCGGGGTGCGCAACCTCGAGCGCGAGATGGCCAAGCTGGCGCGCAAGGCGGTCACGCAGATCCTGAAGAAGGAGGCCGACAAGGTCACGGTGACGCCCGAGAACCTCGAGGACTTCCTCGGCGTGAAGCGCCATCGCTACGGCCTGGCCGAGAAAGAGGACCAGGTCGGCGTGGTGACCGGGCTTGCCTGGACCTCGGTGGGCGGTGACCTGCTGCAGATCGAGGCGCTGAAGCTGCCGGGCAAGGGCCGGATGAAGACGACCGGGAAACTGGGCGACGTGATGAAGGAATCGATCGATGCGGCGTCGAGCTACGTGCGCTCGATCGCGCCCTCGATCGGGGTCAAGCCGCCGAAGTTCGACGCGATCGACATCCACGTCCACGTGCCGGACGGCGCGACGCCGAAGGACGGCCCCTCGGCCGGCCTCGCGATGGTGACCTCGATCGTCTCGGTCCTGACCGGGATCCCGGTGCGCAAGGACATCGCCATGACCGGCGAGGTCAGCCTGCGCGGCAACGCCATGGCGATCGGCGGGCTGAAGGAGAAGCTGCTGGCGGCGCTGCGCGGCGGCATCACCACGGTGTTCATCCCCGAGGAGAACGCCAAGGACCTGCCCGAGCTGCCCGACAGCGTGAAGCAGGGGCTGGAGATCGTGCCGGTGACCCATGTGCGCGAGGTTCTGGCCCGCGCGCTGGTGCGCCAGCCCGAGGCGATCGAATGGGACGAGGCGGCCGAGGAGGCCGCCGCGCTGGCCCGCGCCGCCGCCAAGCCCGACGCGCCGGGCGCCACGGCGCACTGACGCCGGCACCATCGACAGGAAAGGGCGCCCCCGGGCGCCCTTTTTGCTGCGCGCCTCCGGGCCGGGCAGGCGCTGCCGCCCGGCCCCCGCCGCGGGCGACGCGGCGCCGCCTTCCGCGGCGACCGGTGCCGACGCGGGGTCGGCATCCGGGCCGCGATGGTCCAGAGGCGGCGCTCGGGTCCCGGGCGCGGACGCTCGCCGCGCCGCGTCCGACGCCGCGCCGAACGCGCAGGGGCAGGGGCATCAAGCCCCCTGCCGTGCCGTGATCCGGGCCAAATTCCTGGTCTGCCGGGCCTGCGCGCCGACGGCGGGCTTTGGTGGCACAGGCGCCCCGCGGGGGCGCCGAGAAGGCGGCCGACATCGCCCGGTGCCGGTCGATGCGGGGCCTGTCGCGCTGCCCGAGGGGCAAGCGAAAGAATCCTGCAGGGACCTCTTGCAGCCCCGGCTGTCTGCCGCTAATACCCCCGCTACCGGGTGATTAGCTCAGTGGTAGAGCGCTTCGTTCACATCGAAGATGTCGGGGGTTCAAATCCCTCATCACCCACCATGAATTCCCTGAAGGCGCTGCACCATCGTGCGGCGCCTTCTGCAATTGCGCCAGGCATTTGGGGTCGGCAAACCCGTCGCCGCGACCGGCCCGGTCGGATGCGGGCCCCCGGTGCGGCACGCGACCGCCCGGCGCGCCGGAGCGCCCGGATCGGTCGGCGTTCGGAAACGTGTCTGCGACGGGCAGTCACGACCCAGAGCGGCTGCGCGACAGGGGGCACGGCCACGATACGGCGCCCGGCTGGCCCGACCGCAGGCGCGCGAGGACAGCGGGAAAGCGTTTCGCTCTCGCGCTGGCGCCGCGCATCGTCCGGGGGGGCATAGCTCGCGGTGCGTGGCGGCGATCGCGGCGAGGGTCGCCTTCGGACCCTTGGATGGCGCGTCACCATGGATCATCGCGGTCGCGATCAGCGGGGCGGTGCGAGCCCAGAGGCGGTCACCCTCGACGCGTCCGGTCTGGAGGACGGTCTGCAAGGCGCGCAACCGGCGAAGACGTCAGGGCAACGCGACGCGAAGACGCTGGGCGCGCGCGCGTCGGCGACCCGGAGTGGGGCCGAGACAGGCCGGAGACGCCCGCTGCGTCGGAAGCGGCGGCGGGCGCACCAGCTTGCCATCCCTCGCCCTGTCGACATCGGGTTGGGGCGGATGCGTCATGGCTCGATCACGGCATGGACCGCCACGCCGGGCGCAAGCGTTTGCGAAACTGCCCGGGCGTTGGCCGCGTCCGGCCGGAGAGGGTGGCCCGACGCATGATCTAGACGCCCGGAAAACCGGGAGACGAGGCGCCGAAGACCAGTCCTGTGGCGCAAAATGCGAAGAGCGCTTCCCGTCACGAGATGCGGATCACATTTGGAGACGACGCCAGACACGGCACCGCAGGGCAGGGATGCCCTCTGCCCTCATCATGGGGGGCACCGGGAGATCGATCAGAGCCGGGTCGCCGCCGAACCCCGCAAGGCCTGCCTCCGGTTCGGCGCTCAGTCACGGCCGCGGTCCGGGGCTGCCCCGTTCCGTCCGCTGCGCGCGATCGACACCGGTCGGCGCCGTGCCCTGAAGCGGCCGGCCGGACAGCCTTGCGGCATGGCCGTGGTCTTTGCCGCTCGCGGGGCGATGGGGCGGCCCCCCGAAAGGGTCCGCTCGGCCCGGCCCGTGGCGGAGAGTCGGCCCGGGCGCGGCGGGGGGCGCGCCGAGGGCGCTCTGCACCGGCCCTCGTGCAAACCCGTGCACCACGCCGCTGGCGCCGGACCGATGCGGCCTAGGCCGCGAGGTCGCGCATGACCGATATCAGGTCCGACTTGCCCTCGAAGCCGATCCCCGGAAGCTCGGGCATCGTGATGTGGCCGTCCTCGACCCGCACCCCGTCCGGGAAGCCGCCATAGGGCTGGAACAGATCGGGATAGCTCTCGTTGCCGCCAAGCCCGAGACCCGCCGCGATGTTGAGCGACATCTGGTGCCCGCCATGCGGAATGCAGCGCGCGGGCGACCAGCCGGCCTGCTCGAGCACCTCGAGCGTGCGCAGGTACTCGACCAGGCCGTAGGACAGCGCGCAGTCGAACTGCAGCCAGTCGCGGTCGGGGCGCAGGCCGCCGTGACGGATCAGGTTGCGCGCGTCCTGGTGCGAAAAGAGGTTCTCGCCGGTCGCCATCGGCCCGGGATAGAACCCGGCCAGCGCCGCCTGCAGGCCGTAGTCCAGCGGATCGCCCGCCTCCTCGTACCAGAACAGCGGATAGGCGCGGAGCATCCTGGCATAGGCGATCGCCGTCTCGAGGTCGAACCGGCCGTTGGCATCGACGGCCAGCCGCGCCTCGGTGCCGATCTCGTCGAGCACGGCCTCGATCCGGCGGCGGTCCTCGTCGAGGGGGGCGCCGCCGATCTTCATCTTCACCACCGTGTAGCCGCGGTCGAGATAGCTGCGCATCTCGGCGCGCAGCTGGGTGTCGTCCTTGCCGGGATAGTAATAGCCGCCGGCGGCATAGACGAAGACCCGCGGATCGGCCTCGCGCCCCTTCTGCGCGGCCAGCAGGCGGAACAGCGGCTGTCCGGCGATCTTGGCGACCGCGTCCCAGACCGCCATGTCGATGGTCCCGACCGCGACCGAGCGTTCGCCGTGGCCCCCGGGCTTCTCGTTCGTCATCAGCGCCGACCAGATCCGGTGCGGGCAGAGGTTGTCGCCGGCCTCGGTCAGCAGGCTGTCGGGGCTGGCCTCGAGCACGCGGTCGCGGAACCGCTCGCGGATCAGCCCGCCCTGGCCGTAGCGGCCGTTCGAGTTGAAGCCGTAGCCCACCACCCGTCGCCCGTCGCGCACCTGGTCGGTGACGACGGCGACGAGGCTGGCGGTCATCTTCGAGAAATCGATGTAGGCGTTGCGGATCGGCGAGGCGATCGGCTTGGTCACTTCGCGGATGTCGATGATGCGCATGGTTGGCTCCTTGTGCGACGGGGGGCGCCGGACCGGGTCCGGCACGGAAGGGTCCGGCGCGCGGCCTGCGCGCCGGGCGGACGTCGGGGCGGGGGCGGGGTCAGCGGATGAGGATGGCCCGGAAGTCGTTCACATTGGTGCCGGTCGGCCCGGTGACCAGCTGGTCGCCGAGCCGCTTGAACAGGCCGTGGCCGTCGTGCGCGCGCATCGCCTCGGGCAGCGGCAGGCCCGCGGCGCGGGCGCGGGCGGCGGTGCCGCCGTCGACGAAGGCCCCCGCGACCTCGGCTGCGCCGTCGACGCCGTCGGTGTCGGCGGCGAGCGCGGTGATCCCCTCGATCCCGCCGATCGCCTCGGCAAGGCCCATCAGGAACTCGACGTTGCGCCCGCCCCGGCCTTCGGCGCCGGGACGCAGGGTGACGGTGGTCTCGCCGCCGCTGAGCAGGATGCACGGCGCCGCGAAGCCGCTGTGGCCGCAGGCCGCGGCACGGGCGAGGCCGCCGAAGGCGCGGCCGACCTCGCGCGCCTCGCCCTCGATCGCGTCGCCCAAGAGGTGGCAGGGCACCGTCGCGACGGCGGCCGCCGCCAGAAGCGAGCGCTGCGGCGAGGCGACGATGCGGGTCTCGGTCGCGGCCAGCCGGGGGGCGCCGGGCGGCGGCGTCTCGTTCGCCGGATCGGCCAGCGCGGCGGCGATGCCCGGCGGCGGATCGATGCCGTGGCGCGCGAGGATCGCCCGCGCCTCGGCCAGCGTCGTCGGATCGCCGACCGTGGGGCCCGAGCCGATGGCGGCCGGATCGTCGCCGGGCACGTCCGAGATCAGCAGCGTCACCACCCGCGCCGGATGCGCCGCCGCGGCGAGCCGCCCGCCCTTGATCGCCGAGACATGGCGGCGCACGCAGTTCATCGCCTCGATCGGCGCGCCCGAGGCAAGCAGCGCCTGCGTGAGCGCGGCCTTCTCCGCCGCGGTCACGCCGGGGACGGGCAGCGACAGAAGCGACGAGGCCCCGCCCGAGATCAGCGCGACCATCGTGTCGCCGGCGCCAAGGCCCTGCGCCAGCGCCAGCATCTCGGCCGCGGCGGCGGTGCCGGCGGCGTCGGGGACGGGATGCGCCGCCTCGCGCACGCGGATGCCGTCACAGGGCACGCGGATGCCGTCACAGGGCACCGACTGGCCGTAGCGCGTGACCACGAGGCCCTCGCACGGGCCCCAGGCCTGCTCGAGCGCCGCCGCCATCGCCGCCGCCGCCTTGCCCGCGCCCACCACGACGACGCGGCCCGTGTCCGGCCGGGGCGGCAGCGCCGGCGGCAGGGCGCGCGCCGGCTGCGCCGCCGCGACCGCCGCGTCGAACAGGGCGCGCAGCAGCGCGCGGTCCGACGCGCCGCTCATCCCAGCGCATCCGCGATCGCCTTGCCGCAGGTCTCGGTGTCGGCGCTGCCGCCAAGGTCGGCGGTGCGATGCGCGGGCGAGGCCAGCACCTCCTCGATCGCGCGCAGGATCGCCGCCGCCGCCTCGGGGTGGCCAAGGTGGTCGAGCATCATCGCGCCCGCCCAGACCTGCCCGACCGGGTTGGCGATGCCCTTGCCGGCGATGTCGGGGGCCGAGCCGTGGACCGGCTCGAACAGCGAGGGGAATCGCCGCTCGGGGTTGATGTTGCCCGAGGGCGCGATGCCGATCGTGCCGGTGCAGGCCGGCCCGAGATCGGACAGGATGTCGCCGAAGAGGTTCGAGGCGACGACGACGTCGAAGCGGTCGGGATGCAGCACGAAGAACGCGGTCAGGATGTCGATGTGGTACTTGTCGACGGTGACGCCGGTGTAGGATTTCGCCATCTCCGCCACGCGTTCGTCCCAGTAGGGCATCGTGATCGAGATCCCGTTCGACTTCGTGGCCGATGTCAGCCGGCCGCTGCGCGACAGTGCCAAGTCGAAGGCGTAGCGCAGGATCCGGTCGACGCCGGTGCGGCTCATCACCGTCTCCTGCACGACGATCTCGCGCTCGGTGTCCGGGTACATCCGCCCCCCGATCGAGGAATATTCGCCCTCGGTGTTCTCGCGCACGATCATCATGTCGATGTCGCCGGGGCGGCGGCCGGCCAGCGGCGAGGGCACGCCGGGCATCAGCCGGGCCGGGCGCAGGCTGACATACTGGTCGAAATCGCGGCGGAACTTGATCAGCGAGCCCCAGAGCGAGACGTGGTCGGGCACCGTCTCGGGCCAGCCGACCGCGCCGAAGAAGATCGCGTCATGGCCGCCGATCCGGGCCTTCCAGTCATCGGGCATCATCTCGCCATGCGCCTGGTAATAGTCGCAGGACGCGAAGTCGAAGCGGTCGAACGAAAGCCCGATCGCGTGCCTGCGCCCCGCGGCCTCGAGCACGCGAAGGCCTTCGGGCACGACTTCCTTGCCGATGCCGTCACCGGGGATGACGGCGATCCTGAGGCTGTTGTCGGTCATGGCAGGGCTCACTGGTTGCGGGCGCGGATCGCGCCGATGACGGCCTCGGTGACCTGATCGGTCGTCGCGGTTCCGCCGAGGTCGGGGGTGTGCAGGGCGGCATCGGCGGTCACGGCCTCGACCGCGGCCATCAGGCGCGCGGCGGCGGCGGGCTCGCCCAGGTGCTCGATCATCATCGCGGCGCTCCAGAAGGTCGCGACCGGGTTGGCGATGCCCTTGCCGGTGATGTCGAAGGCAGAGCCGTGGATCGGCTCGAACATCGAGGGGGCGCGCCCCTCGGGGTTGAGGTTCGCGGTCGGCGCGATGCCGATCGATCCGGCCAGCGCCGCGGCGAGGTCGGACAGGATGTCGGCATGCAGGTTGGTCGCGACGATGGTGTCGAGCGATCCGGGGGTCATCGTCATCCGCACGGTCATCGCGTCGACCAGCATCCGGTCCCAGGTCACGTCGGGAAAGTCGCGGGCGACCTCGGCGGCGATCTCGTCCCACAGCACCATGCCGTGGCGCTGCGCGTTCGACTTGGTGACGACCGTCAGCAGCTTGCGGGGGCGCGAGCGCGCCAGCGCGAAGGCGTGGCGCATGATCCGCTCGACCCCGGCGCGGGTGAAGATCGACACCTCGGTCGCGATCTCGTGCGGCTGGCCGCGATGGCTGCGCCCGCCCTGTCCGGCATATTCGCCCTCGGAATTCTCGCGCACGATCACCCAGTCGAGGTCGCCCGCACCGACGCCCTGCAGCGGGCTGCGGATGCCGGGCAGGATCCGGGTCGGGCGGACGTTGGCATATTGGTCGAGCGGCTGGCAGATCGACAGCCGCAGGCCCCAGAGCGTCAGGTGGTCGGGCACGTCGGGCGCGCCGACCGCGCCGAAGAAGATCGCGTCGAACGGGCGCAGCAGCTCGGCCCCGCCCTCGGGCATCAGCGCGCCCTCGCGCTTGTAGCGATCCGATCCCCAGTCGAACTCCGTCACGTCGAGCGCGAAGCCGCCGTCGCGCGCCGCCAGCGCCCCGAGCACGCGCAACCCGGCCGCGATCACTTCCTTGCCGATGCCATCCCCGGGGATGGCGGCGATCCTGTAGCGTGTCATCTGCATGTGGTCCCGTTCAGAGGAAGGGGCTGGCCGGCAGCCGCAGCAGCAGCACGTCCGACATCAGCCAGGTGAAGGCGGCGACGACCCCGACGGCGATCGCGACGCGCAAAGCCCAGGTCGCGGGCGCGCGCCGCTCGTATTCCGCGATCAGCATCATCGCGAGGAAGGCCGCGAGCGACGCGGCGGCGAAGCCGAGGGTCGGGATCAGGAACACCCACAGCCCGAACACCGCCGCCAGGCCCCAGCGGCGGGGGTGCGACTCGCCGGGCTGCGGCTGGTAGCCCGATGTCCGCCCGGTCGTCGCGACGACCAGCAGCACCGCCGACAGCGCGATCAGCATCACCGAGATCGCCCGCGGGAAGACCGCGCCCATCGGGCTGAGCCCGAGCGTGGCGCGCAGGGCCAGCGCGCCCAGCGCGACCAGCGCCACGGCGATCGCGATGACGCCCAGCGGGCGTCCGCGCCGCGCGGCCGGGGCGTGGCTGGCCTCGGTCGCGGCTTCGGGCGTCGCGGCGGTCTCGGCTCCCATCTCTGCGGCGGCGGCGCGCCGGCGGGCGCGGCGGTCGGCCCAGAACGGATAGCACAGCGTGACCAGCGCGGCGCACAGGATCCCGAGCGAGATCGGGCGGCCGAAATACATCCCGGCCAGGTTGTGCGTGGCGCTGCCGATCAGCCAGGTCTGCACGAAGCCCTGTTCGGCGATCTGGCCCAGCACCAGCCCCAGCACGATCGGCGAGGGGGCGAAGCCCAGCCGGTTCAGCCCCCAGGCGATCACGCCCAGCACGAACATCATCTGCGTGTCGAAGGTGTTGGAATGGATCGCGAAGGACCCGATGACGGTCAGGAAGGCCACCGTCGGCACCAGCAGCGCCTTGGGGAACGAGGCGACCGAGCGATAGGCATAGCGCCCGATCAGCAGACCCGCCGGCAGCATCAGCAGCGTCGCGATCAGCAGTCCGTAGATGAAGGTGTAGACGGTGCCCGCCTCGCTGGTGAACAGCTGCGGCCCGATCTTGATCCCCTGCACCAAGAGCGCGCCGAGGATGATCGCGTCGGGCGGCGTGCCGGGGATGCCCAGCACCAGCGTCGGGATGAAGCCGCCGCCGACGGTGGCGTTGTTCGCGGCCTCGGTCGCGATCACGCCGTCGGGCTCGCCCTTGCCGAAATTGGCCGATCGGGGCGAGGCGCGGCGGGCCTCGGTATAGCTCACGAGCCCCGCGATCGAGCCGCCGGCGCCGGGAAGGATCCCGATCACCGTGCCGATCACCGACGAGCGCAGGACGTTGAGCCGCGAGCGCCAGGCGATGCGCGAGGCCTCGCGCAGGCGAAAGCCGCGATTGTCCTGAAGGATCTGCAGGTGCTTCTCGGGCGTCGCCACCAGGTCGAGGATCACCGGCACGCAGTAGAGCCCGATCAGCGCCGAGGTCACGTCGATCCCGCCGAGGAAGGCGGGGATGTCGCCGGTCAGCCGCACGTCGCCGCCGACCACCGCGACCCCGACCATCGACAGCAGGAGGCCGAGGCAGGCGCCGATCAGCCCCTTGAGCGTGTTGCCCACCGACAGCGCCGCGATCAGCGTCAGCCCGAAGATGGCCAGCCAGAAGTATTCGGGCGGCCCGAAGGCCAGCGCCACGCGGGCCAGCGGCGGCGCAAGGAACAGAAGCGCGAGCGCCCCCACCAGCCCGCCGGCGACCGAGGCCAGCGTCGCGAGGGTGACGGCAAGCCCGCCGTCACCGCGCTTGGCCATCGGGTAGCCGTCGAAGGTGGTGGCGATCGACGACGGCGTGCCGGGCGTGTTGACGAGGATCGCCGCGAAGGCGCCGCCATAGATCGCGCCGGTATAGATGGCCCCCAGCGCGATCAGGCCCGAGGCCGGGGCCATGGTGAAGGTGAACGGAACCAGCACGGCCACCGCCATCGTGGCCGAGAGGCCGGGCAGGGCGCCGATCACCGTGCCGAGGATCACCCCGGCCAGCGCCAGCACCAGGTTGAAGGGCGTCAGCGCGTCGACGAGATAGCCGAGCAGTTCCATTCCGCCGCCGCCTTACTGACCGATGCCGAGCGCCTTGGCGCCCTCGGCATATTCGGCGGTCATCTTCTGCATGAAGGCGGGCATCTCCCCGTAGCCGATGTCGGTCAGCACGAAGCCGCCGTCCTCCATCTTCTTCTTGAACTCGGGATCGGCGTTGATCTCGCCGATGATGTCCGAGATGCGCTGGCGCAGCGGCTCGGGCGTCGAGGCGGGCACCGCCACGCCGCGATAGGCGCCCCCGACGATGTCGTATCCCAGCTCCTTGAACGTGGGCACGTCGGGGAAGGCGGGCATCCGCTCCTCGGCGGCGACGGCCAGCATCCTGAGCGCGTCGCCCTGGCTCATCGCCGAGGTGGCATAGTTGAAGCCGGCGACGGTCTGCTTGCCCAGCACCGCGGTGACCGAGGGGCCGGTGCCCGAGAACGGCACGTAGGTCGTGGTGATCCCCGCCATCTCGTCAAGCTGGGCCTGGCCAAGGTTGTTGGCCGATTTCGCGCCCGAACCGGCGAAGGTGACCATGCCGGGGTTGGCCTTGGCATAGTCGATCAGCTGGGCCAGCGTCTCGTATTCGCTGTCCGCGGTCACGAAGATCGCGTTCGGCGTGTAGTGGAAGTAGTAGACCGGCGTCAGGTCTTCGGTCTTGTAGCCGACCTTGCCCTCCATCGGCTGCAGCACGGTGTGGGGCAGGTTGATGCCCATCACCGTGTAGCCGTCGCCGTCGAGGTCGTTCAGATGCGACCAGGCCTGCGCGCCGCCGGCGCCGGGCTGGTACTGCACCACGACGTCATGGCCGGTGTGCTTGGCCCAGACGCTTTGCTGGAACCGCGCCGAGACGTCGGATTCCCCGCCGGCATCGAAGGGGATGATGTAGTTCATCGCCTTGTCTGGGAAGGCTGTGGCGTCCTGCGCCGCGGCCGGCATCGCGGTCGGTGCCACAAGGGCCAGCGCCCCGATCAGGGCTGTCGCCAGCCGGATGGTGATGGTCATGTCTTTCCTCCCTATGATGCGGCTGCGCCTCTCCCCTGGCGCAACCGATGACGGGGAGGCCCGGTGGGCCCACCGGGGACAGCCGCGCGCGGGCGCGCGGTCGGCGGGCCTCTCCTCCCCACCGCTCGACACTGCCCGCCGGTCGAGCGGGCGGCCCTCCAGCCGCCCCTGGACCGTATTTGGTGAATTAAGGTTTTTGAATTTCCAAGAATTCACATCATTAGTGAATTCGCGGAAGGAGTGATCCGATGAGCGGCGACAGCGACATGCATTTCTTCGTCAAGCTGGCCCGGCGCGGAAGCCTGGCCGAGGCGGCGCTGGACCTCGGGCTGACGGCCTCGGCGGTCAGCAAGCGGCTGGCGCGGATCGAGGACCGGCTGGGCGCGCGGCTGATGAACCGTACCACGCGCCGCATCGCGCTGACCGGCGAGGGCGAGGCCTATCTGCTGGGCGCGCTCGAGGTCGTGGCGCGGATGGACCGCCTCGAGCAGGAGATCGCGGCCGCGCGGGGCGAGCCGCAGGGCCTGCTGCGGGTGAACGCGACCTTCAGCTTCGGGCGCAAGTACATCGCGCCCGCGCTCGCGGCCTTCGCGGCGCAGCATCCGGGGGTCGAGGCGCAGATCGTGCTGTCGGACGCGCCGCTGCGGCTGGTCGAGGACGGGTTCGACCTGCAGGTCCGCTTCGGCACGCCCACGGCGCTCAACAGCGTCTCGTCGCTGCTGTTGCGCAACCGCCGGATGCTGATCGCCTCGCCCGCCTATCTCGAACGGCACGGCAGCCCGCGCCGTCTTGCCGACCTCGCCCAGCACGCCTGCATCGTGCTGCGGCAGGAGACGGCGGCCTATGATGTCTGGCGCTTCGAGGATGGCACCAGCGTGCGCGTCGCGGGGCACCTGTCGACCAACGATGGCGAGATCGCGGTGGACTGGGTGCTGGCCGGGCAGGGGATCATGATGCGGTCGGAATGGGACGTGGCCGGGCATGTCCGCGCGGGGCGGTTGCGGGTGCTGCTGCCGCGCCATGTCAACAGCGCCGACATCGTCGCGCATTACCCGCAGCGCCACAACGTCTCGGCCAAGGTGCGGCTGTTCGTCGACTTCCTGCGCCGCGAACTGCGCCCCGTCGTGCCCGGCCTGCAGCTTCCCGAGGATCTCGGGGAATTCGCGGCCGCGCTTCCCGGCAGACGCTGAGACCGCCGCCGTACGGCAACGGGGACGGGGACCGGGCGGCGGTCAGGCCCCGGGGCAGGTCGGCCGGATGCCGGCACCCCCGGCGGCTTCGTGTCGCCGCCGATCCGAGGATACGGGACGGCCCGTCAGGCGGCGGTCGTCCCCTGCGGCGCGGGATGCCGGGGCGACGACGGCCGCGGGCAGCCCCGCGCCGCCGGTCGTGAGGCGGCCGAGGCGGGAAGGGCGAGCGGCGGTGCCCGGCGGATCAGGGCCCTGCCCGAAAGCCGCCGCCCCCCGGCCTGGGCCGCGACAGGGGCGCCGGGACCGGCCATGCCCGACACCGGACGACCTCTCCGGGGCAGGGCGCGCGCCACCGATCCTGCGGGCCGGTGGCGCGCGCCGTCCCACGGATCGCCCGGGTGCCCGGGATGACAGCGGGACCCAAGGGGCGACGCCGGCGGTTGCATGAGCCCGCGTCATGATCCTGCCGCCCGCAGCCGGTCGATCAGCACCCGCATCGCCGAGCTGACATTGCGCCGGCCCATGTAGCACAGGTGATAGCCGTCGAAGGGCGGGCAGAACTCCGCAAGCACCCGGCGCACCCGCCCGGTCAGAAGGTCCGCCCGCACGTCCGGCAGCGGCAGGTAGCCGATCCCGTGACCGGCCCGCACCGCCTCCATCACCAACCCGGGATCGTTGAGGATGAAGGGGCCGGTCAGCCGCTTCACCACCTCGACTCCGCCGATCTCGAACTCCCAGTCATAGACCGGCCCGTCGGCGCGGTGCCGCATCAGAAGGCAGTCGTGGGCCTCCAGCGCGTCGGGATGCACCGGCGTGCCGCGCCGCGCGAGGTAGTCGACGCTGGCGACCGCCGCCATCTCCAGCCGCGGCCCGACCGGCACCGCGATCATGTCGGGGCTCAGGTGCTCGCCCAGCCGGATCGCGCAATCGAAGCGGTCCTCGGCCAGATCGGACAGCCGCCCCTCGGTGCTGATCTCGATGCGCACCTCGGGATAGTCGCGCACCAGCTGCGAGACCACCGGCCAGAGGATGTCGCGCGTGGCCGGCGCGCCCGAGGTCACCCGCACGAGGCCCGAGGGACGCTCGCCCAACGTGCGCAGCTCCTCGATCCGGTTGCCGAGCAGCTGGAAGCTCGGGCGCAGCGTCGCGAGAAGCTGGTCGCCCGCATCGGTGGGCGTCACCTTGCGGGCGCTGCGGTTCAGAAGCCGCACGCCGATCCGGTCCTCGAGCCGCCGGATCGCGTGGCTGACGGCGGATTGCGACACGCCCAGGCGGTGCCCGGCGCGGGTGAAGTTCCCCTCTTCGGCGACGGCGAGCAGGGTCGACAGATCGCCAAGCAGATCACGGTCCATGGATGGCAGCCTCCTCTGGCCTGCGGGTCTTGTGGGGCAGCAACAGGCGCGGCGCAAAGGAAAAGCGCCGACGAAGCATGAATTCGGTTCATGCCGGCGATAAGGCCGGACGGCCTTATCCGCGCCCGGCCCGGTGTCAGATTGGGGCGCAGACACAGCAGCCCATCCGGAGCCCACGACATGACCGACACGTCCCCCGCCACCGATCCCCGGGATCCCGCCCGCCGCGACCTGCTTCTGTCCGCGGGCATGGGTGCCGCCGCGCTCGGGCTGGCCGCTCTGGGCGCCGACGCGGCGCTGGCGCAGGCGACCGACGCCTGGGACAAGACCTTCCCGCAAAGCGACCGGGTCGAGCACCGCAAGATCGGCTTCACCAACCGCTACGGCATCGCGCTGGTCGGCGACCTCTACCTGCCGAAGGACCGCGGTGCCGCGCCGCTCGCCGCCCTGGCCGTCGCCGGTCCCTTCGGCGCCGTCAAGGAACAGGCCGCCGGTCTCTATGCCCAGGAGATGGCCGAGCGCGGCTTTGCGGCCCTCGCCTTCGATCCCTCCTACATCGGCGAGAGCGGCGGCGCGCCGCGCTACGTCGCCTCGCCCGACATCAACACCGAGGACTTCATGGCCGCGGTCGACGCGCTTGGCCTGCAGGAGGCGGTGGATCGCGATCGCATCGGCATCATCGGCATCTGCGGCTTCGGCGGCATGGCGCTGAACGCGGCCGCGCCGGACAAGCGGGTCAAGGCCGTGGCGGTGACCTCGATGTACGACATGAGCCGGGTGATGGCGCGCGGCTATGACGACGCGATGACCGAGGAAGATCGCGCCGAGGCGCTGACCGCGATGAGCCTGCAACGCTGGGAAGACGCGGCCTCGGACCAGGCCCCGAAGCTGGCGGGCGGTCTGCCCGACACGCTCGAGGGCATCGATAACCCGGTGATCGCCATGTACCATGCCTATTACAAGACGGATCGCGGCTATCACCCGCGCTCGCTGAACTCGAACGGCGGCTGGAACGTCACCTCGGCCATGTCCTTCATGAACATGCCCCAGCTTGGCTACATCCACGAGATCTCGCCGCGCCCAGCGCTGATCATCGCCGGGTCCGAGGCGCATTCGCGCTATTTCAGCGAGGATGCCCATGCCGCCGCGCGCGCGCCCAAGGAACTGGTGATCATCGAGGGCGCCAATCACTGCGACCTCTACGACCGCAAGGACGTCATCCCCTTCGACCGCCTTCAGGCCTTCTTCGAAACCCACCTCGCGTGACGCCGCGGACCCGCGCCCCGACCGCGGGGGGCGGGTCCGCCTTGCACAAGCCCAACACGGAGACGACACGGATGAAGACGCCCATACTCGCGGCGGCGCTGATGCTTGCCGCATCCGCCGCACCTGCCCAGGAGATGACGCTGACCACCCCGTCCGAGCGCGGCGGCCAGATCGGCAGCCCCGAAACCTTCACCGGCACGGTCTTCGTCGCGCCGGTCTTCGGCCCCGGGATGAACGAGGTCAGCGCGGGCGAGGTCACCTTCCTGCCCGGCGCACGCTCGGCCTGGCACACCCATCCCGTCGGCCAGTACCTGATCGTGACCGCCGGAACCGGCTGGTACCAGGAGGAGGGTCAGCCGAAGCGGGTGATGCGCCCCGGCGATGTCGTCTTCGCGCCGGCGGGTGTGAACCACTGGCACGGCGCGACCGGGGCGACCCCGGTCACCCATTACGCGATCCAGGCGGCCGAAGACGGCAGCGCCGTGACCTGGGGCGCGCCGGTCTCCGACGCGGATTACGCAGGCTGAGCGGAGACGCCCACCGGGGGCCGGACCCGCCGGCCCCCGCGCATCCCAGACACCCCGAACAGTCAGGAGCCCAAGGTGAAACCCCAGATCCTTGCCTCAGCCATCGCCCTTGCCGGCACCGCCGCCCCGGCGCAGGACCTGTCGCGCACCCTGCCGGACGCCGTGACCGCCGTCGCGCCGGCCCTTGCCGACTACGCGACCCGGGACCTTTTCGGCACCGTCTGGACCGACGGGACGCTGTCGATGCGCGACCGGGCGCTGGTCACCGTCGCGGCACTGATCACGCGCCACGAGACGGATGCGCTCGGCCGCCATGTCGCGCTGGCGGTCGACGCGGGCGTGACCCCGGCGGAGCTGTCGGAGACCGTCACCCACCTGGCCTTCTACACCGGCTGGGGCAATGCCACGGCGGCGGCCGAGGCCATGGCCCCGGTCTTCGCCGCGCATGGCGTGCGCGCACAGGACCTGCCGCCCCTCGATCCCGAACGGCTGCCTCAGGACGCCGAGGCCGAGGCCGCGCGGGAAGCGACCGTCCAGACCAACTTCGCCGAGGTCAGCCCCGGCGTCGTCGCCACCACGCGCGAACTGCTGTTCAACGACCTCTGGCTGCGCCCGGACCTCGCCCCGCGCGACCGCAGCCTGGTCACGGTCGCCGCGCTGATCGCGGCAGGCCAGCCAGAGCAGATGACCTTCCACCTGAACCGGGCCATGGACAACGGGCTGACCCAGGCAGAGGCGGGGGCGATGCTGTCGCACCTTGCCTTCTACGCGGGCTGGCCCAGGGTGTTCTCGGCCCTGCCCGTCGCGCGGCAGGTCTTCGCCGACCGCGCGAACTGAGATCCCGCGGCGCGGCTCCGGCCCCGCCGCCCCTGCAAACGGAGAGACCCCATGAAGATCACCAAGGCCGGCAGCAACCCCTCGGCCCCGGGCCCCGCGGACTATTTCACCGGAACCGTGCGGATCGACCCGCTGTTCCAAGCCGAGGCCCCGGGCCGCACCAGCGGCGCCCATGTCACCTTCGAGCCCGGCGCCCGCACGGCCTGGCACACCCACCCGGCGGGGCAGACCATCATCATCACCTTCGGCCGCGGCCGGGTCCAGCGCGAGGGCGGCCCGGTCGAGGAGGTCTCGGCGGGCGACGTGGTCTTCTTCCCCGCCGACGAGAAGCACTGGCACGGCGCCGCGCCCGAAACCGCGATGTCGCACATCGCGGTGCAGGAGAGCATCGACGGCACGCCGGTGACCTGGCTGGAAAAGGTCTCGGACGCGGACTACGCCGGCTGAGGCCGGCGACAGCTCCCGGGGGGCCCCGAAGGTTCCCGGGCGGCCGGTGGCCGGGGGGGGGGCGCGACGGGATCAGTCGCCCGGCGCGATCGCCCCTGACCGGCGAAGATCGGCGATCTCTGCGGGGCCGAAGCCCATGTCGCGCAGCACCGCGTCGGTATCCGCGCCCAGCGCGGGCGGCGGGCGGTCGATGACCGGATCGCCGCCGCCCGAGATCCGGAACGGCGCCACCGGCAGGGTGAGCGGCACCTCCGACCCCGGCAGCGTGCCCGGCTGCTGCAAAAGCCCGCGCGCCGCCAGCTGCGGATCCGCCAGCGCCTCGGGCAGGGTGCGGACGCGGGCGGCGGGCACGCGGTGGTGGCGCAGCAGCGTCTCCCACCGCGCGCAGTCGCCGGTGGCGAAGATCGCCGCCAGCGCCGCCGCATCCTCGGCATGGCTCTCGCGGCCCGCGTCGAAACTCTCGCGCACCATGTCCGGCCGGCCAAGCGCCGCCCACAGCCTGCGCTGCTGGCGCAGGTTCGAGGCGCCGATCATCAGCAGGCCGTCGCGGGCCGCGTAGGTGCCAAGGCAGGCCGAGGGGAAGCGGTTGCCCTGCGGCCCCGGGGCCTGCCCGCCGACCGTCAGCCCGGCGATCGGCGCCGACATCAGCATCAGCGCCGCCTCGAACATCGACAGGTCGACATGCGCGCCCACGCCCTCGGTCGCGCGGCGCAAGAGCGCGGCCGAGATCGCGAAGGCCGCCATGTAGCCGGTGGCATAGTCGACCACCGGCGCCCCGGCGCGCAGCGGGCCGCTGGCGTCGGTGCCCGTCATCGCCATCAGCCCCGAGGTCGCCTGAAAGACGTTGTCATAGCCGGTCTCGGCGGCGCGCGGCCCGGTCTGGCCGTAGGCCGAGATCGAGCAGTAGACCAGCCGCGGGTTCAGCGCGGCCATCGCCGCATGGCCCAGCCCCAGCGCGTCGAGCGCGCCGGGGCGGAAGTTCTGCACGAAGACATCCGCGCCCGCCACCAGCCGGCGCATCACCGCCTGCGCCGCGGGGTGCTTGAGGTCCAGCGCCACCGACCGCTTGCCCGAGCCCTGCGCCAGATAGGCCGTGCCCATCCGCGCGGCGTTCAGCGCGGGGTCGGTGCCCTGCAGGCGCGACTGGTCGGGATCGTCGGGCCGTTCGACCCGGATCACCTCGGCCCCCAGCGCCGCCATCTGGTAGGCGGCGAAGGGCCCGGCCAGCACATGGGTGGCGTCGATCACCCGCAGGCCTTCGAAGGGACGTGCCATGGTGGTGGCCCTCCTCAGTCGCAGCGCGCGCTCATGCCGCCGTCGACGACGATCTCGGTGCCGGTGACGAAGCGCGCCTCGTCCGAGGCGAGGAACAGCGCCGCGTTCGCCGTGTCGCGCCCGTCGCCCATCCAGCCCATCGGGATCCGCGCCACCCGCGTGGCCAGCAGCGCCTCGACATCGCCGCCCGCGCGCTGGCCGGCCAGCCGCGTCTCGACCATCGGCGTGTGCAGCTGGCCCGGCACCACCGTGTTGACCCGGATGCCGCGCGGCGCGAATTCGACCGCGGTCACCTTCGAGAACTGCAGGATCGCCGCCTTCGACGAGGCATAGGCCACCTGCGCCGCCCCGGTCCAGCGCGTGCCCGAGGTCGACGAGGTGTTGACGATCGCGCCCGCGCCCTGCGCCACCATCTGCGGCAGCACCGACTTGCAGGTCAGGAACACGCTCTTGAGGTTGAAGTCCATCTGCCGGTCCCAGTCGGCCTCGCTGAGGTCGACCGCGCCGCCCTTCGCCGATCCGCCGACGTTGTTGACAAGGATGTCGACGCGGCCGAAGCGGGCGACGCAGGCCGCGACCATCGCCGCGACCGCGGCCGCGTCGGTCACGTCGCACAGATGCGGCTCGACCTCGCCGCCGGCGGCGCGGGTGCGCTCCAGCGTCTCGGCCATGGTCTCGGCCCTGAGGTCGACGGCGAAGACCTTCGCGCCTTCCTGCGCGAAGCGGACGCAGGCGGCGCGGCCGTTGCCCCAGCCGGGGCCGACGCAGCCCGCGCCGGTGATGATCGCGACCTTGCCGGCAAGCCGGCCGCCTTGGGAGGTGTCGGGCATCATGCGGTCTCCTTGAAGCCGTAGAGGCGGGCGGGGTTGTCGACCATCAGCGCCTGCAGCTGGCCCGGCCCGGGCGCGATCCGCGGCAGCAGGTCGAAGAGGTCGCCATCGTCGGGCGGCGCGGCGCGATAGTTCGGATGCGGCCAGTCGGTGCCCCAGACCACCCGGTCGGGATGGCGCTCGACGACCTCGCGCGCGAAGGGCACGGCATCGTCATAGGGCGGCTCGGCGCGCGAGGCGCGTTCGCTGCCCGAGACCTTGCACCACAGGTGATCGTGGTCGAGCAGCCGCAGCAGCGCCTCGAACTCGGGCTGGTCGCGCCCCTGCGAGGCGTCGATCCGCCCGATGTGGTCGATGACCACCGGCACCGGCAGGTCGACGAGGTCGGGCGTCATCGCCTCGATCAGCCCGGCCTCCATGTGCAGCTGCAGGTGCCAGCCCAGATCGGCCAGCCGCGGTGCCAGCGCCCGCAGCGCCGCGCCGTCGGCCCCGGGGGCGAGATGGCTCATGTAGTTGAAGCGCAGGCCGCGGAAGCCCTGCGCGTCAAGCCGGCGCAGCGCCTCCGTCGCGATGTCGGGCGGGGCGAGCGCGATGCCGAGATAGCGCCCGGGCCGGGCCGCGATCGCATCGGCGACGACGCTGTTGTCGAAGCCGTGGCAGCCCGACTGCACGATCACGCAGCGCTCGATCCCCATGCGGTCGTGCAGGGCGAACAGCGCCTCTTTCGGGGCATCGGCGGGCTTGAAGCCGCTGGAGGCCGCATAGGGGAAGACCGCCTGCGGGCCGAAGACGTGGCAATGGCAGTCGGTGGCGCCGCGGGGCAGGGTGACGGCGGTCATCCGCGGCGACGGGTGCCAGGTCAGGGGCTGGTCAGTCATCCGACAGCTCCCGTTCGCCCTCGCCGAGGGGCGGCACCCGGAAGATGTTGATGGTCAGCGAGATCAGCGTGTAATAGCCCAGCAACCCCACCAGATCGACCATCCGCGCCTCGCCCAGCACGGCGACGGCCCGGGCATAAAGCGCGTCGTCGACGTCGCGCGTCTCGTGCGCGGCGCGGGCGACGTCATGGACGACCTCGGCCTCGGGGTCGGCGAAGTCGGGGCGGCGGTTCAGCCGGATCGCCTCGATGATCCCGGGGTCGAGCCCGGCCTTCAGGGCATGGCCACGGTGGACCTGCCATTCGTATTCGGACCCGAAGACCCGGCCGGTGACGAGGATCGCCAGTTCCGACAGCCGCTGGTCGAGGCTCGAGTCATAGCGGCAGTAGCGCCCGAGGTCCTGCGCCTTCGCGGCCAGCTCCGCCCGGTGCAGCCAGACCGCCAGCGGGCCGCGCACGCCGCCGCGGGGGCCCTGCGCGATCTGGTCGTGGATCTGCTGCTGGCGGTCGGAATAGCCCGCGGGGTCGGGGGCGGCGAGGCGTTGCGGGGGCCAGGGTCTGGGGCCGTTTCTGGGGCCGGTCATGCGGGGATCCTTTCGGTGGCGCCAAAGGCGGGAACGGCGGCGGCGAAGGCCGCGAGCCAGCGCACGAGGCCCGGGTGGCCGTCGCGCCAGTCGACGGGCCGGCGCCAGTCGAGATAGCCCAGCGCGCAGGCCAGCCCGATCTGGACCAGCCCCGCGCGGTCGGGGGCGGGGGGCGCGGCCTCGAAGACCGCCAGACCGCGCAGCACCTTGCCGCGCTGGTGCTCGAGCCAGCGCTCGGAGATCTGGCCCGGCTCGCGGAAGCGCCCCTCGTAGACCATCAGCAGCGCGGCCTCGGCGATGCCGTCCGCCAGCCGCGCCGCGGTCAGCACCCGCGCCCGGTCAAGCCCCGCGCGGCCCGAGGGCAGCAGCCGGTCGCCGCCGGCGATGCGGTCGAACATCTCGAGGATGACGCCGCTGTCGTAGAAGGCCTCGGTCCCCAGCATCAGGCAGGGCATCTTGCCCAGCGGGTTCTGCCGGCGCAGGTCGTCGCCGGGGTCGAGCGTGTCGGCGGCGCGGATGCAGATCCGCGGGGCCAGATCCAGCACCTCGGCCGCGATGCGGACCTTGCGGCCGAAGGGAGAGGTCAGGGTGGTGCGCAGCTCCACCGCGACCGCGGGATCGCGCCAGAGCGTCATCAGGTCCGTCATTGGGTCACATCCTCGAAGGCAGGAACAGCGCGAGCTGCGGGAAGAGATAGAGGATCACCAGCATCGCGAAGCCGGCCAGGACGAAGGGCACCAGCCCCTTGAACACGTCCTCGAGCCGGACCCGCCCGCCCGAAGCCGCCTGCACGACGAAGCAGTTGATCCCGACGGGGGGCGTGACGGCGCCGATCTCGACCAGCAGCACCACGAAGACGCCGAACCAGATCGGGTCGTAGCCCAGGTCCATCATCACCGGGTGGGTGATCGGCAGGGTGATGGCCAGAAGCGCGGGCGCATCCATCATCATCCCCAGCGCCAGATAGATCAGCGACACCAGCACCACGATCATCCAGGGCGCGACGTCGAGCCCGGTGAGATAGCCGCCGACCGCGTTGGCCAGCCCCGACAGCGCGAGGAACTTCGAGAAGAGCAGCGCCGAGATCAGGATGCCGAAGATCATCGCCGTGGTGCGGATCGTCTCGAGCAGCGTCTCGCCCAGCCGGACCCCGGCGATGCCGCGATGTCGCAGGATCGCCAGCAGGAAGGTCAGGCCCGCGCCGACGCCGCCGGCCTCGGTCGGGGTGAAGATGCCGACGTAAAGCCCCGCGACGATGCAGAAGATGATCAGCACCAGCGGCCCCGCCAGCCGCAGCGCCGCCATCTTCTCGCGCAGCGTGTAGCGGGTGGTGTCGACGGGGGCGAGTTCCGGCCGGCGCAGCACCGTCAGCCAGATCGCGAGGCAGAGCATCGCGGCGAAGACGATGCCGGGGATGAAGCCCGCGATCAGCAGCGCCCCGATCGAGCTGTCGGTCAGGATGCCGTAGACCACGACCAGCGCCGAGGGCGGGATCATCACCGCCAGCGTCCCCGCGATGGCGATCGAGGCCGAGGCGAGGCTTTTGTCATAGCCGCGCTCCAGCATCTGCGGCAGCGCGAGCTTGGTGAAGACCGTGGCCGTCCCGACCGACGAACCCGAGGCCGCGCCGAAGGCCGCCGCCCCCATCGTGGTCGAGATGGCGAGCCCGCCGCGCAGGTTGCCCATCCAGCGGGTCGTCGCCTCGAACAGGTCCTCGCCAAGGCCCGCGCGCATCGCGAAGAAGCCCATCAGCAGGAACAGCGGGATCACCGAGAAGTGGAAGGAATTCGTGGTCTCGAAGAACACGGTCGACAGCAGCGCCGTCGCCGCCTTGAACCCCACCAGCGAGGCCAGCCCGAAGGCGCCGACCAGCCCCAGCACCACCATCACGTTGATGCCCGCGAGGATGCCGGCAAACAGGCAGCCGGTGCCGATCAGTCCGATGACGATGCTGCTCATTGGCGGGTCTCCAGGGCGGGCGGCTCGAGGTCGGGCGCCTCGAGGCCGTGGTCGTGATGCGGGGTGAGGCCGGCGGCGGTGCAGACGGCGTCGATCAGGAACTGCACCGTCAGCAGCGCCATGCCGAAGCAGACGGCGAACTTGATCGGCCAGACCGGGAACCGGATCGAGCCGCGCTCCATCTCGCCGATGGCCAGCGATTTCAGCGCCGACAGCCAGCCGGCCCAGGCCGCCCAGGCAAACAGCAGCGCCCCCGCCAGCAGCGCCAGCACCTGCGCCGCGCGGGCGGCGCCCGCCGGCAGCCGGTCGGTCAGCAGCGTCACGCGGATGTGCCCGCCATGGAACTGCGTCAGCGCCAGCGACAGGAAGATGATCAGCGGCAGCGCCGCCTCGGTCAGCTCGAGCGAGCCCGCGATCGGACGCGACAGGCCGTAGCGGCTGACGACATTGGCCAGCGTCAGGCACATGACCGCGAAGGTCACCGCGCCGGCGATCCAGCCGCAAAGGGTGAGGAACCGGCCGAAACCGGCCCGGACCTGCGTGAGGGTGTTCATGAGACGGGTCCTGGCTGGCGGCGTCCGCGCCCGGGCGGGCCGCCGTTGCGGCCGGCCCGGGCGCATCCGCGCAAGGGGTCAGAAACGCAGCTTGGCGACGATCTCGTCGACGGGCAGGCCCGCGGCCTCGGCCTTGGCCTGCCATTCGGCGCGCACCGCCTGCACGCCCGGGTCCTCGATCAGCGGCGCCAGCTCGTCGGCGGGGAACTCGGCGACCGTGACGCCCAGATCGCCCTTCCAGGCCTCGCGCACCGTCGTCTCGTCCTGCTCCAGCATGGCGGCGTATTCCTCCATGTAGTCATGGCCCAGCTGGTCGATCACGGCGCGCGTCTCGTCGTCGAGCCCCATGTAGCTGTCGAGGTTCATCGCCAGGATGTGGCCGAACGAGGCGCCGAAGGGCACTTCGGAATAGTATTTCGCCACCTCGTCGTACTTGAATCCGCGCGCCAGCGCCGGGCCGATCGGGGCGCAGTCGACGATCGAGCGTTCCAGCGCCTCGTAGGTGTCCGAGGTGGTGATCGACACCGGCGTCGCGCCCATCGCCTCGATCAGCGCCGGATAGGCGAAGCCGTAGGACCGGATCCGCTTGCCCTTGAGATCGGCCATCGACGCGATCGGCTGCTTGCACAGCATCCCGTAGCTCTCGAGCGGGCGGAACGCGAAGGCGTGCAGGTTCTGGCTTTTCAGCTCGTCGTCGAACTGGGGATAGGTGGCGTGCCAGTCGACCATCGCCTCGCCGACCTCGCGGCTGTCGAGCGGCTGCGGGATGAAGAATCCGACGGCGTTGTTCAGCGGGAACTGGTCGGGGAAATAGGGGGTGACGATGTCGCCCATGTCGCCGACGCCGTTGGCCAGCGCGTCGGGCGTCTCGCCCACCGCGGCGACCGAACCGCCCCAGAAGACCTCGATCTTGTGCTTGCCGCCGGTGCGCTTGGCGAATTCCTCGACCAGCCATTTCAGCGACCGGGCATGCGCGTCGTTGGCACCTTCGGGCTTGTAGGTGATGTAGCGGTAGGTGTCCGCCTGCGCCGTGGTGGCGGCAAGGGTCACGGGCAGGCTCATGGCAACCGCCATGGCCGACAGCGTCGTCCAGTTCATGGGTCTTCCTCCTCCGTCCGCCCGGCTCCTCCCGAACGTCAGGGCCTACCTTCCCCGCCCGCGGCCCATGTTGCAAATATCATGTTTCTATGATCCCATGCCTGCACGGCATGGATCTCAGCGCCACAGTCCGCGGCGCACGAAATCGGTGACGATGTCGAAGATCGCGTCCTCGACGATGGTGATGGCGACCTTGCGCTTCTGTTCGGCCCGGGTGGCGATGCACAGCCGCCAGCCGATCTGCGGCTCGACCACCGGGCGCGCCTCCAGCGTGCCGGCCGCCGCCTCGGTCAGCACCGCGCCATAGGTCAGCACGGTGAAGCCCTGGCCCGCGCGCACCAGCGCCTTCAGGTGCCACATCCCGTCCACCCGCTGCACGACCTGCGGCTCCAGCCCGCGTTCGTCGCAGGCCCGGTCGAAGATGATGCGCAGGTAGTTCGGCCGCGAGGGCATGATAAGCGGCAGGCCCGCCAGCTCCTCCAGCCGGTAGCGGTCCTGCAGCAGGCTGCCCGGCGGCCCGACCAGGTGCAGGTGTTCCACCAGCAGCTCGCGCCCGAGGATGTCGCTACGCTCGGGCGGGTCGTGCATCACCGCCAGCGCGATGTCGCCGCGGATCAGCGCCTTCTCCAGCTCGCGGCTGAAGCCCTCGACGAAGCGCAGCTCGATCTCGGGATAGCGGTCGCGGATCCGCGCGAGCAGCGGCGGCAGGATGAATTCGCCCGGCGTCGGCGGCATGCCGACGATGACCGTGCCCTTGGGCGAGGCCGAATGCGCCGTGATCTCGCGGTAGCCCTGCGCGAGGGTCGAGAACACCTCGTAGCAGCGGTCGAGCAGGATCTCGCCCGCCTCGGTCAGCTCGACCCCCCGCGCCAGCCGCAGGAACAGCGGCGTGCCCAGCTCCTGTTCCAGCCAGGCGATCTGGCGGCTGATCGCGGGCTGGGCGATGCGCACCCGGGCCGCGGCCTTGGTGATGCTCTTCTCCTCGGCCACGGCCACGAAATAGCGCAGCGCCCGCGTGTCGGGGAACCAGTCGAGGTCTCCGAATTTCTGCGACATGGCTCCCCCCGGGTCCGGTGCCGCGCCACGAGGCGACGGGCGCGGGCATCCCGCCATACCCCAGCACGGCGCGTCTGGCGAGCGCGACCCGGGCGCCGCGGCGCCCGGGGCCCGGCGCGGCACCGCGGGGAGAGGGGCGGGCCGCATCGCCCGAGGTCTCGCCCCCGGTCCCGGCGGCCCGCCTCGCGGGGCCTCGATGAAACCGCTGGTCATCCTCCGCGGCGAGGGGCCGGTGGTGTTCGGGGTCGCGGCGCCCTTGCCCTCCGCTATCCGTCACCCCGTCCTGCGCCGCGCGCCCTGCCGCGACCGGGCGCAGGCGAACGGCGGCCACATCCCCGGCCCGACCCGCGCCGGCACCGACGTCGCCCCTCCGCGCGCCTTTCGAGGCCGCGATCATGCTGCCGCAGGGCTCCGGACCCGGGGAACGCCTCCGCAGCGCCCCCCGACCCGGAAGGCGCTGGCTGATGACACGGGTCCTGCGGCCTGCCGCGGCCTCGGCCCGGGGCCGCGGTCACTGACGGCGACCCGGTTGACGATCCCGCGGGCAAGGGTGACGGGGAGGAAGGTCCCGCCTTGATCGGCGTCGGGACCGACGCCCTCCCGGACGCGGGCGCGGCGCTCACCGCGTCGAACATCAGGGCGCCGCGGGGCGTCAGCGGCCGGGCGCAGGCCACGCGCGGTGGCCCGAGGGCTCGCCCCGGAAGGCTGTCCCCCTTGCCTTGTCAGGCGCAGATCCTCGCGCGATCCGATCGGCTGCCCGGATGTCGATGCCCTGCGTGCGGCCTGTCCCTGACCGCCCGGGTCCGGCCGACAGCCGACGCCCGGGCCAGCAGGCGATGGTGATCGGCCCGACGCCGGCGGCGGCGCGGAGGGGCCACCTCACCGATGACGCACCGGTCGCCCCCGGGCGCGGTCACGCGCTTCATGCCGTGGTCGATCCGTCCGATCGCAGCCAAGCGCCGTGCTTCAGCCCCGGCACCCCGGCGGCGGCGAGCGCGATCCTCACCAGAGGGCGCCCGACGATGGTCGTGCCGCCGATGACCGCCGCGCCCGTCCCGTGCCGCGCGCCGATCCCGTCCCCCAGGCCGCCTGCGGCAGCCCTGCAGGGGCAGCCACGCCGCCGACCGCGCCCGAGGCGAGGCGCCCAGATTCCTCCGCTGTCCGGGGTGTCGTCGCTCACCCGCTTCGCAGGCCATGAGGGTCTTCGTCCTCTTTGCCGGCCCGTCCGTGCGCGCCTCGGCCGACGGCAGCCGGCACCCCGGTCACGGCAGGGTCGGGCCGGTCGGCGATCTGATCGAGCACGCTTTCGGTCGTGCTGACGGGCGGAGCCGGCGGCACATGGCCGTCCTTTGGCCGGTCTTCGGCTCGCCCGCCAGCCCATGGGTCGGATCGAACGGCTGCCGCATGGCGCGGTCGGCCACGCGGTTGACGCCCCGGAGGGGTCATGGCCGCGGCCCGAACCGGTGGCGCGGCGCGGTCCCGAGGGGACGAGATCGCGCCCGGGCATGTCCGACACGACGGCGTGGCCCCGCGGCGATCGGCTCGAACCAGCCCGCCGCTGTCGTCGCGGATCCGGAGGTGGCTGTCGTGGTCCGACAGTCTCGGCGCGGTACCGACGATCCCGTCGATCGGCTTCGTCAGCCGTCAGACATGCGCGCAGGCCAAGGCCGGCACCCCACCTCGCGCCTCCCTCGCACCACCACAGCCCGGTGCAGAGCATGATCGCATCGCAGATGAACGCCGTCTGCACGCCCGTCGCCCGGCCGTTCCCGGTCAGGGCGCCGGTCTCTTCGACTGCCGAATGTCACCCGCGCCGTGCAGACGGTCCGGGGCGGGACACGGCCGTCGTCGGCGACGCCCCCCCCCCCGACACGACGTCGGTGTTCATCGCCGGCCAGCGGTGCCGGCCGAGATCCAGCGCGCGCCGATGCCATGGCGATGGGCCCGCGCCCCGTGCCGCTTGATGGGCGTCAGCCGACTCCGGTCGGTCGCGATTAACGGCGAGCCCTTCCGGATCCGGCCCGGAGACAGCGCTGTCTCCTGCCAGATCCGGGGATGACGCTGGGTCGACCATGGGACCATCCCTGTGAGGACGCGCGAGCGGCGCAGCGCCCGCACCCGCGCCGCCAACACCCCTCTCGGCGAGATGGTGGAGCGTCGAGCGCGTCAGTGCAGGGTTTGCGCGCTTGGCCGCAGGGCCTGCCGTACCTTCAGACGATCCCGCGCCATGCCGGCCCGGCCATGGATGATCGGCACCCGGCCGGACCCTGCGCCGCGAGGATCACCGTCACGTCCCGGTCGCGCGCGACGTTCGAGGCCGTCGCCCGCCGGCCGAGGCGGGTCCGGGGCCCGGACATCAGCGCGGGCGAGACGCGGCCGGCCCCGGTGCCGTCGCTGCCTCCTGTCGGCTGCCATGCCGGCGCGAGCGCGCTGCTGGTCAAAGAGGGCGGCCCGGCGGCGAATCGCCACCGGACGCGTTCCTGCGGCGCGGCCCTCACGCCGACCGGAGCGCGCAAGATGACGGCTGCACGCCGGGCCGGCCCGGCGGACGGCGGACCCTGCCTCGGGCCCGGGACCGGCACCAGCCCGCCACGGCCCGCACCCGGGGCCGCGTTCGCCCCGGGGCGAAGGCCCCGCGCGGCCGTGCAAATGCGTCACCGCCGGCCGGCGATCCGCCCCGGGCGCCGCCCCGGGCGGTTGACACTCCGGCGCCGGGGCGCTCGACACTGGCGCGAGAGCTTTGGGACCGCGACAAGGACCGACCATGACAAGACAGTCTTCCGCCGGCCTCTGCGCGCCGACCGCCGTACCCGAGCTGCAGGCCATCCTCACCAACGTCTACCGCTTCATCGCGATCGATGTCGAAACCGCGAACCCGGATGCCGGCAGCATCTGCCAGATCGGCATGGCCTGCGTCGGCGCCCGCGGCGTGGAAGAGGTCGTGACCCTGCTCATCGACCCGTGCTGCGACTTCGCGCCGATGAACGTCCAGATCCACGGCATCCGCCCCGAACACGTGGCGGGCCGGCCGCTGTTCTCGGCCTTCCTCGATGCGGCCGGGGCGTTTCTCGCGCGTCACATGCTTGTCCAGCACAGCGCCTTCGACGGCCGCGCGATCCGCCGCGCGACCGAGGCCTGCGGCCGGCCTCCCGCCGCGCTGAAGTGGCACGACAGCGTGCTGGTCGCGCGCCGCGCCTGGCCCGAGTTCAAGGGCAACGGCGGCCACGGGCTGGGTCACCTGAAGGCCGCGCTGGGGCTGGAATTCCGCCACCACGACGCGGGCGAGGACGCCCGCGCGGCCGCCGAGGTCATCTTGCGGGCCGAAGCGCGGATGGGCCTGCCCTTCGCCGAGATCCTCGCGACGCCGTCGGGGGCGGCGGCGAAAGCCCCGGCCCGGACAGGCGCCGCGATCACCCGACGCCCCGCCTGACGCGCGCCCGCGCAGGCGACCCGCCGCCGCCCCATCGGCGACGACCCCGCCGGGCAGGGCAGTGGCGCATCCCGACCTGCGCGACCTCGTCCTTGAGGCGCGCTGACGAAGGCGCGGGATCGGCGGCGCCCGGCCGCGGGCGATCCGGGGCCCTGCCGCGGCGCTATGCCCCGGGGCCGCCCTGCCGCCGCCCGGCCCGCAGCGCCCATCGGCCCGGGCCCTGCGCCGCCAGCACCAGAAGCCCGCCCGCGATGGCCCAGTTCTTGACGACGATCGTCACCTGCCAGGGATCGGCGCGCAGCTGCCAGTGGAACCAGCTCGTCGCGATGCAATAGCCGGCCATGACCAGCGCCCAGAGCGCGACCCCCGGGCCAAGGACCAGCCCCAGTGCCGCCAGCAGGTCGAACCCCGCGATCCAGGGCACGGCGGCCGCCGGCACCCCGACCGAGCGGACCATCGCCGCCACTGGCGCCGGATCCGCCAGCTTCTGCACCGCGCCGCCAAGAAACAGCAGCGCCATCAGCAGCCGCCCCACCAGATTGAGCGCGTCGCGCATGATCGTTCCCCTTCGCCCCTCTTACGACCCGCGGCCCCCGGCCGGATCACCCGGCACCGCCCGCGCCCCGGCGTTTCGCTTGACAGACCGGGCCCCGCCGGGCGTGTTGGGCCGGTGACGGGGGAAGGCATGGATCACGATCCGCTGGCGGAGACATTCGCGCGCATGGCGCGGGGCGACCGCGCGGCGCTGCGCGCGCTTTATGCCGAAGCCGCCCCGAAACTTTTCGGCGTCTGCCTCCGTATGCTCAGGGACCGAAGCGAAGCAGAGGACGCGCTGCAAGAGATCATGACCCGCCTCTGGACCAGGGCCCACCGTTTCGATCCCGCGCGCGGGTCCGCGATGACCTGGGCCGTGGTGATCGCGCGCAACCACTGCCTCGACCGGCTTCGGGCCCGCAAGGAGCCCGTCGCGCGCGACGAGGCGGCGATGGCCGAGGTGCCCGACCGGGGCGCCTCGCCCGAAACGCTCGCGCTGCGGCGGGGCGAGGCGCGCCGGATCCTCGACTGCCTCGGCCAGCTCGATCCGCAGCGGGCGCGCGCGATCCGCAGCGCCTATCTGGACGGCGAAAGCTACGAGGGGATCTCGCGCGCGCTCGGGGTGCCGCTGAACACGCTGCGCAGCTGGCTGCACCGCGGCCTGAAGGCGCTGAGGGAGTGCATGGAGCCGTGACCGAGGACGATCGCCTCCTTGCCGCGGATTACGTGCTGGGCACCGCCCCGGCCGCGGAGCGCGCCCGCGCCGAGACGCTGCTGCGCCAGGACGCGGCCTTCGCCCGCGAGGTCGAGGGCTGGCAGCGCCGGCTGTCGGGGCTCGACGCGGAATTTGCGCCGGTCGAGCCGCCGCCAGAGCTGCTGGGCCGGATCGAGCGGCGCCTTTTCGGGCGGCAGGCACGCGTGCGGGCCCGGATCTTCGGCTGGCTGGCGGCCGCGGGGGCCGCCGCGGCGCTGGCGGCGGTGCTGTTGTGGCCCGCCGCGCCGCCGCGCCCGATCGCCGATCTGGCGGCGCCCGGTCTCGACGTCGCGGTGCTGGTGGCGGACGGCAGCCTGATCTTCCGCACCAGCTCGCCCCCGGCGCCGGGCCGGGGCGCCTATCAGCTGTGGGTCATCCGGGCGGGCCAGCCGCGCTCGCTCGGGTTGCTGGGCGCGGCCGAGACGGTGGTGAGCGCGAGCCTCGCGCCCGGCGACGTCCTTGCCGTCAGCCTCGAGCCGGCGGGCGGCTCGCCGACCGGCCTGCCGACCGGGCCGGTGCTGGCCACGGCCGAGATCAGGGATCTGTGACTTTTTTCCCGTCGCCCTGCAACGCGCGGGGTCGGGGGTCCGTATCCGCTGCGACCGCGGAGGGAACCGCGGGTCAAGGAGGATTACAGATGACCAAGGCCAAGTTCATGATCGCGCTGAGCCTTTCGATGGCGGCGGCGGTGCCGGCGCTGGCGGCGAACCCGATGGTCGGCGGCGCGCCGATGTACGAGACCAAGACCATCGTCGAGAACGCGGTGAATTCCGCCGATCACACGACGCTCGTGGCCGCGGTGAAGGCCGCGGGGCTGGTCGAGACGCTGCAGGGGCCGGGGCCGTTCACGGTCTTCGCGCCGACCAATGCGGCCTTCGGGATGCTGCCCGACGGCACGGTCGAGACGCTGCTGAAGCCCGAGAACAAGGCGATGCTGACCAAGGTGCTGACGGCGCATGTGGTGGCCGGCGACTGGACGGCGGCGAAGATCGCGCAGAAGGCGCGGATGAGCCGGGACGGGCTGGCGAATTTCACCACCGTCTCGGGCGACGCGCTTTCGGCGCGGATGAAGGACGGGATGCTTTACGTCTATGACGAAAGCGGCACCGTCGCCCGGGTGACGATCGCCGATGTCGATCAGTCGAACGGGGTGATCCACGTCGTGGACCACGTCCTCGTGCCGAAGTAAGCGCGCCCCGCCGCGCCCGGCTCCTCGCCTGTGGGGCGGGCGCCCCCGTGGCGCGGGGCCGGGCGACGGCGCCGCGCCGCCTGGTCCCGGCCCTCGGCACGCAGCGCGGCGCTGCCGGTCCCGTGTCGGGCCGACATCCTGAGGCCCCCGCGCGAAGGTCGCGAGAGGGAGGTCGGATTCCGGGATCGGCGCCAGTCCGAAGATCTGCGCGACGGCAGATTTAAGAGCGGACTATTATTGCAATAAGACAACAGCTTTTGCGGCGCATTGAGTGTGTCCTGTGAAGGCATGTCGGCCCGCATCCTCGCGGGTCGGTCAGGTCTTCGGGGGGTGATCGGTGCCGGTTCCGGGGATGCGTTTTCGCCCGGCTGGCGTTCGCGTCCCCGAGAGGTCGCGGCGGACGGGGCGTCGCCTGTTGGGGGATCGCGAAGGGGGCTGGCCGAGAGGCGCGCGCTCGCCACGATGCCTTGGCGGGGCCGTTGCGGGGCGTTCGGCCGCCGGGTCGTGGGGCCGCGCATTCCGGTGCGGGGCGGCGAAGGCCGGCGGGGTCCGGAGACGCCCGCCGGCCCGGCGCCGGATCTCACATCTGCGGCAGCAGCACCGTGTCGATGACGTGGATCACCCCGTTCGACTGCTTGACGTCGGCGATCGTCACGGTGGCCATCTGGCCCTTGCCATCCTCGATCATCAGCTTGTCGCCCTGCATCGAGGCGGTGAAGGCGCAGCCGCCGACGGTCTTGATCTCATGCGCGCCGCCGTCGTCCTTGATCATCTTGCCGATGTCGGCGGCCATCGCATCGGCCGCGACCACGTGGCAGGTCAGGATCTTGACCAGCTGGTCCTTGTTCTCGGGCTTCAGCAGCGTCTCGACCGTGCCCGCCGGCAGCTTCGCGAAGGCCTCGTCGGTGGGCGCGAACACGGTGAACGGCCCCGGGCCCGAGAGCGTCTCCACGAGCCCCGCCGCCTTCACCGCGACCACGAGCGTCGTGTGGTCGGCCGAGTTCACCGCATTCTCGACGATGGTCTTGGTGTCGTACATCGGCGCGCCGCCGACCATCGGGTTTTCGGCCAGCGCGGGCAGGGCGCCGGCCAGCGACAGGGTCACCGCGAACACGAATCTTGTCTTGGTCATCTTGCATCCTCCTCGGCCGCGGTTCCCTCCGCGGTCGGGGTGGATACGGAAGGCGGGTCCGCCGCGTTGCGGGGGATGGAAAAATATTCGTCCGTCGGCGCGACGGCGGCTGCCCCCGCTTGCGCCCGCCCGATCGTTCGCCGCGGGCGGCGCCGATCTGCCCATGTTTCGATCATCGCGCCGCCCCTTGCGCCCGACGCCGCCCGGACGGCGCGGTGCGTGAGAGAAAATTATTGACTGCTTGGTAAAAAACGTGGGTCCTGAGATCAGAACCCGGGAGCGCGCCATGAGCCACGATCTTTCGACCACCTTCACCGGTCTCAAATTCGTCAATCCGTTCGTCCTCGCCTCGGCGCCGCCGACCGAGAGCAAGCGCAAGATCCTCAAGGCCTTCGAGGCCGGCTGGGGCGGCGTCGTCACCAAGACGATCGGCCTGCACCCGGTCGAGAACGTCGCCGGCCCCAAGACGATCTTCCAGCGCGCGAGCGAGCAGGCTCCTTACGTCTCGCGCAACAAGCGCCCCGACACGGTGTCGCATTCGTCCTGGAACTGGGAACTGATCTCGGACCAGCCGCTGGATCAGTGGCTGCCCGACCTTGAGGAGATCAAGACGACCTACCCGGACCGGATGCTGATCGGCTCGATCATGGCCGGCGCGGGCGGCGAGGCCGAGATGGAGAACTGGCGCAAGCTGGCGCGGGCCTGCGTCGGCGCGGGCTGCGATGCGCTTGAGCTGAACATGTCCTGCCCGCACATGGACCGCAAGGACATGGGCGCGCATATCGCCAATGACGAGGCGATCATCACCTCGGTGCTGAAGGCGGTGAAGGGCGCGGTCGACGTGCCGATCTGGGTGAAGCTGACGCCGAATTCCTCGTCGTTGCTGGATGGCGCGCGGGCGGCCTATGGCGCGGGCGCGGAATCGATCTCGCTGTGCAACACCTTCCCCTCGCTGCCGCTGATGGACCCCGAGACGCTGAAGTTCGAGGTCGAGGTCGACGGCCTTGTCACCTCGGGCGGGCTGGGCGGGCTGGCGATCTTGCATCAGGCGCTGCAGCGGGTCTCGGACATCTCGCGCGCGTTCCCGGACAAGGCGATCTCGGGCATCGGCGGCATCCGCGGCTTCCGCGAGGCGTTCAACTTCATCGTCCACGGCGCGGGCAACCTGCAGGTCTGCACCGCGGCGATGGAGGAGAAGGGCTCGGGCGGGATCGGCGTCAACCTGATCGGCGAGCTGACCGGGGATCTTGCCGACTATCTCGACCGCAAGGGCTATCGCTCGATCGAGGAGTTCCGCGGCATCGCCCGCGAGCGGATCGTCGAGCATTCGAAGATCCGCCGCAAGAGCGAGGCCTATAACGGCGGCTACGCGCAGACGGCCTGAGCCGCGCGGGGGGCGGCCGCGCGACCCGGCGCCGCCGGTCAGGTCACGTTCACGCCGCCGAACAGCATGCGGTGCGGCAGGTCGAAGATGAAATAGGGGTTCAGCTGCGGCAGCGCGCTGGCCGCATCGAGCCGCGCGCGCTGCCCGGCATCGAGCGCGAGGCCGAGCGCCCCGATGTTGGCCTCGAGCTGGCCGCGGCTGCTGGCGCCCAGAAGCAGCGGGCCCGCGCCCGGCCGCCCCAGCACCCAGGCCAGCGCCACCTGCGCCATCGGCGCGCCGACATCGGCCGCGACCTCGCGCAGCGTGTCGACGATGTCGAAGTTGCGCGGGGTGAACAGCATGCCGCCATAGGGATTGGCGCCGTTCAGCCGTTCGCGCGGCTGCGCCTCGCCAGACTCGGCCGCGTTCGGGATCGTCGCGTCCAGCGCGGCCTCGGCCAGCTTCTCGCGCCCGTACTTGCCGCTCAGCAACCCGCCGGCGAGCGGGCTCCAGGGCATCACCCCCAGCCCGAAGTCGCGCGCCATCGGCAGCAGGTCCAGCTCGATCCCGCGCTCGGCCAGCGACCAGGCGTATTGCAGCCCGATGGGGCCGGGCAGGCCCTGCGCCGCCGCCAGCGTCGCGATCTTCGCCACGTACCAGGCCGGCGCGTTCGAGAAGCCGTAATACAGGATCTCGCCCCGCGCGACGGCGCCGGCAAGGGTGCGCAGCACCTCGTCCGCCGGGGTGATCCGGTCCCAGACATGCACCCAGAACAGGTCGATCCGGTCGGTGCCCAGCCGCCGCAGCGACCCCTCGATCCCCAGCCGGATGTTGTAGGCGCCGTTGCCCGCGTGCAGCGGCGTGCCGTCGGAGCGCGGGAACCCGGCCTTGGTCGACAGCACCAGCCGGTCGCGCAGGCCGGTCTCTTTCAGGAAGCGGCCGATCATGCGCTCGCTCTCGCCGCCGCTGTAGACATCGGCGGTGTCGATCAGGTTGCCGCCGGCCGCGACATAGCTGTCGAAGATCGCGCGCGCGGTGGGCTCGTCGGTGCCCCAGCGGCCCGCGCCGAAGGTCATGGTGCCCAGCGCGAGCGGGCTGACGATCAGGCCCGAGCGGCCGAAGGGGCGGTAGTCTGTCATCTGCATGGGGGGCGTCCTTGTCCTGATTGCGCTGAAGCTAGGCCGCTGCGCCGGGCGCGATTAGCTGCTATCGCTGCGATGAGCCTGTGAGGAGGTTTCAAGAATGGCGCGACAGCCGCTCAATGATCTTGCCGCCTTCGCCGCGGTCGCCCGCAGCCGCAGCTTCACCGCCGCCGCGGCCGAGCTGGGGGTATCGCCCTCGGCGCTCAGCCATGCGCTGCGCGCGCTCGAGACCCGGCTGGGGGTGCGGCTGCTGGCGCGCTCGACCCGCTCGGTCGCGCCGACCGAGGCGGGGGTGGCGCTGCTGGCACGGCTGGCGCCGGCGCTGGCCGAGATCGAGGGCGGGCTGTCGGATCTTGCGGCGTTTCGCGACGCGCCCGAGGGGGTGGTGCGGATCACGACCTTCCACTGGATCGCGTCGAGCTATCTGGCGCGCCGGCTGCCGGGATTTCTGGCCGCGCATCCGGGGATCACGGTGCAGGTCACGGTGGACGACGGCTTTCAGGACATCGTCGCGGGCGGCTTCGACGCGGGCCTGCGCTTTGGCGAGGATGTGGAACGGGACATGATCGCGGTACGGGTGGGCCCGCTGGTGCGCCATCTGGTGGTGGCCACGCCCGGCTACTGGGACCGGCACGGCCGGCCCGGGCACCCGCGCGACCTGCGCGGGCATGCCTGCGTCGCCTATCACAACCTCAGCGACGGCAGCATCGGCCCCTGGGAGTTCGCGCGCGACGGCCGCGATCTGCGGCAGCGGGTCGAGGGGCGGCTGATCTGCAATTCCTCGGATCTCGCGCTGGCGCTGGTGCGCTCGGGCGGCTGCGTCAGCCTGCACATGGAGGAGGACGTGGCCGAAGATCTCGCCACCGGCCGGCTGGAGGCGGTGCTGGAAGACTGGACGCCGCCCTTCGCCGGGGTCCATCTCTATCACCCGAGCCGCCGTCAGACCCCGCCGGCGCTGCGCGCGCTGATCGACTTCCTGCGCCGCTAGGCCGCGGGCGGGCTGCTGCCTATGCTCCCGGCCCGTCGCGCGCCCGGCGCCGCGCTCAGCGCATGCGGGTCGAGACCGGGGCGCGCAGCAGCAGGCGCAGCTGCGGCGTGCGCCGTTCGAACAGCGCGTAGACGAGGCAGGCGGTGATCGCCGAGGCCACCAGCCCCAGCAGGAACATCTCGAACCCGCCGGCGAAGGTCGTCGAGCGTTCGTCGCCGTTCAGGGCCGAGATCAGCGCCTGCACCGGGAAATGCGACAGGTAGAGCGAATAGGACAGGTTCGACAGCCACCGGCTGGTGATGCGGCCGTGGCGGAAGACCGGGTGGTGCAGCGCCGGGATCAGCAGCGCCGTGCTCAGCCCCAGCGCATAGCGGCCCCAGAGCGCGGTCTGGCTGTTGGTGACCCGCACCACCACCAGCACCGCGCACAGCAGCGCCACCGCGGCGATCACCGCCCAGAGCCTGCGCGCCAGCAGCCGCCCCAGCCGCCGGTCCTGCAACCGGTAGGCGGCGAAGCCCATCAACCAGATCGGGAACAGCTCGACGATCGAGCGTCCGACCGCCGCCGCCACCACCGCCGCCAGCAGCAGCTGCGCCGTCATCGCCATCGGCCGGCGCCGCGCGCGCCAGGCCAGCGCCAGCAGCGGGAAGAACAGGTAGTACCAGAATTCGTACGAGATGCTCCACAGCGGGCCGTTGCTGCCATAGGGGAAGACCAGGATCCCCTGCAGGAACAGGATGTTGCCGAAGAAATCCGATGGCGACAGGTCGATGCTGCGGCCGTAGGGGAACAGGAATTCCGGCACCTCGCCGAGATAGGTGGGCGAGTCGGTGACGGCCATCCCTGTCCAGTCGCAGGCCAGCGTCAGCAGCAGGCAGGGGATCAACACCGCCCAGAGCCGGCTGAACCGGCGCGTCAGGTAGTCGCCCCAGCTCCAGCGGCCGTCGCGCATCGCCCGGTCGGCCGAACTGGCGACGAGGTAGCCCGACAGCACGAAGAACACCATCACCGCCGACGAGCCGAGGCTTGTCACCAGATAGAACAGTGCCAGCAGCGGGCCCTGTCCGGCGGTCATGTCAGGATAGTCGGCGTAGAACAGCGGGCGGTCATGCGCGAGCAGGACAAGGATCGCGGACAGGCCTCGCAGCCAGTTCAGTCCCGGAACTTCGGTCATCGAAATATCCCTCGGCCGTGGGAAAAGCCACGGGCGCCTTGAAATGTCTGACGGAACGAAATTGCGTGATCGATGCTAGGCCCCGGCGCCATGCCCGGCAACTTTTATGTGTCCCTGCAACATAATTGCTGCCCGGGTGTGGCCCTGCGGTCGATCCTCCGTCGGTGAGGCGCAAATTGCGCAGCATTCGCCGGCACTTGCGGGCCCTGACGTGCCCGGGTGTCGGAAATGGTGATTTTTTGCCGGTTTCGTGCTAGGCTTATTTTACTCGAGACGTGGCTCTGTTGGGGGAGAGAGGACATGATTTCTTGGGAAATTCACGGTTTTGAACTGGCGAACTGCAATTGCGACTCTGGCTGTCCGTGCCAGTTCATGTCGCCGCCCACCAAGGGCTATTGCGAGGCCGCGGTCGGGCTGGTGATCGAGCGCGGCTTTCACGGCGACACCGACCTGTCGGGTCTCAGGGTCGCGCAGATGTACAAGTGGCCCGGGGCTGTTCACGAGGGTGACGGCACCATGCAGACGATCATCGATGACAGCGCCGGCCCGGCCCAGCGCGCCGCGATCGAGCGGATCGTGACAGGGCAGGACACCGACGACATGGCGACCTTCTGGTGGGTCTTCGCGGCGATGAGCCCGACGCGTCTGCCCACGATCTTTCGCCCGGTGACGATCGAGCTGGACTTCGAGGCGCGCACCGGGACGGTGAAGGTGCCCGGCGTGTTCGATTCCGTCTTCGCGCCGCTGGTGAACCCGGTGTCGGGGGCCGAGCATCGCGCGCGCATCAACCTGCCGCACGGCTTCGAATACCGCATCGCCGAGGTCGCCAAGGGCACCACCCGCGCCGTCGGCGCGCTGGAGCTGCCGGGCAACCAGGACAGCCATGCCCATTTCTGCGAGCTGCACATGTGCAACTCGGGCGTGCTCGACGCGGCCTGAGCGGGAGAGACGGCGATGTCCGGGCGACCCCGTGTCGAGGGGGCGCTGCGGCGCGACCGGCTGGTGCTGGTCGCGCTGCTGGCGGCCATGTTCGTGCTGGCCGCGCTCTACACCCTGCTGGGCGTGGGGATGCGGATGAGCGCGATCGAGATGACGGTGCTGCGCGGCGACGGGACGATGCCGGCGGGCGATGCCGGCATGGCCCTGCCGGGCGGGATCGACGCCGCGATGCCCCGGCCCCCGGATGGGGGCATGGCGGGCGGCATGGAACCGGCGATGGCGGGGCGGGTGCCCTGGGGGCCGGGCTACGCGCTGCTCGTGGCGCTGATGTGGTGGCTGATGATGGTGGCGATGATGCTGCCGGGCGTGGCGCCGGTGGTGCTGCTGAACGCCGCGATGCTGCGCCGGGCGGGGCGCGAGGCGGCCGTCGCGGCGGTCTCGACGGCGTTTCTTGGCGGCTATCTCTCGATCTGGGCGCTGTTCGCGGCGATCGCCACCGCGGTGCAGTGGTGGCTCGAACGGATCGGGCTGGTCTCGCCCATGACGATGGCGCTGACCGGCTCGGTCGCGGGGGGGGCTGCTGCTGGTGGCCGCGGGGCTGTTCCAGCTGTCGGCGCTGAAGGCCGCGTGCCTGCGCGCCTGCCGTGCGCCGGTGCGGGTCCTGACCGACCGGCGGCGGCCCGGGCGCGCGGGGGCGCTGGCGATGGGGGCCGAGCATGGCGCGGTCTGCCTTGGCTGCTGCTGGGCGCTGATGGCGTTGCTGTTCGTCGGCGGGATCATGAACCTCTACTGGATCGTCGGGCTGGCGACGCTCGTCGCGCTCGAGAAGCTGGCGCCGCGGGGCGCGCAGATCGGCCGGGTGAGCGGCGTCGCGCTTCTGGTCTGGGGCGGGCTGGTGCTCTGGCGCGCGCTTTGATCGCGCGCCGTGAGTCTGCGGGCCGCCCCGGGGCGATGGCCGGTCGATGGCCGGCAGGTCAGGGCGCGGTCTGGGCGCTGTCAGGGCGCCGCCTCGCGCAGGAAGCGCCCTGCGACCCAGCCCTCGCGCGGGGGCGGGCCGGGCAGGGCGACGCGGCACCAGCGCGTCGCCTCCACCATCCGGCAGCCCCGGTTCGCGAGCCGCGTCCCCGCCGCCAGCGCGGCGAGGACCGGCTGGGCGCTGCCCGGGCCGGCGCGCAGGTTCAGCCGGCCGCCGGGGGCGAGCCCGGTCACCTGCCACCAGTCCGGTCCCCCCGAGAGGCCGTCGGCGAAATCGGGGTCCCGGGGCGTGCCGTCGGACGCCCGCGGCGGCGGCGGGATCCGGGTGACCGTCAGCCGATAGCCCGAGGTCTCGCCGCGCCGCGCGGCGCTGCGCATCAGGTAGACGCGGACCCGGTACGGGCCGGGGCCGGGCAGGGCGCCCGCGAAGGTCTCGCCCGCGATCGACCCGATGTGCAGCGCCGCCGGGTCGTCGCCGCGCAGCAGGTTGAAATGGGCGGCGGCATTGCCGGCCGCGAGCGAGATGGCGACGCCCTCGTCCGGCCCGGCGGTGAAGACGTAATCGGTGATCGCGGGCCCGGCGAGGCGTCCCTCGAGCGTCACGGCGGGCGCGGGATCGATCGGGCGGGTCTCGATCGGCTGCGCGGGCACGGGCGTGGGCGACAGGCCCAGGCACATGAGCGCGATGAACAGGTGATGGCGCATGTCGCGGTCCTCCCGCGCACCAGCATAGCACGCCACGCGGCGCCTGCGGTGGCGGCGATGCGACCGGCGCGCCGGCCGCGCTTTCGGGGGGTGGCGCCGTCCGCGCGCCGCCCCTCTCCCGCGGCACCGCGACGATCTTTGCGTGGCGGCAAGGCCCCGCCGGGCCCACGCGGGATGGCGCCGATCCACCCGCCGACGGGGGCGTCGGCGGCGCATGACTGGGCGAGGCGCGCGTGGGGCGGCTTGCGCGCCCCGACGTCTCGACGGCCCAGACCCGGACATCCGTCCGGCGCTCCCGTCGCCCTTGCCGCCCGGGCTGCATCGGTGCGTTCGGCGGAACGCCGCGGAGATCGCCAGCAGCGAGCAGGCCACCCCGGGATCGCGGGCGGCGCGAGAGCCCGCAGGCAACCGGAATGGCCGGAAGGTTCAGGCGCGGGACCCGTCGACTTGCCGGGCCCGTCGTGACATGCGGTGCCGCAAGGCGGCCGGGAGAACGCGCAATCGGGTCTGGCTGAGAGAGACGCGGATGCAGCGCCTTCGTCCCTTCCGTCCGAAACGCCACGGGAGGATTTTCTGTAATAATCGCCGCGGCCCGAGCCGCACCATCCTCATCAATCGTGCTGGCTTGGGAGGGCGGGATACGTCTTCGGAGCAGAAAGCGGACCGTTGCACCAGCGGGGCCGTGTCAGTCCCTTAAATGTTCTTCTTCAGGCAGAGGCGCCCTAGCCGGACTGGCGTCCTCGACAGCCGCTTCGCGGCTTGGCAATCGACGCGGTCGAGCCCGCAACGGCCATGATCGATGCGACCTGCCTGCCGCGTGCGCGTGGCGCGGTGGCACCTGCAGACTGGCGGGCGCGCGGGTCTGATGTCGAAAGGTTCGGAAATGATCCGATGAACCCGAGCGTGCAGCCCTCAATCCCGGGGCGCACGGGGCCGAAGGCCCGACCCGTCACAATCTGCGATCCGACACGCGAGGGAACCGGATCGACGTCATGCTCGGCAGCCCAAAGGGTCGGAGAGGCGGCGCGATGCGCTGCGACGGAGGGCCGGAGGCCGTCCTCTCAGCGATCGCCCCCGCCGCCGCCACCCTCTTCCGGCGACCGATCCCGGACCCGGGAGGTCAGTCCGCGCGCTCTACCTGTTGCAGCGAGCGCTGCAGCATCCGCCGCACCTCGATCGCTTCGCGTTTCGCCTGCCACCAGGGTGGCGGAGCCTTGTCCCCCTCGGGCGCGCGAGCCGCCTGGGGGCGCTCGGCGGGTGCCGGGGCCTCTGTTTTCGTCGATGCCATGGAATGCGTCCTCCCGAGCGTTCCGCCATCTCGGCGGCGCGCGAAACGGATAACGCCCGAAACCGGAGAATGTTTCGACGCAGGTCCCCGAAAGGCGGTCGATGTCGCGGCACGCCCGGTCGATCCGTCCCCGTCGGGTGGCGCTGTGGACGGCATCGAGGGGGCCTTGGCCTGCCGCCCGGCGTCCCTCCGATCGGGCCAGCGCGGGCCTGGCCGGTGCGCCGGTGGCGCGGATCCTCGCGCGGTCCGCGCTGCCACAGGTCGTGGCGGACGAGGGCGGGGCGCGGGCCGAGACACCGAAAGCGCCTGAAAGGCGCGGCGATGGGGAGGGAAAACGCGCCCGTCAGCCCGAAGGTGCCCCGTGGCCCGTGCCGGCGGGGGAACTTTGCGCGCAAGGTGCCGAAAACGGTCGGCATGAATGGGTGCTGGTAGGCCCGGAGGGACTCGAACCCCCAACCAAGGCGTTATGAGCGCCCTGCTCTGACCATTGAGCTACAGGCCCGGCGCGAAATGCCTATGTCGTTCCGCCTCCGCGATCAAGCCGTTGTCGCCGGGTATCGCCCGGGCGCGGGGCCGCGACCGTTCGCGCGCACCGCCCAGACAAAAGCCCCCGGCGCGCGGATCGCGGGCCGGGGGCGGGCACTGGTCAGTCGGTCTCGTCACGCCCGGGGGCGCGGGAGGGTCACTGGGTCTCGGTCGTGACGGCCGGGGCCGGCTCGCCTTCCATCGCCTCGGGGATCGAGGCGGTCAGCGAGGTGTAGCCATCCACGGCCACCGCCGCGATGTCGGTCGAGGGCAGCAGCACCTCGAGGCTGTCCGTGCCGATGCGGGCGACCGATTCCGCGGTCATCTGCACCTGGCGGCCGTCGTCCATCGCGAAGACGATGTACTTCAGGCTGTCGTCGTCGTTGAGCTGCGTGTCGACCACCGAGCCGACCTGCACGCCGTCCGAGCCGTAGACCGGCCAGCCGGCCATGGCGCCCGAACCGGCCTGAACCGCGGCACCGACGACCTCGGTCGGCACGCCGTTGGCGGCGTCGACGGTCATCTCGGTCTCGGTCTGGCGCTGTTCGGCCAGGGCCGGCTCCGAGATGTTGTCGGTGACGGACTGCTGGGCAAAGGCGGCGCCGCCAACGGTGAGCGACATGGCGGTGGCGAGAAGAGCGGTTTTGTTGAAGCCGTTCATTTCGATTTCCTTTCGCGATCGTTGCGTCGTATGGTCCAACAACGGCAGGCCCGCAGGATTCGTTCCCGCCGGGCTGCACTTTCCCGTTCAGTTTATTTTTGTGCCGCGGCGGAACTTTGCGCCGCCCCGCCGCATGCGCTGCCGTTGCGGCGCGGCCCGGTTTCCGTTATCGGGGCGCGGACAGCGGCGCGCGCGGGCGCGCGCGAGACCAGATCACCATGAGCGGGGACGGGCGATGAGCGGCGGGAAGAACGGGCTGACCTATGCGGCGGCGGGCGTGGACATCGACGCAGGCAACGCGCTGGTCGAACGCATCAAGCCGGCGGCCAAGCGCACCAGCCGCGCCGGCACCGTCTCGGGCCTTGGCGGCTTCGGCGCGCTGTTCGACCTGAAGGCCGCGGGCTACCAGGACCCGATCCTCGTGGCCGCGACCGACGGCGTCGGCACCAAGCTGCGCATCGCCATCGACACCGGCCGCGTCGACACCATCGGCATCGACCTCGTGGCGATGTGCGTCAACGACCTGGTGTGCCAGGGCGCCGAGCCGCTGATGTTCCTTGACTATTTCGCCACCGGCAAGCTCGACGTCGACCAGGCCACCGCGATCATCGAGGGCATCGCCCAGGGCTGCGCCGACAGCGGCTGCGCCCTGGTGGGCGGCGAGACCGCCGAGATGCCGGGCATGTACCACGGCGGCGATTTCGACCTTGCCGGCTTCGCCGTCGGCGCGATGGAGCGCGGCACCGCGCTGCCCGAGGGCGTGGCCGAGGGCGACGTGCTTCTGGGCCTCGCCTCGAACGGGGTGCATTCGAACGGCTACAGCCTCGTGCGCAAGGTGGTCGAGCTTACGGGGCTTGGCTGGGATGCCGCCTCGCCCTTCGGCGAGGGCAACCTCGGCGATGCGCTGCTGGCGCCGACGCGGCTCTATGTCACGCAATGCCTCGCCGCGATCCGCGCGGGCGGGGTGCACGGCCTGGCCCACATCACCGGCGGCGGCCTGACCGAGAACCTGCCGCGCGTGCTGCCCGAGGGGCTTGGCGCGACGATCGACCTTGGCGCCTGGACGCTGCCGCCGGTGTTCCGCTGGCTGGCCGAGACCGCCGGGATGGACGAGGCGGAACTGCTCAAGACCTTCAATTCGGGCATCGGCATGATCGCCGTGGTCGCCGCCGACCGCGCGGCCGCGCTGCGGGCGCTGTTCGAGGCCGAGGGCGAGACCGTCTTCACCCTGGGCACGGTCACCGCCGGCGCGGGCGTCGCCTACACGGGCCGGATCCTCTGAGCCGTGGCGCCTGAGCCCAAGCGCGTCGCCCTGCTGATCTCGGGCGGCGGGTCGAACATGGTCAAGCTGGTCGAGAGCATGGTGGGCGACCACCCGGCGCGCCCGGTGCTGGTCGCGTCGAACGATCCCGGCGCCGCGGGCCTGGCGAAGGCCGCGGCGATGGGCGTCGCGACGGCGGCGGTCGACCACCGGCCCTTCGGCCGCGACCGGGCCGCCTTCGAGGCCGCACTGCTGGAGCCGATCCTCGCCGCCCGGCCCGACATCCTGTGCCTGGCCGGGTTCATGCGGATCCTGACGCCCGACTTCACCCGCCGGTTCGAGGGCCGGATGCTGAACATCCACCCCTCGCTGCTGCCGAAATACCCCGGCCTGCACACCCATGCCCGCGCGCTCGAGGCCGGCGACGCCGAGGCCGGCTGCACCGTGCACGAGGTGACCGCGGAACTCGACGCCGGGCCGATCCTCGGGCAGGCGCGGGTGCCGGTGCTGATGGGCGACACCGCCGAGCGGCTGGCCGCGCGCGTGCTGGTCGAGGAACACCGGCTGTACCCGGCCGTGCTGCGCCGCTTCGCCACGGGCGACCGCACCCCCGTCCTGCAATAGGCGGTCCTGCGCCAGGCTGACGCCCGGCCCCGCCCGCGGGCGCCGGGCCCAAGGTTCGTGCCCCTGTTCGTGTTCTTGCCCGTGCCCGTGTCCGGCAGGCGCCGGGCCGGCATCACCGCGCGGCGATCTTCGTGACGGGCTTTTGACCCGGCGCGCCCCCATCCCGTCGCCGGGGTGCGCGCGCGGAGAATGACGTCGCCGCGCGCCGGACCCCGTACGCCGGGGCCGTGCCCGCCGCGCAGGAGGCCCGTGGCCGGATCCGCGCACCGTGCGCGCGGCCATCGCTGTCGCGTCAGCCGCGCGCGTCGAATGCGGCGCGCGCCGCCTCGACGGCGGCCATCTTGTCCTTGGTCCAGACATAGAGCGCGCGGAACGGCGGCAGCAGCGTCTCGCCCAGCGGGCTCAGGCCGTATTCCACCGCCACCGGCGACGAGGCGATCACCCGCCGCTCGATCAGCCCGTTGCGCTCGAGCTTGCGCAGCGTCTGGGTCAGCGACTTCTGCGACACCCCCTCGAGCCGGCGCTTGACCTCGTTGAAGCGGCGCGGATGGCCGTCGAGCACGCTCAGGATCATCATCGACCACTTGTCGGCGATCTGGTCGAACAGCAGCCGGCACGGGCAATCGACCGAAAACCGCTCGGTCTCGCAGCGGCCCGAGAGGTCCTTGATCGTGGTCGGGGGGGCCATGTCTTTCATCGCCGGTCCTTCATCGCGGGCAGTTCTTCGACGGGGCGGTCACCCCGGGGTGACCTGGTGCGGTTGCGGTGCCTCATTGACACCAGGTCTCCAATTTATACCTGTAGGGCCCGAACGCAATCCTCCCCAACACCAAGAGGCCCTCCATGCCGGATACGTTCCACGACCTTTCCGCGACCGAAACCCTGTTCCGCCCCTTCGCCTTCAAGGGCCTGACGCTGAAGAACCGCATCGTCATGGCACCGATGACCCGCGGCATGGCCCCCGAGGGGCTGCCGGGCCAGGCCCAGGCCGACTATTACCGCCGCCGCGCCGAGGGCGACGTCGGGCTGATCCTGTCCGAGGGCACGGTGATCGACCGGCCCGCCAGCCGCAACATGGCGGGCATCCCGCTGTTCCACGGGGCGGCGCTGCCGGGCTGGAAGGGCGTGATCGACGCGGTCCATGCCGCCGGCGGCAAGATGGGCCCGCAGATCTGGCACACCGGCTCGACCCGCGCCGGCGCCTGGGAACCGGCCGAGGTCGAAAGCCCCTCGGGTCTCGTCGGTCCCGACGACCCGCGCGGCCGCGCGATGACCGACGAGGACATCGCCGACACGATCGCGGCCTTCGCCAAGGCCACGCTCGCCGCGAAGGAGCTGGGCTTCGACGTGGCCGAGCTGCACGGCGCGCACGGCTACCTGATCGACCAGTTCTTCTGGCCCGGCACCAACCTGCGCACCGACCGCTGGGGCGGCGCCACCATCGCCGAGCGCGCGCGCTTCGCCGCCGAGATCGTGCGCGCGGTGCGCGAGGCCATCGGCCCCGACTTCCCGCTGATCCTGCGGGTGAGCCAGTGGAAGCAGCAGGACTACGGCGCGCGCCTCGCCACGACGCCCGACGAGATGACCGAGTGGCTCGGCCCGCTGGTCTCGGCCGGGGTCGACATCATCCATGCCTCGCAGCGCCGCTTCTGGGTGCCCGAATTCCCCGAGATCGACGGCGAGGCGGGGCTGAACTTCGCGGGCTGGGCCAGGAAGCTGACCGGGGCGCCGACGATCTCGGTCGGGTCTGTCGGGCTCGACAGCGAGTTCCTGGGGTCGTTCAAGGGCGAGGGGTCGGGCGCGGGCCGGCTCGACAACCTGCTCGAGCGGATGGCGCGCGACGAGTTCGACCTGATCGCGGTCGGCCGTGCGCTGATCTCGGACGCGGACTGGGTCGCGAAGGTCAAGGCGGGCGTGCAGCCCGGCGGCTTCGACGCGGCGGACCTCAAGACGCTGGCCTGAGCCGGCCGCCCCTCCCGGTCTCATGACCGGATGCCCCCGCCTAGCCGCGGGCGGGGGCGGACCAGATCACGTAGTCGCCGCGCGCGGTCTCGGTCAGGTCGGGGCGCAGCGCGCGGATCTGGCCCATGTCGCGCGACAGGCATATGCCGCGCAGCACGGTGCCGGGGGGCGTCGCCTCGACATAGGCGGCGAGGTCGGCCGGGTCGCGGAAGATCCCGACCGGCTGGCCGGCGCTGGCGAAGAAGCCGATCGCGCCCACCACCATCAGCTCCTGCGCGCGCCCCGAGGTCTGGCAGGCGACAAGCCGGTCTTCGGGCGCGGCGCTGGCGGCCAGCGCGCGCAGCGCGGCCTCGGCCTCGACGCGCCGCGGGCTGGTCTCGCCGACCCGGGCCGAGACGATCCCGGGCGCGGCCAGCCCCGCCACGGCGGCCAGCGCCAGCGCGCGGCCGTCGCGCGCGGCCAGGCGGAAGATCGTCAGCGCCAGCGCCACCGCCACGAAGGGCGAAACGCTGAGCAGGTAGCGCGGATAGGTCGCGCCGCCGGCGAAGGTCATCGCGGCGAAGAAGGCCACGGTCCACAGCCAGACCATCCGCGCCCCGGTCGTGCGCATCCAGACCGGCAGCGCCAGCGTCGCCAGCAGCCCCGGCAGCCACAGCAGGGCCGAATCGCGCGCGACCCATTCCGGCCATTCGACACCATGCGCGGCCGTCTCGACCTCGGGCGCGAAGCGGCTGACCATCTCGTCCATGACCAGCAGCCGGAACGCCTCGATCCCGTGCAGGGCCACCTGCATCAGCGGCCAGACCAGCGCCGCCGGCACGAGGCAGATCAGCGCCAGGCTGAAGGCGCGCCGCGCGCCGGGCCGCAGCAGCGCGACATCCGCCGCCCCCCGCAGCCGCCGCGCCCGCCGCCCCGCCGCCAGCGCGAGCAGCCCGCACACCACCAGCATCGCCGCCACCGGCGCCTTCTGCAGCGCACCGAACCCCACGCAGGCCACCACCAGCCACATCCGCCGCGGCCGGTCGAGCGCGGCCAGGAACGCCACCGCCGTCGCCGCCAGCCAGAACCCGGTGCCGGTGTCCAGCATCGCCTCGGTCGAATAGCGCCACAGGCTGCGCGATCCCGCGAGCAGCAGCACCGCGCAGCCCGCCACCAGCCGCGGGTCCCGCGCGGGCACGAGGTCGCGCGCCATCCGCGCCGCCAGCAGCCCGGTCATCGCCAGCATCCCCAGACCACCGGCCAGCGCGACCAGCCGCAGCGCCAGCTCGCGGTCCATCCCCGTGGACAGCAGCGCCGCCCCCAGCCAGTACTGCAGCGGCGGCTTGCGGAAGCTCGGCTCGTGGTTGGTGTGGATCGTCGTCCAGTCGCCGGTGCGCAGCAGGCTGACCGTGCGGTCGAGCGTGAGGTATTCGTCGCGGCTGTTGAACGTGCCCGCGCCCAGGTGCGGCAGCACCCGCACCGCGAAGATCGCCACCAGAAGCAGGGCGATCAGGCCCAGCGCCCACCACACCCGACGCCCGGCGCGCGGCGGCGCGGCCGAGGCGGTTTCCGTGGCCATGCCGGGCCGGGCGGCACCGGATCGGGGAGGGGCGGTCTGGGGCACGGGGGCGGCTCCTCGGCGGGCGGGCACGCCGCGGCTTGGGCACCCGGCGGCGGCTCTCCGGGCGCTGATTACCGGCTTGGCCGCGAGGGTGCAACCGGACCCCCGGCGGCCCGGACCGGGCCCGGGGTGTCGGAAAAGCGACGATTCGGGCGGCAAAGCGTGCCCGCGTGCCGCCGCGCGGCGTGTTTTGCTTCCCATCGGTTGTCACGCCACCTATGAGAAATCAATTCCCCGCGGGATGAGCCCGCACCTGTCAGCGAAAGCCCGGATGCACACGATCACCACGACCGAGGACCTTGCCCGGTTCTGCGAAGCGGCCAAGGCCGAAGACTACGTCACCGTCGACACCGAGTTCCTGCGCGAGCGGACCTATTGGTCGAAGCTGTGCCTGATCCAGCTCGCGCTGCCCGGCAAGTCGGGCGAGGCGGTGCTCGTCGACCCGATCGCGGGGGGCGACAGGCTGTCGCTGGAACCGCTCTACGACCTCTTCCGCCACGAGGGCACCGTCAAGGTGTTCCACGCCGCGCGCCAGGATCTCGAGATCTTCTGGGTCGAGGGCAAGGTCTTCCCGACGCCGCTGTTCGACACCCAGGTCGCGGCGATGGTCTGCGGCTTCGGCGAACAGGTCGGCTACGAGACGCTGGTGCGCAAGATCGCGCGCGAAAGCCTCGACAAGACCTCGCGCTTCACCGACTGGTCGCGCCGGCCGCTGACCGATGCGCAGAAGACCTATGCCATCGCCGACGTGACGCACCTGCGGGTGATCTACGATCACCTCTCGAAAGAGATCCGCCGCTCGGGCCGCACCAGCTGGGTCGAGGAGGAGCTGGGCGTCCTGCTGAACCCCGCCACCTACGAGACCGACCCCGAGACGGCCTGGGAGAAGGTCAAGACCCGCACCACCTCGGGCCGGTTCCTGGCGGTGGTGCGCGAGCTTGCGAAATTCCGCGAAGCCTATGCGCAGGGCAAGAACATCCCCCGCAGCCGGGTCTACAAGGACGACGCGCTGCTGGAACTGGCCTCGACCAAGCCCGCGACGATCGAGGATCTGGGCCGCTCGCGGCTTCTGTTGCGCGAGGCGCGCCGGGGCGAGATCGCGGACGGGATCATCGCGGCGGTGAAGGCGGGGCAGGACTGCCCTTCGGCCGATCTGCCGAAGGTGCCCGAAAGCCGCGACCAGCTGCAGGTGAACGGCGCGCTCGCCGATCTGCTGCGGGTGCTGCTGAAGGCCAAGGCCGAGGAGACCGGCGTCGCGCCGAAGCTGATCGCGACGGCGGCCGAGCTGGACGCGATCGCGGCAGGCGAACGCGAGGGGCCGGCGATGGCGGGCTGGCGGGCCGAGGTCTTCGGCAACGACGCGCTGCGGCTCTGCCGGGGCGAGGTGGCGCTGTCGGCGATCGGCGGCGCGGTGCGCGTGCTCGCGATCTGACGGCACGGGCGGCGGGCCCGCGCGGGCGGGTCCGGCGCGGCGCTCAGTCGTTCACGTGCTCAGCGGTTGGCGCTGCGCTGGTTGGTCTCGCCCAGCACCACGATCCGGCGCACGCCGGCCAGGGCCTTGGCATTGAGGAAGGCGGCCGCCGTCAGCTCGCGCGATTGCGGGGTCGAGACCGCGGTGCGGCCCTGCGGCGGCGCGACGACGAACCGGTAGGTCGCGACCGAAGGCTCGCCCCCCGGCACCGGCACCAGCGCCGCGTTCCAGTAGCCTTGCGTCGCGGCCAGCCCCGTCGCGGTGACCAGCGCCCCCGACGGGCCGCTCCTGACGATCTCCAGCGCGGTGACCTCGTGCACCAGCGCCCGGCCGTCGGCCGCGGCCACCGGCGCCGCCTCGGCCGCGGCGACGGGCTCGCTGCGGCTGCCGCCGAACCAGGTCATCGGGTTGAGCCGCGTGCCGCAGCCGGCGACGAGCGCGGTGGCGGCAAGCGCGAGGGTCAGGGTCCTGAAGGCGGTCATCGGCATCTCCTGCGGCGCATCGCAGCCTTCGGTAGCCGATCCGCAAGGGCTTGAAAAGGGAAGGCTGGCGCCGGCCGCGCCGCCCGGGGGGCTGGACCCCGCGCCCGCGCGGGTCTAGGCCGGTGGCGCAGACGCGCGCAAGACGCCCGGACCACCCGCAGACGACCGCCAGAAGACCCGCTGAAGGAGCACCCGATGGCCAGCCCCGCCTTCGAAGAGATCGCCGAGACCTTCGACTTCCTCGACGACTGGGAGGACCGCTATCGCCACGTGATCGAGCTTGGCCGCGCGATGCCGCCGCTGGACGAGGCGCTGAGGGTGCCGGCCACCAAGGTCGAGGGCTGCGCGAGCCAGGTCTGGCTGGTGCCGCGGCTCGACGGCGAGGGCCCCGGGGCGCGCTTCGACTTCGACGGCGAGAGCGACGCGATGATCGTGCGCGGCCTGATCGCGCTGCTGCACGCGCTCTATGCCGGGCTGACCGCCGCCGAGGTGCTCAAGGTCGACGCCGGCGCCGAACTCGCGCGGCTCGGCCTGGATCGCCACCTTTCGGCCCAGCGCTCGAACGGTGTCCGCGCTATGGTCGAGCGCATCCGGCTGATCGCCGCCGCCGCCTGACGCCGCGAGGGGGCTCCGCCCCCGCCGCGTGCCGCGGCCCCCCGGGATATTTCAGCAAAGTCGAATACCTGGACGGATACTTCGACTTTGTCCAAGTATCCCGGGGGGCGGGCCGCAGGCCCCGGGGGGCAGCGCCCCCCGTCCGGGCCTCAGCCGCGCTCCGGGTCGGCATAGGCATGGACCCGGCCGGCGGTATCGGTCACGCGCCAGTGCCCGGGGCCGTCGGGGGCGACATGGTCGGCGGTCAGCGGCACCTTGCCGAAGCCGCCGGGGATGTCGAGCACGTAGGCCGGCAACATGTGGCCCGGGATCCGGCCGCGCAGCGCCGCCACCAGCGCGCGGCCCTCGGCGATCGTGGTGCGGAAATGCTCGGCGCCGCGGGCGAGGTCGCAGTGGTGCAGGTAGTAGGGCATCACCCGCAGCCGCGACAGCGCCCGGAACAGCGCGTCGAGCGTCGCCGCGTCGTCGTTGATCCCGCGCAGCAGCACCGATTGCGACAGCATCGGGATCCCGGCATCGACGAGGCGGGCGATCGCGGCCCGGGCCGCAGCGGTCAGTTCCTGCGCGTGGTTGGTGTGCAGCACGATCCGCGGCGCGGGGTGGCGGTTCAGCGCCGCGATCATCGCGGCGTCGATCCGCTCGGGCGCGACGACGGGGATGCGGGTGTGCAGCCGCAGCCCGTCGACATGGCCGATCGCGGCCACGCGCGCGGCGACATCGGCGATGCGCCGCGCCGACAGCACCATCGGGTCGCCGCCGGTCAGGATCACCTCGCGAATCGCGGGGGTCCGCGCGACATAGGCGAGTGCCGCGGCAAGATCGTCCTCGGGCAGGTGTCCGGTCGCGCCCACCGTCTCGCGCCGGAAGCAGAACCGGCAGTAGACCGCGCAGGTCTGGGTCAGGTGCAGGATCACCCGGTCGGGGTAGCGGTGCGTCAGCCCCGCCACCGGCGCATGGGTGCGGTCGCCGATCGGGTCGTGCAGCGCGGCGGGGCCGATCTCCAGCTCGTCGCGGGTCGGGATCACCTGGCGCCCGATCGGGTCGTCGGGCGCAGTCATCGCCTGTTGCAGCGCCGGTGGCACGCGGATGCGGAAGGCCGCCGCGATCTCGGCGAGGTCCGCGGTGTCGCCGGGCGCGGCGAGGCCGGCGGCGACGAGGTCCTCGGGCCGGGTCCAGGCCGGGGGCAGCGGCGACGGAGCGAGCGGGGCCGGAGCGGACGCCGATGCGGGCGGCACCGGGGCAAGCGGGGCCAGAGCGGGCGGCGCCGGAACGGGCAGACGGGTGTCGGTCATGGCCTAACCGTCATGGCGTCTCGGGCTCCAGCCGGGTGATGCCGGTCGCCGCCGCGCGCGCGAGCGCGGGGTCGAGCGACATCGGCAGGTACTCGCCCTGGCGCCACAGCTCGGCCAGGTCGTCGTAATGGCGCGACAGCGGGTGGCCGGACTGCCCGGTCGAGATCACGAAGACCGAGCTGTCGGGATCGGCGAAGTTGTAGATCCCGCGATAGCCCGCGCCGTGCACGTTCAGGAACGGGTCGGCGCCGGTGCCGCGGGTCAGGCCGCGGTTCAGCGTGAAGTCGCCGCCCGAGGTCGACTGGCGGATGTTGACGAACCATTTCAGCACCGGCACCTGGCCCAGCACCGGGTGGTCCTGCGCCGCCTGGTGCGCATCGCCCCAGCGCCAGCTCTCGACATTCGGGCCGTAGCGGTCCGCCAGCCCGACCAGCGCATCGTCCAGCGCCATGCGGGCGATGTCGGTGCAGGTCTCGACCGGCGCGCTCTGCAGCACGTCGCACCAGCGCCCGGCGCCCTCGACGTTGCGGAACACCCGCTCGATGAACAGCGGCTCGACATGGGTGAAGCTGTCGGCGAGCGGCCCCAGCTCGTCGCGGATCAGCCGGTCCTGCAGCGCCCGCATCCAGGCGGCGTAGATCAGCGGTTCGGGCTGGTGCTCGCTCATCTCGCCGTTCCAGTCCGCCAGCAGCTCGAGCGCGCGCTGGCGCCGGGCCTCGGGCGTGCCCGCGGGCGCGGCCTCGCCGGTGTACCACAGGTTCGCGCCGACCAGCGGCAGCAGCGAGCGCGCGGCGGGCGAGGTGGTGTCGAGCTGCGCCGCGATGAAGCTCTCGCGCGAATGCACTTCGCGCTCCTGCATCAGCCGCTGCCAGCGCTGGATGCGCTGGGTGTCGCCCCAGTCGAACGAGACATGGTTCGGGAACGGCCGGTCGACGGTCTTGTTGTTGGTGTTGCCAAGGATGCCGCCCTCGGGGTTCACCACCCGCGGGTTCTGCGCATAGGGCAGCGTGCCCTGCCAGCGGTTCTCGGCCTTCCAGCCCATGGCGGGCATCATGCCCTTGGTGTCGTGGCCGGGATCGCGCGCCGGCAGCCGGCCGATCGTCACCATCGCGATGCCGTTCTCGTCGGCCAGCGTCAGGTTCTGCGCCGGCGCGACGAACAGCTCGCCCGCCGCGATGCCCTCGTCGACCGTATGCGCCTTCATCAGCCCGATCGCCGCCGTCATCGAGGTGTCGCCCTCGGCCAGCAGCGTCCAGCTCAGCGCCGCGACATGGCCCGCCGGCGTGACCGAGCCGAGGTCGTAGTGGCTGCCCGGCAGCACCGGGCCGTTGTCGGTCCAGCGCAGCGTCAGCGTCACCGGCGGCTGGTCCTTGACCTGCACGATCGAGCGGCGGCTGTCGAAGGCCTTCCAGCCGTCGGGGGTGCGGTACTCGGTCGGCTCGGCCGGGTTCAGCTCCTCGATCATCACGTCCTGATCGTCGGCATAGGCGGTGGTCAGCCCCCAGCCCAGCCCGGCGTTGCGCCCCAGGATCACCGCGGGCACCCCGGGGATCGTCGCGCCGATCACGCCGCCCGACTGCAGTTCCAGCCGCGCGAGATACCAGGTCGAGGGCGCGGTGAAGCCCAGGTGCGGGTCGTTGGCCAGCAGCGAGCCGCCCGCCGCCGACCGCCCCGGCGCCGCGGCCCAGGCGTTCGAGGCGCCGGCCATGTCGCGCGGCGCGACGGGCGACATCTCGGCGGCATCGGCGCGGCGCAGCGCCGCGGTCGAAGCCGGCACCCCGGGCACGGCCTCGGCATAGCGCGGCAGGTCGATCACCCCGGTGCCGGGCGCCGCCGGCATCAGGTCGCGCGGCCAGTCCTTGTCCAGCAGCGACAGCCGGGCGCGCAGCACCTCGGACTGGGCGGCCGAGCTGAGCTGCACCCCCATCAGCTTCAGGATCGCCAGGCTGTCGGCGGGCTGCCAATAGGCGATCTCGGGCGGGAAGACGAAGAATTCCGGCGCGCCGCGGCCGCGGGCCTGCTCGTTCACCTCGCCGATCCAGGCGTTGACGCCCCGGGCATAGGCCTCGAGCGCGGCCCGGGTCTCGTCATCCTGCCCCGCGACCGCGCGGGTGGCCAGGCCATAGAGGTCGAGCCGGCGCATCAGCTCGTCGGTGCGCAGCGTGCGCGCACCGAAGATCTCGGACAGGCGCCCCTGCGCGGTGCGGCGCAGCAGCGTCATCTGCCACAGCCGGTCCTGCGCATGCACATAGCCCAGCGCGAAATAGGTGTCGGCATCGGTCTTGCCGAAGATGTGGGGCACGTCGCCGGTGTCGCGCACGATCTCGACCGGGGCCGAGATGCCGGGCACGCGGGCGGTCTCGTCATACGCGGGCAGCGAGCCCGCGGCGAAGTAGTAGACCAGAAGCGTGCCGAGCACGGTGAGCACGATGAGCCCGCTCACGATCCTCAGAAGCCAGCGGAAGACGGTCAGCATCGGCGGGATCGCTAGGTTGACGGCGGGAGCTTGGCGGAGTGACATGCGCCGGACATCAAGACCGGGCATGGGGCGGCTGATTAAGGGCAAATGCCCCGGTTCGCAATGGAAAGGATCGACGATGGCAAAGCTGGCATTCCTCGGGCTGGGGGTGATGGGCTTCCCGATGGCGGGGCACCTGCAGGGCGCGGGTCACGAGGTCACGGTCTACAACCGCAGCCCCGCCAAGGCCGAGGCCTGGGTCGCCCGGCACGGCGGCGCCAGCGCGCCGACCCCGGCCGAGGCCGCGCGGGGTGCCGATTTCGTGATGGCCTGCGTCGGCAATGACGACGACCTGCGCGCGGTCTGCACCGGCGAGACCGGCGCCTTCGCCGGCATGGCGGCGGGGGCGATCTTCGTCGACCACACCACGGTCTCGGCCGCGGTGACGCGCGAACTCGCGGCGGCGGCGGCCGGGCGCGGGTTCGGCTTCGTCGACGCGCCGGTCTCGGGCGGGCAGGCGGGGGCCGAGAACGGGCAGCTTTCGGTGATGTGCGGCGGCGATCCCGCGCAGTATGCCGCGGCCGAGCCGGTGATCGCGGCCTATGCCAAGATCTGCCGGCTGATGGGGCCGAGCGGGCAGGGCCAGACCACCAAGATGTGCAACCAGATCGCAATCGCGGGCCTGGTGCAGGGCCTGTCGGAATCGCTGCACTTCGCCGAGAAGGCCGGGCTCGACATCGCCGCCGTGGTCGAGGTGATCAGCCAGGGCGCGGCCGGCAGCTGGCAGATGGTCGCGCGCCACAAGACCATGGCCGAGGGGCATTTCGACCACGGCTTCGCCGTCGACTGGATGCGCAAGGACCTTGGCATCTGCCTGGCCACCGCCGACGAGACCGGCGCCTCGCTGCCGGTGACGGCGCTGGTCGACCAGTTCTACAAGGATGTCCAGAAGATGGGCGGCGGCCGCTGGGACACCTCGGCGCTGTTCGCGCGGCTGCGCGCCGCGGGCTGACCCTCCTCGTTCTCGACTTTGCCGAAATATCCCGGGGGTGAGCCCGCCAGGGCGAGGGGGCAGCGCCCCCTTCCTCCCGCCCTCGGCCTGCCGCCCTCAGCCTGCCGGCCTGAGGGTGCCCGGCAGCGCCGCGTCGGCGGTCTCGGCGGTCGCATCCGCGGCTCGGTCCTCGCGCGCCCGCGCCGCGGTGCGCTGCGCGTCGCGCGCCAGCGCCGCCGCCTCGGTTCCGGCCTCGCCCTCCTCGGCGCCGGGCGGGACCAGCGCCACGATCCGGTCGCCGGGCCCGGCCTCCAGCGCGTCGGGCGCCGCCACCATCTCGAACCGCCCGCGCCCGTCGATCACCGCGACCGGCAGCGCGTGCGGCCGCTCGGCGTGCCAGTCGCCAAGGCCGTAGCCCTCGGTCAGCCGGGTCAGGCGGAACCGCGCGCCCTCGGCCAGCATCGCCTCCAGTTCCTGCAACGTGCGCCCGTCGGCAAAGCCCCGGCCCGACAACTGCGCGGGCCGCGCGTGGCGGGCCGAGCCGTCGCGCTCGCCCGCGACCTGCCAGACCTTCTCGCGGCCAAGCTCGGGCCCGAGGCCGGCGGCGATCAGGCTGTTGTAGGCATCGTTGCCGGTCGCGGCGACGATCGCGTCGAAGTTCAGAAGCTCGACCCGGTCCTCGGCCGCCTCCGACAGGATGTCGCCGTAGAAGGCGGGCAGCCCGGCCCGGCGCGCCGCCGCCAGCCGCCCGAGGTCGGGATCGGCGATCAGCACCGGCAGCTCGGCCCGGCACAGCACCTCGGCCAGCCCGCGCCCGAACGGCCCCGCGCCCAGCACGATCACCCCCGGCACCTCGGCCCCCGTCAGCCTCAGCCGCCGCGCCAGCGGCCCGACCGAGAAGCCGTGCAGCACCACCGTCGCCACCACCAGCACGAAGGCCAGCGGCGGCAGCACCGCGCCGTCCTCGATCCCCGCCGCGACCAGCTGCTGCCCGAACAGCCCCGCCACCGCCACGATCACCACCCCGCGCGGCGCCGTCAGCGCCAGCAGCCAGCGCTCGGGCATCGGCACCGGGCTGCCGGCCAGCGCGATCATCACCGTCAGCGGCCGCGCCAGCGCCACCACCAGCGCGATGAACAGCCCGTCGCGCCAGTCGAGCATCCCCAGCGCGCCCACGTCCAGCCCCGCCGCCAGCAGGATGAACACCCCCGACACCAGCATCAGCGTCGCCTGTTCCTTGAAGCGGCGGATCTCGTCGTGGCTGGGCAGGTCGGCATTGGCGATCAGGAAGCCCATCAGCGTCACCGTCAGAAGCCCGCTCTCGTGCAGCACCTCGTCGGCCAGCGCGAAGGTCGCAAGCAGCGCCGCGAACAGCACCGGCACCTTCATGTATTCCGGCACCCAGCCGTTGCGGAACGCCTTCACCAGCCCCCAGCCCGCGCCAAGCCCCACGACCGAGGCGATGGCGACACCGGTCACCACCGCGGCCATCGCCTCGCCCAGCGTCTCGCCGGTGGCGAAGGCCGAGACGATCTCGAAGGCGAAGACCGCGCAAAGCGCGCCGATCGGGTCGTTCACGATCGCCTCCCACTGCAGCAGGTTGGCGGGGCGGCGCGCGATGCGGGCCTGGCGCAGCAGCGGCGCGATCACGGTCGGGCCGGTGACGATCATCAGCCCGCCGAACACGGCCGAGCTTTCCCAGCCGAGCCCGGCGCCGAAATGCAGCGCCAGCGTCGACAGCGCCCAGCCCAGCGGCGCCCCGATCATCACCAGCCGCCGCACCCCGGCCTTCGCGTCGCCCAGCCGGCGCAGGTCCAGCGTCAGCCCGCCCTCGAACAGGATCACCGCCACGGCAAGCGAGATCATCGGCTGCGTCAGCGCGCCGATGTCGCGCGCGGGATCGAACAGGCCCAGCACCGGCCCCGCGAGGATCCCCGCGACCAGCATCACCACGATCCCCGGCAGCCGGAACCGCCAGGCCAGCCATTGCGAGCCGATCCCCAGTGCCCCCACCAGCGCGAAGGCAAGGATCGGCCCGAGGCCCTGGTCGTGAAGCTCTTCCATCCTGCCGCTGCCCCGCATTGCGCATTTCGTCGCCCGCCAACGCCGATCGGCGCAGGCGGTTGCACCGCGGCGGAAAAATCGCATCGGGGGTGCGGCGACGGCCGCCCGCGGCCCGCGCGCCCGCGGCTTGGACCTGCCCGATCGCCTTCTGCGCCGGCAGCACGGGACCGATCCGCGGCGTGCCGCCAGAGGGTGCGCGGCCGTCCGGCGACGGCCGGGCGCTTTGACCGGCAGGCACGGCGCGCGCCGGGTGGTGGTCGGGACGGCAGGGCCGTGCCAGCCGCGCAAAAAGCTGCGGCAAAGGCGGGATCGGCCGGATCCGGGCAGGGACCGGGCCGTCGCTTTGTCAGGCGGCCACGCGCCCACGCGACCGCCGGGCGCGACACCGCGCACCCCGCGCGCGCGTTCGACCGGACCGGTCCCGGTGACGGACCCCGGTGAGGGAGGCCACGAAGACGAAGGCCCTCCGGCGGGGCCTCCGCGCCCCGCTCGCGCCAGCGGTCAGCCCGGGCGGTCAGGCGTGGCGCTCAGGTGCGGGGCGCCTCGCCGAACAGGCGTTCGTGTTCCTGGATCGCGAAGCGGTCGGTCATGCCCGCGACATAGTCCAGCACCACCCGCGCGGTCAGGGTCCGGTCGCCGGCCGCCTCGCGGATGTCGGCCTGCCAGTCCTCGGGCAACAGCCGCGGATCGTCGAGGAACAGCGGGAACAGGTCGTTGATCATCGCCGTCACCCGCTGGCGCTCGACCACCACCGTGGGCGCGCGGTACATCCGGGTGAAGAGGAAGCTCTTGATCGCCTTGAGGTTCTGGTACAGCGGCTTGGAGAAGCGGATGATCGTCCCCTCCATCGCCCGGATCTCGTCGACCGATTGCGGCCGGGCCGAGGCCAGCCGGTTCTGCGCCACCGCGATCACGTCCTCGACCATCACCCCGAAGACGCGCCGCAGCGCCTCGTGCCGCCGCCGCGCCGGGTCGAGCCCGGGCCAGAGCCGGTCGACCTCCTCGAAGCAGGGGCCGGTGACCGGCAGCTCCATCAGGTCCTCTTCCGTGAACAGCCCCGCGCGCAGGCCGTCATGCAGGTCGTGGTGGTTGTAGGCCACGTCGTCGGCCACCGCCGCCACCTGCGCCTCGGCCGAGGCGAAGGACGCAAGCTCGAGGTCCCAGGCCCGGTTCACGTCGGCCAGCGCATAGGGCAGCGGCTCGCCCTCCTTGACGCTGTGCGAGCCCGAGGCATGCGGCCCGGTGACCGGGCCGTTGTGCTTGGCCATGCCCTCGAGCGTCTCCCAGGTCAGGTTCAGCCCGTCGAAGCCGGCATAGTGCTTTTCCAGCCGGGTGACGATCCGCAGTGCCTGGGCGTTGTGATCGAAGCCGCCGTAGGGCTGCATCAGCACCGCCAGCGCATCCTCGCCGGTGTGGCCGAAGGGCGGGTGGCCCAGGTCGTGGGCCAGCGCCACCGCCTCGGCCAGGTCGGTGTTCAGCCCCAGGTGCCCGGCGATGGTGCGCGCGACCTGCGCGACCTCGATCGTGTGGGTCAGGCGGGTGCGGTAATAGTCGCCCTCGTGCTCGACGAAGACCTGGGTCTTGTGCTTCAGCCGCCGGAAGGCCGAGGAATGGATGATCCGGTCGCGGTCGCGCTGGAACGGCGAGCGGAAGGTCGACATCTGCTCGCCATGCAGGCGCCCGCGGCTCAGCTCGGGCTGGCAGGCATAGGGGGCGAGGAAGGGTGTGGCCTGGTTCGGCACGTGGCAGTCCGTCGGTTCGCCGGGCGCAGGACCCGGCCGCTTGTCCCAAGGCCCGGTGCACCGGTTCGCCCGGCGTCCTTGCGGGCCGCTCGGGGCGAGCCTATATGGGGTTTGTCACCGGAATGATACGGTTTTCGCCTCATGGACCTCGTACTCCCCCCCAAGGTCACGCCGCGCGCCTTCGCCCGGCTGGCCGAGATCAACGCCGCCACCGGCGAGGCCAAGTCGCTGCGCGTCGCCGTCGAGGGTGGCGGCTGCTCGGGCTTTCAATACGACATCCGCCTCGACGACCCGGTGTCGGACGACATCGTGCTCGAGGGCGAGGGCCAGCGGGTGCTGGTCGACCCGGTCTCGCTGCCGTTCCTGCAGAACGCGGTGATCGATTTCACCGAAGAGCTGATCGGCGCGCGCTTCGTGATCGAGAATCCGAACGCGACCTCGTCCTGCGGCTGCGGGACCAGCTTCTCGCTGTGATCCCAGCCTGACACGGGCGACCCGGCGCCGCTGCGGCGGCGTTCCGGGACGGTCGTATCTCGCGGGTGCGAGGGCGGGGTGCCGGTTGAGACACCGCATCAGCATCGGCGTGCAAGTGTCTGCATTGATTTGATTTTGGCTGGCGCGGCGATGGCCGTTCCGGGTGCGCTGTTCGTCTCCACCAGGTCGGGTTCTTTTCCCAGGTAGCCTCGTCGCGGAGTGAGCCGATGATCCCTGCTCCGGCACGGCGTTCCGTCGGTCTTCGGGGGCTGATATCGTGCGGGGCGGGCCCGTGGCACTGGCGCGGGGCACTCGGGTTGCGGGCGCGGAGGGGATCGGCATGGACGCTTCACGGATCTGGCGGTCGCGCGCGCTGGGCGGGTTCGATGCGCTGGAAAGCCGCGTGACGCGGTTCGAGTACAGCCCGCACCGCCATGCCGAGGTCGTGATCGCCGCCTATGGCGCCGGGTACAAGCAGGTGCGCTGCGGGCAGCAGGCCTTCGACGTTGCGGCCGGCGACCTCTTGGTGATCGGGCCGGAAACCCTGCACCGGGGCGCGACCGGCGCCGGGCCGGGCTGGCACTATCTGTCGGTCTACCTGTCCCCGGGCCAGATCGCCGCCGCCACCGGGCTCGCGCCCGGCCGGGTCGAGGCGGCCGTCGCCGGGCACAGGCTGCACCGGCGGGCCGGGGCGATGGCGCGGCTGCGCGCCGCGCTGGCCGAGCCGGAGGTCGCGGGGGCCGGGCCGGGACCCTCGCCCGCAACCCCGCCCGCCACTCCGCCCGCGCCCCCGCTGGCCCTGGCCGAGCTGCTGTCCGAGCTGCTTGCCGCCCCCGGGGGCGCCGCGCGCGGGCCCGGGCCGGCGCCCGGGCTGCGGCGGGTGCGCGAGCGGCTGGCCGACGATCTCTGCGCCACGCCGTCGCTGCACGACCTTGCCCGTCTGGCCGAGCTTTCGCCCGAACACCTGTCGCGCCGGTTTCGGCAGGCCTTCGGGCAGTCGCCGTTCCAGCACCTGACCGCGCTGCGCACCCGCCGCGCGCGCGAGCTGATCGCGGCCGGCGTGCCGCTTGCGCAGGCGGCGCAGGCCGCGGGCTTTGCCGATCAGAGCCACCTCAACCGCTGGTTCAAGCGCACCTATGCCGTCACCCCCGGCGCCTTCGCCGCCAGCCGCGTGGCGTCAAGCGCGTTCAAGACCGGCGCCGCCTGACCTGCCAGATCCGTGGAACCACCCTGACACAGAAGGTTCCGCAATGATCGACCGCCCGCTTCCCCTCAAGACCATCGGCCTGCTTGGCGGATCGTCGAACGTCGCCACGATGGAGTATTACCGCTTCCTGAACGAGGGCGTGAACGCGCGCCTCGGCGGGTGGGAGATCGCCGAGACGCTGATCGCGGGGATGAACTTCGGCAATATCGAGGCCATGGTGCGCGCCGACGACTGGCCGGGGCTGACCGCCTACATGCGCGGCAAGGTCGCGGCGCTGGTCGCCGGCGGCGCCGATCTGATCCTGTGCGTGTCGAACACGCTGCACCGGCCGCTGGAGCCGATCATGCGCGAGCTGCCGGTGCCGCTGCTGCACATCGCCACGCCCACGGGCGAGGCGATGCGGCGGGCCGGCATGCGGCGGGTCGCGCTGTTCGGCACCCGGCCGGTGATGGCCTCGGGCGACATGGCGGCGCGCTGGCGGGAGGGCTTCGGCATCGAGGCCATCAGCCCGACCGGCGCCGAGCAGGCCGAGATCGACCGCATCATCTTCGACGAGCTTGTGAAGGGCGAGATCCGCGCCGCCTCGCGCGGCCGCTATGTCGAGATCGCCGAGCGGATGCGGCGCGAGGAGGGGGTCGAGGGGCTGATCCTCGGCTGCACCGAGATCTTCCTGCTGATCGGGCAGGACGACATCCCCGACCTGCCGATGTTCGACACCGCGCGGCTGCATTGCGAGGCCGCGGTGGCGATGGCGCTTGGCTGACCTCAGCCGCCCGCGATCCCGGCCACCCCGAGCGCGAGGCCGAAGCCCACCAGCGCCAGCCCGAAGACCCGGTCGATCCAGTGCCGCATCCCGAGGATCCGGTGCCGGATCGGCGCGGCGCCCAGAAACAGCCCGACGGCGGCGAACCAGCCGACATGGGCAAGGGCGATGAACAGCCCGTAGGCCAGCCGCGTCGCCAGCGGCGTGTCGGTCCCCACGACCTGCAGGAACAGGCTGACGATGAAGATCGTGGTCTTGGGATTGAGCGCGTTGGTCAGGAAACCCGTCCGCAGTGCGCCCAGATCCGACGGCGCGCCGGCGGTCGTGGATGTCGCGGCGGCGGGCGTCGGATCGGCGGGTGGCGGGGCGGGGCGGCTGGCCAGCATCCCGACGCCCAGCCGCACGAGATAGGCCGCGCCCACCAGCTTCAGCAGGTCAAAAAGCGCCGGCGTCTCGCGGATCAGCAGGCCGACGCCCAGAAGCGTGTAGCCGACATGGACCAGCACGCCGAGGCCGATGCCGACGGCGGTCAAGAGCCCCGCGCGGCGCGACAGCGTCAGCGCGTTGCGCGACACCATGGCGAAGTCGGGCCCCGGGCTGATCACGGCAAGCAGGGTGATGGTGATGACGGCGATCCATTCGGTCATGGGCGTCTCCTTTCGACTGGCCGCTGGATAGCGCCGCCGGGCGGTGGCGAAAAACGATGACATCTGGCGCAATGCGTGAGAAAAGCTGACACATGAGGCATCTCGTCACATCGCTGCCCGCGTTGGCCTGTTTCCGCGTCGCGGCCGAGGTCGAAAGCTTTTCCAAGGCGGCAGAGCGGCTGAACCTGACCCATGGCGCGGTCAGCCGCGCGGTGCGCCTGCTGGAAGAGGATCTGGGGACCCCGCTGTTCGAGCGGCGCAACCGTGCGGTTTTCCTGACCGATGCCGGGCGGCGCCTCGCGCAGGTCACCGCGCGCGGGCTGGGCGAGATCGAGGCCGAGGTCCGCCGGATCCGGGACGACCGCGCCGCGGCGCCGGTCACGGTGTCGTGCGAGCCGACGCTGCTGATGCGGTGGCTGATCCCGCGGATGCCCGGGTTCCATGCCGCGCATCCGCGCGCCGATGTGCGGCTGGTCGCCGGGGGCGGGCCGGTGCCGCTGGGCGCCGGCATCGACCTTGCGATCCGGCGCGACGATTTCGACTGGCCCGAGAGCTATCACGCCCGGCCGCTGTTTGCCGAGCGCATCGGCCCGGTCTGCCGCCCCGACCGCGCGGCGGCCTTCTTCGCGGCCGGCCGGCTGACCGGCGCGGCGCCGCGGCTGCACACCCGCACGCGCCCCGGCGCCTGGGCGCGCTGGGAGGCGCTGGCGGGCGCGGGGCCGGCGGGCGCCCCGGCGCAGCAGTTCGAGCATTTCTATTTCAGCCTGCAGGCGGCGGTCGCCGGGCTGGGCGTGGCGATCGGCCCCTGGCAGCTCGTGCGCGACGATCTCGACGCGGGGCTTCTGGTCGCGCCGCAGGGCTTTCGCGAGGACGGCAGCACCTATTTGCTGCTGTCGGCCGGGGCGACCGGGTCGGGCGCGGTGGCGGCGGCCTTCGGCGACTGGCTCGTCGGGCTGGCGGCCGGCGAGGCGCCGGGGGCGGCCGGGCACCGCGATCGGGCCTGATCGCCGCGGCCTGCCGGCACGGCCGGGCCGGTGTTCTCCGGCAGGTCGACCAGAGCGGGCGCCGGCGCCCGTGTCGGCCCCCCCGGCTCCCCCCGGCGCCACCGGTCCGGCCCCGGTCCGGTCCTTGCCCGGCCGCGCCGGTCGCCCGGGGCGAGCGCGTCGCCGCGGCCGGGCAGGGCCAAGTTGCACTCGTGCCCCGGCTCGCCTACCAAGGGCCACCGCAACGGAGGCCCCCCGATGAAGATCGCCACCTTCAACATCAACGGCGTCAAGGCGCGGATCGAGGCGCTGGTCGCCTGGCTGGCCGAGGCCCGCCCCGACGTCGCGCTGCTGCAGGAGATCAAGTCGGTCGACGAGGGCTTTCCGCGCGAGGCGATCGAGGCGATGGGCTACCGGGTCGAGACCCATGGCCAGAAGGGCTTCAACGGCGTGGCGATCCTGTCGCGGCTGCCGATCGAGGACATCCGGCGCGGCCTGCCCGGCGACGAGACCGACGAGCAGTCGCGCTGGATCGAGGCGGTGGTGCTGGGCGATCTGCGGCCGCTGCGGATCGCGGGGCTGTACCTGCCGAACGGCAACCCGGCGCCGGGGCCGAAATACGACTACAAGCTGGCCTGGATGGCGCGGATGCAGGACCGCGTCGCCGAGGTGCTGGCGGGCGAGGAGGCGGCGGTTTTCGCCGGCGATTACAACGTCATCCCGACCCCCGCCGATGCGGCGCGCCCCGATGCCTGGGTTGCCGACGCGCTGTATCTGCCCCAGACCCGCGCCGCGTTCCGCCGGCTGGTGAACCTCGGGCTGACGGATGCCTTCCGCGCGCGCGAGCCGCGCCCGGGGCAGTATTCGTTCTGGGACTACCAGGCCGGCGCCTGGGAGAAGAACAACGGCATCCGCATCGACCACCTGCTGCTGACGCCGCAGGCCGCCGACCTGCTGGTCGATGCCGGCATCGACCGCGAGGTGCGCGGGCGGGAAAAACCCTCGGACCACGTGCCGGTCTGGATCGAGCTGACCGCCTGACCTTTTTTCTTCGGCGGCTGCCGCCCGCCCGAGGGCGGCGCGGTCGGGTTCCCGGGCGTGGCGGGAGTTCGCGCGCTGCGGCCCGGGCGCCGGGCCATCCGGCACGGCGGCGCGTCCGACCGGCCGCGCAAGGCGTGCCGGCGGGGCGCGCCCTGCGCCGGTGGCCCTGTCGGTCGGGGGCTCGGTCCGGTGCGGTCATGGCGCACCACCGCGCCGGTCACCGTGCCAGTCACCGTGCGAGTCTGACCCGGCCCCGCTTCGCCCGGGCAGGACCTGCCGGCCGGGCGCGCGGGGGCATCGCCGGGGCAGGTTCTCCTGCCGGTGCAGGACCGTAGGGCCGGCGGCGCCCTCCGTCTTCCCCGGCACCGCCCGTCACCGCCGCGGGCCCGGCCGACCGCGCGCGGCGTGGCGGTCGGTCGGCGGGTGAGAGGCTGGTGCGGCTTACGGGGTGGTGGCGCTCACAGCCCGTGGCTGCGGTCGTAGGCGGCGGGCGCGGGCGGCGACCAGCCGTCGGGCAGGCGGGCCGGGCGCAGGATCTCGACCCGGAGCGGGAAGCAGGCGGCGGCGTCCGAGGAGTGGCTGGCCGAGCAGTCGCCACCCGGGCAGGCCGAAAGTGCGCCCAGCAGCGGGATCTCGGCGAAGAACTCGAAATAGTCGCCGGGCCGGACCGGGCTCGCCTTCATGAAATACTGCCCGGTGTCGCGGGTGAAGCCGGTGCACATGAAGACGTTGAGCACGTCGTGCACCCGCCGCTCGGCCTCGTCCGCCGGCAGCGCGCGCGCCTGCGCGAGGGCGCGGGTCAGGTTCGAGTGGCAGCAGTGGTGGTACTGGCCGCCCTCGCTCAGCAGCGCGTGGGTGTAGGGATCGCAGCGGGTGCCGATCACGTCGTGGCAGCCACCGCCGAAGGTGTCGAAGCCGTACCAGTCCAGCGTGTCATGGGTGACGGTCGCCATCGGCCGCAGGTACGGCAGCTTCGACCACAGCCGGTCGCCGGGGCCGACATGGGTGCCGTGCAGCGCCCGGGTCTTGCCCGAGAAGAACGCCTCGTCGAGGTCGTCGGCATTCCACAGGTTCAGGTCGCCGACCTGCGGGCCCTCGACCGAGTGGATGCGGCAGAAGTGGCCCTGCGGCACGGTGAAGGCGGCGCCGTCGCGCGGCGGCACGATCACCTCGTCCACCGTCACCAGCCCGTCGCGCAGCGCGCGGTAGGCCGCAAGGTCGGGGCGCGGCAGCGTGTCGACCGGGTAGCAGATCACCGGCGCCACCGCGCGGCGCTGATCGGCATCGTCGGGGGCAGGGGCAAGGGGCGCGGGCTTCATCGGGCTCTCCGGCATCAGGGGCGGTGGCGCCATCCGTAGCGCGCCGCCACCGCCCGCGCCAGCGCCGTGCCGCAGTGCCGCCCCGCCGCCTTCACCCGCGCCTTCACCCGCGCCGTCACCCGCGCCGGAGCCCGCCCGTGCCGGAGCCCGCCCGTGCCGGAGCCCGCCCGTGCCGGAGCGCCCCGCACGCCCCGCACGGACAGGCAGACACGGCCCGGCGCTACCCGCCGCCAGCCGTCCGCGCAGCACCTGTCCGCCCGGCGCGGTGGCGCGGCAGCGGCCTCACGGGCGGCCCCCCCTGCCTGCCGGTGCCGCGCACCACCCGCCCGCGCGGCGGAGGTTCACGGCGCTGGCGCCAAAGGCGCCCGGCTGCCTGCCGCCGAGGGGCGGGCCGTTTCGCCGGTGACCGCGTGCCGCTCGCCTGCGCGGGGGAGGTGCACGGTGATGACCGGTGGGCGTCCCTACCTGTCGCACAGGGTATCATGGCTGTCCCGCCGGTGCCCGCCCGCCGCCCACCTGCGCGGGAAAGATGCAGGGTGACGGACCGGACCCTCCTGTCGGGCGCCGCGCGGGGCGTCCGGTCGCGGCCGCCGGGACCCGCGTGCCGTCGATCCGCGTAGCGGAGTGGCGCCGTGGCGGCCCATGCCGTGCGGCGGGTCCGGCGGGCGGCTGTCCGGGTGCTTGCGTGCCACCTGACCGCTCGGCGGTTTCCGGGTAACGAACCCGGGGCGGCCCGCCGTCTGCCGTGCCGGCCGTCTTGCCCGGCCTGCCGGTGGCTGCGTGCCATCCCGGCTTCGCCGCGTGTTCCACAGTCGCCGCAGTCATCTTCCGGCCGGACCTGCAACGCCGCCACCATCGCCGCCAGCGCCATCCGCCCGCGCGATCGGGGTGTGCCGCGGGCGCGCCAGCGACGGATCGTCCCGAAGCCCCGCGATCCGCACCACCGGGCGTGGAGGGGCCGGGCGCGTCGCCGGCATCGCGGGGGCGGGGCAAGGCAGGGCGGGCCAAGGCGGCGCGGGCCGGGCCCGCGTTCGTCGCGCTTCCCACGCGCGCCAAACCGCGCTAGATCGCGGACCATGCTGCCCGAAGAGACGCTCGACCAGATCACCCGCCGCTTCGCCTTCCTCGAGGCGCGGCTGAACGAGGGCGCGAGCCCCGCCGAGATCGCCGATCTCAGCCGCGAATACACCGACCTGCGCCCCGTCGTGACCGAGATCGCGGCCTGGCGCCAGGCGGTCGCGGACCTGTCCGAGGCCGAGGCGATGCTGTCGGACCCCGAGATGCGCGCGCTGGCCGAGGACGAGATCCCGCGGCTGAAGGCGCGCATCCCCGAGATGGAGGGCCGGCTGCGCATCGCGCTGCTGCCCAAGGACGCCGCCGACGCGCGCCCCGCCATCCTCGAGATCCGCCCCGGCACCGGCGGCGAGGAGGCGGCGCTGTTCGCGGGCGACCTGCTGCGGATGTACCAGCGCCACGCCGAGGCGCAGGGCTGGGACTTCCAGCTGCTGGACTACGCCCCGACCGAGCTTGGCGGCGTCAAGGAGGCGATGGCGCGGATCGCGGGCGAGGGGGTCTTCGCCCGGCTGAAATACGAATCCGGCGTGCACCGGGTGCAGCGCGTCCCCGAGACGGAATCGGGCGGGCGCATCCATACCTCGGCCGCGACCGTGGCAGTGCTGCCCGAGGCCGCCGAGGTCGACATCGACATTCCCGCCAGCGACATCCGCATCGACACGATGCGCGCGAGCGGGGCGGGCGGGCAGCACGTCAACACCACCGACTCGGCCGTGCGCATCACCCACCTGCCCACCGGCATCGTCGTGACCTCGTCCGAGAAGTCGCAGCACCAGAACCGCGCCAACGCGATGGCCGTGCTGCGCGCCCGTCTCTACGACGCCGAGCGCGCCCGCGCCGATGCCGAGCGCGCCGCCGACCGCCGCTCGCAGGTGGGCACGGGCGACCGCTCGGAACGGATCCGGACCTACAACTTCCCGCAGGGGCGCATGACCGACCACCGCATCAACCTCACGCTCTATTCGCTGGGCCAGATCCTGCAGGGCGACCTCGGCGCGATCATCGACGCGCTGGTCGCGCACGACCAGGCGCAGCGGCTCGCGGCGCTGGAGGGGGGCGCGGCGTGATCCCGGCCCGCACCGCCGCGCAGGCGATCCGCGCCGCGATCCCGGGCCTGTCGGCCGCCGGGATCGACGACCCGATGCGCGACGCGCGCCGGCTGATGGCCCATGCCTTGGGCGTGGCCGCCGACCGGCTGTCGCTGCACATGGCCGAGCCGCTGGCCCCCGTCGCCGCCGCCGCCTTCGCCGCCGCGATCGAGGAGCGGCTGCGGCGCCGCCCGGTGGCGCAGATCACCGGCGAGCGGCTGTTCTGGGGCCGCAGCTTCCGCGTCACCCGCGACACGCTCGATCCCCGCCCCGAGACCGAGGAGCTGGTGGCCGAGGCGCTGGCGCAGCCCTTCGGGCGGGTGCTCGACCTTGGCACCGGCACCGGCTGCATCCTGCTGACGCTGCTGGCCGAGCGGCCGGAGGCCTCGGGCGTCGGGCTCGACCTGTCGCCGGGCGCGCTCGCGGTCGCGGGCGAGAATGCCGGGCGGCTGGGCCTGCAGGCGCGCGCGCGGCTGCTGCAGTCGGACTGGTACGACGCCGCGGGCGGCACCGGGCCCTTCGACCTCATCGTCTCGAACCCGCCCTACATCGCGCAGGACGAGATGGCGGACCTCTCGCCCGAGGTCCGCGACTGGGAACCGGCGATGGCGCTGACGCCGGGCGGCGACGGGCTTGACGCCTATCGCGAGATCGCGCGCGGCGCCGCGGCGCATCTTGCCCCCGGCGGCCGGCTGATCGTCGAGATCGGGCCCACGCAGGGGCGGGCGGTCTCGGGCCTGTTTCGGCGCGCGGGTCTTGACGTGACCCGGATCAGGCCCGATCTGGATGGCAGGGACCGCGTCGTCGCGGCCCGCCTGACCTGAACCCGCACCGCCCGGGGCCGACACTCAGGGCCAGCACTGGGGCAACACCCGGGGCCAGCACTGGGCCAGCACTGGGCCAGCAATGGGGCCGGTTGCCCGAGCTTCGGACCGGCCGACGGCCGGACGGGCGCCACGGCCGCAGCGGGCAGGGCAGGTCTCACCACCTTCGGACCCCGCCGCAGTGCCCGGCCCAAACTCCTCGCGACCGCGGGTGACGCCACGGCAACGGGCAGGGTCGGGACAGCTTAGGGCAAGATGTCGCATCACCGGCGTTTTATCGGGAAAACCCTGCACACCGGGCAGAATCTTCTTGCCCTGCCCCCCGTGCCCATGCATAGACCGTCGATGTGACGGGATGGAGAGGACCTCCCGCGCGCTTCGCCCGAAAGCAACCAGACCTCGCCAGCGACAGGATTGCGCCGCTCGGGGAAGCTTTATGGTGAAGGCCGGACGCCGCATCAACGGACCGCAGACGGGATCCCCCGCAGCCGGGGACCGGGGTTCGGACGAACCATTGGCCGGCAGTGCCACACCGAAGGCGCCAAGATGACGCCCTGCAGGGCCGCAACAAGCGAAAGCACATGAGATCATCCAAGTCCCGTTCGCGTTCGAAGTCGAACCGCCAGCGTTCCCTAGGCAACATCGTCAACCGGGTTTTCGACAGCTCGGGTCCCGAGGGCAAGGTGCGCGGAACGCCGCAGCAGATCATCGACAAGTACCTCATGCTGGCGCGTGACGCGCAGCTGTCGAACGATCGCGTCGCCGAGCAGAACTTCCTGCAGCATGCCGAGCACTACACCCGCATGCTGGGCGAGGCGCAGCGCGAGCTTGCGCGCGAGCAGGAGACCCGGCAGCAGCACGGTGGCCAGCAGCACGGTGGCCAGCAGGCCGGCGCGCCGCACGGGCAGCAGAACGGCAACCATCAGAACGGCAATCAGCAGCAGGACCGTGGGGGCGATCGCCAGAACGATCGGCAGCACGATCGGCAGCATGACCGCCAGAACGATCGGCAGAACGACCAGGGCGGGGACCGCCAGCAGGATCGGCAGCACGAGCGCCAGCACGACCGCCAGTCCGATCGGCGCGGCGAGCGTGGGAACCGCGACCGCCGCGAGGGCGGGCGCGAGTCCGGCGGTGGCCTGCAGCCGGCGATCGAGCTTGGCGGCGAGGAGAGCGGCCTGGTCGAAACGCCCGAGGCCCGCGCCGCTGCCGCCCCGGCGGCCGCGCCCGAAGGCCCGGCGCTGAGCGCCGCCCCGGCCCCGCAGGCCGAAGCGGTTCAGCCCGAGGCTCGCCAGCCCGCCGCCGCCCCCGCTGCCGACGACGAGGCGGCCGATGGCAAGCCGCGCCGCAGCCGCGCACCGAAGCCGCGCGCGCCGAAGGCGCCGGCGGCCGAGGGCGGCGAGGCCGAGGCCGCCGCCAAGCCGCGCCGCCCGCGCAAGGCCAAGGCCGAGACCGCCCCCGAGAACGTCGGCGGCAGCGACGACTGACCGGCGCGGGCCGGATACGGACAAGGGGAGCGGCCGCAGCGCCGCCAGCCTCTCGGGTAAATTGTGGAAGCCCCCGGAGCCAGCGAGGCACCGGGGGCTTTTGCGTTAGGCCCTCTGACCGCCGAGAACCCGATGTCATCCCTCGTCATCAATCGATGGCGCACGCGGCCGAGAGGCACGGTGGCGACACCCGATCTGTTGGTCGGCGGTGATGAACCGGCTGGCGATCAAACCCTCCGACGTCCGCCAAGCCACAGACGATCATGGCCATGGCACACCATATCCGGGATGCGAGACCGTCGTGCAGGAGCAAGTGCCCTGCACCCATGCCGACACTGGGGATGGCGTAGAGACATTGCCGGATACGGGCCCGGGAAGAGGCGACAGGGCGTGACCGCCGCAATGCGGGCCGGCTCGGTGCTGCCAACAACCGGGATCAGGCCCACGGCCGTGTCGGAAGGGGCGCGTTTGAGGGGCTGCGGCAGGGAAGGCAAAGCCAGCGGAAGACCTGGCAGGCCGCCGAAGGCGACTGTCGTCGCGCTCACCGCGAGGGCTTCATGGTGCTTCACCGGCGGGACCACCTCGACATCATAGGCTGCTGCGCCCGGGATCCGGGCGGACCTTGCGCGGCAGGCGTGTCGCCCCGGGGCAGGAAGCGCCAGGATCGCGACGCCGACCGCGCCGTGGAGGGCCGCTCGCGCCGTTGTAGCGACCGCTGGATCAGGATCCTGATCGGCTCCGTGGCGATCACGAGCGAGGTGACGCTGGCCGATGTCACGACCCGGCCAAGGGTCACCGGCAGGGTGTCGCCGATCACCCCGAGGCCGGTGGAAGGGAAGACAGGCGCAGGTCGCTCGCCGGCCAGCGTCAGGGTCGGGCCCTTCAGGATCGGCGCCGGGACAAGCCGCGACAGGCCGAGACGCAGGGCACCCAAGGCCGGCGGCGCAATCCGCTGCACGGCTTCGTCAACGAGAAAGCGGGTGCCGACCGGAACCGCGCCCCGAAGCAGAACCGCCAGCAGCGCCGCGCCTACCGCGCCCGCGGTGCTCGCGGCCGCCTCGGTCCCGATCGGCATCTCCGGAGCGGCGAAAGGGAGGACGTGGACCCGGCTGATCGCCGGTGGGGCCTCCGCAAAGGCTTCGGCATGGGCCCTGCCTGCCTCGGTCGGGCGGCTGGTGTGCAGAACATTCCCCCTGTTTGTTCCGGCGCGGCCCGGAATGCCTTCGATCGTGTGAAGGATCGCGCGCGTCTGCCCCTCAGGGTCGCCTTTGCAAAGCGCCTGCCCGGCGTCGTCGGGTGCAGCCATCGCCGAGACGTGGACATTCTTCGGCGCGCGGCCTGCCTGACGCGGCCAGGGTCGGTGTCGGTCTGGTTTGCCCCGGACATGTCCCGGCAGGCGGATCAAGGTGGCAAGCGTTTCCATCCCGAGAGCTTGTCGGGCAGCACCATTCAAGCCTGCCTGACGCTGGAGGGTCCGGTCGGCCTGCCGCTCCGCTAGATGGCGAGGGGGTCCGGTCTCGCACCTGATCGGGATGGCCGGGCGCGACTGGCCCGTGCCGAGTCATTCGACGCTGTGCCGCCGCCCGGCCCGGATCCCTGTGCATCGCCGCTCGGGGGTTCCTCCGGACCATCTGATCGACAGCACCGGCATCCGCTTCCGCGGCGACGACGGATGGCTGGCGCGCAAGCATGGGATGACGCGCAGACGTGACGGGCGGAGGGTTGATCTGGCGATGGACACGGCCCTTGGCGACGTCCAAGTTCCTCGAAGGCACCCCGAGCAGGCAAGGCGACACCCATTCATCGGGGCTGCTGCCGCAGGTCCCAGCCGCCGAGGGCATAGGGACGGTCCCTGCCGACGGTGCCCGCGATGCGCGCCTCTGCCACGCGGCGCCCCCTGAACGCGGCGCAGAGCCGTTCGGGCAGTCCGTCCGACCGATGGCCGTCATGCGCTCGCGCCCGGTCCGCCGAAAGGGCCGCGCCCGCAAGCCCGACTGACCCGGCGCAAGCTCTTCGGTGATCGGACACTGTCACGAGACCCTGACCGCCAGACTGCCGAAATCCAGACCCGCATCGCCGTCATGAACGGCTGTTCGGCCTCTTCACCCTCCTTCGCGCGGCGCGGCGCAGCCCGGCTTGGCCACGGGTGCACGCGGAGTTCAGGGCCCTTGGGACCACGACGGTTCCGGGGTGCGGAGCCGGATGATGGCGTCCCGGCCGCGGCCGGGGGCTGGGGTCGCGCCGGGGCCGAGTTGGGACCGCGTCGGGGATGGTCTGGGCGCACCGGGTCATGGGGCAGGAGCACCGGGCCTGCGCGCGGTCGGGAGCGGCATCAGGGGCAATGCTGGGATCGCCCCTGGCGGCTGTCAGCCAGCCGCCGCGGCAGAGGCGGCCCGGAGGGCGGCGCGGCGTCGGCTGGAGGGGGCTGCGCGTGAGGGGCAGTGCCGGTTGCGGCCATGGCGTCGACGCGGGGGCGCGCGGCGATTTGGGGCGGGCCGGTGGAGCGCCGGCGGTCTGGGGCCGCGCCGGTGCGTCGTCGGCCGTGGCGCGGACGGGCATGGGGCGCGCCGCGGGCGGTCGGCCGGGACAGGCGGCGGTGCGCCGCGCGGGGCGGGGTCAGGCGAGGGCGCGGGCGAGGCGGCACCAGGCCTCGAGGCCGATCTCCTCGGCGCGGGCTGTGGGGGCGATGCCCGCCGCCTCGAGCTTCGCCTCGATCTCGGGGGCGACGCCGCGAAGGCTCGCGCGCAGCATCTTGCGGCGCTGGTTGAACCCGGCGGCGACGACGCGGCTCAGGATCCGGGCATCGGCCGGGAAGCGCGGCTCGGGCAGGGCGGTCAGGTGCACGACGGCGGAATGGATCTTGGGCGGCGGGGTGAAGGCCTCGGGCGGCAGGGTCAGCGCGATCTTCGCATCCGCCCGCCACTGCGCGAGGATCGCGAGCCGGCCATAGGCCTTGGAGCCGGGCCGCGCCACGATCCGCTCGGCCACCTCCTTCTGGAACATCAGCGTGAGCGAGGACCAGGCCGGCGGCCAGGCGGGCGGCGTGAGCCAGCGCACCAGCAGCTCGGTGCCGACGTTGTAGGGCAGGTTGGCCACGACCTTCCACGGGCCGGTAAGCAGCGCGCCCTCGTCGATCTCGAGCGCGTCGCCCGAAACCACCTCGAGCCGGCCCGGGTAGGCGGCGGCGATCTCGGCCAGCGCCGGCAGGCAGCGGGCGTCCTTTTCCACCGCGACGACGCGGCGCGCGCCCTCGGCCAGAAGGCCGCGGGTCAGGCCGCCGGGGCCGGGGCCGACCTCGAGCACGTCGTGGCCGACGAGGTCGCCCGCGGCACGGGCGATGCGGGCGGTGAGGTTGAGGTCGAGCAGGAAGTTCTGGCCGAGCTGCTTCTTCGCCTGCAGGCCATGGGTCGCGATCACCTCGCGCAGAGGGGGAAGCGTGTCGATCGCGGGCATGTGCCGGTCCTTGGTCTGCGGGCGGCGAGGCCGGGGGCTGTCTGCCCCCGGACCCCCGAGGATATTTGGGCAAAGGCGAAAGCGGAAGCGGTTCAGGCGGGGCGGCCGGCGCGGGCGGCGGCCATGTCGACGGCCATGCGCAGGGCGGCGACCAGGCTCGAGGGGTCGGCGCGGCCCTGGCCCGCGATGTCGAAGGCGGTGCCGTGGTCGGGCGAGGTGCGGATGAAGGGCAGGCCCAGCGTGACGTTGACGCCGCCGGCGAAGTCGATGGTCTTGATCGGGATCAGCGCCTGGTCGTGGTACATGCAGACCGCCGCGTCGTAGCGGGCGCGGGCGGCGGCGTGGAACATCGTGTCGCCTGGCAGCGGGCCCGCGACCGCGTAGCCCTCGGCGCGCAGCGCCTCGAGCACCGGGGTGATGCGGTCGATCTCGTCGCGGCCGATCGCGCCGCCCTCGCCCGCATGCGGGTTCAGCCCCGCGACGGCGATACGCGGCCCCTCGAGGCCGAAGTCGCGGATCAGGCTGGCATGGGTGATGCGGATCGTGTCCGACAGAAGCTCGGGCGTGAGCGCCGCCGGCACCTCGGCCAGCGGGATGTGGATCGTGGTCGGCACCACGCGCAGCCCCTCGCAGGCCAGCATCATCACCACGCGGTCGACGCCGGCGAGATGCGCGAGATATTCGGTGTGGCCCGGGTGGGCGAAGCCGGCGCCGTCCTTGAGCACCTTCTTCGAGATCGGCGCGGTGCAGACGGCCGAGGCCTCGCCGGTCTCGACCAGGCGCACGGCGCGGGCGATGACCTCGACCACGGCGGGGGCGTTGGCGAGCGCGGGCTCGCCCGGCGTCGCGGGCGCGGGGAAGTCGTGGCGCAGCACCGGCAGCGCGTGGCTGGGGACCGCCTCGGCCTCGGACGGGCGGGCGATCTCTTCGGTGCGGGCGCCGCGGGGCAGGTGCCGCGGGTCGCCGATCCAGAAGAACGGCAGCCGGGCGCCGAGGATCTCGCGCGCGCGGAGCGCGATCTCGGGGCCGACGCCGGCGGGATCGCCGCAGGTCAGCGCCACCGGCCGGAGGGGCGCGGCCATCACGGTTCGCGGATCACGGCGGTGGCGCGCAGCTCGGCCATCCAGCTTTCGGCAAGCTGGGCGAGCTGTTCGCTTTCCAGGCGGCCGCGCAGGGCGGTCCGCGGCACGGTGGTGCCGTCCATCAGCTTGCCGCGCGAGCACAGCATCAGGAACACCAGCGCGTTGCCGCGGGTGAGCGCGGTCGAGGCTTCGCCCGCGTCGAGCGTGGCGAGCGCCCCCGCGACATCGGCGGGCAGCGTGTTCGAGGCCCGGGTCTCGATCTGCAGCCGCTCGGCCGGCTGGCCGCGGTTGACCGCGTAGAGATCGTCGCAGCTGGTGACGCGGGCGCGCACCCGCTCGGCCTCGGCCAGGGCCGGGGCGGTGCGTCCGCCCGGGATCAGGTACTCGGCATAGGTCAGCGCCTCGATGTTGCCGGGCAGGATGCCGCGTTCCTCGCGCTTGTCGCGCAGCATGAACATGGCGTAGGTGCCCGGCCCGGCATGGATCGGGGCCGAGATCTCGCCGGGCTTGAGCGCGGAGACCGTGCCGCGGACCTCGGGCGGCAGGTTCTCGATCGGCATCCATTCCAGCTCGCCGCCGTCGGTGCGGCTGTTCGAGGTGGAATACTGCCGCGCGTTGGCGGTGAAATCGGCGGGCGAGCGGGTCAGCGCGGCGACCCGGTCGATCAGGAGCTTGGCGCGGGCGTCATCCTCGCCCTTGCGCACGATCAGCTCGGACAGCAGCACCCGCGTGCCGGGCGGCACGTCGATCGGCTTGTCGAGACGCGTGATCGCCTCGTCGACATCGGTCTTCGAGATGTTGACCCGGCCGCCGAAGCGGGCGCGCACGGTGTCGCGCCACAGAAGCTGGGCGCGCAGGAATTCGCGGAAGGTCTCGGGCGCGACGCCGGCGCGGCCAAGCTCGGCCGTGAACTGCTCGGCCGAGAGGTTCGCGCGGCCGGCGAACTGCTCCAGCGCCGCGTCCAGCTCCTGCGGGTTCACGGTGACGTTGCCCTGCGCGGCGGCCTGTTCGTGCAGCCGCTCGTCGATCAGGTTCTGGCGGACGTCGGCGATCATCTCGGGCGGCGCGTTCAGCAGCGTGAGGAAGCGCTGGCGCTGCTGCAGCTCGAACGTGGTGACGGCCGAGCCGTTCACGTAGACGAGCGGTTCGAATGTGCCCTGGGCCGCGGCCGGGCCCGGCGCCGACAGCGCCAGGAGCGCGGCCACCGCGAGGGCCGGGAGGGAGAAGGTGTCACGCATCGGTCGGTCCTGCTCTGTCCTGTCGTCGCCCGGTTTCGGCCGGGCCGTCGTTCGTTGTCCTGCCGCCGGGGCGGCCGGTCCTTGCCCGGGTCGGCGCGGTCGCCGTGCCCGCAGCGCCGGACCCGCGCCTTGCCCCCGGCGTCTCATCCGCACGTCATCTGCCGCACGCCTTCACCCGCACTGGCGCGAGCCGCGGCCGCCCCGGTTCTTGGCGCCGAAGCCCGCAAGCTCGACCCCCAGATTGAAGGCGGTGGTCGGGCGCACAGTATCCGAGCTGAGATAGCGGCGCGAGAGCGAAACATCGACGGTCACGCATTCGCTGAAGTACTGCAGGCCGATCTCGGTGCGCGAGGGTTCGTTCTCCTCGAAGTCGTAGCGGGTCTCGAGCGTGGTGCGCCAGCGGTTCGAGATGTCCCAGGCCGCGTCGAGCCGCGCCTCGGAGGTGGGGCCATAGCGGTTCTCGGCCTCGTCCTCGTCAAGCCAGGTGTAGGCGGTGCCGAGATCGAGCCGCTTCGAATCCCACAGCACCCGCAGCTCCTCGCGCGAGAAGTCCATCGCGTCCGAGACCACGGCGCGGTTGGTGACCGAGAAGCCCCAGTCCGCGGCCCATTGCGTGAAGATCATCCAGTCCGAGGTCGCCCCGTCGAGCCCGGTCGAGGAATTGAACTGGCCGAGGTCCTTCTCGCGGAACACCCGCCCGAAGGTCAGGTTGAAGGAGGTGCCGGCCTCGTCGAGGCGGGTGAAGCTCATCCCGACGTTCGAGCGCAGGCCGCGCTCGTGCAGGTCGTCGCCGGGGAAGCGGTCGAGCGAGAACAGGTTGCCCTCGTCGAATTCGACGAGCGTGCTGTCCTCGTTCGGGACCTCGGTCTCGGTGTCCGGGCTCCAGGCGAGCTGCGCGATCGGCTCGATCACCCAGGCGGCGCCGCCCGGGGTGGTGGCGGTGCGGATGAAGGGCCAGCGCAGCTCGACCCCGGCCGTGCCGTAGAGCCGCGCGATCGTGTCGTCGTAGGTGCTGTCCTGATCGATGTTGTAGATGTCGCCGTTCAGGGTGCCGAGGCTCGAGAACACCATCCCGTTCGACATCACCCAGTTGCGCCGCCAGTCGCCCTCGATCACGGCCGAGGCGGTGTCGCGCCCGACGATGTCCTCGGTCGAGCTGCGGCGCAGGGTCCGGGTGCTGAAGCGCAGCCCGCCCTCGCCGCCCAGCAGCGCCGGGGTGAAGCGGCGCTGATAGGTGGTGTTGGTCGTGAGCGAGGGGATCTGCGAATAGATCTCGTCGTCGCGCAGGGATTCGTAATGGGTGATGCTGCCGCTGATCAGCTCGTTGCGGCGCACCCGGCCGATGTTGACGCTGCTCGTCAGCCGGTCGATGTCGTCGTCGTAGCCGTAATCGTTCAGGTAGGCCTCGTCCGAGGCGGTCTGGACACCGAAGCTCAGCCCGTAGCCGTCGGGCAGGCCGAACCAGCCGCCGCCGAACATGTAGCCGCGCAGGCCGTTCTCGAGGTCGTCCTGGGTGTAGGCGCCGTTGAACTCGAGATAGCCGTTCCGCAGCGCCTGGCGGTAGCGGTATTCCAGCGTGCGCGTGCCCGAGGACAGGTAGGGCGTCAGCGTCACGTCCTTGTCGTCGCCGATCGGGATGAAATACGGCGCCTTCACCCCGGTCCCCAGCGTCGAGGTCGAGCGGATCGAGGGCGCGAGGAAGCCGCGCGCGCGGGTGACCGAGGGGTCGGGCATCCGCAGCACCGGCGAATAGAACACCGGGATGCCGACGACGCGGAAGGTCGCGTTCTCGAAATAGATCTGCTTCTCTTCGGTGTCGTGGGTGACGCGGGTCGCCCGGATCTCCCACAGCGGCGTCGGGTTCGCGGCGCAGACCTCGCAGGACGAGGCGCGCACGCGGGTCGCGCGGGTATAGCGGGTGTCGATGCGCTCGAGCTCGGCGGCGGCGATCTGCAGCTGGCGGTCCATCACCAGCCGGGCGCCCTTCAGGATGCCCTGCTGCATGTCCTTGGACAGGTCGCCCTGGTCGGCGAGGATGATCTGGCTGCCGTCCTCCTCGATCAGGGTGATCGGGCCGGTGATCGCGATGCGCTCGGTCTCGGGGTCGTAGACCACCTGGTCGGCGGTCATGCGCCGGCCGGCCTGGAACGCCTCGACCGAGCCGGCGGCGGTCAGCTTGCCGTCGGCATCGATGAAGACGCTGTCGGCCACCAGCGAGGCGGGGGCGTCGGTCGTTTCCTGCGCGGTGCCGCTCTGGGCCCAGGCGAAGACGGCGGTGCCGAGGGTCAGCGCGGCGAGCGCGGAAAGGGCGAAGCGGCGCATCAGCCGTCCTCCAGGTGAAGCAGCAGTCCGAGCGAGAGCATGATCGCCGCGGCCGGCGGGCTCCAGGCGGCGAGCGCGACGGGGATCTGCCCGTTCTCGCCCAGCACCTGCGCGAAGTTACGCAGGAAGAAGATCGCGAAGCCAGAGGCGACCGCCAGCAGCACGAGCATTCCCGTGCCACCGAAGCGCGCGTGCCGCATGGTGAAGCCCGCGCCCATCAGCACCATCCCCGCCAGCAGCAGCGGCAGCGCCAGTTCCATCTGGAACCACACCGCGTGGCGGCGGGTGGCGAAGCCGGCCTCGGACAGGCCCTCGATGAAGCCGGGCAGCTGCCAGATCGGGATCTCGGACGGGGTGCCGAAGCTGTCGCGGATCCCGGCCGCGGTCAGGGGCGAGGGGATCTCGAGCGTTGGCAGGATCTTCGCGTCGCGCTCGGGATTGTCGCTGGTCAGGTCCCATTCCTTGACGCCCTCCAGCTGCCAGGCGCCGTCGCGCAGCACCGCGCGGGTGGCGTCGACGCGCTTGACCGGGCCGACATCGGGCCGGAACGACAGGAAGGTCGCGCCCTCGAGTTCGGTGCCGTCGCCGTTCGAGCGCTGGCCATGGATCACCGACTGGCCCTCGGGGCCGCCCTGGCGCAGCCACAGCCCCTCGGCGCTGATCGACAGCGCCGAGCGGTCCGAGCCCGAGAGCCGCGACGACAGCAGGTCCGACTGGCGCTGGGTCGCGGCCACGATCGGGTTGCCAAGCGCCACCGCGACCACCCCGAGCGCCAGCGCCGTCAGCACCGGCGGCACCAGCGTCGCCAGCGCCGAGCGGCCCGTCGCGCGGATCACCACCAGTTCCGACGACCGCGCGAGCGCGAGGCAGAGCGCGATCGAGGCGAGGATCATCACCAGCGGCAGGATCCGGTAGATCCCCGCCGGCGCGTCCAGCGCCGCCAGATGCGCCGCCCCGGCAAGGCCGATGTCGACGCCGAAGTCGCGCACCTTCTCGATCATGTCGACGAGGAACAGGATGGTCAGGAACACGGCGAACACGCCGAGGAAGGTCTTGAGGAACCGCCGCGCGATGTAGAACCACAGCCTCATGCCGCCACCTCGCGGCGCAGCTGGCGCGGCACGCGGCGCGACCGTCCGGCCCACCACAGCAGCCCCGCGTCGATCAGCGCCCCCACCAGCACCGGCAGGTAGACCGCCGCCACCGGGCCGCCGTCGCGCTCGGCCATCTGGTTGCCGATGTTGGCCATCAGCTGCACGACGATCGCCAGCGCCACCGCCAGCGCGATCACCCGCGCGTTGCCGAAGCGGCTGAAGGTGCCCGTCAGCAGCGCCGCCACCCCCAGCACCGCCAGCATCGCCGCCGTCAGCGGCTGGGCGATGCGGCTTTGCACCTCGACCCGGAAGGCGTGGGGGTCGGAATCCGTCAGCATCAGGTCGGCCTCGGTCTCGGCCAGCAGCCGCGGCGTCGTCAGCTCGCGGATGTCGATCGAGCCGCGCTCGCCGGTCTGGAAGATGCCCGAGATGTCATAGGTGAAATCGGTGAAATGCGTCACCGCCAGCCGCTGGTTGTCCAGCGTCAGCGCCTGCGAGATTCCGTCGAACATGATCATCTTCGGCCCGTCGTCGTCGCGCGCCAGCAGCGCCCGCTTGGCGAAATACGACGTCCGCTGCCCCGGCGCGCGCCCGTCCGAGATGTAGACGTCGAGCATTTCGCCCGTGGCCGCGATCTCGCGGATGTAGATGGTCAGGCCCTTGGTGGGGTGCTGGAAGCTGCCCTCGACCAGCATCCGCGCGCTGGTGTTGTTGGACACTTCGAAGCGCTGGTTGGCCAGCTGGTTGCGCGCGGCGGGCACCAGGAAATGGCTCAGCACCAGAAGCAGCGCCGCCACGACCAGCCCGAAATACAGCGCCGGCCGCGCCATCCGCCAGGGCGAGAACCCGGTGGCCTGCATCACCGCAAGCTCGCTTTCCGACGACAGCCGGTTGGTGACGTAGACCGCCGCCACGAAGGCCGCGATCGGCAGCACGAGGCGGATCACGTTGGGCAGCGTCATCAGCGAGAAGCGCACGAAGACCATCGCCGACTGCCCGTCCGAGATCAGCTGCTCGAACAGCGCGACGGCCTGGTTGATCCAGTAGATCGACACCAGGATCAGGCCGAAGAAGCCGAACAGCGCCATGAGCTGCGACAGCATGTATCTGTCGAATCTTGCCACGGCCCGCCCTTCTTTCTGCCCCTTGGTGTTTTTTTGCATAGCTATCCCAAACGGCCGGCCGGGAAAACTGCTATCTGGCCTTGCCGGGCCCGGGGGGCTAGGGTCGCCGGCGCCGGTCCGCCGATGCCGCCGCCATCGCCCGCGATGCCGGCCGTGCCGGGCGGGCCCCGTGATCCGAGACCCACCACGACATCGAGGTGTCCCATGACCGTACCGCCCGCCATTTCCTTCCGCGCCCCCGAAACCGCCGACCTCGCCGCCGTGACGGGGCGCCTCGCGGTGCTGGTGGCCGAGGGCGGTGCGCTCGACCCGCTCGCGCGCAAGCTCGACCGGCTGGTGAAGGGCGCGATCTCGCGCTTCGCGGCCTCGCCCGCCTTCGCCCGGCTCAAGGCCGGCGACGCGGCCGAGCTGGGCTGGCCCGCGGGCATCGCGGCCGAGGCCGTGCAGGTGATCCGCCTCGACCGCAAGGCCGGCACCGCCGAGGCGCGCAAGGCTGGCGCCGCGATCGGCCGCGGGCTGGGCGCCGCGGGCGTCACGGTGCTGGCGGGCGCGCATCCGCGCGCGGCCGAGATCTCGTTCGGGATCGCGCTCAGGGCCTATGATTTCGACATCTACAAGTCGGGCGAGAAGACCCCGGCCGGCGCCGTCGAGATGCTGGTCGCCAAGCCCGAGGCCGTGGCCGAGGCCGCGCGCCCGCTCGCGGCGCTGGCCGAGGGCGTGTTCTTCACCCGCGACCTGACCAACGAGCCCGCCAACGTCCTGACCACCTACGACTTCGCCGCCCGCCTCGCCGCGATGGGCGAGCTGGGGCTCGAGGTCGAGATCCTCGAGGAGGAGGAGCTTGAACGGCTGGGCATGCGCGCGCTTCTGGGCGTGGGCATGGGGTCCGAGAGCCCGTCCAAGGTCGTGGTCATGCAGTGGAAGGGCGGGCCCGAGGGCGAGGCGCCGCTGGCGCTGGTGGGCAAGGGCGTCGTCTTCGACACCGGCGGCATCTCGATCAAGCCCGCCGGCGGGATGGAGGAGATGACGATGGACATGGGCGGCGCCGGCGTCGTCGCGGGCGTGATGCGCACGCTCGCGCTGCGCAAGGCCCGCGCCAATGTCGTGGGTCTCGTCGGTCTGGTCGAGAACATGCCCGACGGGCGCGCGCAGCGCCCGGGCGACATCGTGCGCTCGATGAAGGGCGACACGATCGAGGTGATCAACACCGATGCCGAGGGGCGGCTCGTGCTTGCGGATGTGCTCTGGTACGCGCAGGAACGCTTCAAGCCCACCGGGATCGTCGACCTCGCGACGCTGACCGGCGCGATCATCGTGGCGCTCGGGCACGAGAACGCGGGCGTCTTCTCGAACGACGACGCCTTCGCGGGCCGGTTCCTGCAGGCGGCGGCGGCCGAGGGCGAGGGCGCCTGGCGGATGCCGCTGGGCGCGGCCTATGACGCCAAGATCAAGTCGCGGCTGGCCGACATGAAGAACACCGGCGGCCGGCCCGCGGGCTCGATCACCGCGGCGCAGTTCCTGCAGCGCTTCATCGCCGAGGGCATGCCCTGGATCCACCTCGACATCGCCGGCGTGGCGATGCCCACCGGCGAGACCGTGCTGGCGCCCAAGGGCGCGACGGGCTGGGGGGTGCTGGCGTTGAACCGGCTGATCGCCGACGGCTACGAGCGGGGCTGATGCCCGCGCTGTTCTACCACCTCACCCGCTCCTCGCTCGAGGACACGGTGGCCACGATCCTGTCGCGCGCGCTGGAGATGGGCTGGCGGGTGGTGCTGCGCTGCCCCGCGGACGGGGCGGCGCTGGCGGCGCGGCTGGACGAGCGGCTCTGGACCCGCGACGGCGGCGCCGAGGGCACGGGCTTCCTGCCGCATGGCCGCGCGGGCGGGCCGCAGGACGCGGCCCAGCCGGTGCTGATCTGCGAGGGGCCGCGCGACGCGGGCCCGGCGCAGGCGCTGATGGCCGTGGGCGGCGCCGAGGTCGCGGCCGCGGAGATCGCCGGGCACGAGCGGGTCTGGATCCTGTTCGACGGCAACGATCCCGAGGCGCTCGCCCGGGCGCGGGATCAGTGGCGCGACCTGACCGGCGCGGGCGCCGCGGCGCAGTACTGGAGCGAGGAAGGCGGGCGCTGGGAGAAGAAGACCGAGCGCGGCGGCTAGGTCCCGGGGACGCGTCGGTCAGCGGCCCGGGGAGGTGCTGGCCGGGGGGCGGAGGGGGCTCTGCCCCCGCGGCCTGCGGCCGCCCCCCGGGATATTTCGGCAAAGTCGAGGGCCGCGGCCGTCACTGGCCGGGGGCGGGGATCAGGTTGCCCTGGCGGAACTGGTAGAGCCAGGTTTCCGTCAGCGGGCCGCCGTCGAGCGCGAGGTACATCCTGAGTTCCGCCAGCGCGTCGCCCGCGATGTTGAGGTCGAAGACCGCGCGCCAGGTGTTGCCGTTCGGGACCGGCTCGATCAGCTTCTCGCCGATGGTGCCGTTCGAGGTCGTGACCTCGATCGTCGGGTAGACGCCGTAGGGGATGCGCTGCATCACCTCGGGGCGGTCGAATTCCACCGCGATCTTGTAGACCCCCGGCGGGCGCGGCAGGCCGGGCTGGCCGCCGCGGCCGACCCGGGTCGCCGTGGCCTGGGCGATGTTGGTGGCCGGATAGGGCTCGGCATCCTGCCAGAACAGCCGGTAGTGCAGGTCGAACCGGCTGCCCGCCACCGCCGGCGCCTCGGGCACCCAGAAGGCGCCGATGTTGTCGTGGATCTCGTCGTTGGTCGGGATCTCGAGCAGCTGCACCGCGCCGCGGCCGAGCGGTTTGATCGGTTCGACCCAGAGGCAGGGGCGGCGGTCGTAGAACACGCCGTCGCGGTAGTGGTCGAAATTGCGGTCGCGCTGCAGCAGGCCGAAGCCCTTCGGGTTCTCGTCGGCGAAGGCCGCGACCTGGGTCGCGGTCGGGTTGACGAGCGGGCGCCAGATCCGCTCGCCGCCGCCGGTCCAGAGCGCGAGGCCGTCGCTGTCATGCACCTCGGGGCGCCAGTCGAAGGGGCGCTCGCGGCCGTATTCGCCGTACCAGAACATCGAGGTCAGCGGCATCAGCCCCAGCCGGCCGACATCGCGGCGCAGGAACATCGCGCTCTCGATCTCCATGTTCACGCCCTTGGTGCGCTCCATCCCGCGCTGCAGGCGGAACCGGAACGCGCCGGTGATCGAGGGGCCGTCCAGCAGCGCGCAGACCGTCACCGGCGCCTCGCTGTCGCCGGTCTCCTCGATGTAGAACTCGGTGAAGGCGGGGAATTCCTCGTTGCGGTCGGGCATGGCCGCATCGACCACCACGCCGCGCGCCGACAGGCCGTACTGGCCCGAGGCGCCGATCGCGCGGAAATAGGACGCGCCGAGGAAGGCCACCCAGTCCTGCGTCGGCCAGTCGGGGGAATAGACCGCCTCCTGCAGGCGGAAGCCGGCGAAGCCCGCGTCGGGCGGCAGCTGGCGGGCGACCGAATCCGCGGGCATGTCGAAGAGCGCCGCGTCATAGGCGACCTCGCGCGCCTGGCCGTCGCTGACGAGGAACATGCGCACCGAGTTCTGGAAGTACTGGCCGAGGTGGAAGAAGGTCACCGGGTAGGCGCCCGAGCCGTCGGAGAACGGCGCCCGCTCGGTGCGGAACTTGATCGCGCCCCAGGTCTGGTAGTCGATCGTCGCCGTCACCTCGGGCATCGGACGGTAGGGCGCCTTGTACTCGGCCTTGGCCATCGCCTCGGCCCGCGCGGTCAGATCCTCGAAGCGGAACGGCTGCGGCGCGGTGTCCTGCGCCAGCGCGGCGCGGGGCAGGGCCGCCCCCGCCAGCGCCACGAGGGCGGTCTGCAGCATCAGGTTGCGTCTGGTCAGCGTCATCCTGCACTCCGGCAAGCGTTAAAAATCACGCGAACACAGCTAGGACATCCGTTGGCAAAGGCACAGCGGCAAAATGCTGCGCCCGCAAGATCCCGCAAGATCCCGCCGGCGCGTGCCCGGCCTGCGCCCGGGTGTCGGGCGCGCGTGCGAGGCGTGCCTGGCGCGTGCCCCTCCCGCCCGTGGCCCGCCTGTGGCCCGCCTGCGGCCCGCCTTTTGCTCGCCTGCGGCCCGCCGGCGCAGGGGCTTGCGGCGGCCCGCCCGAAGGCCCGCCCGACCGCCTGCCTGACGACCCGCGCGAGAACCGCCTTGCGCGTGCTGCACAGCGGCCGTGCGTCGCAGGCGGGACTGTCGGCGGAAAATGACGCGGTTGGATCGTGACAGTGACGCGACAAGCGCCTAAATAGCGCCTGAACTCCCCACTGACGGCCCCGGATTCGGAGGACTGCCATGCGTCCCTTCCTGAGCAACCCCTTTGACGACGACAAATTGAAGGAGGAATGCGGGGTCTTCGGCGTGATCGGCACCGCCGACGCCGCGAACTTCGTCGCCCTCGGCATGCACGCGCTGCAACACCGCGGCCAGGAGGCCGGCGGCATCGTGACCTATGCGCCCGAGCACGGTTTCAACTCGGCCCGCCGCTTCGGCTACGTGCGCGACAACTTCACCTCGCGCAGCGTGATGGACACGCTCCCCGGTGCGCTCGCCATCGGCCATGTGCGCTATTCGACCGCCGGCTCGAAGGGCAACACCCAGATCCGCGACGTGCAGCCCTTCTTCGGCGAATTCTCGGCCGGGGGCGCCGCGATCGCGCACAACGGCAACCTGACCAACGCCGCCGCCCTGCGCCGCGAGCTGATCGAGCGCGGATCGATCTTCCAGTCCTCGTCGGACAGCGAATGCATCATCCACCTGATGGCGCGCTCGATCCAGCGCACGGTGCCCGAGCGGATGAAGGACGCGCTGCGCCGGGTCGAGGGCGCTTTCTCGGTCATCGCGATGACCCGCACCAAGCTGATCGGCGTGCGCGACGCGCTGGGCGTGCGGCCGCTGGTGCTGGGCCGGATCGGGCCGGAAGGCTCGGGTGCCTATGCGCTGTCGTCCGAGACCTGCGCGCTCGACATCGTCGGCGCCGAGTTCATCCGCGAGATCGAGCCGGGCGAGATGGTCGTGATCGAGCATGGCCGCATCGAAAGCTCGCGCCCCTTCGGTCCGCCCTCGCGCGGGCGGTTCTGCATCTTCGAGCAGGTGTATTTCTCGCGCCCCGACTCGATCCTCGGCGGCCGCTCGGTCTACGAGACCCGGCGCCAGATCGGCGTGGAGCTGGCGCGCGAGGCGCCGGTCGAGGCCGACCTCGTCTGCCCGGTGCCGGATTCGGGCACGCCGGCCGCGATCGGCTTCAGCCAGGAATCGGGCATCCCCTATGCGATGGGGATCATCCGCAACCAGTACATGGGCCGCACCTTCATCGAGCCGACCGAGCAGATCCGCAACATGGGCGTGCGGCTGAAGCTGAACGTCAACCGCGCGCTCATTCGCGGCAAGCGGGTGATCCTCGTCGACGACTCGGTGGTGCGCGGCACCACCTCGCGCAAGATCAAGGACATGATCCTCGACGCCGGCGCGGCCGAGGTGCATTTCCGCATCGCCTCGCCCCCCACCGCCTGGCCCTGCTTCTACGGCGTCGACACGCCCGACCGCGACAAGCTTCTGGCCGCGAAGATGAGCGAGGAGGAGATGCGCGACTGGATCGGCGTCGACAGCCTCAAGTTCATCTCGCTTGACGGGCTCTACCGCGCGGCGGGCGAGGCCGAGGGGCGCAACCGCGCCAACCCGCAGTTCTGCGATGCCTGCTTCTCGGGGGAATACCCGGTGGCGCCGGCCGACATGCTGGAAAAGGGCTTCCAGATGAAGACCGCGGCCGAGTGAGCGCAGCCGGGTGACCCGGACCGGGTGACCCCAGCCGGGTGAGCGGCGCCGCAGCCTGAACCGCAAGGCCGTCCCCCGGGGCGGCCTTTCGCGTTCCGGGGCAAGGGCCGGGGGGAGCGCAGTCGCCCCGCGCTCGGATCTCTCGCGCCCCACGGAGCGCAAAAGGAAACGCCGCCCCCCGGGGGACGGCGCTCGGGTGGTCGCGATATCGGGCGGGCTCAGCCGCGGCGGGCCGCCAGCGCACCCCAGGCGCCCGAGACGATCAGCGCGGCGAGGAGCGCCTTGACCGCGTCGCCGCCCAGGAACGGCATCATCCAGCCCGACATCAGGTCGGGCACCGACTTACCCATCACCAGCGCCGGCCAGGCCAGGCCCGGCACGTAGATCAGTGCCGAGGCGGCGAGCGCCACCAGCGCGGTGCCGACGAAGCCGCGCACGCCGCGGTCGGCGGCGAAGCCCGCCACGGCCGCCATGGCGACGAAGCCGAGCAGGAAGCCCGCGGCCGGGCCGATCAGCGCGGCGGTCGAGCCGCCATGGGCGAAGACCGGCAGGCCCATCGCGCCCTCGGCCAGATAGGTGACCAGCGCGGCGGTGCCGAGGCGGGCGCCGAGCGCGAAGCCGACGGTCAGGATCGCCAGCGTCTGCAGCGTCATCGGCACCGGGACCATCGGCACGGTCACCTGCGCGGCGACCGCGATCAGTGCCGAGGCGCCGAGAACCAGCGCCGCGCGGGCCAGCCGGCCTTGCGACGGGACGAGGGCTTGGGTCAGGGTCATGATGTCTCTCCTCAGGGGACCGGGTGGGGCCGGGCCCGGTGACGGGCCGCCTGACCGCCCAAAAGCCCGATCGGCGCGCCGCTGTCAATCCGTGGCGCCGGGCGACGCCGCGTAGCCGCCTGCGACCTTCGGACAGGGGCGGCGACGCGGCCCCGACCCGGCCGCGCCGGCCCGCCCGGCGCGCCCGCGCCGCACCCGGCGCCGGAGCGGGATCCGGCCGGTGACGCGACGCCCGCCCGCAGGCACAGGACGGGGCAGCCCGACACGAGCGTCCATGCCGCGCCGCGCTTCATCGCGCCCCTCGTCCCGCGCGACCGGGCGCGTTTTGTCGGCCCGGGCCGTGGTGTGGCACGGTGCGCTGGGGGCGCGCAGGCGCCGGGGACGGCTGCGATGCCTGGCGCAGGGGCTGCCTTTGACCACCGGGCGCGCCACCGGCCCTGTGGGGCGAGGCCGGTCGCAGGCTTGCGCGAGAGGGCCGGGGTCGCCCCCGGGCATGGCAGGTCGGCGCTGGGGATCGGCCGCGATCTTCGGGCTGTGATCCGGGGCGCGCGCAGCCGGGCCGCCGCGGGGCCCGCGGGCGGGGAGGTGGCGCGGCAGCGGCGGGCGGTGGCGGAGGGCCATGGCGGAGGCCCGGTGGCGGGGGGCGGTGGCGAGAGGCGGCCGCGGGCAGGGCGGCCGCGGCGCTTGCGCGCGCGGGGCGGGACATGCCATGCAGCGCCAGAGGGGGCCGGAGGGGGCGCTCCGGGGAGGGCGCCGGGACCCGCGGCCGGCCGCGCGGCGCAGTCGCACTCTCCCCGGGATCTCCGCCGCGCAGCCCCGCACCCGATACCGAAAGGCCCGATCCATGCCCGCCAGCGACCCGACCGCAGACCCCGCGCCCGCCCGCCTCGCCCTTGTCACCGGCGCCTCGCGCGGGCTTGGCGCCGCGATGGCCGAGGCGCTTGGCGCGCGCGGCTGGCACGTGGTGGCCGTGGCGCGCACCACCGGCGCGCTCGAGGAGCTCGACGACCGGATCCGCGCCGCCGGCGGCGCGGCGACGCTCGCGCCGATGGACGTGACCGAGGCCGAGGCGATGACCCATCTCGCGGCCTCGATCGCGGCGCGCTGGGGCGGGCTGGGGCTGTGGGTGCATGCCGCGGTGCATGCCGCGCCGCTGACCCCGGCGGGCCATGTCGACGGCAAGGACCTCGCCAAGGGCGTCGCCGTCAACATCACCGCGACGCAGCACCTGATCTCGGTGCTCGAGCCGGTGCTGCGCGCGGGTGGCGCTGTGGCCGGTCCTGTCGGCGGCGGCACCGCGATCGGCTTCGAGGACCCGGTGGTCGGCAGCCGCTTCTCGGGCGGCTACGGCGCGACCAAGGCCGGGCAGCAGGCGCTGTGGCGGGCCTGGGCGCAGGAATGCGAGAAGATCGGCCCGCGGGTCCTGACCGCGACGCCCGCGCCGATGCCGACCGCGATCCGCGCCCGCTTCCATCCCGGCGAGGACCGCGCCGCGCTGACCCCCTGCCGCGACGAGGCGGAGCGGATCCTGGCAGGCTTCGGACTGTAGGACGCCCCGGGGCGGCGGCCGGCACCCGCCCTCCCGGCCTCCGGCCCATCGCGTCGCCGCCCGGCCGATCGCGTGGGTCCCGGCAGGGGCAGGCGCGGCCCTGGCTTGACCCACATCCGGCGCACCTCTGGCCCGGCTCCGGGGCCGCTCCGGGACAAGACGATGCGAAAAGGGCCCGGGGATCGCTCCCCGGGCCCTGTTTTCTGCCGGCAGGCCTTGCCGCGCGGGCGATCAGGCCTTGGCGAGGTTGCGCAGCACGTAGTGCAGCACGCCGCCGTTCTCGAGGTATTCGATCTCGACCGCGGTATCGATGCGGCTCTTGATCTCGATCTTCTTCTCGGTGCCGTCGGCGTATTTGATCGTGCAGGGCACGGTCGAGAGCGGCTTGATGTCGCCCTCGAGCCCTTCGATCGTCACTTCCTCGTCGCCCTTCAGGTTCAGGTCCTTGCGGGACATGCCGCCGGTGAACTCGAACGGGATCACGCCCATGCCGATCAGGTTCGAGCGGTGGATCCGCTCGAAGCTTTCCGCGATCACGGCCTTGACGCCCAGAAGGTTGGTGCCCTTGGCCGCCCAGTCACGCGACGAGCCGGCGCCGTATTCGATGCCGCCGAAGACCACGAGCGGCTTGCCCTCGGCCTGGTAGGCCATCGAGGCGTCGAAGATCGAGGTCTGCTGACCGTCGGGGCCCTTGGTGTAGCCGCCTTCCACGCCGTCCAGCATCTCGTTCTTGATGCGGATGTTGGCGAACGTGCCGCGCATCATGATCTCGTGGTTGCCGCGGCGCGAACCGTAGGAGTTGAAATCCTTCGGCTGCACCTGGCGCTCGGTCAGGTACTTGCCGGCCGGGGTGGTCGGCTTGAACGAGCCCGCGGGGCTGATGTGGTCGGTGGTGATCATGTCGCCGAGGATCGCGAGGATCTTCGCGCCGACGACGTTGGTGATCTTGCCCTTCTCCTTGGACATGCCCCGGAAGTACGGCGGGTTCTGGATGTAGGTCGACGAGGCCGGCCAGTCGTAGGTCTCGCTGTCGGTGGTCTCGACCGCCTGCCACTTCTCGTCGCCCTTGAAGACGTCGGCGTATTTCGACTGGAACGCCTCGCGGGTCACGGTCTTCTCGACCAGGTCCGCGACTTCCTTCGAGGTCGGCCAGATGTCCTTGAGGTAGACGTCCTTGCCTTCCGGGGTCTGGCCGATCGGGTCCTTGGTCAGGTCGATGTTCATGTCGCCGGCGATGGCATAGGCCACCACGAGCGGCGGCGAGGCCAGGTAGTTGGCGCGCACGTCGGGCGAGATGCGGCCTTCGAAGTTGCGGTTGCCCGACAGCACGGCGGTGGCGACGAGGTCGTTGTCGTTGATCGCCTTCGAGATCGCCGGATCACCCAGCGGGCCCGAGTTGCCGATGCAGGTGGTGCAGCCGAAGCCCACGAGGTTGAAGCCCACGGCGTCGAGGTCTTCCTGCAGGTTGGCGGCCTCGAGGTATTCGGCCACGACCTGCGACCCGGGCGCGAGCGAGGTCTTCACCCAGGGCTTGCGGGTCAGGCCGAGCGCGCGGGCCTTGCGGGCCACGAGACCGGCACCGATCATCACGTAGGGGTTCGAGGTGTTGGTGCACGACGTGATCGCCGCGATCACGACCGAGCCGTCACGGATCGTGTAGTCCTTGCCCTCGACCGGGGCGGTCTTGCGCGCGTCGACCGGGGTCGCGACCACGCCGCCACCCTCACCGGTCATCGCCTGCGCGCCTTCGCCCGCATCGACGCCGCGGTAGTCGGCCACGACCTTGTAGAAGCCCTGGGCCGAGTTGGTCAGCGCGACATAGTCCTGCGGACGCTTCGGACCCGAGATCGCCGGGACGATCTCGCCCATGTCGAGATGCAGGGTCGAGGTGTAGACCGGCGCGTAATCCGCGTCGCGCCACATGCCGTTTTCCTTGGCATAGGCTTCGACCAGCGCGATGCGGTCCTTGTCGCGGCCGGTGTTTTCCAGATAGCGCAGGGTTTCGCCGTCGATCGGGAAGAAGCCGCAGGTCGCGCCGTATTCGGGGGCCATGTTGGCGATCGTCGCGCGGTCGGCGAGCGGCAGGTGATCAAGGCCTTCGCCGTAGAATTCGACGAACTTGTTGACCACGCCGTGCTTGCGCAGCATCTGCACGACCTTCAGCACGAGGTCGGTGGCGGTGGTGCCCTCGACCATCTTGCCGGTCAGCTTGAAGCCGACGACTTCCGGGATCAGCATCGAGATCGGCTGGCCCAGCATCGCGGCCTCGGCCTCGATCCCGCCGACGCCCCAGCCCAGCACCGCGAGGCCGTTGACCATGGTGGTGTGGCTGTCGGTGCCGACGAGCGTGTCCGGATAGGCGACCTCTTCACCGTTCTGGTCGGTGTCGGTCCAGACGGTCTGCGCGAGGTATTCCAGGTTCACCTGGTGGCAGATGCCGGTGCCGGGCGGCACGACGCGGAAGTTGTTGAACGCGCCCTGGCCCCATTTCAGGAACTGGTAGCGCTCGATGTTGCGCTCGTACTCCAGATCGACGTTCTTCTGGAAGGCGCGCGGGTTGCCGAACTCGTCGATCATGACCGAGTGGTCGATCACGAGGTCGACGGGGTTCAGCGGGTTGATCTTCTGGGCGTCGCCACCCAGCGCCTTGATGCCGTCGCGCATCGCGGCCAGGTCGACCACGGCCGGAACGCCGGTGAAGTCCTGCATCAGCACGCGGGCCGGGCGATAGGCGATCTCGCGCGGGTTCTTCCCGCCCTTCTCGGCCCATTCGGCGAAGGCCTTGATGTCGTCGACGGACACGGTGAAGCCACCGTCTTCGAAGCGCAGCATGTTCTCCAGCACGACCTTCAGCGAGGCCGGGAGCTTGGCGAAGCTGCCCAGGCCCGCGGCCTCGGCGGCGGGGATCGAGTAATAGGCGACGGTCTTGCCGCCCGCCGAAAGCGTGCGGCGGGTCTTGGCAGTATCTTGTCCGGTGACGACGGTCATGGCGGCTCCCTTCACGAAAGAACGGGGGTGAGGCTGCACGAGACATGCCGCATCGCCGCGCGGCAATCAAGAGGTTCGGCGGGATTTTGTATGCCGTTGTATGCTGAATTGTGCCGATGGACGCGCCACCGCCGATGGCCGCAGCCGGTTGCCGCCGCCGAACGGTCCCTTGTTGACAGGCGCCGTGTCGGTGGCCCGGTGCAAGCGGGGGAGTGGGGCGCCCCTGCGCCCGCCGCACTGCGGCGCAGGGGCGCCGGCCCGCGTGCACGGCCAAGCCCGGACCGCGGGTGCCGGGACACGAAAACCGGGGCACGGAACGCGGAACACGAAACCCGCGCGCGGTGATCGCGCCGGCGGCGCAGCACGCGGGGCGGCGGTGGCGCGCGGCTGCGGGGCGTGGCACGCCTGCCGCGGCGGGCGGGAAAGCCGCGGGGCAGGGGCGCGGGGGCTGGACAGGGGGCGCGGACCCTCGCAAAACCTTGATTGGCCTTGCCCGGAGCCTGCCGGTAGCAAGGTCTGGACTGTGGGAACCGGAAGACCAGACATGCGCCGTGCGATCCGTGCCCGAGGCAGGACGTCCAACCTGACGGATCGCGCCCTGCGTCCGCGGATCGTCCGCCGGATGCGGCAGCTGTCGGGCGCCTCGCTCGTGATCGCCGTGCTCTGCGGCACGCTGCCCGCGCAGGCCCAGACCCAGACACAGACACAGTCCCAAGATCAGGCCCAGTCGGACACCCAGTTCAGGGCCAGCCCCGACCCGTCCGGCACGGGCGACGACCTTGGCAGCCGGCTGCGGGCCGAGGGCGTCTATGGCGGCACGCCGCTGCCGGTACCGCCGGCCGGTCCGGGGCGCACGCTTCTCAGCCTCATGCCGCCCACCGCCGCGGCCGGGCGCGCCGAGGCCGCCCCGATCGTCGAGCGTCACCCGGTGGTGATCGAGCTTTACACCTCGCAGGGCTGTTCCTCCTGCCCGCCCGCCGACGCGCTGCTGGCGCAGATCGCCCAGCGCGACGACGTCATCGCGCTGGCGCTGCATGTCGACTACTGGGACTACATCGGCTGGAAGGACAAGTTCGCCTCGTCCGGCCACACCAAGCGCCAGAAGGCCTATGCCCGCGCCGCGGGTGAACACGCGATCTACACCCCGCAGATGATCATCGAGGGGCAGGACCAGCTGGTGGGCCTGCGCCCGATGCAGCTGACCGACCTTGTCGAGCGCCACGGCGCCCAGACCAGCCACATCCGGCTGACGCTGACGCGCGAGGACGGGCTGATCCACATCACCGCCGAGGCGCGCCCGCCGCTCGACCGCGCGGTGCAGGTGCAGCTGGTGCGCTATCGCCCGCAAGAGACGGTGCCGATCGAGTCGGGCGAGAATGCGGGCAAGGTGATCCGCTATTCCAACATCGTCACCGACTGGCAGCCGGTGGGCGACTGGTCGGGCAAGGAGCCGCTGGCGCTCGAGCTGCCGATGACCGGCTCCGACCCGGCGGTGGTTATCCTGCAGGAGGCCGGCCCCGGCCCGATCCTCGCGGCCGAGGTGCTGCGCTAGCCCTTCCGGCCGCCGGACCCGGCGCCTAGGATCGCGCCCGCGGGCCCCGCCGCCGGCCCGCCGCATCCTGCCGGAGCCCGCGATGAGCCACGACCCCCAGACCCCCGCCGATCCCGTGCCCGGTGCCGTGCCCACCCCGCGCCTGTCCCCGGTGCTGCAGGCGGTGCTGGGGCGCATCGCCCGGCACGGACATGTCGCGCGCGACACCAACGCCCGCTTCGACGCCGAGGCGACGCTGGGCCAGCGCGTCGCCGACCGCGTCGCGGCCTTCGGCGGCAGCTGGACCTTCATCCTGCTGTTTCTCGGGCTGCTGGCGGGCTGGACGGCGGGCAACTGGCTGCTGGGCCGGGCCGCGCCCGACCCGTACCCGTTCATCTTCCTCAACCTGCTGCTGTCGATGCTTGCCGCGCTGCAGGCCCCGGTGATCATGATGAGCCAGAACCGGCAGGCCGCGAAGGACCGGCTGGACGCGGCGCATGACTACGAGGTGAACCTGAAGGCCGAGATCGAGATCATGGCGCTGCACGAAAAGCTCGACCGGCTGCGCGAGCAGGACCTGAAGGCGATGCTGACCCGCCAGCAGGAGCAGATCGACCTGCTGACCCGCCTGATGGCCGAGCGCCGCCCCTGAGGCCCGCCTGAGGCCCGCCTGACCACACCCGTGAACGTGCGCGGTCAGCGCCGGGCGCCCACGATCGCGCGCCAGCCCTTCTTGCCACCCGGCCCCTTCCAGCGCCGGTGCACCCAGAACCACTGCTCGGGATGGGCGCGGACCTGCGCCTCGAGGCTGTCGTTCAGCGCCTGGGTCATCTCCTCGGGGGTCCCGGGCGCGATCGGCGCCTCGACGAGGATGCGGAAGGTCAGCCCGTCGGGCTGGCGGATGCCGTAGATCGGCACCAGCAGCGCGTCGTATTTCAGCGCCAGATCCGCGGCCGAGGTCGCCGTCATCGCGGTCTGTCCGAAAAAGCGCAGCGGCAGCCCGTGCATCATGTGCTGGTCGACGACGATCCCCAGCATTCCGCCCGTGCGCAGGAACCGCACCATCCCCGACAGCCCCTTGGCGCCGCGCGGGAACAGCGGCTCGCCCAGGGTCGAGATCGCGCGGATGTAATGCGCGTCGAACAGCGCGTTCTTCATGTGCTTGTAGAGGCCGCCGACCCGGAAGCCCTTGGCGATCAGCGCCGCGCGCGCGACGTCGTAATTGCCGAAATGCCCGGTGACCAGCACCACCGGGCGGCTCTCGGCCCGCGCGGCCTCGAGCGTGGCGGCGCCGGGCCCCTCGAGCGGGATCGGCCGCACCCGGTCGACGAATTCGCGCCCCGAATACAGCTCGGCCACCGTGCGCCCGATGTTGTCGGGCACCGCGACCAGCATCCGGCGCAGCTCGGCCTCGGGCAGGTCGGGCCAGACATGGGCAAGGTTCTCGCGGATCCGGCGCGGCCATCCCGCCAGCGGCGCCACCAGCCGCGCCGCCAGCCACCCGGTCAGCGGCACCCGCCAGCGATAGGGCAGCCGGCGCCCGATCCCCAGCAGCAGGCGCAGGCCCGCGTCGCTCACCCTGTCGGCGAGGCTCGGGGGCAGGGGCTCGGGGTTGGTCTCTGGCATCTGGGTCTTCGCGGCAGGTTGGGCGGCGGCTCGGGTGATCGGCAGTGGCGGTCGGCGGTGGTTATCGGCGGTGGCGGTCGGGCCGGGCGGCGGGCCCGGGCGGTCAGGGGTCGGGGCGCGGCGGCGGGGCCTTGGCCCCGGTCATCCCCGCGCGCCGGTCGGCACGGGTCTCGCGGTGCCAGACATAAAGTCCGGCCCCGGCGATCACAACCATTCCCACGAATGTCTGAACGTCAGGCAGCCGGTCCCAGAACAGCCAGCTCCAGACCGCGGCAAGGATCAGGCCGGTATAGCCGAAGGGGGCCAGCGCGCCGGCCTCGGCCATGGTGAAGGCGCGGATCAGGCACAGCTGTCCCGCCGCTCCCAGCAGCCCGACGATGACGAAGCCCGGCAGGTCGGCGGCCGCGACCGGCTGCCAGACCGCCGGCAGCAGCGCGGTCGAGGCGAGGGTTCCGAACAGCCCGGCATAGATCAACGAGGTCGGCACCGGGTCGCGGCTGCCCAGCCGCCGGGTCAGCACCGCGAAGCTCGCATAGCAGACCGCGGCCGCCAGCGGCATCAGCGCCGCCGGGGTGAAGACGCCGCTGCCGGGACGGATCACGATCAGCGCCCCGGTCAGCGCCAGCGCGATGCCCACGATCCGCCGCGGCCCCAGCCGCTCTCCCAGCACCAGCGCCGCGCCCAGCGTGATCAGCACCGGGTTCACGTCCATGATCGCCGTGGCCTCTGCCAGCCCGACGAAGGGCAGCGCGCCGAAGAACAGCGCCGTCGCGCCGAACTGGAACACCGAGCGTGCCGCCTGCAGCCCCGGCGCCCGCGTCCGCAGCACCTGCCCCAGCCGCGGCGCGAACAGCACCATCAGCAGCGCGGTCTGCACCGCGTAGCGCGCCCAGACCACCTGCAGGCTCGCGTAGCGCTCGCCCAGGTGCTTCGCCATCGCGTCCATCAGCGTGTAGAACACAAGCCCCAGCAGCATGGTCAGGATGCCCTGCGCCGTCGGGCTCAGGCTGCGGCTCAGGCTGCGGGAGAGGGAGAGGCTGGGCATGGTCACCTTGCAGGTCGGTCGACAGGGAACCGGCCGGACGCTATCCGCCTCTGCGACAGGGCACAATCCGCGCCGCCGCACGACGATGCGGCACGGCGGTGCGGCACTCTGCGCGCGCCCAGGTCGACCGAACGCCGCCCGCGCCGGCGCAGCGATCCCCCGCACGCCGCGCGACGTCACCGGCTTGGCGCGTCACCCCCCCGAATGACCGTGACGCCCGGTCGCACGGGGCCATCGGCGCCCTGAAACCCGGCTCGCAAGACCCCGACACCCGCGCGATCCGCGCAACCGGGTCCGGCTGCCCAATGGCCGGCGGCGACGGGTCATCGCTATCGGGACCCGACCACCCCACGCCGACCGCCCCCTGGCCGAGGCCCGGCACGCGAGCCGTCGCCGACACCGTCCGCGCACCACTACGACGCTCCGTTTCAACGGGTTCAGTGTCGCGCCGCCCCCTGCGCGCCGCCGCCCAACCAGCGCCGCAGCCGCGCCCGGCACAGGACGATGCCCCCAAGCCCCACGGCCCGCCGGTACGGTACCACGGCGATCACCCGGCTTCGGCGGCTCAGCGGAATCCGGGCACTCTCGCCCGACCGGCGTCACGGCGTCGCGACGTGCAGGGACAAAGCCGCCGACGCCCATGTCCCGGTGGCTCCGCGGAACAGCGATGACACGGCGCCGGCCCCGCTCGCCGTGATCAGGGCGCGATCGCTCGACCGACACCAGGACATGATCCGATCGAGGGACAAATCCGCCGATGCCGACCACCCGATGGCACGGCGCCACAGTGCCAAGACGCCAACGGCGCCGCTCGCCGTGTTCAGTCGCCATGGCCCGGATGGCATCGCGGTTCCGCGCGGTGGAGAGGCATATGCGCCGGATACCCGATGGCACGGCACCAGGGCGATGACCGGGTGACGGCATCGCTCGCTGCGGTCTGGTCGCCATCTGGCCCACGTCACGGCGGCAGGCGGAAAACGGTGCCCGAGTGTGAAAAGAACCTAGGGCGTGGTGGCGCGGATGGGGCGGCGGGGCCGGGACGGGGCTGACCGGGGCCGCGGTGCCCCGTCCCGAGCGCAGGGGGGCGGCGGCGGAGGGTAGTGTCGGGCCGGCGTCGCTGCGCAGCGAGCCTGCGCCCGGCGCCAAGGCTTGCTGCGCGGCATGGGACGGCACGCCCGGAGGCCCGGTCCGGGGCCACGGCAGAGGGTCGTCCCGCCCGGACAGCCACTTGGTGCCCGGGGTGCGGATGCCGCACTGCCGCATGCGGCGGTGCGATCAGCCGTGCCGCGGTGCAGAATTCCCCGCAAGCCACCCGTCGGTGCCGCACTGCGGCATCGACGGCGGGCGGACGCCGGGCGCCAGACCGGGCCGCCAGACGCGCCGCGACGGGTCGGCCACCGGCCGCCGGGAGGCGGCGGGCGGCGGGTCGGGGCGTCACTCCTCGTCGGCGGCGATCAGGAACAGCTCTCCCCGGCCCTCGAGCGTGCGAATCGCCGTCACCACGTCGCCCATCGCCGCCTCGACATCCTTGGCCTTCGGCTTGACCGCCTGCGCCTCGTCGCGGATCGACTGCGCCATGCGCTGCGACATGTTCGACAGCACGTAGTCCACCGCCTCGCGGTCGGCGCCCTGCGCGCCGGCGACGATCTGGATCAGCGCCGAGGGCTCGACCATCTTGACCACCTTCGGCACGTCGCGCCCCTCGATCCGGCGCGGGATGTTGGAGAAGGTGAAGATCGCCTTGCGCACCTCGTTGGCGAAATCGGCATCGGCCTCGTCCAGGCCGGCCAGCACGTCGTCGCGGGTCGCGGCCTTGGACTGGTTCAGGATCGCGCCCACCCGCTGCACCGGCCCCTGGTCGAAGGCCTTGGGCGGCTCGGCATCCAGCTGCGCGGCCAGCGACTTGCCGATGCTCAGCACCGTGTCGGGATCGACATTGCCGGTCAGCGACACCGCATAGGCGATCCGCCGCGCCCGGTCGCCCGGCAACCGCTCCAGCAGCTCGGCCGCCTTCGAGATCGACAGCTTCGACAGCAGCACCGCCCCGATCTCGATGCTTTCCTCGTTCAGCACCGGCAGCAGCCGGTCGGCCTCGAGCCCGGCGATCCGCTGCCAGGGGTCGCCCTTCTGGGTGGCGCCGGCGATGCGGCGCAGCCGGCTGGCCGTGGTCGAGGACAGCTGCCCCCCCAGCAGGTCTAGCGCCCCGGTCAGCCCGTCGGGGAACGACAGGCCGATCGATTCGATGCCGCCGATGAATTCGGCCACCACCTGGTCCAGCGTGTCGCGATCGACCGAGCGCATGGTGCCGATCTGCTCGGCCAGCACGGCCTGCAGGTCCTCGGGCAGGTCGGACAGCGGCAGCTCGGCCCCCTCCTGCACCATCAGCCGCACGATGATCGCCGCCTTCTCGCGACCCGAGAGCTGGCGCGTGCGGGCGGGGGCCGCCGGTCCGAAATCGTCATCGAAGCGCAAGGCTCCGCCCCTTGGGGCGTAAGGGGTCAGATCGGCCATCTTCCATTCCGGCTCCTGCTCCGGGCTGTGCCCGCGGGGGGGCGGCCGGCGGCAGGTGCCGGCCCCGTCGGACAGGGCCGGGAACCGGCCCGCCGCAAGGATGCCCCGGCGCGGGTTAAGGCAGGCTTGAGATCGCCGCGCCGGCGGCCGGCCTCCGGGGCGCGACGCCGCCCCCCGGCCCGTCCACCGCCAGCCGCGCGGCCCGCCGGCCCGCGGGCGGCCGGATCAGCTGGTGGTGGCGATGCAGCTGCGGGTGGCGGCGTCCCAGACCGTGCCCTCGGCACAGGTCATCGACACCGAGCGGTCGCAGTTCGGCGAGGCCAGCGCCAGCCCGGGGGCCAGCGACAGCAGGAGAAGGGCGGGAAGGGTCAGCGCGGCGCGGATCGTCATCGGGTCTCTCCTCGGGGTTGCGGGTGACGCAAGGGAAGCATCCCGGCCCGAGTCGGCCCAAATCACGCGGCCGTGACACACGAAGCGGCCCGCTCCCGGAAAGCGGGGACGGGCCGGGATCATCGCGCCGGTGGCCTCGGCTCAGGCGGCGCCGAACACGCGCCGGAAGATCGTGTCGACATGCTTGGTGTGATAGTCCATGTCGAACTTGGCGTTGATGCCATCCTCGCCCAGGGCCGCCACGACCTCCTTGTCGGCCAGCAGCAGCTGGCGGAAATCAAGCCGCTCTTCCCAGACCTTCAGCGCGTTGCGCTGGACCATGGAATAGGCGTCCTCGCGGCTGACGCCGGCCTGGGTCAGCGCCAGAAGCACGCGCTGCGACATCACCAGCCCGGGGAACTTGTTCATGTTGTCGAGCATGTTCTGCGGGAAGATCAGCATCTTCTCGACCACGCCCGCCAGCCGGTTCAGCGCGAAATCCAGCGTGATCGTCGCATCGGGCGCGATCCCGCGCTCGACCGAGGAATGCGAGATGTCGCGCTCGTGCCAGAGCGCCACGTTCTCCATCGCCGGGATCACCGTCATCCGCACGAGGCGGGCAAGGCCCGTCAGGTTCTCGGTCAGCACCGGGTTCTTCTTGTGCGGCATCGCCGAAGACCCCTTCTGGCCCATCGAGAAGAATTCGGCCCCCTCCAGCACCTCGGTGCGCTGCATGTGGCGGATCTCGATCGCGACATTCTCGATCGACGAGGCGATCACGCCCAGCACCGCGAAGAACATCGCGTGGCGGTCGCGCGGGATGACCTGGGTCGAGATCGGCTCGGGGCGCAGACCCAGCTTGGCGCAGACATGCTCCTCGACCGCCGGGTCGATGTTGGCGAAGGTGCCGACCGCGCCCGAGATCGCGCCGGTCGCGATCTCTTCGCGCGCGGCCTGCAGGCGGGCCTTGTTGCGGTCCATCTCGGCGTAGAAGCGCGCGAAGGTCAGGCCCATGGTGGTGGGCTCGGCATGGATGCCGTGGCTGCGGCCGACGCGCACGGTCATCTTGTGCTCGAAGGCGCGGGTCTTCAGCGCGGCCAGCACGCGGTCCATGTCGGCCAGCAGGATGTCGGCGGCGCGCACCAGCTGCACGTTCAGGCAGGTGTCGAGCACGTCGGACGAGGTCATGCCCTGGTGGACGAAGCGCGCCTCGTCCGACCCGACATGCTCGGCCAGGTGGGTGAGGAAGGCGATGACGTCATGCTTGGTGACGGCCTCGATCTCGTCGATGCGGTCGACGTCGAACTCGACGTCCTTCGCCTTCCAGACGGCGTCCGCATTCTCGCGCGGGATCACGCCCAGATCGGCCTGGGCGTCGCAGGCATGGGCCTCGATCTCGTACCAGATCTTGAACTTGGTCTCGGGCGACCAGATGGCGACCATCTCGGGGCGGGCATAGCGCGGGATCATCGGGGCCTCGGGCTTGATGTGCGAAGGATCGCGCGCCTCTTAGACCGCACGGGGGCAGGTCGCAAGCGCCGCGCGCCCCGGCCGTCTTGACTTGTACCGAATGATGTACACATGCTGTTCCAGCCGTGGAGGGCCGAGCGATGGACATCCTGACCTATACCGACGCCCGCAAGCAGCTGAAGGCGGTGATGGACCGGGCGATCCACGACCGCGAGGAAACCGTCGTCACCCGGTCCGGGCAAGAGGCGGTGGTGATCGTGGGCAAGGCGGAATGGGACGCGATCCAGACCACGCTGCACCTGCTGACCTCGCCTGCCAATGCCGCGCGCCTGCGCGCCGCGATCACCGAGCTTGAGGCCGGGCAGGGGTGCGCGGTGGATGCGGCTGATCTTCTCTGACACCGGCTGGGACGATTGCCAGCACTGGCGCGCGACCGATCCGAAGCTGTGCGAACGGCTGAGCGGGCTGATCCGCGAATGCCTGCGCACACCCTTCGCCGGCACCGGCAAGCCCGAGGCGCTGCGCGGCGACCTGTCGGGCTGGTGGTCGCGCCGGATCACGTCAGAGCATCGGCTGGTCTACCGGGTCAGCGGCACCGGCGCGGCACAGGCGCTGGAGATCGCCCAGTGCCGCTATCATTACTGAGCCGCTGCCACTACTGACCCGGCTCAGGAATTGCCGCGACCGCGCGCGAACAGGCCCGCATCCTCGGCCGCGCGCATCAGGGCGCGCGACTTGTTGACGGTCTCCTGCCATTCGGCTTCCGGGTCGCTGTCGAAGACGACGCCGCCGCCGGCCTGCACGTAAAGCTTGCCGTCCTTGACCACGGCCGTGCGCAGCGCGATGCACATGTCCATCTCGCCATTGGCCGCGAAATAGCCCGCGCCGCCGCCGTAGATGCCGCGCTTCTCGGGCTCCAGCTCGTCGATGATCTCCATCGCCCGCACCTTCGGCGCGCCCGAGACGGTGCCCGCCGGCAGCCCCGCGAGCAGCGCCGACAGCGCGTCCTCGCCCTCGGCGATCTCGCCCGTGACGTTCGAGACGATGTGCATCACGTGGCTGTAGCGCTCGATGATGAACTTCTCGGTCGGCTTGACGGTGCCGATCTTCGCCACCCGGCCGACGTCGTTGCGCCCGAGGTCCAGCAGCATCAGGTGCTCGGCCAGTTCCTTCTTGTCGGCCAGCAGCTCGGCCTCCAGCGCCAGATCCTGCTCGGGCGTGGCGCCGCGGGGCCGGGTGCCGGCGATCGGGCGGATCGTCACCTCGCCCTCGCGCAGCCGCACGAGGATCTCGGGGCTGGCGCCGACGATGTCGAAGCCGTCCATGTTGAAGTAGAACAGGAACGGCGAGGGGTTGGTGCGCCGCAGGCTGCGATACAGCGCGAAGGGTGGCAGCGGGAAGTCCATCGACCAGCGCTGCGAGGGCACCACCTGGAAGATGTCGCCCGCGCGGATGTAGTCCTTGGCCGTCTCGACCGCGGCCAGGTAGTCGGCCCGCGCGAAGTTCGACACCGGCTCGCCGACCGCCGAGGCCTCGCCCAGCGACCGCGTCTCGCCCGCCTGCCGGTCGAGGTCGCGCACCGCGTCCATCACCCGCTCGGCCGCCTGGGCATAAGCGGCGCGCGCCGACAGGCCCGACCCGGCCCAGGCCGGCGAGACCACGGTGACCTCGCCCTTCACGCCGTCCAGCACCGCCACGACCGAGGGGCGCAGCAGCATCGCGTCGGGCGCGCCGATCGGGTCGGGATTGATGTTGGGCAGGTGCTCGACCAGCCGGATCATGTCATAGCCCAGATAGCCGAACAGCCCCGAGGCGATCGGCGGCAGCCCCTCGGGCATCTCGATGCGGCTTTCGGCAAGCAGCGCGCGCAGCGAGGCGAGCGGGTCCGCCGCCTCGTCGACGAAGGCATCGGCATCGAACCGGGCCTGCCGGTTGATCCGCGCGGTGGTGCCGCGGCAGTCCCAGATCAGGTCGGGCTTCATGCCGATCACCGAATACCGCCCGCGCACCTCGCCGCCGGTGACGCTTTCCAGAAGGAAGCTCAGCGGGCCCGCGTCGCTGAGCTTGAGCATCAGCGAGACCGGCGTGTCGAGATCGGCCGCAAGCCGCGTCCAGACGAGCTGGTTCTTCCCCGCGTCGTAACCGGCCTCGAAATCGGCATAGCTGGGGGTAAGTGCCACTGGTCTCGTCCTTGGTCTGAAGCGCGGCAAGGCCGCCGGGGTCTGAATCGCGGCAGCGCCGCCGGGTCTGTGGCGCGGCAACGCCGCGGGGATCTCGGGGCGGCGGGGCCGCCATCATGGTCTGCGGCGGGCCGCCGGCGTCCGGCTTGCGGCAGGGCCGCCGGCGTCTTGTCAGCGGCGGGGCAGCCGCCGGTCTTGCCTGCGGCCCTGCGGCCGCAGTCTTGCCGCGCGGCCGCCGGGGCGGCCGGTCGCGTCAGTTCATCTGCGCGTTCACCGCGTTCACGGCGGACTGGTTGATGCTGACACCGGCCATGTCCTGCGCGGCGCGCGTGTAAAGCTCCAGCGCATCCTGCGCGATCGACTGGCCGATCTGCTGGGCGATGCCGCCCCGGCCCGGATCGTCGGCCGGCGGGGCCGCGATGCTTTCCAGCCGGATCGCCAGCGCCGTGCCGCTGGCCGGGTCGGGCAGGGCGAGCGTGCCGCCCTCGGGCAGGGTGAAGACCTTCGCCACCGCGCCCTGCGGCAGCCCCTCGACAAAGCCGTCGCGGGTGACGGGCGACACCTCGACGACCTCAAGCCCGGTGCCCGCGACCGCGGTGGCAAGATCGGGCTTGGCCAGCAGCGTCCCGGCCTGCGCGGTCAGCGCCTCGGCGGTGGCATTGGCGGTCCAGGCGTCCGAGACCTGCTGGCGCACCGCGTCCAGAGGCCGCAGCGCCGGTTCGCGCACCTCGGTCACCTCGATCGCGAACAGCCCGCCATCCGACAGGTCGTGCACCTCGGCGAAATCGCCGGGCTGGGTCTGGAACGCGGCCTGGCGCACCTCGGCATAGGCGGCGAAGCCATCGGCATCGGCGCCGTCCTGGGTCACGTCGACGGTGCCGGTCTGCATCCCGTCCTCGGCGCCGATCTCCTCGATCGTGGCGCCGCCGGCCAGCGCATCCTCGACGGACGCGCGGCGGTCGGCGATCATCCGGCGGGCGCGGTCCATCGCGGCCTCGTCCGACAGCTCGGCCCGGGCCTCCTCGAAGGGGACGTCGCGCGCCTCGAGGATCGCGTTCATCGAGAACAGCGCCGGCCCGAGGTCGGTCTGGAACGGCCCCGCGACACCGGGACCGGCCAGCGCGAACACGCCGTCGCCCGCGGCGCCCAGCGCGTCCTTCGTCACCTCGCCCATGTCGACATCCTCGAGCGTCAGCCCGCGGTCGTTGACGAAATCCTCGAAGCTGCGGCGCCCGGCCTCGATCTCGGCCTTCGCGGCGGCGGCCTCGTCCTCGGTGCCGAACACCAGCCGCTCGACCATGCGCCGCTCGGGCTGGCGGAATTCCTCGATCCGGTCCTCGTAGGCCTGGCGCAGCGCGGCCTCGTCCAGCTCGACCGAGGGCAGCAGCGCGTCGGGCGACAGCCAAGCATAGCGCACCACCCGGGTCTCGGGCGCGGTGAAATCGGCCGGATGCGCCTCGAGCCAGGCCTGCAGGTCGGCATCGGACGGCGTGGGCACCGGCGCGGCCAGCGCCTCGGCGGCCAGGCGCACGTAGCGGAAGCTGCGGGTCTCGCCGGCCCAGTCGGCGACGCGCGCGACATAGTCCTGCGGCGCGGCGACACCGCCCGCGACCGCGCCCTGCAGCACCGAGCGCGCGGCATCGGCGCGGATCCGGGCCTCGAAGGCCTGCGGGGTCAGGCCCTGCCGGCGCAGCTGCTCGACGTAAAGCTCGCGGTCGAACTGGCCGTTCACGCCCTGGAAGGCGCGGGCGGCGGTGATCTGCTGGCGCACCGCCTCGTCACCGGCCGAGATGCCGATCTCGGCCGCGCGGTCGTCCAGCGCGGCCATCGCCACCAGCTGGCCCAGAACGGCCCGGTCCAGCCCCATCGCCTGGGCCTGGCTCATGCCGATCGGCTGGCCGACCTGGGCCGAGAAGCCCTGCAGCTCGCTCTGCAGCGCGCGGCCATAGTCGTTGACCGAGATGTCGCGCCCGCCGACCGAGGCGACCTGCTGCGCCGAGCCGCCGAAGTTGGTCACGCCGAAACCGCCCAAGCCCAGCAGCAGCAGGAGCACGAGGCCCCCGAACACCGTCTTCGATTTCTTGCCGCGCAAGCTTGTGGCCATGTCGCGCCCTGCCTCTCTGGTCCCCGGTTCGCGGCTGTTTACGGCCTCGCCCCGGCCGGAGCAAGCCCGGGGGCCAGGGCGGCGAGCCTGTCGAACAGGATGGTGATCGCGGGCACGTCGATATTGGCGAAGGCGATGCGCAGCTGGCGCAGGCCCGCGGGATCGTCCTCGGGCATGAACATGGTGCCGGGCAGGGTCAGCACGCCCGCCTCGCGCACCAGCGCCCGGGCGAACTCGGGCGAGGGGCGCGGATCGGGATGCTCGACATAGGCGAAATAGGCGCCGCAGCCCAGCAGCCGCCACCCGGGCAGCCGCGCGAAGCCCGCCCGCATCGCGTCGCGCCGCGCCAGGATCTCGGCGCGCTCGCCCGCGACCCAGTCGCGCAGGTGGCGCATGCCCCACAGCGCGGCATACTGCCCGACCTGGCTCGGGCAGATCGCGACGGTGTCGAGGAACTTCTCGACCTCGGCCAGCCGCGCCTCGCCGGCCACGATCGCGCCGACGCGGTGCCCGGTCAGCCGGTAGGCCTTCGAGAAGCTGTAAAGCTGGATCAGCACCTCGTCCCAGCCGGGATCGGCGAACAGCGCATGCGGCGCGCCGTCGCGGCCGTCGAAATCGCGATAGGTCTCGTCGACGATCAGCGCGATCCCGGCCGCGCGCGCAAGGTCGCGGAACCCCGCGAGCGTCTCGGCCGGATATTCGACCCCGCCGGGGTTGTTCGGGCTGACAAGCACGATCGCCCGCGTCCGCGGCCCGATCAGCGCCCGCGCCGCCTCGGGCTCGGGGATCAGCGTCGGGCCGGTCGCCAGCGGCACCGCGCGCACCCCCTGCATGTCCAGCCACATCTTGTGGTTGAAATACCACGGCGTCGGCAGGATCACCTCGTCGCCCGCGCCCGCCAGCGTCGACATCACCGCGCAGAACGCCTGGTTGCAGCCCTGGGTGATCGCGACCTGTCCCGGCCGGATCTGGCCGCCATAGGCCGCCGACCAGTCCGCCGCCACCTGCTCGCGCAGCGCGCCCATGCCCAGGACCGGGCCATAGAGATGCAGCGCGGGATCGCTCACCACCGCCTCGGCCAGCGCGCGGCGCAGCGCCTCGGGGGGCGGGTCGACCGGCGCGGCCTGGCTCACGTTCAGCAGCGGCCGGTCGGCCGGGAACGAGACCCCCTCGATCCAGCGCCGGGCCTCGGGCACCGGCGGCGAGAAGGTCGCGGCCATCGCGGGGTTGAGGGGCAGGGCCATCTCGTCACTCCCGGGACCGATCGCGGCCCCTCTTTCGCATTGGTCCAAATATCCCGGGGGTCCGGGGGCAGCGCCCCCGGCGGCACCGGTCACTCCTTGCCGCGGTAGGGCTGCACGTATTGCAGCGCCATGTCCCAGGGGAAGAAGATCCAGGTGTCCTGGCTTACCTCGGTGACATAGGTGTCGACCAGCGGCCGGCCCTTGGGCTTGGCGTAGACGGTGGCGAAATGCGCGCGGGGATAGAGCCTGCGCACCAGATCCAGCGTCTTGCCGGTGTCCACGAGGTCGTCGACCACCAGGATCCCCGACCCGTCGCCCATCAGCTCGGCCTGCGGCGATTTCGTCACCACCGCCTCGCGCTGCTGCTGGTTGTCGTAGCTCTTGACCGAGATCGTGTCGACGACCCGGATGTCCAGCTCGCGGCTCAGCACCATGCCGGGCACGAGCCCGCCGCGGGTGATCGCGACGATCGCGCGCCAGCCCCCCTCGGGCGCCAGCCCGTCCAGCCGCCAGGCCAGCGCCCGCGCGTCGCGGTGCAGCTGGTCCCAGCTGACGTGAAAGCCCTTCTCGTGCGGCAGGCGGTCGTTCATCTCTCTCTCCCTCGGCTCGGCCCGGCCGGGGCGTGCCGCCCGGCCCGGGTCGCCGGACCCCGCGGCCCGGCCCTCAGCTCAGCGCCAGTTTCAGCCCCAGCGCGGCCAGCAGCCCGCCGAAGCAACGGTCGATCACGGCCTTCAGCCGGGCATATCCCGCCCGCACCCGCGGCGCGGCGAAGACCCGGGCCACCAGCGCGGTCCACACGAACTCGTTCATCGCCACCGCGGCCAGGATCGCGGCCTGCAGGCCCGGGCCGGCCTGCGCCGGCACCAGGCTCGCGAAGACCGCGCCGAAGAACACCGCGGGCTTGGGATTGGCCAGCTGCACGCCCAGCCCGCGCAGGACGGTCGCCCCGACGCCGTGCCGCGGCCCCGGTCCGCCGCTCCGCGGCCCCGATCCGCCGGGCACGCCCCCGGGCGCAGCCTCGGTCACGGCCGGCAGCGGATCGCGCGCGCCGCGCCACATCGCGACGGCCAGCCACATCAGGTAGGCCGCCCCCGCCAGCCGCAGCGCCAGCATCAGCCCGGGCGCGACCTCGAACACCAGCCGCAGCCCGAACATCGCCGCCGCCGCCCAGGTGCAGGCCCCCAGCGCCAGTCCCGCCGCCAGCGCCACCCCGCGCGCGGCCCCCTGCGTCATCCCGGTCCGCGCGGCCATCAGCACCGCCGGCCCCGGCGAGATCGCCGCCAGCAGGTGCACGAACCAGATCGTGGCCAAGATCGACGCAGCGGCCGCGGGCGTCATCTCAGTGGTCCTTGCGGCCCGTCACGACGTCGATGTCGGGCGCGTCCACCGCCTTCATGCCCACGGCGTGATAGCCGGCATCGACATGGTGGGTCTCGCCGGTCACGCCCGAGCCGAGATCCGACAGCAGGTACAGCGCCGATTTCCCGACCTCGTCCTGCGTGACATTGCGCCGCAGCGGCGAGTTCAGCTCGTTCCATTTCAGGATGTAGCGGAAGTCGCCGATCCCCGATGCGGCCAGCGTCTTGATCGGCCCGGCCGAGATCGCGTTGACGCGGATGCCGTCCTTGCCAAGGTCCTCGGCAAGGTACTTCACGCTCGCCTCGAGCGCGGCCTTGGCGACGCCCATGACGTTGTAATGCGGCATCACCTTTTCCGCGCCGTAATAGGTCAGCGTCAGGCAGGCGCCGCCGGGGGTCATCATCGCGGTCGCGTGGCGGCACACGGTGGTGAACGAGAAGACCGAAATGTCCATCGTCATCCGGAAATTCTCGGCCGATGTATCGACATAGCGGCCGCGCAGCTCGTTCTTGTCGGAGAAGCCGATCGCGTGGACGACGAAGTCCATCGTGCCCCAGGCCGCCTTCAGCGCGCCGAAGCACGCCTCGACCGAGGCCGGGTCGCCGACGTCGCATTCGTGGATCTGGGTGCAGTTGATCTGCGCGGCCAGCGGCTCGACCCGCTTCTTCAGCGCCTCGCCCTGATACGAGAGCGCGATCTCGGCGCCCTGCTCGGCGAGCGCCTTCGCGATCCCCCAGGCAATGGATTTATCGTTCGCCAGGCCCATGATGAGACCGCGCTTGCCCGCCATGAGGCCGTTTGACATTTCTTTTCCCCCGCGCACATTGCGTCAAGTGCCCGACCATTAGGCGATGATCCAAGCTTCATCAAGGGCAGCGGACCGCGGCTCCGCGCCCTTGCCGGGCGGAACGTCGCGACCACGCCGGCCGCGGCCGGTTCCAGCGGAAGACGGACATGAGCAGCGACAGAGACGGCATTTTCGCCGGCGACGACCCCTTCGAGATCGCCCGGGCCTGGCTGGCCGAGGCCGAGGCGACCGAGATCAACGATCCCAACGCGATCGCGCTGGCCACGGTCGATGCCGCGGGGCTGCCCAATGCGCGGATGGTGCTTCTCAAGGAGATCGAGCCGCGAGAAACCGCTGGTGGACGCATCGGGGGTGGATTCGTGTTTTACACGAACTATGGTAGCGTGAAGGCCGACGAAATCGCCCAGGCCGGTTCCGCGGCCTTCGTCATGCACTGGAAGTCCCTGCGCCGGCAGATCCGGGTGCGGGGGCTGACCGAGAGAGAGGAGGGCGAGCAGGCGGATGCCTACTATGCCTCGCGATCGCTGAAATCCCGGCTGGGCGCCTGGGCCTCGCAGCAGAGCCGCCCGCTGGAAAGCCGGGCGGCGCTGATGGCCGAGGTGGCGAAGGTCACGCTCCGGCAGGGTCCGAACCCCTCGCGCCCGCCGTTCTGGGGCGGGATCCGGATCCGGCCTCTCGAGATCGAGTTCTGGGCCGATGGCGCCTTCCGGTTGCATGACCGGTTCCGCTGGCGGCGCGACTCGCCCGAGGCGCCCTGGACTGTGACACGGCTCAATCCGTGAGCCGCCGGCCCGAACCCCGGCCCGAACCCCGGCTCGACCTCGGGGCCGCCGCGGTGCAGCTTACCCCCTGCGGCAGCTTCCGCCGGGTCACGTGCCGCGCGGTCTGTTGCATTTCACGCTTCGTGAATGACCGGCGCCCTTGTTTTGCGTGTTTGACCTTGCAACCCTCGCAAGAGGTGTGACAAGTCAACCAGTACTCTCGGTTCGGATAAGTAGAAGCTTCGGAAAAGATGCAGAAGATCATGGAAGTGGCACAGGTCGAGGGCAGGGTTAAGTGGTTTGACCCCGCGAAAGGCTTCGGCTTCATCCTCGCGGATGAGGGCGGACCGGACATCCTGCTTCATGCCAATGTCCTGCGCAATTTCGGGCAAAGCTCGGTGGCCGACGGCGCGCGCATCGTCGTGCGGGTGCAGCAGACCCAGCGCGGCGCCCAGGCGACCGAGGTCGTCGAGATCGTTCCCCCGGAAGGCGAGGAGCCGACGCAGATCGAGGATGTCGACGACGGCGACGCCGCGGTCATCGCCGCGCTGCCGATGCTCGCGGCACGGGTGAAGTGGTTCGACAAGGGCAAGGGCTTCGGCTTCGCCAACATCTGGGGCCGGTCCGAGGATGTCTTCATCCACGCCGAGATCCTGCGCCGCGCCGGTTTCGCCGATCTCGGCCCGGGCGAGGCGATCGCGATCCGGGTGATCGACGGCAAGCGCGGCAAGATGGCGGCGCAGATCCTGTCGTGGGAAAGCGCCCCCCGCGCGGCCGAGGACGGCACCCCGGCAGACGCCGGCAGCCCGGCCGGCAGCGAGGATGGCGGCCCGGACGGGACCGCGGACTGATGATGCCGCACCGCCCGCCCGCCGGGTCGGAGGCTGACGGGCAGGGCGGGCGCCCCCGGGGCCTGCTGCGGCGCCTGTTCCCGGTCGTGCTGGCGATCGCCATCGCGCTTGCCGCGCTCGCCCCCGCGGCGATCGCGCTTCTGGCGCTGGTGCGCCCGGCCGCCGCCGCCGAGACCTGCGCCCCCGGCACCGTCTCGCTGCGCTGGGACGGCGGCTCGGCCCGCTTCTCGGTCGAGATCGCCGACACGGCCGACGAACGCGCCCGCGGCCTGATGTTCCGCGAAACCATGCCGCGCAGCGCCGGGATGCTGTTCGTCTATCCGACGCCGCAGCCCGCCGCGTTCTGGATGCGCAACACGCTGATCCCGCTCGACATCCTGTTCTTCGACCAGACCGGCACGCTGACCGTGGCCCACCCCGAGGCCGTGCCGGGCGACGAGACGCCGCTGCCGGGCGGCGACGCGGTGTCGCTCGTGCTCGAGATCAACGGCGGCCTGGCCGAGCGCATCGGCATCCCGCTCGGGGCGCAGCTGCAAAACCCCGCGGTCGACGCGGCGCTGGCCGCCTGGCCCTGCCGCTGACGCGGCCCGCCCGGGCCGGGACCGACACGGTAGGGTCGACCTTGCGCAACCCCCGCCGATCCGGCCTTCCCGTTTCCCGCCGAACCGGCTAAAGCGGATCCGTCGGGGCGTGGCGCAGCCTGGTAGCGCGACGGTTTTGGGTACCGTAGGCCGGAGGTTCGAATCCTCTCGCCCCGACCAGTCCCAGATCTGCTGCCGATGCCCGAGGGCCGATGACCACCGCATCCCTGCCAGACGGCCTCGTCCTTGCCCGCGAAAGCCCGCTCGGGCCCGATCTCGGGCTGCTGATGGCGCGCCACAGCGCCGCGATGCAGGCCGACACCCCGCCCGAAAGCATGCACATGCTGGACGCCGCCGCCCTGGCCGCGCCCACGATCCGCTTCTTCGTGCTGCGCGACGCGGGCAGCCCGGTGGCGATGGCGGCGATCAAGCGCCACGACGACACTCTGGGCGAGATCAAGTCGATGCACGTGCTGGCCGAAACCCGGGGCCGGGGCCTCGCGCGGCTGCTGCTCGAGCGGCTGATGGCCGAGGCCCGCGACTGGGGCCTGTCGCGGCTCAGCCTCGAGACCGGGGCGCAGCCCAGCTTCGCCCCCGCGCGGCGCCTGTACGAAGCCGCGGGCTTCGTCGACTGCCCGCCCTTCGCCGGCTACCGGCCCGATCCGCTCAGCCAGTTCATGACCCGCGCCCTCTAGGGGCGCTGCGCCCGCGCTCGCGCTGTGCGCGCCCGCACAGCCGCCTGCCCGCAGCCGGGGGGCGCCTTGCGCCGGCGCAGAGGGTATGGTGACCTGCGACCCGCCGCCCGGCGTCCCGCGTCCGCCGCCCTGTCCGCCCCGTCCGCGGCGGCGCCGTGGCCCGCCGGACGCCGCCAACCAGCCCGCCACAGCCTGCCGGAGACCGCCATGCCCCCGTTCCCGTCCCTGATCCGCCGCTTCACGCTTCTCGCCGCGATTGCGCTGGTCGCGCCCGCAGCCCTGGCCCCCGCCGCCCGGGCGCAGGCCGAGGGCGACGGCAGCGACGCCAACGACGCGATGGGCATGACGCGCGAGGCCTACAAGGCGCGGCGCAACGGCATCGCCCGCTCGACGCTGGGCACGATCGTCGGGCTCGAGGGGCGCACGGTCTTCTCCTCGGACGGGGTGGTGCTGGGGGTGGTCGACACCGTCACCGACCTGCCCGACCGCACCCGCCGGCTGTCGATCATCTCCGAGGCGCCGGGCGTCGGCACCGGCGGCCGGTTCGATCTGGTGGTGCCCCAGGACTTCCGCCCGCGCGCCAACATCGACCTGCACATGACCCTGGCCGAGGCCCGCGCGGCCTTCTGAACCGCCCGTGCGCGGCCTGTGCGCGGCCCGTGCGCGGCCCGTGCGCGGCCTATGCGCGGCCTGTGCACGACCGGCCCGGCACCAGATCTCGTGCCGGGCGATTCTGTTTCCACCCCTCACAAGATGATGTGGGCAGTTTGCCGCAGCCCCACCACTTGCAGCGCGGGCGACCGGCACCGTGGGGCGATGCAACCCTGCCACAGGGCCCGGTTTCGCCCCCGGTCCTGTGGACAAGTTGGGGGCAAAATGCGCGCCGCCCGCGGCAGGCCCCGCCTGCGCTGGCGATTTTTCTCCACAGCGCGCCGATCACAGCCCTTGGAGGAATCGTGGATCGCGCCCGCCAGGCCCCGGAGCCCCGATCTTCAAGCGGAATTTTTGCCGGCCGGCGGCGCGAAAACCGTTGACCCTCGAAAGACTTTGCGCCCAAGTTGTGGCCACAGCGATGCCGCACACCAGATTTAGTGGGCCGCGATAAGCCAGAACCTGAAAGGTCGACCGACCTGATCCCCGCGCTGCCACGCGGGGGCAGGCAGGGGCTTGCCGTGTGCGACCTCGGCTGACGCCCGGGCCAGAAGGCCCGGGCCGCGACGGGACAGTGTGGAACAGGACAGAGACGGACGGGGCCATGAAGATCGAGCGCAGATTCACCGAAGCCGGGCGTGACGCTTACGCGGCCCTGTCCTTCGCCACCACGACGTCGGAGATCCGCAATCCCGACGGCAAGATCGTGTTCCGCAACGAGGCGGTCGAGGTCCCCGAGGGCTGGAGCCAGGTCGCCGCCGACGTGCTGGCGCAGAAGTACTTCCGCAAGGCCGGCGTGCCCGCGCGCCTGAAGAAGGTCCGCGAGAAGGGCGTGCCCGAGTTCCTGTGGCGCTCGATCCCCGACGAGGCCGCGCTGGCCGAGCTGCCGGAAGACGAGCGCTTCACCGGCGAGACCAGCGGCAAGCAGGTCTTCGACCGGCTGGCCGGCGCCTGGGCCTACTGGGGCTGGAAGGGCGGCTATTTCTCGACCGAGGCCGACGCCTCCGCCTATTTCGACGAGATGCGCTTCATGCTGGCCGCGCAGATGGCCGCGCCGAACTCGCCGCAGTGGTTCAACACCGGCCTGCACTGGGCCTATGGCGTCGATGGCCCGGCGCAGGGGCACTATTACGTCGACTACCGGACCGGCAAGCTGGTCAAGTCCGACAGCGCCTATGAACATCCCCAGCCCCATGCCTGCTTCATCCAGTCGGTCTCGGACGACCTGGTCAACGAGGGCGGGATCATGGACCTGTGGGTCCGCGAGGCGCGGCTGTTCAAATACGGCTCGGGCACCGGCACCAACTTCTCGAGCCTGCGCGGCGAGGGCGAGCGGCTCTCGGGCGGTGGCAAGTCCTCGGGGCTGATGGGCTTCCTCAAGATCGGCGACCGCGCGGCGGGCGCGATCAAGTCGGGCGGCACCACGCGCCGCGCGGCCAAGATGGTGATCTGCGACATGGATCACCCCGACATCGAGCAGTTCATCAACTGGAAGGTCATCGAAGAGCAGAAGGTGGCCTCGCTCGTCGCCGGCTCGAAGATGCACGAGGCGCGTCTGAACGACATCTTCGCCGCGATCCGGGCCTGGGACGGCGCTGCCGCCGATGCGGCGGACCCGGCGAAGAACGCGGGTCTGAAGACCGCGATCCGGGCGGCCAAGAAGGTCTCGATCCCGGAAACCTATGTGAACCGGGTTCTGCAATACGCCGCGCAAGGCTTTGCGTCGATTGAGTTTCCGACCTACGACACCGACTGGGACTCCGAGGCGTACATCTCGGTCTCGGGCCAGAACTCGAACAACTCGGTCCGCGTCACCGATGCCTTCCTGAAGGCCGTGCGCGACGACGCCCCCTGGGAGCTGGTGCGCCGCACCGACGGCAAGATCGCCAAGACCGTCTCGGCCCGCGCGCTCTGGGACCAGATCGGCCATGCCGCCTGGGCCTGCGCCGATCCCGGCATCCAGTACCACGACACCGTCAACGCCTGGCACACCTGCCCGGAAGACGGCGAGATCCGCGGCTCGAACCCGTGCTCGGAATACATGTTCCTGGACGACACGGCCTGCAACCTGGCCTCGATGAACCTGCTGCAGTTCTATCGTGACGGCAAGTTCGACGCGCAAGGCTATGTTCACGCGTCGAAACTTTGGACCGTGACGCTTGAGATCTCGGTGCTGATGGCGCAGTTCCCGTCGAAGGAGATCGCGCAGCGCTCCTACGACTACCGCACCCTCGGTCTTGGCTATGCCAATATCGGCGGCCTGCTGATGAACATGGGGCTGGGCTATGACTCGGCGCAGGGCCGCGCGCTTTGCGGGGCGCTGACCGCGATCATGACCGGCGTCGCCTATGCGACCTCGGCCGAGATGGCGGGCGAGCTGGGCGCCTTCCCGGGCTATGCGCGCAACCGTGATCACATGCTGCGCGTGATCCGCAACCACCGCGCCGCCGCCCATGCCACCGGCAGCTACGAGGGGCTGAACGTCGCGCCCGTCGCGCTCGACCATGCGAACTGCCCGGATCAATCCCTTGTCGCGCTTGCGAAATCGGCCTGGGACGAGGCGCTGTCGCTGGGCGAGAAGCATGGCTTCCGCAATGCCCAGGCGACCGTGATCGCACCGACCGGCACCATCGGGCTGGTGATGGACTGCGACACCACCGGCATCGAGCCCGACTTCGCGCTGGTGAAGTTCAAGAAGCTCGCCGGCGGCGGCTATTTCAAGATCATCAACCGCTCGGTGCCCGCCGCGCTCGAGACGCTCGGCTACGGTCCGGCGCAGATCGAGGAGATCATCGCCTATGCCGTCGGCCATGCCTCGCTTGGCAACGGCCCCGGCATCAACCACACCTCGCTGATCGGCCACGGCTTCGGCGCCCGCGAGCTGGAGAAGATCGAGGCGGCGCTGCCCACCGCCTTCGACATCCGCTTCGTGTTCAACCAGTGGACCCTGGGTGAGAGCTTCTGCCGCGAAACCCTTGGCATCCCGGCAGAAAAGCTGAACGATCCCAGCTTTGACATGCTGCGCCACCTTGGTTTCACCAAGGCCCAGATCGACGCTGCCAACGACCATGTCTGCGGGACGATGACGCTGGAGGGCGCGCCCTTCCTCAAGCCCGCGCACCTGGCCGTCTTCGACTGCGCCAATGCCTGCGGCAAGACCGGCAAGCGCTACCTGTCGGTCGGCAGCCACATCCACATGATGGCCGCGGCGCAAAGCTTCATCTCGGGCGCGATCTCGAAGACGATCAACATGCCGAACTCGGCCACCATCGCCGAGGCGCTGGACGCCTACGAGCTGAGCCACAGCCTGGCGCTGAAGGCCAACGCGCTCTATCGCGACGGCTCGAAACTGAGCCAGCCGCTGGCCTCGGCGCTGGTCGAGGATGACGAGGAGGCCGAGGAGATCCTCGCCACCGGCACGCCGACCGAGAAGGCGCAGGTCCTGGCCGAGAAGATCGTCGAGAAGATCATCGTCAAGGAGGTGGTCCGCTCGCACCGCGAGAAGCTGCCCGAGCGGCGCAAGGGCTATACCCAGAAGGCGATCGTCGGCGGCCACAAGGTCTACCTGCGCACCGGCGAGTACCGGGACGGCGCGCTGGGCGAGATCTTCATCGACATGCACAAGGAAGGCGCCGGCTTCCGCGCGATGATGAACAACTTCGCGATCGCGGTGAGCGTCGGCCTGCAATACGGTGTTCCGCTTGAGGAATTCGTCGACGCCTTCACCTTCACCAAGTTCGAGCCCGCGGGCATGGTGCAGGGCAACGACTCGATCAAGTCGGCGACCTCGATCCTGGACTACGTGTTCCGGGAACTGGCGGTGAGCTATCTCGACCGCACCGACCTTGCGCATGTCGCGCCGAAGGGCGCGAGCTTCGACGACATCGGCACCGGGTCGCATGACGTCACCGGCCCGAACGTCGCCCCGGTGAGCGAGAGCGCGGCGTCGAAATCGCTCGAGGTGCTCAAGCAGATCTCGTCGACGGGCTACCTGCGCAAGCGCCTGCCGCAGGAACTGGTGGTGCTGCAGGGCGGCGCCGCGGCGGCGCTGGCGGGCGATCTCGATACCGTGGCCGCGCTGAACCGGCTGGTGCCCGAGACCAGCACCGCGCTGGCGAGCGGCGTGGTGTCGATGGACGCGCGCACCAAGGCGAAGATGCAGGGCTACGAGGGCGAGGCCTGCGGCGAATGCGGCAACTACACCCTCGTGCGCAACGGCACCTGCATGAAGTGCAACACCTGCGGCGGTACCTCGGGCTGCAGCTGACGGCAGCACGCGCCGCGACATGGAAAGGCCCGGCGGCACCGCCGGGCCTTTTCGTGTTCGGGCTTTGGCCGCGCGCCTGGGCGGCGCCGCGGTGGCGTCACCTGCGCCGCCGGCGCCCGCCCTCGGTGTTGAAGCCAACCTCGGGCAGGGTCACCGCGGCCGCGAGGTTCGGGAACGGGTCGGTCGCATGCGGCAGGGCCGAGGCATTGACGAAATGCTCCTGGAACCGGGGCTGGGTCGCGGTCTCGATCTTGTGGATCCTGCGCACGCCGGCCTCGATCCGGGTGCGGGCGCCGCAGTTGACCAGCGCGATGCGGGCGCCGGTCCCGGCGGCATTGCCCGCCGAGGTCACGCGGTCGAGCGCGACATCGGGGATCATCCCCAGCACCATCGCGTGTTTCGGGCTGATATGGGCGCCGAAGGCCCCGGCCAGCACCACGCGGTCGACGCGGGTCACCCCGCGCGCATCCATCAGCAGCCGCGCCCCGGCATAAAGCGCGGATTTCGCAAGCTGGATCGCGCGCACGTCGCCCTGCGTCACGGTCAGGCGGGGCCCGCCCTCGGGCGTGCCGTCGTGCAGCAGGTACTGGTGCGTGCGGCCCTGCGGCTCGCAGCGCGCGGTGCCGGTCTGCTCGGCCGAGCCGATCAGGCCCGAGGCATCCAGAAGCCCCGCGATCCGCATCTCGGCCAGCGCCTCGATGATGCCCGAGCCGCAGATGCCGGTGACGCCGGTCTGCGCGACCGAGGCGGCAAAGCCCGGCGCGTCGGACCACAGGTCGGAGCCGATGACGCGGAAGCGCGGCTCCTTGGTGGCGGGGTCGATCTCGACCCGCTCGATCGCGCCCGGGGCGGCGCGCTGTCCGCTCGAGATCTGCGCCCCCTCGAAGGCCGGGCCGGTCGGCGAGGAGCAGGCCAGAACGCCGCTGCGGTCGCCCAGCAGGATCTCGGCATTGGTGCCGACATCGACGATCAGCACGAGGTCGTCCGAGGTTTCGGGCGCCTCGGACAGCGCGACGGCGGCGGCGTCGGCGCCGACATGGCCCGCGATCAGCGGCAGGGTGTAAAGCCGGGCCGCGGGGTTGAAGCCGGCAAGGCCAAGCTCGGCCGTCGAGAGGTCGAGCGCGGCATCCGAGGCGAGCGCGAAGGGCGCCTGGCCAAGCTCCACCGGGTCGATCCCGAGGAAGAGGTGGTGCATCACCGGGTTGCAGACCACCACCGCCTCGGTGATCTCGCGCGGCTCGACGCCGGCGTCGCGGCCTAGCGCGGTGGCGAGATCGCCGATCGCCGCGCGCACGGCCGCCGTCATCTCCTCGGCGCCGCCGGGGGTCATCATCGCATAGCTCACCCGGCTCATCAGGTCCTCGCCGAAGCGGATCTGCGGGTTCATCACCCCGGCCGAGGCGATGACCCGGCCGTCCGACAGGTCGGTCAGGTGGGCCGCGATCGTGGTCGAGCCGAGGTCGAAGGCGATGCCCTTCAGGGGCTCGGTCCTCAGCCCCGGCCACAGGTCGATCAGCCGCGAGCGGCCGGCCCCGTCGGTATGGACCGCGGCGGTGACGCGCCAGCCCGCCTTGCGCAGCGCGGGCTGCAGGCGGGCGAGTTGCGCGGGCGCGGGCGCCTCGGTCACCGGGTGGCCGGCGGCGGCCAGCGCCGCGGCAAGGCGCTGCCAGTCGCCGGTCGGCTCGTCCATGTCGGGTTCGGCGACCTCGACATAGGCAAGGCGGGTGGCGGGGTCCATCTCGATCGGGCGGGCATCGGCGGACTTGCGGATCACCTGGCGGTGCAACTGGCTTTCGGGCGGCACGTCGATCAGGGTGTCGGCCTCGATGCAGGCCTGGCAGCCAAGGCGGCGGCCGGGCTGCAGGCCGCGCTTCTCGGCATAGCGCGCCTCGACCGCGTTCCAGGGCGAGAGGGCGCTGTCGGTGGCGGTGATGCCGTGCTTGGGGAAGCTGCCGGTCTGCGGCGCGACCTGGCATTTCGAGCAGATGCCGCGGCCGCCGCAGACACTGTCGAGATCGACCCCCAGCGCGCGGGCGGCGGCAAGCACGGTGGTGCCGGCGGGCACGCGGCCGCGCTTGCCGGAGGGGGTGAAGATCACCAGCGGATCGGGGGACGAGGCATCGGGCATGGGTGGGCTCCTTCCCGGTCAGGATCGCCGTGGCCGCGGGGGGCGGCTTGTCCGAATGCGTCCTCGGCCGGGGCGGCGGCGTCATCGGGGCGCGGCGGCGGAGGCGGCGCCGGCCCATCCGGTCAGGCGGCGTCGAAGGGTTCGAGCAGCTGCGGGCCGTCGTCGTGCAGGCCGAAGCGGGCGACGGGATGGTGGCGCAGGCGGGCGCCGGCGCCGAGGTCGGGCGCCTCGCTGCCCGACAGCCACGCGTCGCGTTCCTCGGGGTCGAGGATCACCGGCATCCGCGGATGCAGCGCCGCGGTGTCGGGGCCGGCAGCGCGGGTCAGGATCGTGCAGGTCATCAGGTCCTGCCAGAGCGAGTAGAGCCCGGCGAAATACAGCGTCTCGGCATTGCCGGCGGGCAGGATCGCATGGGGCTGCTTGGCGCCCCTGGTCCCGGTCCATTCATAGTAGCCGCCGGCCGGGATCAGGCAGCGGCCATAGCGCCACGCGCCCTTGAACGAGGGCTTGCCTGCCGCCTCCTCGATCCGGGCGTTGAAGGTCGTGGCCTTCCACTCGGCCAGCGTGCCGCGGTGCCAGGACGGCACCAGCCACCAGCGCGCGCGCTGCGCCTGGTCGGGGCGGCGGCCGAGGATCAGCACCTCCTCGGTCGGCTTGATGTTGAAGCGGCGGGGAAAGGGGTCGACGCGGATCTGCGACAGCTCGGTCTCGGTGCCGCGCAGGTTGGGGTCGATGAAGCGGCCGCACATGGCTGGCGCCCTCTGTCTTCGGATCGGGTCGGGGGGCTGGGACGGTCAGCGGAGGCCGGTCATCCGGACCCCGTGGTCCTGGCCCCGAGGTCTGCGCCCGAAGGTCCAAGCCGGGGCACCCGGTGATCCGGTCAGGTCATTCGGCCGGGTGGTGGCGGCGGGACAGGTCGCGGTCGATGCTGCGCGCCTCGCGTCGCAGCAGCCAGGCGCCGGCGCCGGCGACGGCCAGCGCCACGACGGGGACAAGGAATTCGAACAGGGTCATGCGCGTGCCTCCTTCCTCAGGTATCCCAGAATATAGTGCGAAGCGCCGTGCAATGCGAGTCCGCCGAGCCCCCACCAGTAGGACATCGCGGTTAACGACATCGGCTGGTCGGTTGCGGGGCGCAACACGGCGAAGCCGATCAGCCCCAGCGCGACGGCATTGACGAAATTCGCGAAGATCTTCACCCGCTCGTTGTGGCTGGCGAGGCGGTCGCGCATCGGGCTCTCCTGCGGCATCTCGGGCCTCCTCTGTCGCAGGACCGGGCCGCAGGGGCAAGATCGGCGGCCGAGATCGCGCCGCGCGGGCGGGCTGCCGGGGCAGGCGCGGGGCGAAGGCTGCGGCGCGCGCCCGGCCGGGAGAGGGATCGGCCGGGGCGCGCGCGGCACCTCGGACCCAAGGGTCGGGCTGCGCGCGCGAGAGGGTGCGGCGCGGCCGTCGCCGCGGGTCCGCGAAAGGCCGGGTCGCCTGCAAGGGCCCGGCCTGTCGGATCTGGAGCGAAGGGGCCGGCCCGAAGCGGGCCGGTCAGGCGCCCGCCGGTGGCGGCGTCGTCAGGCCGTCCGCCGGAGGCGGGGTGACGCCGGCCGCGGGAGGCGAGGTCAGGCGGGGCGCCGGAGGCGGGGTCAGGCGAGGCGCCGGCGGTTCTCGCCCACGATCTCGCGGTAGTCGCCGATGGTGTCGAGCATCACCGCGTCGGGCGAGATGCCTTGGGCGAGCATCATGCTGGCGCGGCCCATCGACAGGCCGGCCTGCCAGAACTTCTCGCCCACCATCACCATCGCCTCGACCGGCGCCTCTGGCGCGCCGGAGACGAAGAGCGCCATGCGCTTCTCGATCACGTCGCCGGCCTCGAGGGCCAGCAGGGCAGACTGCATCAGGATCGGAACGAAGAGCATGGGAGAGCCTCGTAACTTGCGTGTGACGATTACCTTATCGGGGCGGGAGGTCAGCGGTAAGTTGTCGGAAAGTCTTAATTCCGACGGTCGGTATCAATTGTCCGAAACAAATCCCAGAGATTTATTAAGATCGTTTCGGAAGTCGCGGATCTGTTGCGCCGCGGTCTCCGGGTCGGGCTGGCGCAGCAGCGCCGAGGGGTGCAGCGTGATCAGCACCGGGGTGCCGTCGGGCAGGTGCTCGACCCCGCCGCGCCGGCGCAGGATCCCGGCGCCCGAGCCGGTCAGCGCCTCGGCGGCGGTGGCGCCCATGGCCAGGATCGCGCGCGGCCGCACCAGCGCGGTCTCGAGCCCGAGCCACCAGCGGCAGGACTGGATCTCGCCGCTCGTGGGGCGCTGGTGGATCCGGCGCTTGCCGCGCGGGGTGAACTTGAAATGCTTGACCGCATTGGTGATCCAGGCCTGCCGGCGGTCGAGCCCGGCCTCGGCCGCGACGCGGTCGAACAGCTGGCCGGCGGGGCCGACGAAGGGGCGCCCGGCCAGATCCTCGTGATCGCCGGGCTGTTCGCCCACGATCATCAGCCGCGCGTCGGCCGGGCCTTCGCCGGGCACGGCCTGGGTGGCGTGGCAGTACAGCGGGCAGCGGGTGCAGGCGGCGATCTGGCGGGCAAGGTCGGGCAGGGTGTCGGGGCGGCCCTCGGGCGGGGCGGCGCGCTCGGGCAGGCGGCTGTTGCGCTGGCGCGCGGCGGTCTGCGGCGCGGGGGCGCTGCCAAGGTCGGCCGCCATCCGGGCCGCCCGGGCCGGGGCCTCGCGCACCAGCTGCGCGATCAATTGCGCCTCGGGCAGGTTGGCCCAGTATTTCTTCGGCATTTCCGACTGCATGGCACGTGTCATCAGCCTCGCCGGGTTGAAGATGCTTGCATAGTACGTCTGCCAGAGGCTTTCGGTTCCGTCCTCGGGCGGGCGCGGCTGGTCGGGCGGGGTTTCGTGCAGCGTCAGCACGCCATCCACGAAGCGCGCGGTGAGGCCGGGCGTGGCGATCGCCCAGTCCATGTCGCCGAAGCGCCGGGCGAAAAACGGCACCCCGGGTTCGAGACAGGGGTGGGTCGGTTCGAACCAGGCGGCGAAGCGGCGGCGCGGGCCCTGGGCCGGCAGTTCGCGGAAGCGCACGAAGGCGTGCATCTTGTGGATGTCGCGGCGCACGGCCTTGGCCTCGGCCATGACGCGGTGTTGGGCGGGGTCCGACCGGTCGCCCCAGCGCGCCTGCCCGCGCGACAGCGCCAGAACCAGCGCATGGGCGCGGGCGAAGCGCCCGGGGTCGGAGTGGTGCAGCGCGCAGTCGATCTCGGCCAGGGCCGGGCGGGGGATCTTCAGCGCCGGTTCCGGCGCGGTGCGGGCGTCGTCGGCGGCGAAAAGATCGGGCTCGGCAGGGCCCAGCGACCAGCGCACCGCCTCGGGCGCGATGCCCAGCGCCGCAAGGCGGCGCACCTCGGCGCGCCAGGCGGCTGTGGTGCCGATGCGGGGCAGGGCGACCTGCATCAGATCAGCTGCAGCTGCTCGGGCGGCGGCGCGAAGCGGGCGCGCAGGTTCTCGCCCTCGAGCAGACCGCGCGGGCTCCAGCCGGTCATGGCGATGAAGGCGCGGGCGTGCTTCATCACCGCGCCCATCGCCACGAGGTCCTCGTAGCGCAGCGCGCGGTGGCGGCGGGCGGCGAGGATGCGCTGCACGGTCTTGGTGCCGAAGCCCGGCACCCGCAGCAGCATCTCGCGGCTCGCGCGGTTCGGATCGACCGGGAACTGGCCGCGGTTCGCCAGCGCCCAGGCCATCTTGGGATCGATGTCGAGATCGAGCATCCCCGAGGGCCCCGCCGTGATCTCGGAGGGCGCGAAGTCGTAGAAGCGCATCAGCCAGTCGGCCTGGTACAGGCGATGTTCGCGCATCAGCGGCGGGCGGCGGGCGGGCAGGACGCTCGAGGCTTCGGGGATCGGCGAGAAGGCCGAGTAATAGACCCGGCCCAGGTTGTATCCCGCGTAGAGCCCGGCGGCGTTGCCAAGGATCGTGGCATCGCTCGCGGCGTCGGCGCCGACGATCATCTGCGTCGACTGCCCGGCGGGGGCGAAGCGGGCGGCGCGCTTGCCGGTATGGCTGCGCTCGCGCGAGGCGTCGCGGCGCATCCGCACCTCGGCCATCGCCTTGCGGATCGTGCGCGCGGATTTCTCCGGCGCCAGATCGGTGAGCGCGCGTTCGGTCGGCAGCTCGACGTTGATCGACAGGCGGTCGGCGAAGCGCCCGGCCTCGTCGATCAGTTCCGGCGCCGCGTCGGGGATCGTCTTCAGGTGGATGTAGCCGCGGAAGTTCTCGCGCTCGCGCAGGGTGCGCGCGATGCGCACCATGTCGGCCATCGTGTCGTCGGGCGAGCGGATGATGCCGGACGACAGGAACAGCCCCTCGATGTAGTTGCGCCGGTAGAACTCGATCGTCAGGGTCACGACCTCTTCGACGCTGAAGCGCGCGCGCTCCACCCGGCTCGAGGCGCGGTTGATGCAATAGGCGCAGTCGTAGATGCAGAAGTTCGTCATCAGGATCTTCAGCAGGCTGATGCAGCGCCCGTCGGGGGCATAGGCGTGGCAGATCCCCGACTCGCCCGACGACCCCAGCCCCTTGCCATCCGCCGACGACCGCCGCTCGCCCCCCGACGAGGCGCAGGAGGCGTCGTATTTCGCCGCGTCCGAGAGGATGGCGAGCTTGTCTTGCAGGCTGCGGGTGGCCATGGGAACCCCGGTGTTTCGGCTGTGTTCTGCGGATGTTCACAATATGTACATCCGCGCCGCCTTGGCAATCCCGTTCGGGCGGGGCCGCGATCACGCCCCCGTCACCGGTGCCGAAAGCCGCCCGGCCTCAGCCGTTGAAGGGGATCGCCACCTGCACGCCAAGGTCCGGCGCATGGTCGGGATCGAGGGTCGCGCGCAGCCTCTCGATCCCGGTGCGCAGGGTCGAGGTCGAGGCCGCCCAGGCCATCGCCTCGCTCAGCGTCATGCGCAGCGCCAGCAGGTCGGGGTCGTCGCGCCCGCCGGGGAACCAGTCCGCCGGCCGCCCCCGCGCATCGGCGCCCGACCACAGCCGGTCGAGATGGCCGGGATCGGTGCTTTGCACGATCGCGCCGGCGAAGGAGGCCTGCAGGCAGTGGTCGTCGGAGGTGACGGTGAAATGCGCCCGCGCGCCCTGGCCTATGGCGCGCACGATCTCGGTCTCGCGCGAGGTCAGGAACCACAGCTCGCCGCGGTCGGGATCGGTGTCCTGCGTCATCGGCTGAGGATGCAGGGCGCTGCCGTCGATCGACAGCATGCCCACGGGCGTGCGCGACAGCAGCGCCAGCACGGTGCGGCGCGGATCTTCGGAAAGGTCGCTGCGATGGCTCATCTGTGCTCCTTCGGACGGGCCGGGTTGGGACGGGCCGGGGTTGGACAGGGCGGGGCTGCGGCCCCGGGGAGGCGTGGATGCCGGGTCGGCACAGAACCGGCACCGGCGCTGGCGGCGGCCGCGGGGCGCCGTGGCGCGCTCAGCGGCGGGCGATGACCCAGACGGCATGGACGATGCCGGGGATGTAGCCCAGCAGCGTCAGCAGGATGTTGAGCCAGAACGCGCCGCGCAGGCCCACTTGCAGGAAGACGCCCAGCGGCGGCAGCAGGATGGCGAAGATGATGCGGATCAGGTCCATGATGCGTCCTTGCGGTTGCCCGCACCCCCTTGCGGGCCGGGCTTTGGCCTGCAACGCTCCGCACCGGAAAAGCGTTCCGCGCCGCGAGGATACCAGAGCATGACCACCGATCCGTTCTTCCACCCCGTCTCGGGCATGGAGATGCCGCGCTTCGCCGGCCTGCCGACCTTCATGCGCCTGCCCTACCTGCCGGTGGGGGCGCCGCGGCGCGACGAGGTCGCGATCGGGCTTCTGGGCCTGCCCTTCGACGGTGCGGTGTCGAACCGCCCCGGCGCCCGGCACGGGCCGCGGGCGCTGCGCGACGCCTCGACGATGATCCGGGCGCAGAACGGCGCGACCCGGCTGCGCCCGTTCGAGATCGCGGCCTGCGCCGATCTCGGCGACATCGGGCCGAACCCGGTCGACGTGATGGACACGCTCGCCCGGTTCGAGGCGGCCTATGCAGGCCTCGCGGCCGAGGGGATCCGGCCGCTGACCGGCGGCGGCGACCACCTGTGCACGCTGCCGGTGCTGCGGGGGCTTGCCAAGGGGCGCGCGCCGCTGGGCCTGCTGCATTTCGACAGCCACACCGACCTCTACCCGGTCTATTTCGGCGGCAAGGTCCTGACCCACGGCAACCCGTTCCGCGTCGCGGTCGAAGAGGGGCTGCTGGACCCGGCGCGGATGATCCAGATCGGCATCCGCGGCACCACCTACGACGATGCCGACGTCGATTTCGCGCGCGCCCACGGCATCCGCATCGTGCGCGCCGAAGAGCTGTTTGCGCGCGGCCTCGCCGACGTGATGGCCGAGGCGCGCGAGATCCTCGGGCAGGGCGCGACCTATCTCAGCTATGACATCGACTTCGTCGACCCCTCGGTCGCGCCGGGCACCGGCACGCCGGAATGGGGCGGGCCGATCGCGCGCGAGGCGATCGAGGTGCTGCGGCTGGCGCGCGGGGTCAACGTGGTCGCGGGCGACCTCGTCGAGGTCTCGCCGCCCTTCGACGCCTCGGGCAACACCGCCTGGCTGGGCGCGAGCCTGATGTTCGAGATCCTGTGCCTGATGGTCGAGGCCCGGCGCGACTTCGGCTGACGCGACGTTCGCGCCGCGGGCCCGGGCCCGGCTGCTAGCCTTGGGGTGGCGGCGGCACAGGGAGGGCGGCGGATGCGGATCGAGGGCGCGCGGGTGGTGGTGACGGGCGGGGCCTCGGGCCTCGGCCGGGCGGTGGCCGAGCACTTCGGCGCGCGCGGCGCGCGGGTGGTGGTCTTCGACCGCGATCCGGCGGTGGCGGGCCGCGCCGCGGCGGCCGGAGCCGAACCGGGTGGCGAGCCGGGAGCCGGGCCGGACCCGGCCCCGGACGCGAGTCCACAGGCGCATGGCGTCGTCGTCGATGTCACCGACGCCGCCTCGGTCGCGGCGGGGATCGCCGCGGCGGTGGCGCGGCTGGGCGGGATCGACGCGGTGGTCAACTGCGCCGGGATCGTCGCCGCCGGGCGCGTGCTGGGGCGCGACGGGCCGCACCCGCTCGACGGCTTCCGCCGCGTGCTCGACGTCAATCTTGCGGGGTCGTTCAACGTCCTGCGCCTCGCGGCCGAGGTGATGGCGGCCAACCCGGGCCCCGAGCGCGGGGTGGTGATCAACACCGCCTCGATCGCGGGCTTCGAGGGGCAGGCGGGGCAGGCGGCCTATGCCGCCTCGAAGGCGGGGATCGCCGGGATGACCCTGCCCCTGGCGCGCGACCTCGCCCGGCACGGGATCCGGGTCTGCGCCATCGCGCCCGGGATCTTCGCCACGCCGATGATGGCGGGCATGGGCTGCGAGGTGCAGCAGGCCCTCGCGGCCGCGGTCCCGTTCCCGCGCCGCCTCGGCGATCCCGCGGAATTCGCGGCCCTCGCCGCCTTCATCCTGGACTGCGGCTACCTGAACGGCGAGGTCATCCGCCTCGACGGCGCGCTCAGGATGGCCTGAGCCCGACCCTCGACTTTGCCCAAATATCCCGGGGGTGAGGGCCGCAGGCCCGAGGGGGCAGCGCCCCCTTCCTTGCCTTGTCGGGCGCGCTTCGCTATCCGGGACGGCAACGAAGGGGATCTCAGTCATGGTCAAGTCGCCGAAATCGGGGGGAGGCAACACCTCGGGACGCGGGCAGCGCGAGCTGCGCGTGCGGGTCAAGACCGCCAAGGGGCGCAAGCTCAGCTCGACCCTCTGGCTCGAGCGGCAGCTCAACGACCCCTATGTCGTGCGCGCGCGCAAGGAAGGCTATCGCGGCCGCGCGGCCTTCAAGATCCTCGAACTCGACGACCGCTACCGCTTCCTCGTGCCGGGGGCGCGGGTGGTGGACCTCGGCTGCGCGCCGGGGGGGTGGTGCCAGGTCGCCGTGCAGCGCGTCAACGCGCTTGGCGAGAAGAAGGGCAAGCGCGTCGGCACCGTGCTCGGGGTCGACCTGCAGGAGGTCGAGCCGATCGCCGGCGCCGACATCCACCAGCTGGACTTCCTGGCCGAGGGCGCGGATGCGCAGGTCAAGGCCTGGCTCGGCGGCCCGGCCGAGGTGGTGATGTCGGACATGGCCGCCGCCGCCTCGGGGCACAAGGGCACCGACCACCTGCGCATCATCGCGCTGTGCGAGGCGGCGGCGCATTTCGCCTTCGACGTGCTGGAAGAGGGCGGCACCTTCGTCGCCAAGGTGCTGGCGGGCGGCGCCGAGGATGCGCTGCAGGCGGTGCTGAAGAAGAACTTCCGCTCGGTCGCCAACGTGAAGCCGCCGGCAAGCCGCGCCGACAGCTCGGAAAAGTTCGTCGTCGCCATGGGCTTCCGCGGCCGGCGCGACGAGCTTGACCCCGGCGAGGAGCTCGACGATCCCCGCTTCGACGTCCAGGACGATCCCTGGTCGGCCGAGAATGAGTGACCGGCTGCGCCTCGCGGTGCGGGGCGCGGCGGTCGAGATCGACCTGTCGCGGGGCGGGCTGACCGACCTTGTCTTCACCGTGGGCGGGCGCGACATCCGGCCCCTGCACCGCGCGCACTGGGTCGGCGGGCCGGTGCCCGCGGGCCTCGCGCCGGTCGAGGCGGCGCTGCAGGGCGATTTTCTGTCGGCCCCGTTCGGGCGCGACGACCTGTGCCCGGGCGGGCCGATCCACGGGCCGGCGGCGAATGCGCGCTGGGACGTGGTCTCGTGCACCCGCGCGGCCAGCGCCGCCGAGGCGGTGCTGGCGCTGAGCCAGCCGGTCCGGGGCGCGCGGATCGTCAAGCGGCTGCGGCTCGCGGACGGGGCGCCGGTGCTGGTCACGACGCACGAGATCACCGGCGGCAGCGGCACGCTGACGCTGGCGCATCACCCGATGCTGCGCTTCGCGGCGCCGGGGCGGCTGAGCTTTTCGCCCAAGCGCGCGGTGCTGACGGGGCAGGGCGTCGCGCCCGGGCGCCACCGGCTGGCGGTGGCGGCGCGGGGGGAGGACCCGGCCGCCGTTCCGGGGGGCGTCCCGGGTGCCGTCGCGAGGGACGGTGGCGATGTCGGGGCGACGCAGGACCTGACGCGCTGGCCCTGGCCGCCGGGGCACGAGGATTTCTGCACCCTTGTCGAGGCGGCGGGCGCGACGCTTGGCTGGACCGCGGCCCTGCGCCCGGCCGAGGACGACCTCGTCTTCGTGCTGAAGGACCCCTCGACGCTGCCGGTGACCATGCTGTGGCTGTCGAACGGCGGTCGCGACCACGCGCCCTGGGACGGCCGCCACCTGGGCGTCGTCGGCATCGAGGACGGCTGCACCGCCGGCGACGAGGGCAATGCCGCCGCGGCCCGCGGCGGCTCGCGCGTCGCGCGCGAGGGGGTGCCGAGCGCGCTGCCGCTGGCACCGGGGCGGGTGCACCGGACCTGGCACGCGATCGGCGCGGTGCCGCGCCCCGCCGGCTGGGACAGCGTCGCCTCGATCGCACGCCGGGGCGCACGGCTGCGGATCGAGGGCCAGGGGCCGCCGCTGGTTCTGAACCTGCCCGACGGCTGAGCGCTGCCCGCGCACCCTGTCCCCTGCGCGGAGCCTCCACACCCGGCCCCGCACCTCGGGCGCCGTCCTTCTCCTCACCCCCTGCGCCAAGCCTCCTGCGCCAAGCCTTGAGCGCCGTGCCCCCTGCGCCGTGCCCTGTGCCTTGAGCGCCGTGCCCTGATGCTGCTCCCCGTGGGTTTTTGCCGATGTGCCGTGCCCCCCGCGTCTTGGCGGGCGCTCCGTGCACCGGGTCCGGTCCGGCGTGCCTCCTATGCCGGGACCCGCGCGTGGCGCTCCCTGTCCTGCGCCCCGTGGCCCTGCGCCATGCCTCCTGCGCGGTGCGCCTCGTCGGGTGAGCCTTATCCCGCGCCCCGCCAGCCACCGTCCAGCCGCCGCGGGTGGCCCGGGGCCGGGGCCCCCGGTCCCGCCGTGTCCCGGCCCTGCGACCTTGGTCGTAGCGCCGGGGGGCTGGCCGGGATGCCCCCCTGCCGCCTATCCTGCGCCCGAGGTGAAGAGGGGAGCTTCACGCCGATGACCCGGGCCCTGAGACATGATCACGCCGAGATGGTGCGCGCGGTGGCGCTGTCCGCCGCCGCCGGGCGCTCGGCCTTCGCCGCAAGCTGGCGCCGCTCGCTGCTGCACCACAACGTCGATCCCGCGACCGGCACCGCGCCCGACCGGCTCGAGGCGGCCGAGCTTGCGCGCCGGACCGAGGCGGCGGGCCGGCTGGTGGCGGTGGCGCGCCCGATCCTCGACCGGCTGGCGCGGGCGGCGGCGGATGCGGGCTGCTCGGTGCTGCTGTCGGACCCCGGCGGGCTGGTGCTCGACGACCGGGTGCGCGCGGGCGATGCGGCGGAATTCCACGGCTGGGGCCTCGCGCCCGGCGCGGTCTGGTCCGAGGCGGCCGAGGGCACCAACGGCATCGGCACCTGCCTGGCCGAAAAGCGCCCGGTGATCGTCTGGCGCGGCCAGCATTTCCGCGCCCGCAACACCCGGCTCGCCTGCATGGGCGCCCCGGTCTTCGGCCCCGAGGGCGAGGTCGCGGGCGTCATCGACGTGAGTTCGGTGCGCGAGGACCTGACCGAGGGCTATGCCCGGCTGATCGCGCTGACCGCGCAGGATGCCGCCCAGCGCATCGAGGCCGAGCTGTTCCGCGCGGCCTGGGCCGGCAGCCGGATCCTCGCACCCGAGACCGACGAGGGCGACGGCACGGGGCCGGTGCTGCTGGCGCTCGACCGCGACGACCTGGTGATCGGTGCAAGCCGCGCGGCGCGGCGCAGCTTCGCCCTGACGCCCGAGCGGCTGGGCCGGGTGCCGGCGGGCGATCTTCTGGGGCTCGGGGCGCCGGGGGGCCTCGACGGGGCCGAGCGGGCCGAGCTGGCGCGGGCGCTGGCCCGCGCGGGGGGCAATGTCTCGGCCGCGGCCCGGGCGCTGGGGATCGGCCGCGCCACGCTCTATCGCAAGATGAAGGCGCTCGGCATCGAGGGCTGAGGCGGCGGCGAGCGAGTCGCCGGGGAGATCCGGGGGCGATCCCGCGGCCATCTCCGGGGCTGGCCCCCCGGGGCTTCGGGCCGCCCGGCGTTGCCACAGGGACCGCGGCCGGATCCGGCCGCCGCCCGATCGGCGTGCCCCCTCGGCGCTGCCGTCCTGCGCGCGCCTGCTGCGCGCTTCTGCTTCCCCACGGCTCTGGCGCCCACCGTGGGTGCGGTTGCCCATGCGGGGCATGGGCGACGGGCGCCGCGCCCCTCTGGGCCGGCGGTGCCGGACCGGCCCACCGTTCCCCGCGCTGTCACCAGCCCGCCACTGGCCCGTCACTACCCGCCGCCAACGCGCGCCGCCTCCGGCGCCGGGGCCGCCTCGCGGGCGCCGCCCCCCGCGCCGCGCCGCGGCATCGCGGTTTCCGCGCGCGCACCTGTCTCGTGCCTGAGACAGTCGGGCCGCGCGCACCCCGCGCCCCGTCTGGGCAGGCCGGACCGCGCCGGGCAGTCTTCGGTCATGGCCCCGGGAGGACGGGGCGACACGAGGGAGGAGATCCAGATGGCCAACGACATGGCGAGCGAATTCCGCGGCGTGATGACGGTCCCGTTCCGTCCGCGCTATGACAACTTCATCGGCGGCGAGTTCCGCGCCCCGAACGCGGGCCGCTACTTCACCAACACCACGCCGATCACCGGCCTCGCCTGCGGCGAGATCGCCCGCTCGGACGCGACCGACATCGAGGCTGCGCTCGACGCCGCCCATGCCGCGAAGGACAAGTGGGGCACGACCTCGGTCACCGAGCGGTCGAACCTGCTGCTGAAGATCGCCGACCGGATGCAGGACAACCTCGAACTGCTGGCCACCGCCGAGACCTGGGACAACGGCAAGCCGATCCGCGAGACCCGCGCCGCCGACATCCCGCTGGCGATCGACCATTTCCGCTACTTCGCCGGCATCGTGCGGGCGCAGGAAGGCACGATCTCGGAAATCGACCACGACACCGTCGCCTACCACTTCCACGAACCGCTGGGCGTCGTCGGCCAGATCATCCCGTGGAACTTCCCGATCCTGATGGCGGCCTGGAAGCTTGCCCCGGCGCTCGCCGCCGGCAACTGCGTGGTGCTGAAACCGGCCGAGCAGACCCCGGCCTCGATCATGGTGCTCGTGGACCTGATCGCCGACCTGCTGCCGCCGGGCGTGCTGAACGTGGTCAACGGCTTCGGGCTCGAGGCCGGCAAGCCGCTCGCCTCCAGCCCCCGCATCTCGAAGATCGCCTTCACCGGCGAGACCTCGACCGGCCGGCTGATCATGCAATACGCCTCGCAGAACCTGATCCCGGTGACGCTCGAGCTGGGCGGCAAGTCGCCCAACATCTTCTTCAAGGATGTCTGCAACGAGGATGACGACTTCTTCGACAAGGCGATCGAGGGCTTCGTGATGTTCGCGCTGAACCAGGGCGAGGTCTGCACCTGCCCGTCGCGCGCGCTGATCCACGAATCGATCTACGACCGCTTCATGGAGCGCGCGATCAAGCGCGTCGAGGCGATCACGCAGGGCGATCCGCGCGACGCGGCCACCATGATCGGCGCCCAGGCCTCGGCCGAGCAGAAGGAGAAGATCCTGGGCTACCTCGACATCGGCCGCCAGGAAGGCGCCGAGGTGCTGACCGGGGGCTCGGCCTCGCTGCTCGGGGGCGAGCTTGACGGCGGCTACTACGTGAAGCCCACGGTGCTGCGCGGCCACAACAAGATGCGGGTGTTCCAGGAAGAGATTTTCGGCCCCGTCGTCTCGGTCACCACCTTCAAGGACCACGAGGACGCGCTCTCGATCGCGAACGACACGCTCTTCGGCCTTGGCGCCGGGGTCTGGAGCCGCGACGCCAACACCTGCTACCGCTTCGGGCGCGCGATCAAGGCCGGCCGGGTCTGGACCAACTGCTATCACGCCTACCCGGCCCACGCGGCCTTCGGCGGCTACAAGCAGTCGGGCATCGGGCGCGAGACGCACCGGATGATGCTCGACCACTACCAGCAGACCAAGAACATGCTGGTCAGCTACGCGACTTCGAAGCTCGGCTTCTTCTGACCTGACCCGTCCCATATCCTCCCCGGAGGACGGGACAGAGGGGGCGCGTACCGGACCCGACCGGTGCGCGCCCCCGACTGCGTCCGCGCCAGCCGCGCCGCCGCCCCCACCCGAGACCGCGCCGCCCCCCTTTCGACTTTGCCCAAATATCCCGGGGGTGGGGGGGGAGAGCCCCCCC
>NZ_JBAWKE010000001.1:605556-879833 GCF_037095655.1 Frigidibacter sp. MR17.24
GGTGCGGGGGCAGAGCCCCCGCTTGCACCAGCTTCCAAAACGCGAAGGGCCCGGGGGATCGCCCCCGGGCCCTTCGTCATCCATCCGCGATGCCGCCCGCGCGTCAGGCCCGCGCGTCGGGCCGCGATGCCGCCCCTGGCGCGGAGCGGTGCTCAGAGCAGCGCCTTGGCCTTCTCGACGACCGCCTCGGCGGTGATGCCGAACTCGGCATAGAGACGCTCGGCCGGGGCCGAGGCGCCGAAGTCGGTCATGCCGACGAAGCCCGCCTTGGCGGCGCGGCCGCGCTCGCCATAGAGCCAGCGGTCCCAGGGCTGCTGCACCGCGGCCTCGATCGCGATCCGGGCCGGGCCTGCCGGCAGCACCTTCTTGCGATAGGCCTCGTCCTGCGCCGCGAACAGCTCCATGCAGGGGACCGAGACGACGCGGGTGCCGATGCCGGCCGCTTCCAGCGCCTCGCGCGCCTTGATCGCGATCTCGACCTCCGAGCCGGTGGCCATCAGGATCACCTGGCGCTTGGCCTCGGCCTCGCGCAGCACGTAGGCGCCCTTGGCCGACAGGTTGGTCGCGGTGTGCTTCTCGCGCAGCGTCGGCAGGTTCTGGCGCGACAGCGCCAGGATCGAGGGCGTCTCGGTCGTGGTCAGCGCCAGTTCCCAGGCCTCGGCGGTCTCGATCACGTCGGCGGGGCGGAAGGTCCAGGTGTTGGGCGTGGCGCGGCAGATCGCCAGGTGCTCGACCGGCTGGTGGGTCGGGCCGTCCTCGCCCAGCCCGATCGAATCGTGGGTCATCACGTAGACCACCGGGTTGCCCATCAGCGACGACAGCCGCATCGCGCCGCGGGCGTAGTCGGTGAAGCAGAAGAACGTGCCGCCATAGGGCCGCACACCGCCGTGCAGCCACAGCCCGTTCATCGCCGCGGCCATGCCGTGTTCGCGGATGCCGTAATGGACGTAGCGGCCCTTGCGGTTGTCGGGGTTGAAGATCCCGAGATCGGCGGTCTTCGTCAGGTTCGAGCCGGTGAGGTCGGCCGAGCCGCCGATGGTCTCGGGCACCGCCGGGTTGATCGCGGCCAGCACCATCTCGCTGGCCTTGCGGGTCGCGACCTTGGGCTTGGCCTCGGACTGCGCCTTCTTGAAGGCGCGGATCGCGGCGCCAAGCTTCTTGGCGGGCTCGCCGGCGAAGGTGCGGGCGAACTCGGCCTGCTTGGCGGGCGACAGCGCGGCCAGGCGCTCTTCCCAGGCGGCGCGCTCGGCGGCGCCGCGCGACCCGATCGCGCGCCAGGCCTCCAGCACCGGGGCCGGGATCTCGAAGGCGCCGTGCGCCCAGCCGTAGACTTCCTTGGTCAGCGCGATCTCGGCATCGCCGAGCGCCGAGCCGTGGACCGAATAGCTGTCGGCCTTGTTGGGCGAGCCGAAGCCGATGATGGTCTTGCAGTCGACGAAGACCGGCCGGTCCGAGGTCTTGGCCTCGGTCAGGGCGCGGTCGATGTCGGCCGGGTCATGGCCGTCGCAGGACAGCACCTTCCAGCCCGAGGCCGCAAAGCGCGCCTTCTGGTCGGTGATGCAGGCCATGGTGACGCGGCCGTCGATGGTGATGTTGTTGTTGTCCCACAGCACCACCAGGTTCGACAGCTTCTGCATGCCGGCCAGGCCGATCGCCTCCTGGCTGATGCCCTCCATCAGGCAGCCGTCGCCGCAGATCACCCAGGTCTTGTGGTCGACGACCTTCTTGCCATAGCGGGCGCGCAGCGATTCCTCGGCGATCGCCATGCCGACGGCGGTGGCGATGCCCTGGCCGAGCGGGCCGGTGGTGGTCTCGACGGCGTCGAGCAGGAAGTTCTCGGGGTGGCCGGCGGTCAGCGCGCCCCACTGGCGGAACTGCTTGATCTGATCAAGCGTCACCTGCGCGTCGCCGCACAGGTACAGCAGCGCGTAGATCAGCATCGAGCCGTGGCCCGCCGACAGCACGAAGCGGTCGCGGTCGGCCCATTTCGGCGCCGAGGCGTCGAACTTCAGGTGCTTCTCGAACAGCACGGTCGCCACGTCGGCCATGCCCATGGGCATGCCGGGGTGGCCGGAATTCGCGGCCTGCACCGCGTCCATCGCCAGTGCGCGGATCGCCGCCGCCTTCTGCCAGTGGTCGGGATGGGCGGTGCGCAGCGCGGCAATGTCCGGGAAAGCGGTGTCCATGGGGGCATCCTTCGCTCATGTTAGCGGTCGCGACCGTCAATACCACCGCCCCAGCAGGGATCAAGGCCACGTCCCCGACCTGCCGCGGGGTTTTCGCGGCGATTTGCGCATCCGGCGGCGGAATGGTTGAGTGTTCGCAAAGAGCCGAACGCTCCGAGACGATTCGAACGCCCCTGCGGGCGGGCGGGTCCGGCGGGCGCTTGGGACCACCGGACCAGGCAGGAGGGCGGATGAGCGACATCACCGAATATGAACGCCGCATCAGCGCGGCGCTGGCACGGATCGAATACGGGATCGAGATCGGCCGCGGCCCGGGCAGGGCTGCGGGCAGGGCTGCGGACAGGGCTGCGGACAGGGCCTCGGACGGGGCGCCGGCCGCGGTGACCGAGGCGCTGGCGATGCAGATCGCGGCGCTGGAAGAGGCGCTGGACCAGGAACGCGCCGCGGTCGCCCGGCTGGCGGGCGAACTTGCCGATCGCGACGCCGCGGCGCCGGCGCCGGTGCTGTCGGTCGTGCCCGGCCCCGGCGCGGGATCGGGCCCGGACGCGGCGGCCGAGCGCGAGCGCATCGCCACGCTCGAGGCCGAGCTGCGGGCCGAGCGCGACAGCAACGCCCAGCTGGTCGAGCGGGTGCGCGGGATCAAGGACAAGCAGGAACAGACCGTCGGCGCGCTCGAGAAGCGGGTGGCGAAGCTGTCCGAGAGCCTCGAGGCCGGGTCGACCGATGCCGCGAAGCTGCGCCGGGTCAACGGCCAGCTGCGCGAAACCAACGTGGCGCTGCGCGAGGCGCTGGCGCGGGGCCTTGGCGATGCCGGGCTGATCAACCGCGCGATGGAGGCCGAACTTGAGGCCCTGCGCGCCGCGCGCGCCTCGGAAGCGGCCGAGATCGACGAGATCCTGGCCGAGCTGGGACCGATGCTGAAGGAGGCCGCCAATGCCTGAGATCCGGATCTCGATCGGCAACCGCGACTTCGACGTGGCCTGCCAGCAGGGCGAGGAGCATTTCCTGCGCGCCGCCGCCGCGATGCTGGATGCCGAGGCGCAGCCGCTGCTGGCGCAGCTGGGGCGCATCCCCGAGACGCGGATGCTGCTGATGGCGGGGCTGCTGCTGGCCGACCGCACCGCCGCGCTCGAGGATCAGCTGCGCGAGGCCGAGGGCCGTGCCCGCGAGGCCGGCGCCGAGGTCGCGCGGCTGAAGGCCGACCCGGTCACGCGCGAGGTTCCGGTGATCCCGGCCGCGGTGACCGAGACCCTGGCCGAGATCGCCGCCCGGACCGAGGCGCTGGCCGCCCGGATCGAGGACGGCGTGGCGGGCTGATGACGGGGGCGCCCGCGGTCCTGCGCGGCGGGTGCCTCTGCGGCGCCGCCGGGTTCGAGGTCGCGGACGACTTCGGCTATGCGCTGAACTGCCACTGCTCGCAGTGCCGCCGCGCCACCGGCGCGGCCTGCAAGCCCTTCGCCGGGATCGCCCGCGCCGCGCTGCGCCCGGTGCAGGGCGAGGGCGTCCTGCGGGTGAACGGCGCGCCGGACGGGGCGCATGACGTCTTCTGCGGCGCCTGCGGATCGCTGCTGTGGTCGGTGGTGCGCGAGGGCGCCTTCGTGCACGTGCCGCTCGGGGTGCTGATCGACCCGCCGTCGATCCGGCCGCAGGCGCATATCTTCACCGGCTCGAAGGCCCCGTGGCACGAGATCACCGACGCACTGCCGCAGTTCGAGGGCTTTCCCGACTAGCCCGGCACCGGCGCGCCCCCTGCGGAACAGACACCGGACCAGACAGCGAAACGGCGGACCCCCGAGGGGGCCCGCCGTCCGGGTCTGGTCAGGTTCCGTGCCCGCTCAGCCGGCGTTGGCTTCGCGGATCTTCTCGGCCGCGGCCTTGTCGAAGGGGATCGCGTTGGTCTCGAACAGGGTGTCCAGCTCGCCCGACAGCACCATCTCGGTGATGATGTCGCAGCCGCCCACGAACTCGCCCTTGACGTACAGCTGCGGGATCGTCGGCCAGTCGGAATAGTCCTTGATGCCCTGGCGGATCGCGGCGTCGGCCAGCACGTTGACGTCCTGGTACTCGATCCCCATGAAGTTCAGCACGCCCGCGACCCGGCTCGAGAAGCCGCATTGCGGCATCATCTTGGTGCCCTTCATGAACAGCACGACGTCATTGGCGGTGACGGTGGCGCGGATCTGCTCTTCGGCGGTGGTGGTGGTCATGTGAAGTCCTCTTGCCCGGGGAAGGCCGGGTGCCGGCGGGGCAGCGCCCGCATGTGCTGGGGCGCCGGCGGGATCGGGCCGCGAGGGCCGCGCCCGCCGGGCCGCATTCGTCAGGCCGGAGCCTTGGTGGTGAGCGCGAGCGCGTGCAGCTCGCCGTTGGGCCCGTCCATCTTGCCCTTGAGCGAGGCATAGACCGCGCGCTGCTGCTGCACGCGGTTCATGCCCTTGAAGCTTTCGTCGATGACCTCGGCCGCCCAGTGGTTTCCGTCGCCGGCGAGATCCGTGATCGTGATCTTCGCCTGCGGGAAGGTCGCGCGGATCAGGTTTTCGATGTCCTGGGCTTCCATAGCCATGTCGGAGGGGTCCTTTAAGCCTTGCCCCCAAAATGTAGAATGACACAGGGGCTTTCGCAAGCGCACCCGCGCGGCCCCGCGCCGATCCCTGCCGCGATCGCCCGGCCATGCCCCTGACGAAGCGTCGAAAAAGCTTGCGAAATTTTCGGCGCCCGGTTTCCTGGGCGCATGGTGAAACTGGTTCTTCTGCACAAGGCCGCGTCGATCTACGACGACGTGCCGGAACGGGTCTACGATTTTCCGCGCAGCTACCTGAAGGCCGCGACCGAGGGGATCGGCGACTGGGCCGTCTATTACGAGCCGGTGAAGGCCGGGCCGCGCGGCTATTTCGCCGTGGCCAGGATCGGGCGCATCGTGCCCAAGCCGGGGGTCGAGGGGCGCTTCCTTGCCGAGATGGCGCCGGGCAGCTTCCTGCGCTTCGACCGGCCGGTGCCGCGGCTTCTGGACGGCCGGCCGCTGGAACGGGCGCTGGCCGACGCGACGGGCGCGCTGGCGCGCGGCGGGGCGGTGCAGCTGGCGGTGCGGCGCCTGCCCGAGGCCGAATTCGCCCGCATCGTCGACCTCGGCCTGCCCGACACGCTCGAGGCCGACGAGGCGCGGCGCTACAGCCCGCCCGGCCTCCCGCTGCCGCCGGGGCTGGCCGAGCCGGTCGTCCCTTTCGCCCGCCCGGTGATCGAGCGGCTGACCAGCCGGCCGTTCCGCGACGTGGCCTTCCGGCGGCTGGTGCGCGAGGCCTATGGCCACCGCTGCGCGATGTCGGGGCTGGCGCTGCGGAACGGCGGGGGGCGGCCCGAGGTGCAGGCCGCCCATATCCGGCCCGTGGCCGATCAGGGCAGCGATGCGGTCAACAACGGCCTTGCCCTGTCGGGCACGCTGCACTGGATGTTCGACCGCGGCCTGATCTCGGTCGCGCCGGACAATGCCACCATCCTCGTGTCGCGCAACAAGGTGCCCGAGGACGTGGTGCGCCGGCTGATCCGGCCCGAGGGGCGGCTGCTGCCGCCGGTGTCGCCGCACGACGCGCCGCATCCCGACAACCTGCGCTGGCACCGCGAGAACGTCTTCGGCCAGTGGGTGCCGGACGGGCCGACGCCCTGGGGCTGAGTCGGGGGGCTGAGGGGGCCGTCTCCGGCCCCCGGCAGGATCAGCCGACGGCGGCCTCGAAGGCGCCGCGGTAGAGCGCCGAGAGGTCGGCCAGCGCCGCGGTCTCGGTGCCCAGCGTGACGGTCTCGCCGCCGAAGCTGCCCACGCGGGCCAGCGGCACGCCGGCGGCCTTGGCCGCGGCTTCCAGCGCCGCCACGCCCTCGGCGTCACAGGCCACGAGATAGCGCGCCTGGTCCTCGCCGAAGAGGGCGCCGATCGCGCCGTCGTTCAGCGTCACGCCCAGGCCCGCGCCCTCCGCCATCTCGAAGGCCGCCAGCGCGAGGCCGCCGTCCGACAGGTCGTTCGCGGCGCGCACCAGCTTGCGGTTGGCCAGCAGGAACTGCCCGTGCGCCAGCTCGGCCGCCAGATCCACCGCCGGCGCGTCGCCGGTCTCGATCCCGAAGGCCTCGTAGGCCAGCGCCGACTGGCCGAGATGGCCCGCGGTGGTGCCGATCACCAGCGCGACGTCGCCCGCGGCGGGCCGCCCGGGGATGTGGTCGTCAAGCGAGGCCAGAAGCCCCACCGCGCCGATCGTCGGCGTGGGCAGGATGCCGGTGCCGTCGGTTTCGTTGTAAAGCGAGACGTTGCCCGAAACGATCGGGAAGTCGAGCGCGCGGCAGGCCTCGCCGATGCCTTTGATGGCGCCGACGAACTGGCCCATGATCTCGGGCTTCTCGGGGTTGCCGAAGTTCAGGTTGTCGGTCGCGGCCAAGGGCTTGGCTCCCACGGCCACGAGGTTGCGCCAGGCTTCGGCCACCGCCTGCTTGCCGCCCTCGTAGGGGTTGGCCTTCACGTAGCGCGGCGTCACGTCCGAGGTGAAGGCCAGCGCCTTGCCCGAGCCGTGCACCCGCACGATGCCCGAGCCGAGGCCGGGGGTGCGCACGGTGTCGGCCATGACCTGGGTGTCGTACTGTTCCCAGACCCAGGCCTTGTGGGCGTGGTTCGGGCTGCCGATCAGCGCCTTCAGCGCATCGATCGCGCCGATCGCCGGCATTTCGGCCATGGCGGCGGCCGCCGGCGTCTCGATCCAGGGGCGGTCGTATTCCGGCGCCGAGGACGACAGCTTCGACAGCGGCAGGTCGGCCTTCACGTCATTGCCGTGCAGGATCAGGAAGCGGTCCTCGGCGATGGTCTCGCCGACCACGGCGAAGTCGAGATCCCATTTCTCGAAGATCGCGCGGGCCTCGGCCTCCTTCTCGGGCTTCAGCACCATGAGCATCCGCTCCTGGCTTTCCGACAGCATCATCTCGTAGGCGGTCATCGCCGCCTCGCGCTGCGGCACGGCGTCGAGCTGCAGCTTGATGCCAAGCCCGCCCTTGTCGCCCATCTCGACCGCGGAACAGGTCAGGCCCGCGGCGCCCATGTCCTGGATCGAGATGACCGAGTCGGTGGTCATCAGCTCCAGGCAGGCTTCCAGCAGGCGCTTTTCGGTGAAGGGGTCGCCGACCTGCACGGTCGGGCGCTTCTCCTCGATCGTGTCGTCGAACTCGGCCGAGGCCATGGTCGCGCCGCCGACGCCGTCACGGCCCGTCTTGGCACCAAGGTAGACCACCGGCATGCCGACGCCGCTCGCGGCCGAGTAGAAGATCTTGTCGCTGTCGGCGAGGCCGGCGGCGAAGGCGTTCACCAGGCAGTTGCCGTTGTAGGCGCGGTGGAAGCGGACCTCGCCGCCGACGTTCGGCACGCCGAAGGCGTTGCCGTAGCTGCCGATGCCTTCGACCACGCCCTTGACCAGGTGGCCGGTCTTCGGGTGCGAGGGCAGGCCGAAGGACAGCGAATCCATCGCCGCGATCGGGCGGGCGCCCATGGTGAAGACGTCGCGCAGGATGCCGCCGACGCCGGTCGCGGCGCCCTGGTGCGGTTCGATGTAGGACGGGTGGTTGTGGCTCTCCATCTTGAAGACCACGGCCTGGCCATCGCCGATGTCGACCACGCCCGCGTTCTCGCCGGGGCCGCAGATGACGACGTCACCCTTGGTGTGCAGCGTGCGCAGCCATTTCTTCGACGATTTGTACGAGCAGTGCTCGTTCCACATCGCCGAGAAGATGCCAAGCTCGGTGAAGGTCGGTTCGCGCCCGATGATCTCGAGGATCCGCTGGTATTCGTCGGGCTTCAGGCCATGAGCGGCGATGAGCGCTTCGTTGATCTGCGGTTCCTGCATGGTCTTGGGGTCCCCGTCCGGCTGGGTGGCGCTTGCGGCGCCTTCCTAAAGCCGGACGGGCCGCCGGGAAAGCGGGTTTTTCGCACCGCCGCCCGAGCCACCGCCCGAGCCGCCGCCCGAGCCGCCGCCCGAGCCGCCTGCCGATGGGGGCCTCAGCCCTGGTACTGCGCCATGTCGACGAACTGGCTGCGGGTCATGCCCACGACCAGCCGGCCGTCTTCGGGCTGGGCCTCGGCCGCCTCGACCGAGACCGTGTCGCCGGTGATCCCGAGGCTCAGCGCCAGCTCGACGATGACGGTGTGACGCCCGGCGATGTCGGGGATGACGCGCTGCACCTTGCCGAGTGCGACGCCATCGGTCGAGATCACCGGCATGCCGTCACGGATCCCCGCGACGCTGGCCGCCGGTGGCGGCGGCGCGGCCGCGATCACCGGTGTCTCGGCCCGCGCGGCGCCGGCGACGACCACCGCGGGCCCGCAGGCCAGTGACAGGGCCAAGGTCTGTGCCAAACCCCGTGCCAAGGCCGCTCCCCGCGCGGCCGTCCTTCTGCTGTCCATGATACCCTCCGTACGTAGACTGCATGGGGCCAAGTCCAGCATGGCGCGCCGCCTCGGGTCCAGCCCCGCGTCCGCGGCCGGCGGCCGCCCGCCGGGCGGCGCGGCGCCGCGCCATGGCCCGGCGGTGTCCCCGCGGGGGACCGGCCGCCTGTCCGCCGTGGCGCGGAAATATCCCGGGGTGATCGCGACTTGCCGCGAGGGGGCGGGGCCGCGCACGGGCACCCGACCGGGCGCCGCGCTGGCGCCAGGACAAAAAAAAGGCCGAGACAAAGCTCGGCCGAAGTCCAACAGGGAGGTTGAAGTCGCCACGAGTTTCCTCGTACCGGCGGCTTCGAAGCTGCATTTATGGGCAGCGTGTGAATCATTCAAGGTTAAACCCCGGTTGATTTGCACATGGCCGCCATGCGTTGCGCGAATGTCGCGCCGCAGCATCCCCGCCGCGCCCCTCGCTGCGCCAACGAAAACGGGCCGCGGCTTGCGCCTGCGGCCCGTGCGGTGACTGCTCGCGTCAGGGGCGAAGGGCCTCAGGCCACGTTCTCGTCCAACTGGCGCTTGCGATAGGCCATGATCTCTTCGGTGACGAAATCGCGGAAGGCGGCGATGCGCTTGGACTGCCGCAGCTCCTCGGGATAGGCGAGGAACACCGGCACCTCGGCCGAGGAGACGTCGGGCAGCACCTGCACCAGGTTCGGCACGTCGTCGGTCAAATAGTCGGGCAGCACGCCGATGCCGACATGGTTGATCACCGCCTGCATCACGCCGAAATAGTTGTTCACGTAGAGAAGCGACGGGATCTCGTGCGCAAGCAGCCGCTGGATCAGCGCCCCCCCGGCCGAGACCTGCGGCGCCGAGACGTTCTGGCAGATCAGCCGGTGGCCCGAGACATCCTCGATCCGCTCGGGCAGGCCGTGCGCCTCGACATAGCCCTCCGAGGCGTAAAGCCGCATCCGGATGTTCATCAGCCGCTTGCGGATCAGGTCGGCCTGGCTCGGCTCCTTCATCCGGATCGCGACGTCGGCCTCGCGCATCGGCAGGTCCAGCACCCGCTCCTCCAGCATCAGGTCGATCGTCAGGTCGGGGTATTTCTCGTAGAGCTTCGACAGCCGGGGCGCGAGCCACATCGTGCCGAAGCCGGTGGTCGAGGTGACCTTGAGCGTGCCGAAGACCTCTTCCTCGCTGTCGCGGATCCGGGCCGAGGCGGTGTCGAGCCGCTTGGCCATCGCCGAGGTCGCGTCGAACAGCAGCTCGCCCTGTTCGGTCAGGATCAGGCCGCGGGCGTGGCGGTGGAACAGGGTCGTGTTCAGGCTTTCTTCCAGCGCGCGGATCTGGCGCGACACGGCCGACTGGCTCAGATGCAGGCTGTCGCCCGCATGCGTCAGGCTGCCGGCATCGGCAACGGCGTGGAAGATCCTCAGCTTGTCCCAGTCCATGGTCTCGTCCTTCGTGCTGCCCCGCGGCGCGTCATCGCGCCGGCGACATGGCAGCCATGCATTCCCTACATAGGGTAACATCGCCTCTTAATGAAGGCATGTCGTGATTTGTGCGTTTTTATGCCGATGGCGGTACCGCGGCAACACGATGCTGCACCTGCACAGTCCCGCGACGGGCGCGCCGCAGCGCAGCGGCCACAGCCTGATGCGGCGTCACCCGATCGTCATCGAAACGCGGCATGTCGGGCGGCGGGGCCGGTTCGGCCCGCTGCGGGAGAGGCGGCATGACCGACACGCCGGGGCGCGAGATCCTGCGCCAGATCACCTATGCGCGCGCGGCCGCGACCGGGCCGGGGCGGGCGGTGATCCGCCTGGTCGAGAACGCGACGGGCCGCCGGGCGCTGCTGCGCCGGGCGCGCGGCGCCGCGCCCGAGGGAGATTGGGCGGGCGACACCGGCTGCGGCGGCTTCTGGCAGCAAATGCCCGCGCGCTTCGGCATCAGCCTCGACATCCGCAGCGGCATCCTTGACGCGATCCCGGCGAACGGGCCCCTGGTGCTGGTCGCCAACCACCCGTTCGGCATCCTCGACGGGCTGGTGATGGGCCATGTGCTGGCGCGGGCGCGGGGCGATTTCCGGATCCTGGCCAATTCCGTCTTCGGCGGGGTCGAGGCGCTGTCGCGCGCCGTGCTGCCGATCGATTTCGCCGAGACCCGCGCCGCGACCGAGATGAACCTTGCCACCCGCGCCACGGCGCTGCGCTATCTGGCGGGGGGCGGCGCGATCGGGATCTTCCCGGGCGGCACCGTCTCGACCGCGGCGCGGCCCTTCGGCGTGCCGCTCGACCCGGCCTGGCGCAGCTTCACCGCGAAGCTGGTCGCGCGCTCGGGCGCGACGGTGGTGCCGCTGTTCTACGAGGGGTGCAATTCGCGGCTGTTCCAGCTTGCCTCGCATCTCAGCTCGACGCTGCGCCTGGCGCTGCTGCTGCGCGAGTTCCGGGCGCGGACCGACACGGCGGTGCGGCTGCATGTCGGCGCGCCGCTCGCCGCGGCCGATCTTGCCGCCCTGGGCCGCGATCCGAACGCGATGATGGACACTCTGCGCCGCGCGACCTATCAGTTGAGCCCCGACCCGCTTCCGCCCGGGCCGGGCTTCGATTTCGGGCGGACGGTGGCGAGACGGGGGCGGGTGGCCTGACCCCCGGGCGGGAGGGTTCGCATGGCGGTTGGCGTCTTCGATTCGGGGCTTGGCGGGCTGACGGTGCTGGCCGCGCTGCAGGACCGGCTGCCGCAGGTGCCCTTCGTCTATCTCGGCGACAATGCCAACACGCCCTATGGCGTGCGCACCCCCGACGACATCTACACCCTGACCTGCGCCGGGGTCGAACGGCTGTGGGCGGCGGGCTGCGACCTGGTGATCCTGGCCTGCAACACCGCCTCGGCCGCCGCGCTCAAGCGCATGCAGGAAACCTGGATCCCGGCCGACAAGCGCGTGCTCGGGGTCTTCGTGCCGCTGATCGAGGCGCTGACCGAAAGGCAGTGGGGCGACAACTCGCCCCCGCGCGAAGTGGCGGTCAAGCACGTGGCGCTGTTCGCGACGCCGGCGACGGTGGCCAGCCGCGCCTTCCAGCGCGAACTGGCGTTCCGCGCGATCGGCGTCGATGTCGAGGCGCAGCCCTGCGGCGGCGTCGTCGACGCGATCGAGGCCGGCGACGAGATCCTGGCCGAGGCGCTGGTGAAATCCCATGTCGAGGCGCTGATGCGCCGGATGCCCGCGCCCGAGGCGGCGATCCTGGGCTGCACGCATTACCCGCTGCTCGAGGCGGTGTTCCAGAAGGCGCTTGGCCCCGAAGTCGCGGTGTTCTCGCAGCCGCGGCTGGTGGCGGCGGCGCTCGACGACTATCTCGCGCGCCGGCCGGAATTCCTGGGCGCGGGCCAGATGACGCAGTACCTGACCACCGGCGACCCCGAGAGCGTCTCGGCCCACGCGACGCAGTTCCTGCGACGGGGCGTGCGCTTCACGTCCGCCTGATCGCGGCGCCCCGCACCCAAGCACCGCTTGTCCTTCGCCTGTCGTTGCGGCAAGGACAGCGGCAAGACCATCGACCGAAGATATCCGCCATCGGGAGCCACCCATGACGCACAAGATCGCCATCCTCGGAGCCTCGGGCTATACCGGCGCCGAACTCGTCCGCATCATCGCCACCCATCCCGAGATGGAGATCGTGGCGCTGACCGGCGACCGAAAGGCGGGCATGGCGATGGCCGAGGTGTTCCCGTTCCTGCGCCACCTCGACCTGCCGGTGCTGCAAAAGATCGAGGACGTCGATTTCTCGAACGTCGACCTGTGCTTCTGCGCGCTTCCTCACGCGACGTCTCAGGCGGTGATCAGCGAATTGCCGCGCGATCTGAAGATCGTCGACCTGTCCGCCGACTTCCGTCTGCGCGACCCGGCCGCCTATGAGAAATGGTACGGCAAGCCGCATTCCGCGATCGAGATGCAGAAAGAGGCGGTCTATGGCCTCACCGAGTTCTATCGCGACGAGATCCGCGTCGCGCGGCTGGTCGCGGGCACCGGCTGCAATGCCGCGACCGGGCAATACGCGATCCGGCCGCTGATCGAGGCCGGGGTGATCGACCTCGACCAGATCGTGATCGACCTCAAGGCCGGGGTGTCGGGGGCCGGGCGCTCGCTGAAGGAGAACCTCCTGCATGCGGAGCTGTCGGGCGGCACCCATGCCTACAGCGCCGGCGGCACCCACCGCCACCTGGGCGAGTTCGACCAGGAGTTCAGCAAGGCCGCGGGCCGCGAGGTGCTGGTGCAGTTCACCCCGCACCTGAGCCCGATGAACCGCGGCATCCTCGCCACCGTCTATGTCCGCGGCGAGCCTGCGGCGGTGCACGGGGCGCTGGCCGCGCGCTATGCGGACGAACCCTTCCTGCAGGTGCTGCCGATGGGGCAGCTGCCCTCGACCCGGCACGTGGGCGGGTCGAACTTCGTCCATATCGGCGTGATCGGCGACCGGATCCCGGGCCGCACCGTGGTGGTGGCCGCGCTCGACAACCTGACCAAGGGCTCGTCGGGGCAGGCGATCCACAACGCCAACCTGATGCTGGGCCTGCCCGAGACCATGGGGCTGATGCTGGCGCCGGTCTTCCCGTGAGACCGGGGGCGACCGCCGGAGGGGCGAGATGCGCGGACTGAAGAAGAAGCGGCGGATCCAGATCATCGCGGTGGCGGCGGTGGCGCTGGTCGTCTCGACCGCGATGATCGGCTACGCGATGCGCGACGGCATCAACTATTTCCGCGCCCCGGCGCAGGTCGTCTCGGACCCGCCGCGCCCGGGCGAGGTGTTCCGCATCGGCGGGCTGGTCGAGGCCGGCACGCTGGTGCGCGGCCAGGGCGAGACCGTCAGCTTCAACGTCACCGACGGCGCCGCCTCGATCCCGGTCAGCTACACCGGGATCCTGCCCGACCTTTTCGGCGAGAACCAGGGCATGGTCGGCACCGGCGAGATGGAGAACGGCACCTTCGTCGCGCGCGAGATCCTTGCCAAGCACGACGAGACCTACATGCCGAAAGAGGTCATCGACGCGCTGAAGCAGCAGGGCGTCTACGAGGACCCGTCGAAACCCGCCGGCTGACCCGCCGCACGACTGGTGTGATCACATCGGGTTTCTCGGCGCGTCCAGAGCTGGCGCGCCCGGAAATTTTCTTGCGGATTCAGGTCAGATTCATCTCTTATCGATAAGAAATAGAGCGATAAAATCCCGTTCCTGATCCTGATGGTCAGGTGTTGCGCGCCGGGGGCGCACGCTCGGTTGCGGCCGCGTTAACCCCGTCGCGACAGTCTGGCGCCGTCATTGCCATGGGGGACGGGCCGATGAAGACAGCCGAGCAGCTGGCCGAGGAGATCGTCGCACGCGAGGGCGGCTTCGTCGACGATCGCGACGATCCGGGCGGGGCGACCAACCACGGGGTGACGATCGGGACCATGCGCCGGCTGGGGCTCGACCTCGACGGCAACGGACGGGTCGACACGGCCGATGTCCGCCGGCTGACGGCGGAGCAGGCGCGCGACATCTTCCTGCAAAGCTATTTCCGCGCCCCGAAGATCGACCAGCTGCCGCAGGTGCTGCAGGGCACGGTCTTCGACATGCAGGTGAATGCCGGCAGCAACGCGATCCGGATCCTGCAGGCGCTGCTGAACGGCATGGGCGCGGTGCTGCGCGTCGACGGGGCGCTGGGGCCGCAAAGCCTTGGCGCGGCCGAGCGGGCCTGCGCGCGCCAGCCCGGGCTGGTGGCCGACGCCTACGGCATCGCGCGGCGCAACTACTACTACGCCCTCGCCGATGCCCGCCCCGCCAGCCGCAAGTTCGCGCGGGCCCGCGACGGCGGCAAGGGCGGCTGGATCCTGCGGGCCGAGGAATTCATCTCGCCCCGGTTCCGGCTGACGGCGGCCGAACATGGCGCCCGCGTCGCGGGCTGGGTCTGACGGGGGGCATCGGGACATGCTGGGGGCACTTTTCGGGCGGCCGGGCGCCGCGCAGGCGGCGGGGCGCGCGGTGGCGGGCGTGGCCGAGGTCTTCGTCGAGAACCGCACCAAGGCGATGGAGCGGGCCGCGTCGCAGCGCGAGGCCGCGATGGCGCAGACCCGGGCCGAGTTCGAGGGGCCGGGGTCGGTGGCGGGGCCGTGGAACCGGTTCTGCAACGGGCTCAATCGTTTGCCGCGGCCGCTGCTGGCGCTGTCGACGATCGGGCTGTTTGCCTATGCCATGGCCGATCCCGCCGGCTTCACGCTGCGGATGACCGGCCTGTCGGCGGTGCCCGAACCGCTGTGGTGGCTGATGGGCGCGATCGTCAGCTTCTATTTCGGCGCGCGCGAGGCGCATTACTTCCGCGGCCGCGCCCCGGCGGGGGCGGTCCCGCTGGCGGTCGCGCCGGTGGTCGCGCCGGTTGCCGCAGGCGCCGGGGCCGCGCCGTCCGAGGGCGGCGGCGCGATGCCGGTCGCGGTGATCTCGTCCACGGCGACGCGGGTCGCGGCATCGGACAATGCGGCGCTGGCCGAATGGCTGGCGGGATGAGCGGGCGATGCGACGAAAGGACCAGTTAACGGCGACGTGAGCGGGGCCGCGGCCCATTGGCCCCGCGCCGGCATGGGTCTATGGTCGCGTCCCGAACCGGTTGGCTGTAGAGACCGGCCGAAACGACCCCACCCGAGTCCCGCGCGCCGCGAAGGCGCCCGGCGCCCGGGGGCCTGACGGAGACCCGCCGCGATGATCACCGAACTTGGGCATTTCTGCCTGATCCTCGCCTTCGGCGTCGCGATCCTGCAAGCGCTGGTGCCGCTGGTCGGCGCCGGGCGCGGCTGGCAGGGCTGGATGGCGGTCGGCCCGGCGGCGGCGCTGGTGCAGTTCGCGCTGATCGCGGTCAGCTTCGCGGCGCTGACCCATGCCTTCGTCACCTCGGACTTCTCGCTGCGGGTGGTCTACGAGAACAGCCACACCGCGAAGCCGATGCTTTACAAGGTCGCCGGCGTCTGGGGCAACCACGAGGGCTCGATGCTGCTGTGGGTGCTGATCCTCGCGCTGTTCGGCGCCGCGGCGGCGGTCTTCGGCGGCGAGCTGCCGCCAAGCCTGAAGGCGCGGGTGCTGTCGGTGCAGGCGATGATCGGGGTCGCGTTCCTGGCGTTCATCCTGTTCACCTCGAACCCGTTCGACCGGCTGGCGCTGCCGCCGTTCAACGGCAAGGACCTCAATCCGCTGCTGCAGGACCCCGGCCTCGCCTTCCATCCGCCGTTCCTCTATCTTGGCTATGTCGGGCTTTCGATGGCGTTCAGCTTCGCCGTCGCCGCGCTGATCGAGGGGCGGATCGACGCGGCCTGGGCGCGCTGGGTGCGGCCCTGGACGCTGGCGGCCTGGATCTTCCTGACCATCGGCATCGCGCTGGGGTCGTGGTGGGCCTATTACGAGCTGGGCTGGGGCGGGTTCTGGTTCTGGGACCCGGTCGAGAACGCAAGCTTCATGCCCTGGCTGCTGGCGGCGGCGCTGCTGCACAGCGCGATCGTGGTCGAGAAGCGCGAGGCGCTGAAAAGCTGGACCATCCTGCTGGCGATCATGGCCTTCGGCTTCTCGCTGGTGGGCACGTTCCTGGTGCGCTCGGGCGTGATCACATCGGTCCACGCCTTTGCCAACGACCCCGAGCGCGGTGTGTTCATCCTGCTGATCCTGGCGGTGTTCCTGGGCGGGGCGCTGACGCTGTATGCCGTGCGGGCCGGGCAGATGACGGCGCGGGGCATGTTCGGCATGGTCAGCCGCGAGACGGGGCTGGTGATCAACAACGTGCTGCTGGCGGTCGCGGCGCTGGTCGTCTTCGTCGGCACGCTCTGGCCGCTGGTGGCCGAGATGCTGTGGGGCCGGGTGCTGTCGGTGGGCGCGCCGTTCTTCGACGCGGCCTTCACGCCGTTCTTCGTGCTGCTGGCCGCGGTGCTGCCGGTGGGGGCGATCCTGCCGTGGAAGCGCGGCCAGCTGGGCCGGGTGGCGCGGGCGCTCGCGCCGGCGCTGACGCTGGCGCTTGCGGTGGCGGTGCTGGCCTGGGTGCTGGCCACCGGCCGGTCGGCCGTCGGGCCGGTGGGCGCGGGGCTGGGGGCCTGGCTCGTCTCGGGCGCGCTGGTCGACCTGTGGCTGCGCGCGGGGCGCGGCGGGATCGGCGCGCGGCTGGGGCGGATCGCGCGGCTGCCGCGGGCGGACTGGGGCCGGGTGGTGGCGCATGGCGGGCTGGGGGTGACGATCCTGGGGATCGCGCTGCTGACCGCCAACGCGACCGAGGACATCCGCGTGGTGCGCGAGGGCGAGAGCTTCGACCTTGGCAGCTATGTGATCACGCTTGACAGGGTCGAGCGGTTCGAGGGGCCGAACTATCACACGACGATGGCGACGATGACGGCGCGGCAGGGCGGCCGGGTGGTGGCGGTGCTGCACCCCGAGAAGCGGCTGTACCCGGTGGCGCGGATGCCCACGACCGAGGCCGCGATCGACAACGGCGTGTTCCGCGACCTGTACCTGGTGATCGGCGACCCGCAGGAGGGCGGCGGCTGGGCGGTGCGCAGCTATATCAAGCCCTTCGCGAACTGGATCTGGATGGGGGCGATCATCATGGCGATCGGCGGGGCGCTGTCGCTGTCGGACCGGCGCACCCGGGTCGCGGTCGCCGCGGCGCGGCGCACGGGCCAGCCGCTGCAGCCCCCCGTCCAGCCGGCGGAGTGACCGTGATGCGCAGGATCCTTGCAGCGGGCGGGCTGGCGATGTGTCTGGCGCTGGCGGTGCCGGTGGCGGCGGTGGCGGTGCAGCCCGACGAGGTGCTGGCCGACCCGGTGATGGAACATCGCGCGCGCGAGATCTCGGCCAAGCTGCGCTGCCCGGTCTGCCAGTCCGAGACGATCGACGAATCGAACGCGCAGGTGGCGCGCGACCTGCGGCTTCTCGTGCGCGAGCGGCTGGTGGCGGGCGACAGCGATGCCGAGGTCATCGACTACGTGGTCGAGCGCTATGGCGAATACGTGCTGTTCGAGCCGGTGGCCTCGGGCTCGAACCTGATCCTGTGGTACGCGGGGCCGGCGATGCTGATCGCGGGGCTGGGGATCGGTTTCGCCTTCGTCCGCTCGCGCCGCCGGCCCGAGGCGCCGGTCGAGGAACTGTCCGAGAGCGAGAAGACCCGGCTTGCCGAACTTCTGCGCGACTGATCGCCACCGCGTCCTGACCGCGGCGATGTGATCACGGGCGTGACCCGGTGTCCGGGCGGCATGGTGTGGCCGTGCCAACGCCAGGATTTGCCGATTTTCCAACCAATCTTCAACGACCTGCGCGGCGGGCAGCGGCTTCGCACGCGCCGTGTGATCACGGCCTGTCGGGCGCGGGCGCGCGGCCCTGCGCGCCTTCGGACTTGTCGTGTCGCGTGATCACGGGTCCCAAGGGGCGGCGCGGGCAGTGGCGAGACGACGAAGCGCTGTGGGCCCGGCGCGAAGGCTGCTAGGCTCGTGCCGGTTGGTGCGTGATCGGAGGCGGGCATGGTGCGGTCCGGGGACGAGGCGGGGCAGGCGGCGCAGGGCGGTGAGGCCCACGAGACCCAGGACACTGTCGGGGCTGCCGCGCCCGCAGCGGCGGCGGTGCCGGCGGTGGCGCGGCCGCTGCGGCGGGCGGTGGTGCTGGTGCCCGGGTTTCGCAAGCGGCCGCGGATGGAGGCGGCGGGCGCGCTGGCGGCGGCGCTGGCCTGCTATGCCGAGGGGATGCGCTGCCTTGATGATCCGGGCGGCGATCGGGGCGCGACCCCGGGCACGCCCCAGGGCATGGGCGACCGGCTGCTGCGCCGGCTGGTCGACCGCGAGACCGGGCGCGAGATCGAGCTGACGCTGTTCGAGGGCTATTGGTTCGACCTGGTGCCCGAGGCGCCGCAGACGCCCTGGCTGCGCGTCAGCCGCGGCGCCTCGCTGATCGGGTACTGGTTCCTGGGCGGGGTCGCGCGGGCCATGGTCGTCGACCGCCGGTGGCCGCCGGTGATCCTGCTGGGCTTCCTGTGGTCGGGGCTGCTGCTGCTGGTGTGGTACGGCGCGACGCTGGCGCTGTTTGCCAAGGCGGTGCTGGCGCAGGACCCGACGCTGAGCGAGGCGCAGCGCTGGCTTCTCGGCACGGGCTGGCCGGCGGCGGCGCTGCAGGCGGTGGCGCCCTGGCTCGATTCGGCGCTGGTCGGGGGGTGGCTGCTGTCCTCGGCGCTGTTCGCGAGGGCCGAGAAGACCGCGGCGCTGGCCGCCTTCGCCAAGGCCTATCTGCAGGACCAGGGCGCCGATCCGACCGGGCCGGGCCTGCGCGCCGAGATCCGGGCCCGGGTGACGCGGCTTCTGGACGAGGTCGCCGCCGATCCCGGCTTTGACGACATCCATGTCGTCGGGCATTCCTTCGGCGGGATGATCGCGCTGGACGCGGTGGCGGGCTATGGCCGGCACGCGGCGCGGATCGTGCTGCACAGCTGGGGCAGCGCGCTGGGGCTGTTCGCGCTGCAGGAGCCGATGGTGGTGGCCGAGATCGCCAAGCTGCACGGCGCGCGCACGCCCGTCGCGGGCTGGATCGAGGTCGCGTTCCGCAGCGACACCCTGGCCAGCGCCGCGCCGCTGCCGCGCGGCGCCGACGGCGGCCCGCAGCCGCGCCACTTCCCGCCGCTGCGCCAGCCGCCGGTGCCCAAGGGCGTCGGCTGGAGCGCGCTGCAGGTGCATGACGCCTATTTCCGCAGCGAGGAGGTGATCGGCCTGCTGGTCGCCCCGCTCAGCGCACCTGCACCGGCACCCTGAGCGTCGTCGGCGCGCCGGGGGGCGGCGCGGTCACGCGGCCGATGCGGCGGGCATGGGCGAGGATCTCCGCCTCGAGCCCGCCGGCGCCCCGCGCCTGCAGCACCGAGGCGCCGGTGACCCGGCCCGCGGCGTCGATCGTCAGCTGCAACAGCACCGTGCCGGGCGCGAAGCGGCGGCGCTGCATGTGCCGGGCAAGCTGGGTCTGCACGCGGCCGGTCCAGCGCTCGATCTCGGTCGCGGTGGCGCGGCCGGCGGCGGCGCGGGCGCCAGCCTGGGCCTGCTGCGCCTGCTGGCGGGGCCGCTCCTGCGCCTGGCGCGCGGGCTGGCGCTGCGGCTCGGGGCGCTCGGCCTGCCGGGGCGCGGGTTCGGGTTCGGGTTCGACCTTTGGCGCGGCGTCGGGGCGGGCCGGCGGGCGCGGCACCTCGGCCAGCGCCACCTCGGGCTCGGCGGCGGGGGGCGGCGGCGGCGGCTCGGGACGGTCCGGCAGGGCTTCGGCACGCGGGGCCGGCGGGGCCATCGCGGGGGGCGGCGCCGGCGTCGGCGGCGCCTCGGCCACCGGGGTCGGCAGGTCGGGCGCCGCCTCGGGGTCGGGCGCGGGGGGTGCGAGGTCGGGCGTGTCGGGCGCGGGCACGTCTGGCGCGGCCTCGGGCACCTCGGCCACGGCCTGCGCGGCCGGCAGCGGCGGCAGCTCGATCATCACCGCGCGCTCGGCCCCGTCGGTGCCGGCGGGGTCGTAGATCATCGCGATCGCGGTGCCGGCCGCGACGGTGCACAGCACCAGCGTGCCGGCCGCGGTCCAGCCCGCGACCTCGCGCCGGCGCCGCGCCCGCCCGAGGCTTGCCTGCCAGCCGATCATGGCTGCGCCCCGGGCAGCGTCTCGATCCCGACCAGCGCCACCTTCAGGTAACCCGCCCGCTGCAGCAGGTTCATCACCGCCATCAGGTCGCCATAGGCCACCGCCTGGTCGGCGCGCAGGAAGATCCGCGCGTCGCGGTCGCCGCCGGTCCGGGCCGCGAGCGCCGCCGCGAGCCCGTCGCGGGTCACGTCGCTGTCGTCGAGCAGCAGCGACAGGTCTTCGGTCACCGACAGGTAGACCGGCGCGTCGGGCCGCTCGCGCGCGGCGGCGGTCGAGGCGGGCAGGTCCACCGGCACGTCGACCGTGGCCAGCGGCGCCGCCACCATGAAGATGATCAGCAGCACCAGCATCACGTCGATGAAGGGGGTGACGTTGATCTCGTGGGTCTCGGCCAGCTCGTCACCGGCGCTGTCGCGGATGCCGCCGGCCATCTCAGGCGGCTTCCGTCAGGGTGTCGGGATGGCGCGCGAAGTCGAGATCGCGCGACAGCAGCCGCTCGACCGCGGCGCCGAGATCGGCGAGCCCCTGGCGATAGCCGGTGATCGCGCGGGCGAAGTGGTTGTAGACCACCACCGCCGGGATCGCGGCGACAAGGCCGATCGCGGTGGCCAAGAGCGCCTCGGCGATGCCCGGGGCGACGATGGCAAGGTTGGTGGTCTGCGATTCCGAGATGCCGATGAAGCTGTTCATGATGCCCCAGACCGTGCCGAACAGGCCGACGAAGGGCGCGATCGAGCCGATCGTGGCCAGAAGCCCGGTGCCGCGCATCAGCCGCCGGCCGGCCTGCGCCGCGGTGCGGTCGATCTCGGAGCGGACGCGTTCCTTCAGCCCGTCGGGGCCGGCCTTGGCCAGCGCCGGCACCGAGCGGCGGTATTCCAGATGCGCGGCGCGGGCCATGAAGGCGGCGGGATCGGCGCGGCCCTGCAGCGCCTCGGCCGCGCGGCCAAGCGTCGGCGCGCCGGCCAGCACCCGGCCGGTGCGCTTCAGCCGCCCGCGCGCCAGCGCCATCTCGACCAGCTTGTAGACCAGCACCGTCCAGGTCGCGAGCGAGGCCAGCGCCAGAAGGCCCATCACCCCCTTCACCACGATGTCGGCCGCCATGAACATGCCCCAGGGCGACAGGTCGTGCGGCAGCGCCTCGGCTGCGGCCCGCGCCAACGGCGCGGCGGGGGCGGCGGTCGCCGGATCCGCCAAGGCACCGTCCGCGGCGCCCGCCTGCGCCGCGGGGGCGCGGGTCACTTCCGGGGCGGCCTCCGGCGGGGCGATCGCGGGGGCGGCATCGGCGCCGGTCGTCGGCGCGGGGACGGCGGGCGCCTCGGTCGGGATCGCGGGGGCGGCGGCCTCCTGCGCGGCGGCCGGGAGGGCGAGCGTCAGCGACAGCAGGGCGGCGCGGATGCCGGCGGGGAGGTGGGGCATAATTCCGACTCTTTCGATTGGTCAATGCATCCTGACTTTTCCGCTCGGGAATTTCCAGACCGGGGCGGGATATTTTTGACCATATCTGTCGGATATGCGTCGGAGCGGTGCGAACGGCGGCCGGCAGGGCGAATGCGAAACGCCCCCGCAGGTCCTGCGGGGGCGTTTCGGATCGTGTCGATGGTCGCCGGGGCGGTCGGGTGGACCGCCTTCGCGCGCTCAGCGCGCGGCGACGTCGGTGTAGTCGCGGCGCGGCGCACCGACATAAAGCTGGCGCGGGCGGCCGATCTTCAGCTGCGGGTCCGAGATCATCTCTTTCCACTGCGCGATCCAGCCGACGGTGCGCGACATGGCGAAGATGGGCGTGAACATCGAGGTCGGGAAGCCCATCGCCTCGAGGATGATGCCCGAGTAGAAGTCCACGTTCGGATAGAGCTTGCGCTCGACGAAATAGGGATCTTCCAGCGCGATCTTTTCCAGTTCCTTGGCGACCTGCAGGATCGGGTTGTCCTGCACGCCCAGAAGCCCCAGCACCTCGTCCGCCGATTCCTTCATGACCTTCGCCCGCGGGTCGAAGTTCTTGTAGACGCGGTGACCGAAGCCCATCAGGCGGAACGGGTCGTTCTTGTCCTTGGCCCGGGCGATCATTTCCGGGATCCGGTCGACGGTGCCGATCTCGTTCAGCATCTCGAGGCAGGCCTGGTTGGCGCCGCCGTGGGCGGGACCCCAGAGGCAGGCGATGCCGGCCGCGATGCAGGCGAAGGGGTTCGCGCCCGAGGAGCCCGCCAGACGCACGGTCGAGGTCGAGGCGTTCTGCTCGTGATCGGCATGCAGCGTGAAGATCCGGTCCATCGCCTTGGCCAGCGCCGGCTCGACCTTGTAGGCCTCGGCCGGGACCGAGAAGCACATGTGCAGGAAGTTCTCGGCGTAGCTCAGGTCGTTGCGCGGGTACACGAAGGGCTGGCCGATCGAGTACTTGTAGGCCATCGCGGCGATGGTCGGCAGCTTGGCGATCAGGCGGAACGAGGCGACCTCGCGCTGCCAGGGATCGTTGATGTCGGTCGAGTCGTGGTAGAAGGCCGACATCGCGCCGACGACGCCGACCATGGTCGCCATCGGGTGCGCGTCGCGGCGGAAGCCGCGGAAGAAGTTGTGCATCTGCTCGTGCACCATCGTGTGACGGGTCACGGTGGTGGTGAACTTCGACAGCTGCTCGGCCGTCGGCAGCTCCCCGTACAGAAGCAGGTAGCAGACCTCGAGGTAGTTCGACTTCTCGGCCAGCTGGTCGATCGGATAGCCGCGGTACAGCAGCTCGCCCTTGTCACCGTCGATGAAGGTGATCGTCGACTCGCAGGAGGCCGTCGAGGTGAAGCCCGGATCGTAGGTGAACACATCCGCCTGGCCGTAAAGCTTGCGGATGTCCAGCACGTCCGGGCCCGCGGTCGGGGACATCACCGGCAGGTCGAATTCCTTGCCGTCGAGCACGACCTTGGCGCTTCGTTTGGAGTCTGCCATTACCTAACCCTTTCCTCGTACCCGCGGGGGCCCGGACAGGGGCCGCCCTTGGGTCAGTTCAAGGCCTCGTCGCGGGCCTCAGCGCGTCGCGTCGGTCAGGCGGGCGATGACCTCGTCCCGACCGAGGACCAGCATCATGTCGAAGACGCTGGGCGATACCGTTTTTCCGGCGAGGGCGGCCCGGAGCGGCGCGGCAAGCTTGCCGAGACCCAGACCGTGTTCCTCCCCGACCGAGGCCACTCTGGCCTCCAATTCCTCACGCGTCCAGCTAACAGTTTGCAGCTGCGGCGTCAATTCCGACAGTATACCGCGGGATACATCGTCCAGCGCCTTCGCCGCCTTCTCGTCCGGGACGATGGGGCGCTCGACCGTCGCGAAGGCTGCCTTTTCAAGGAGATCGGGGAAGGTCTTCGCCCGTTCCTTGAGCACCGGCATCGCTGCCTGCACCCGCGCACGCGCGGTGTTCGTCAGCGCGGGTTTCGCGGCTGCGGCGAGATAGGCCTCGATTTCCGCAAGCAGCGCGTCGTCGTCGGTCATCGCGATGTGCTGGCCCGAGACATGCTCGAGCTTCTTGAAGTCCAGCCGCGCCGGCGCCCGGCCGATGCCCTCGAGCTCGAACCAGTCCTTCGCCTGCGCATCGGTGAAGACCTCGTCGTCGCCATGGCTCCAGCCCAGCCGCGCCAGGTAGTTGCGCATCCCCGAGGCCGGGTAGCCCATGCCCTGGTATTCCTCGAGCCCGACCGCGCCGTGGCGCTTGGACAGCTTCTTGCCGTCGGGGCCGTGGATCAGCGGGATGTGGGCGAAGACCGGCACGTCCCAGCCCATGCCGCGGAACACCTGGATCTGGCGGGCGGCATTGGTCAGGTGGTCGTCGCCGCGGATCACGTGGGTCACGCCCATGTCGTGGTCGTCGACCACCACCGCGTGCATGTAGGTCGGCGTGCCGTCCGAGCGCAGCAGGATCATGTCGTCGAGCGTCTCGTTCTTGAACGTCACGTCACCCTGCACCCGGTCCTCGACCACCGTCACCCCTTCGCGCGGGGCCTTCAGGCGGATGACGTAGGGCGCGTCGGGATAAGTCGAGGGGTCGGCATCGCGCCAGGGCGACAGGAACAGGGTCGAGCGGTTCTCGGCCCGCGCGGCCTCGCGGAAGGCCTCGATCTCTCCTTGCGTCGAGAAGCACTTGTAGGCCGCGCCGTTCGCCAGCATCTCGCGCGCGACCTCGGCGTGGCGGTCCGAGCGGCTGAACTGGCGCACCGGCTCGCCGTCCCAGTCGAGGCCGAGCCAGGTCAGGCCCTGCAGGATCGCGGCCTCGGCCTCGGGGGTCGAGCGTTCGCGGTCGGTATCCTCGATGCGCAGCAGGAAGGTGCCGCCGTGGCCGCGGGCATAAAGCCAGTTGAACAGCGCGGTGCGCGCGCCGCCGATGTGCAGGTAGCCGGTCGGCGAGGGCGCGAAGCGGGTGACGATCCTGCGCGCGGTCCCGGGGGTGGCGGTGGTGGCGGCGGGGTCCTGGGTGGGGGTCGGGGCGGTCATCTGGCGGCGGATCTCCGTGGGGCGGGCGGGCGCGCGGCTGCCGGCGCAGCCATGCTTAACCCGGCGGTAACCATTGCCCCGCCTGATGAGGCAGGGCTTCGCCGTTCTCTTAGGCACCTGCGGCGGCACGGGCAAGCCGGGGGCGCATGCCGGCAGTGGCCGCGGGCGGGCACGGCGGCGCAACCGGGGCCGCGGCAGGGCCCGGGACTTGGTCTGGGACTTGGTCTGGGGCTTGGTCTGGGGGGGTGCGACCGCGCGGCGGCACCGGCCGGGGCGATGCCGACAGGATCCGTGCGGGCAGGATCCGTGCGGCGGGCGCGGATGTCGGGGACAGGGGCGGCATGGGGATCGTGAAGGCGAGGGCGGGCGAGGCGGGGGCGATGGCGCGGCTGCGGCGCGGGCTGGCGCAGGCGGCCGGCGCGGGCGCGGCGCCGGGGCCGCGGGTGCAGCTGGCCGAGGGGCTGGGCCGGATGCTGCCGCTGGCGCCGGTCGGCTTCGGCCTCGGGATCGCGGCCTGGTTCGCCTGGCCCGGCGACCCGGGCGTGCTGGCCTCGGCCGCGGTCGGTGCGGCGCTGGCCGGGGCGGTGGCGCTGCGCGCGCGCCTGCCCGAGGATCTGCGCCCGCTCGCCCTCGCGCTCGCGCTGGTCGCCGCGGGCTTCCTTGCCGGGGCCGCGCGCACCGCGGCGGTGGCGGCGCCGGTGCTCGGGTTTCGCTATTACGGGCCGGTCGAGGGCCGGGTGGTCGACATCGACCGCAGCTGGTCGGACCGGCTGCGCGTCACGCTCGACCAGGTGCGGCTGCAGGACCTGCGCCCCGACCGCACGCCGGGCCGGGTGCGGATCGCGCTGCATGCCGAGGCCGGGGACTTCCTGCCCGTGCCCGGGATGCGGCTGCGGCTGCTGGGCCACCTGTCGCCGCCCGAGGGGCCGGTGGCGCCGGGCGGCTTCGATTTCCGCAGGCTTGCGTGGTTCGACGGGCTGGGCGCGGTCGGCTATACCCGCCGCCCGGTCGAGGTGCTGGGGCGCGACGGCGGCGGGGCGCTGGCCGCGCATGGCGCGCGGATGGCGATCAGCCGGGCGATGCAGGCGGCGGTGCCGGGGCAGGCCGGCGCCTTCGCCGCGGCGCTGATGACCGGCGACCGGTCGGGGATCGACGGGGCGACGAACGCGGCGATGCGGGGGTCGAACCTGTCGCACATGATCTCGATCTCGGGGCTGCACATGGGGCTGCTGGCCGGCTTCGTCTTCACCGCGGTCCGGCGCGGGCTGGTGCTGGTGCCGGGGGCGGCGCTGCGGCTGCCGGCCAAGAAGATCGCGGCGGCGGTCGCGCTGGTGGCGGCCTCGGTCTACCTCTGGCTCGCGGGGGCCGAGGATGCGACCGCGCGGGCCTGGATCATGACCGCGGTGATGCTGGTGGCGGTGATGATCGACCGGCGCGCGGTGACGCTGCGCTCGGTCGCGGTGGCGGCGATGATCCTGCTTGCGGCGCGGCCCGAGAGCCTGGCCGAACCCGGCTTCCAGATGAGCTTCGCCGCGACCTGCGCGCTGATCCTGAGCTGGCGGCCCTGGCAGGCGGTGGCGCCGCACCTGCCCGCGCCGCTGCGCCCGGTGCTGGCGCTGGCGGTGTCGTCGCTGGTGGCGGGCGGGGCGACGGCGCCGATCGCGGCGGCGCATTTCAACCGCATGGCCGAATACGGGCTGCTGGCCAACATGCTGACCGTGCCGGTGATGGGGGCGCTGGTGATGCCGGCGGGGGTGATCGCGGGGCTGCTGGCGCCGCTGGGGCTTGCGGCGCCCGCGCTCTGGGCGATGGGGATCGGCTGCCGCTGGATCCTGTGGGTCGCGGGCTGGGTCTCGGGGCTCGAGGGGGCGGTGCGGATGGTGCCGGGGCCGCCGCCGGCGGTGCTGCCGCTGCTGGCGGTGGGGGCGGTCGCCGCGCTGGCCGCGCGCGGGGCCTGGCGCGGCCCGGGCGTCGTCGCGATGGCGCTGGCGGCGGGGCTGTGGCTGACGGCCGGGCGGCCGGCGCTGCTGGTGTCGCCCGATGGCGGGCTTCTGGGCGTGCTCGGGCCCGAGGGGCGGGCGCTGTCGCGGCCGAAGGGGTCGGGCTTCGCGGCCGATGCCTGGCTCGAGGATGACGGCGACGGCGCCGACCAGGCCACGGCGGCGGCGCGGCCCGGGCCCGGCGGCGGCCCGGCCTTCACCGGCCCCGACGGCTGGCGCGAGACGCGGCTGGCCGGGGTGCGGGTGATCGGGCTGACCGGCAAGCGGGGGGCGGCGCAGCTTGACGCGGCCTGCGTCGCGGGGGCGGTGGTGATCCTCGACAGCGCCCGGCCCGAGGGCTGGCCCGCCGAGGGCAGCCCGGCCTGCGACCTGTGGGACATGCGCCGCCTGCGCTGGTCGGGCGCGCTGGCGCTGGCACCGGGCCCGGACGGGCTGCGCATCACCTCGAGCCGCGATGTCACCGGCTGGCGCGACTGGACGCGCTAGCGCCGCCACGCCCACCCCGGCCGGTGCCCCGCCGCAAGCGGCGCGCGCCCGCGCCGTCGCGACTACGCGGCCGCCGGACCCAGACGCGCCCTCGCACAGGACCCATCCGCACCGGGGTGTTCCGACAGTTTTTAGGCTGTTCTTTCCGCACTGGGCCTGCCGCGCCGGGCCCGCCAGATTGTGCCCGCCGCGCCGGGCGTCGTGCGCATGGCAAGCCGCACCGGGCCGGGTCGTCCCGGGCCGGCGTGCGGGGAGCGCCCGGGCGGCCTGCGGCAGGGGGACGGCAGGCTGCGGGGCGGCGGCGCGGGCGGTTCAGATCGACAGGCGCTGCGGGGCGGCCGGGTGGCTGCCGTGCGAGCCGCGCTCGCGGTAGGGGGTGGTGGCGTAATGCGCGCGGTAGCATTTCGAGAAATGCGACGGGCTCGCGAAGCCGCAGGCCAGCGCGACGTTGATCACGCTCATGTCCGTCTGCATCAGCAGGTTGCGCGCCTTCGACAGCCGCAGGTCCATGTAGTACCGCTTCGGGCTGCGGTTGAGATAGCGGCGGAACAGCCGCTCGAGCTGGCGCGTCGACATGCCCACGTCCTCGGCGAGGTCGGCCGGCGAGATCGGCTCCTCGATGTTCTGCTCCATCATCTGGATGACCTGGCTCAGCTTCGGGTGGCGCACGCCGATCCGGGTCGGGATCGACAGCCGCTGCGTGTCCTGGTCGGTGCGGATCGAGGAATAGATCAGCTGGTCGGCGACGGTGTTGGCCAGCTCTTCGCCGTGGTCCTCGGCGATCAGCTTCAGCATCAGGTCGATCGAGGCGGTGCCGCCCGCGGTCGACAGCCGGTTGCCGTCGACGACGAAGACCGATTTCGTCAGCCGCACCTCCTCGAATTCCTCGAGGAAGCTGTCCTGGTTCTCCCAGTGGATGGTCGCGCGCTTGCCGTCCAGCAGCCCCGCCTTCGCCACCGCCCAGGACCCGGTGCACAGCCCCCCGATCGCCGCCCCGCGCCGCGCCTCGCGCCGCAGCCAGTTCAGGATCGGCCGCGAGGTCGCCTCGGCCACGTCGATGCCGCCGCACACCAGCACCGTGTCGTCGCGCTCGATCTCGTCGAGCCCCATGTCGAGCCGGAACGACGCCCCGTTCGAACAGGTGGCCGAGCTGCCGCCTTCGCCCGCCAGCTTCCAGACGTAGATCTCGCGCCCCGCCACGCGGTTGGCGATGCGCAGCGGCTCGATCGCGCCGGCGAAGCTGAGCATGGTGAAGCGGTCCAGCAGCAGGAATACGAAGCGGCGCGGGTCGGGATCGCCCGCGCGCTTGCCCTTGCCCGCCTCCTTGGCAACGGCGCGCGCCCCGGACGCGGGCCGGCCTTCGGCGACGCGGGGGGCTTGCATGCGGGGGAGCGGCGATTCCATGCGTCCGGTGGCCATTTTGCGACCCAGATATGTCGTTTCGGAAGGCACAGAAGCAGGGAATCTTTGCCGCCGCAAGGGCCTCGTGACGCGGTGCATTGACAACCGTCGGTCGCGGCCTAGCGGCGGTCGTTTCCAGCCTGCGCCAGGCGCCGAAACCGGCAGGATCGCGCCGCGCTGCGGCGGGGATTGCCGGGAATGATGGCTAGGCAGGGCGGACGCGGCCCGCTATAAGCCCGCCGTCGTCCGCGCGGGGCCCCGACGGGGCCGTACAGGCGCGGCGGCGCCTGAGCTTTGGAGGGACCCCGAATGACCAAGGGCTGGACGAAATCGGACTGGCGCGCGAAACCGCGGATCCAGATGCCGGACTATCCGGATGCCGCGGCGGTGGCGACCGTCGAGGCGCAGCTGTCGAAATATCCGCCGCTGGTCTTCGCCGGCGAGGCGCGCAAGCTGAAGGCCGCGCTTGGCGCCGCCGCCGAGGGCCGGGCCTTCCTGCTGCAGGGGGGCGATTGCGCCGAGAGCTTCCAGGAGTTCAGCGCCGACAACATCCGCGACACCTTCAAGGTGATGCTGCAGATGGCGATCGTGCTGACCTGGGGCGCCAAGGTGCCGGTGGTCAAGGTCGGGCGCATGGCCGGCCAGTTCGCCAAGCCGCGCAGCGCCCCGACCGAGGTGATCGGCGGCGTCGAGCTGCCGAGCTATCGCGGCGACATCATCAACGGCTTCGAGCCGACGCCCGCGGCGCGGATCCCGGACCCGGCGCGGATGCTGCAGGCCTATACCCAGGCCGCGGCCTCGCTGAACCTGCTGCGCGCCTTCTCGACCGGCGGCTATGCCGACATCCACCGGGTGCAGACCTGGATGGCGGGCTTCATCGAGGAGCCGGCGGCGGCGAACTATCGCAACATCTCGCAGCGGATCGAGGATGCGCTCGATTTCATGACCGCGGCCGGCGTCACCGGCGAGACCGCGCATGAACTGGCCTCGGTCGACTTCTACACCAGCCACGAGGCGCTGCTGCTGGAATACGAAGAGGCGCTGGCGCGGATCGACTCGACCACCGGCCTGCCGGTCGCGGGCTCGGGCCACATGATCTGGATCGGCGACCGCACCCGCCAGCCCGACGGCGCCCATGTCGAGTTCTGCCGCGGCGTGCAGAACCCGATCGGCCTGAAATGCGGCCCCTCGACCACGGCCGAGGATCTCAAGGTGCTGATGGCCAAGCTGAACCCGGAGAACGAGGCCGGCCGGCTGACCCTGATCGCGCGCTTCGGCGCGGGCAAGGTCGGCGACCACCTGCCGCGGCTGATCCGCACCGTCGAGGCCGAGGGCGCCAAGGTCCTGTGGTCCTGCGACCCGATGCACGGCAACACGATCAAGGCGGCCTCGGGCTTCAAGACCCGGCCCTTCGACAGCGTGCTGCGCGAGGTGCGCGAGTTCTTCGCGGTCCACAAGGCGGAAGGCACCATCCCGGGCGGCGTGCATTTCGAGATGACCGGCCAGGACGTGACCGAATGCACCGGCGGCGTGCGCGCGGTGACGGACGAGGACCTGTCCTCGCGCTATCACACCGCCTGCGACCCGCGCCTGAACGCCAGCCAGGCGCTCGAGCTGGCCTTCCTCGTCTCCGAGGAGCTGAACGACCGCCGCCGCCTCGCGCGCGCCGCCGGCTTCTGAGGCCCGCCCGATCCCGCTCCGCAAGGGCCCGCCACGCGCGGGCCCTTCGCTTTTGCCGCTTTCCGCACCGGCCCCGCCGGGCTAGAGGGACCCATGAGCCAGACTTCCTCCGCTTCGCTGCCGGGTTTCGATCCCGCCACCCGTCCCGTCGTGCGCCTGCGCCCCAAGGCCGAGGCCCGGGCGATCCGCCACGGCTTCCCCTGGGTCTATGCCGACGAGCTGGTCACCGACCGGCGCACGCAGGCGCTGACCCCCGGCACCCTCGCGGTGCTCGAGGATGCCGAGCGCCGGCCGCTCGGCACCGTCACCGTCAATCCGCGCTCGAAGATCATCGCGCGGATGCTCGACCGCGATCCGGGCGCGGTGATCGACCGCGCCTGGCTCGCCGCCCGGCTGCGCCACGCGCTCGGGCTGCGCGAGCGTCTCTATGACGCGCCGTTCTACCGGCTGGTCCATGCCGAGGCCGACGGCCTGCCGGGCGTCATCGTCGACCGCTTCGGCGCGGCGGCGGTGATCCAGCCGAACGCCGCCTGGTCCGAGGCGCTGATCGACGATCTGGCCGCGGCGCTGGCCGAGGTCACCGGGGTCGAGACCGTCGTCAAGAACGGCTCGGGCCGGGCGCGGGGCCTCGAGGGGCTGGCGGAAGAGACGGTGATCCTGTCGGGCGCGCTCGACGGGCCGGTGCCGGTGTCGATGAACGGGGCGACCTACATGGCCGACCTGGTGGGCGGGCAGAAGACCGGCCTGTTCTTCGACCAGCGCCCGAACCACGCCTTCGCGGCCTCGCTCGCGCGGGGGGCGCGCGTGCTCGACGTCTTCAGCCATGTCGGCGGCTTCGCGCTGGCCTGCCTTGCGGGGGGCGCGGTCTCGGCGCTGTCGGTCGACGCCTCGGCCACGGCGCTGGCGCTGGCAGAGCAGGGCGCCGCCGCGGGCGGCATGGCCGAGCGCTTCGCCACCCGCGCGGGCGATGCCTTCGACACGCTCGACGCGCTGAAGGCCGAGGGCGCGGGCTATGACCTCGTGATCTGCGACCCGCCCGCCTTCGCCCCGGCCAAGCCTGCGCTCGAGGCGGGGCTGCGCGCCTACGAGCGGGTGGCGCTGAAGGCCGCGGCGCTGGTCGCGCCGGGGGGCTACCTGGTGCTGTGCTCGTGTTCGCACGCGGCCGATCTCGCCAGCTTCCGCAACGCCTCGGCCCGCGGCATCGGCCGCGCCGGGCGCCGGGGGCAGCTGATCCACACCGGTTTTGCCGGCCCCGACCACCCGATGCTGCCGCAGCTTGCCGAAAGCGGCTATCTCAAGGCCGTGGCGTTCCGGCTCGACTGATGGCGGTGCTGCTCGACGCCTGCGTCCTCTATCCGACGGTCCTGCGCGAGATCCTGGTCGGCCTCGCGCGCGAGGGGCTGTTCGCGCCGCTCTGGTCCGAGCGGATCCTCGAGGAATGGGCGCGGGCGGCGCGGCGGTTCTCGCCCGCCGACGAGCTGATCGCGCGGGGCGAGATCGCGACCCTGCGCGCGGCCTTCCCCGCGGCCTCGGTCCCGGTGCCCGAGGCCGCGGCCGAGGCGCTGGACCTGCCCGATCCGAACGACCGCCACGTGCTGGCGGCGGCGATCGCGGGGCGGGCCACGGCGATCGTGACCTTCAACCTGCGCGATTTCCCGGGCTGGGCGCTGGGGCCGCACGCGATCCGGGCCGAGCATCCCGATCCGTTCCTGCTGGGGCTGCTGGCGCGCGACCCGGCGCGGGTCGAGCGCGTGGTCGAGGGCGTGCGCGCCACCGCCGAGCGGCTCTCGGGCGAGCGGCAGGAGATCCGGGCACTGATGAAGCGCGCGAAATGCCCCCGGCTCGGCAAGGCGCTCGCCCGCGGGTGACGCAGCGTGACGTTTGCAGAATTAACCAACTAGTAACTACGGCTGTGATCGGATCTGTCTTCCTTCGGGGAGTGAAGATCCATGCCGTCAAGCTTTGAACAAGCCGTCAGTGCCTTGCCGGCACCTGCCGCCGCGGTGTTTCGCGAGCTGGACATGCATCCGGATTTCGACTGCGCCGCACTTCGGATGCAGATGACGGTGCGCCGCCGCGGTGAAAAGGTCGGTGGCCTGAACCGCAGGACGGGCGAATGGTATCTCTCCAAAGTCTACGTCGCGAACCATGATGCGGCGAAGCTCGCGGAGCGGCACGGCTTCGCGCTGCTACTGAAGCGGCCCGATCATTTTTACTGGGGTCGCAGCGGGCCAGACGCGTCGGATGCCTTTCTGAGTGCGGTCCGTGACATCGCCCGGTGTCGTCCATAAGAGCTGGCTGATCGACATCGCGAGTGGCGCGGCGTCCGCCCACATGTCGCGCGCCGCCCGGGCCCGCAGGCTGACGCGGGCATGGCCGGTGCGCGACCTTCCGCCCCGGCGGCCAAGGCTTGCGGCCCGGCGGGCGCGGCCCTAGGTTGCGCCGCAATTCCGCAAGGGCCAAGGAGAGGCGCGATGGCGCAATCACCGCGCAAGCTGTTCGAAGAGGTGGGCACCGGCACCAGGGCGCCGACCCCGCAGGGCGGCATGATCGAGACCCGCTCGGGCGGCGGCGCCCGCGGCTGGATCCGGGCCTGGCTGGCGGTGCTGTTCGTCATGGTCATGGTGATGATCGCCGTCGGCGGCGCCACCCGGCTCACCGATTCCGGCCTGTCGATCACCGAGTGGAAGCCGGTCACCGGCGCGCTGCCGCCGACCTCGCAGGACGACTGGCAGCGCGCGTTCGACCTGTACCAGCAAAGCCCGCAGTACCGGCTGATGAACAGCGAGATGACGCTGCAGGGGTTCAAGAGCATCTACTGGTGGGAATGGGGCCACCGCCAGCTTGGCCGCGCGATCGGGCTGGTCTGGGCGCTTGGCTTCTTCGGCTTCCTCGCCGCGCGCAAGATCCCGGCGGGCTGGACGGGCCGGCTGTTCGCGCTGGGGGTGCTGGGCGGCCTGCAGGGCGCGATCGGCTGGTGGATGGTGGCCTCGGGGCTGACCGGCGACATGACCTCGGTCGCAAGCTACCGCCTGGCCACGCATCTCGGCCTTGCCTTCGCGATCCTCGGCTCGATCGCGTGGTTCTTCCTCTCGCTCGGCCGCCCCGAGGCGGCGCTGCTCCAGGCCCGCCGCCAGCGCGAGGCGAAGCTTTACGGCATGGCCACGGGGCTTTTGCACCTCGCGTTCCTGCAGGTGCTGCTGGGCGCGCTGGTCGCGGGCATCGACGCCGGCCGCGCCTTCCCGACCTGGCCCTCGATGAACGGCGAATTCTTCCCCTCGGACGCCTTCTACCTGCCGCAGGCCGACGGCTCCAACGCGCCCGCCTGGCGCGCCTTCTTCGAAAGCGCCGGGCTCACGCAGTTCATCCACCGCATGGTGGCCTACCTGCTCGTGGTCTTCGGCCTCGTGGTCTGGAACCGCGGCCGCCGCTCGCCCCATGCCCAGACCCGCGGCGCCTTCCACGCGATGGCGGTGATGCTGGCGGTGCAGGTGGCGCTCGGGATCATGACCGCGGTCCATGCCGCGCCGCTCGGCCTCGGGCTTGCGCACCAGGTCGGGGCCGTGATCCTGTTCACCCTGATCCTGCGCGCGCGCCATGCCGCGCAATATCCCCATGTCCAGTCGCTCAGAGGTGCCCGGTGACCGCCTTCGCAGATCTCAAGACCTTCCTGCGCGACACCGAGGCGCTGTCGCAGATTGCCGGCCGTCTCGGCTGGGACCAGGAGACGATGATGCCCCGGGGGGCTGCGCTGCAGCGCGGCGACGAGATGGCGGCGATCGAGGCGGTGATCCATGCCCGCCGCACCGACCCGCGCCTTGGCGACTGGCTCGCCGCGGCCGAGGCCCCCGATGCCGAGGGCGCGCGCCTGCTGGAGCTGACGCGCCGCAGCTACGCGCGGGCCTGCTGCATCCCCGACCGGCTGGCGGCCGAGCTGGCGCGGCTGACCTCGCTGTCGCACGGGATCTGGGCCGAGGCGCGGGCCGCGGGCGACGTGCAGCACTTCCTGCCGACGCTGCGCCTGGTGGTGATGCTGCGGCGCGAACAGGCGCAGGCCTGGGCCGAGGGCACCGCGGCGACCACCGCCTATGACGCCCTGCTCGAGGAATACGAACCCGAGACCACCGCCACCGACATCGCCGCGATCTTCGACCGGATGCGCCCGCGTCTGGTCGCCCTGCGCGAGCGCATCCTGGGCGCCGCCTACCAGCCCGCGCCGCTCTCGGGCACCTTCGGCGCCGAGGCGCAGCTGCGGCTGTCGCGCAAGGTGGCCGAGGCCTTCGGCTACGACTTCACCCGCGGCCGCATCGACCTTGCCGTGCACCCGTTCTCCTCGGGCTCGGGCGCGGACGTGCGCATCACCACCCGGGTGATGGAAAGCGATCCGTTCAACTGCCTCTACTCGACGATCCACGAGGTCGGCCACGCCACCTACGAACAGTCGGTCGACCCGGCCTATGCGCTCAGCCCGCTCGGCCAGGGCGTGTCGATGGGCGTGCACGAAAGCCAGAGCCGGATCTACGAGAACCAGCTGGGCCGCTCGGCCGCCTTCACCGGCTGGATCTTCGGGCAGATGCGCGCCGAGTTCGGCGATCTCGCGCTCGAGACGCCCGAGGCGTTCCACGCCGCGGTCAACCGCGTGGGCCCGGGCTTCATCCGCACCGAGGCCGACGAGATCCACTACAACCTGCACGTGATGATGCGCTTCGACCTCGAGCGGCAGCTGATCGGCGGCGATCTCGACGTGGCCGACCTCGAAGAGGCATGGAACGCGCGCTTCCTGGCCGATTTCGGCGTCGCGGTGCCGCGCCCGCAGGACGGCATGCTGCAGGACGTGCACTGGTCGGCGGGCCTCTTCGGCTATTTCCCGACCTATGCTCTGGGCAATGTCTACGCGGGCTGCCTGATGCAGGCGATCCGGCGCGACATCCCCGATCTCGACCGAAGCCTCGCCCAGGGCGATCCCTCGCCCGCCACCGCCTGGCTGGCCGAGCGGGTCCAGCGCCACGGCGCGCTGCACGCGCCGCGCGCGGTGATCACCGCCGCCTGCGGCACGGCACCGACCGAGGCGCCGCTCCTCGACTATCTCGAGGCGAAATTCGCCGCGATCTACCGCCTCTGACCGAAGACGCCCGGCGCCCGTGACGGCCCCGGGCGCCGCCGCAGCAGGGCCCCCCGCGGCCGCCCGACCCGCGACCCGGGCCGGCACGTGCGACAGCACGGTCGCGGCCCAGCCCCCCGAGGCTTTCGACTTTGTCCAAATATCCCGGGGGGCCGCGCGTCAGCGCGGCGGGGGCAGCGCCCCCTCCCGGCCGGCCGCGGGGCTCAGAACCCCGGCAGCAGCGATCCCAGCCCGCGTTCCCCGAAGGTCGCCTGCTGTTCGCGCCCGAAGCGGAACTTGGCGCCGAGCCCGACGAAGGTGTCGCCGTCGTCATAGCCGTCGACATCGCCGTTCAGCTTGCCAAGCTCGGTGTAGAAGCTCACCCCCGGCAGCGAATAGCTGGCCGTCAGCGCCAGCCGCGTCGCCTCGGTGCCGTGCTCGAGGTTCATGTAGTCGACCTTGCCGCCGATCGCGACGCTCTCGCTCAGCGGGTAGTCGGCCTGGGCGCCGAGGATGTTGCCGTTCACGTCGCCCGCGAAGGCGCGCGAGACATAGCCCTGCAGCTTGACCCCGCTGTAAAGCGTCGTCGCCGCCTCGAGGCCCAGCTGCTCGCTGTCGTAATCCTGCAGCCCCTCGGCCTGGTAGAAGGCGCCGACCGCGGTGTCGGGCATGGTCATGACATAGCCGTGCAGGCCCGCGGCGGTGCTGGTGTCGTCAAGGAAGTCGAGCTGGCGCGCGGCGAGATCGCCCTGCAGGCCGAACATCGGCCCCAGCTGGAAGTCGAACTGGCCCGAGGCGCCGTATTTCGACAGGTCGTCGTCATCGGTGAAGGTCGAATACGACAGGTCGACCGTGCCACCCTTGAACTCGGCATGGGCCGCGGGCGCGAGAAGCGCCGCGAACATGGCCGATCCGGTGGCGAGGGCCGCGAGGCGCGCGCGTGTCATGGGACTGCTCCTGCTTCGTTTCGTCAGGGTTAGCGGCCGGGTCTCTGTCGCCCGTGCCTTGATCGCAGCATGCCCGAAAACCGGCGCCGGCGACAGTCGAACCCGTCGGGATCGGCCGGCCTCCGCCTTTCGTGACCTGTGCGTGAGGGAAAGCCGCCGGGGCCGCCCCGGGTTCCGGCGATCCGGGCGCGGGGCCGCAAAAAACCGCACCCGAAAACCCGCACCGGAAAACCGCAATGAAAAACCCGCACCGGCCGGGCCGGTGCGGGTCCTGTCGTCGATCCGGGCGCGGCGGATCAGTCCTCGCCGGCGCCGCCCTCGGGGCCGGGTGCCTCGGGCGCCCCGGGCGTCTCGGGCGGGGTCGCGGCGGCATCGGTGCCGCCCTCGGCCTCTTCCTCGGCCTGCTCGCCGATATGGGCGACCGACACGACCTCTTCGCCGGTGGCGGTGTCGAAGACCTTGACCCCGCCGGCCGAGCGCGACCGGAACGAGATCCCCTCGACCGGCACGCGGATCGACTGGCCGGTCGAGGTCGCGAGCATCACCTGGTCACCCATCTCGACCGGGAACGAGGCGACGAGCGCGCCGCCGCGCATGGTCTTCTCGAAGGCGGTGACGCCCTGGCCGCCGCGGCCGCGGACCGGGAAGTCGTGGCTGGACGAGATCTTGCCAAGCCCGCGCGCGGTGATGGTCAGGATGATGTCCTCGGCCGCCGACATCTCGGCATAGCGCTCGACCGACAGGGCGCCGGCCTCGACGCCCTCGTCCTCGTCATCCGCGGCCTCGTCCTCGGTCACGCCGGCCATCAGGCGGCGCTGCTTGAGATAGGCCACGCGCTCCTCGCTCGTGGCCTCGAAGTGGCGGATGACCGACATCGACACCACGCGGTCGCCCTCGGCCACCAGCCGGATGCCGCGCACCCCGGTCGAATCGCGGCCCTTGAAGATCCGCACCTCGGGGACGGGGAAGCGGATCGCGCGGCCCGCGGCGGTGACCAGCATCACGTCGTCGTTCTCGTCGCAGATGCGCACGTTCACCAGGCTCACGCCCTCGTCCAGGCGCATGGCGATCTTGCCGTTGCGCTTGACGTTGGCGAAGTCCGACAGCGCGTTGCGGCGCACGTCGCCGACCGAGGTGGCGAAGAAGACCTGCAGGTTGTCCCACTCGGCCTCGGGCTCGTCGATCTTCAGCAGCGCCGCGACCGAGATGCCGGGCACGATCGGCAGCAGGTTGACCAGCGCCTTGCCGCGCGTGGTGCGCGCGCCCAGCGGCAGCCGCCAGCACTTCAGGCTGTAGACCATGCCGTCGGTGGTGAAGAACAGCAGCTGGGTGTGCGTGTTGGCGACGAACAGCGTGGTGACCACGTCGTCGTCCTTCATCGACATCGACGCCAGCCCCTTGCCGCCGCGCCGCTGCGAGCGGAACTCGCTGAGCGGCGTGCGCTTGATGTAGCCGCCCGAGGTGATGGTCACGACCATGTCCTCGCGCTCGATCAGGTCCTCGTCGTCGAGATCGCCGGCCCAGTCGATGATCTCGGTCCGGCGCGGCACGGCGAACTGCTCGCGCACGGCGCGCAGCTCGTCCGAGATGATCGCCATGATCCGCTCGCGCGAGCCCAGGATGTCGAGATAGTCGCGGATCTTCGCGGCCAGCTCCTGCAGCTCGTCGGTGACCTCCTTCACGCCCATCGCGGTCAGGCGCTGCAGCCGCAGCTCGAGGATGGCGCGGGCCTGGGTCTCGGACAGGTTGTAGGTCCCGTCCTCGTTCATCTTGTGGGTCGGATCGTCGATCAGCTGGATGTATTCGGCGATGTCATGCGCCGGCCAGCGCCGGGTCATCAGTTTCTCGCGCGCCTCCGCCGGGTCGGCCGAGGCGCGGATCGTCGCGACCACCTCGTCGACGTTCGACACCGCGACCGCCAGGCCGCACAGCACGTGGCTGCGCTCGCGTGCCTTGCGCAGCTCGAAAGCCGTGCGCCGGGCAACGACTTCTTCGCGGAAGGTGACGAAATGGGTGAGGAAGTCGCGCAGGGTCAGCTGCTCGGGCCGGCCGCCGTTCAGCGCCAGCATGTTGCACCCGAACGAGGTCTGCAGCGGGGTGAAGCGCCACAGCTGGTTCAGCACCACGTCGGGCGTCGCGTCGCGCTTCAGCTCGATCACCACGCGCACGCCGAAGCGGGTGGATTCGTCCTGGACGTGGGCGATGCCCTCGATCTTCTTGTCGCGCACCAGCTCGGCGATCTTCTCGATCATCGTGGCCTTGTTGACCTGGTACGGGATCTCGTCGACGACGATGGCGTAGCGGTCCTTGCGGACCTCCTCGACCCGGGTCTTGGCGCGCACGATGACCGAGCCGCGGCCCTCGAGATAGGCCTTGCGGGCGCCGCCGCGGCCCATGATCTGGCCGCCGGTGGGGAAGTCGGGCGCGGGCACGATCTCCATCAGCGCCTCGGTCGACATGTCGGGATTGTCGATCAGCGCGAGGGTTGCGTCGACGACCTCACCCAGATTGTGAGGCGGGATGTTCGTCGCCATGCCGACCGCGATGCCGCCGGCGCCGTTGACCAGCATGTTGGGATAGCGGGCGGGAAGGACGGTCGGTTCCTTGTCCTTGCCGTCGTAGTTGTCCTGGAAGTCGACGGTGTCCTTCTCGATGTCGTCGAGAAGCGCCTGCGCGGCCTTGGCCATGCGGACCTCGGTGTAGCGCATGGCCGCCGCGTTGTCGCCGTCCATCGAGCCGAAGTTGCCCTGGCCGTCCAGCAGCGGCAGCGACATCGAGAAGTCCTGCGCCATCCGCACCAGCGCGTCGTAGATCGCGGCGTCGCCGTGGGGGTGGTATTTCCCCATCACGTCGCCGACCGGCCGGGCCGACTTGCGGTAGGACTTGTCGAAGGTGTTGCCGGTCTCGTGCATCGCGAACAGGATCCGGCGGTGCACCGGCTTCAGCCCGTCGCGCAGGTCCGGAATCGCGCGGCTGACGATCACCGACATCGCATAGTCGAGATACGCGGTCCGCATCTCTCCCGAGATCGAGACCTGCGGCCCGTCATGCGCCATGCGGAACGGCTTTTCGTCCATGTTGTCTGGGGTTTCCGGATCGTCGTTCACGTTGCCTGTCCGCCTTGCCGGTCGTGTCAATATTTAGTCGTGCGGGACTATAGACCATCCCATCCATAGGGTGCAATGGCGCGGCGGCACCGCGGTCGGCAGCCAGCGACCGAGAGTGCCAACACACTGTTTTTGTTGAAAAGAAACAGAATCGTGACACCATCGGGGGCAGGGTGGTGCAAAGGAGTCGCGATGGACAGCCACGGGACGGGCCGCAGGAGGCCGGGCGGAGGGCCGGAAGGAGGGCCGGAACGGGGCCCGGAAGCGGGGCCGGAGGGGCGGGCGCGGGCCGGCGCCGACCGCCCGGGCGAGGTGCAGCTGATGCTGCAGGGCTACGGGCTGACGGTGGCGGAATTCTACTACCGGATGCCGGACTACCCCTCGGTGCTCAACAGCTTCATCTGGCAGGACTACGACCTTGCGCCCGACCATCCGCGGCTGTTCGGCTTCATCGAGTTCTGGCAGCGCGAGATCGAAGGGCCGCTGCACTCGGTGCGCTTCTCGCATCGCAAGCTGATCGGGCCAGGCGAATGGCGCAATGTCGTGGGCGAGTTCCGCCTGAACTGAGCGCGCGCACGCGCGCCCCACCGGGCAGGCGCCGGGCGGGCCGGGCGTCAGGCACATGGGCGGGGTTGGCGCTGCCCAAGGGCGCGGCATCCGGCGCCACGGGCGAGGCCGGGCCATAGATTTCGCTTGATCGCGCGGGCGCTCCGTCGGACGCTTCACCTTGTGTGTAACGAGTGTTCGCGGGGAACGTCATGGCCGAAGGCCTGTCGGCAGATCTTGTCGTGTGGATATTGCTGGCGCTGCACCTGGCGCTGATCGGCGCGGCGCTGTGGCTCAGCTCGCGCCGGTTGTGGTGGCGCAACAGCCTGGCGGCGCTGCGCCACGGCCCGGTGCCCGCCGTGGTGACGAGCGTCGCGCCCGACGGCAGCGCGATGGTGGCGATCCGGCCCGCGCGCTCGTCCCGGCGCGGTGCGGCGCTGGTGGTGGCGGGCGGCGCCACGCTGGTCGCGGCCTTCCTGACATCGACGGTGCTGGCCTTCTTCCTCGCGCTCTGGCCGATGGCGGTGGGGATCTTCAGCCTGGCCGCCGGCGGGCGCTATCGCCGCCCGTCGCGGATCTCGCTGTCGCTCGACGGGCTCGAGACGGCGGAACTGCGGCTGCCGCTCGACCGGATCCTGGGCTTCGGCAGCGCGCGCAGCGGTGGGCTGGGGGTGACGGTGACCGACGGCACGCCGGTGCTGGCCGACCTGCCGCTGCCGGGCGGGGCCGGCGTCGCGCGGCTGCCGGCACTGCGCTCGACCTTCCTCGAGCGGTCCTACCTGGTGACGGTGCTGCCGGTGGGCGGCAAGCGGCAGGTGATCGCCGGCGGGCTGACGGCCGAGGCGGCGACGCGGGTGAAGGCGGATCTGAACCAGGCGCTCAGCCGGCTGCGGCACTGAGGCGCGGCGGCAGGCGCGAGGGCAGATGCCGCGTCAGGTCGGGTGTCAGGACCGGTGTCAGGACCGGCGGAAGGCCACCAGCCACAGCGCCGCGAGCCCCAGCGACAACAGCGCGTTCCAGCTGGCCATCGACAGCCCGAGCAGCTGCCACTGCACCACGTCGCACTGCACCAGCGGCGCCGCGTTGATCTGCGCCATCAGGTCGTCGACCGACAGCCCGCCGATCCCGGTCGAGGTGCACGAGGTCGGCCCCTGCCACCAGCCCTGCTCGACCCCGGTGTGGTAAAGCCCCAGCCCCGCGGTCGTCAGCGCCGCAAGCCCGCCCAGCGCCATGATCCAGCGCGACGGCACCACCAGCAGCACGAGGCCCAGCGCCGCGGCGACGAAATGCGGATAGCGCTGCAGCCAGCACAGGTGGCAGGGCGGATAGCCCGCGGCCTGAAAGCCGAAGGCGCCGGCGACCATCAGCGCCGAGCCGAGCGCGGCGAGCAGCGCGGGCGCGCGGGCAGGGGTGCGGGAGGGGGAAGCGGTCATGGTCGTCACTTTCATCGTCGTCGTCGCAGGCCGGCGGGCAGGCCGCCGGGTCCGGCGCTCACATCAGCCGGATCGCGGCGAAGCCCGCCACCAGCGCCAGGCAGAAGGCGGTGAACACCAGCCCCAGCCGGCGCTCGATGAAGTCGCGCATCGGCGGGCCCCACTTCCACAACAGCCCCGCCACGATGAAGAAGCGCAGCGCGCGCGCGAAGATCGACACCAGGATGAACAGCGGCAGGCTGAGCCCGGTCGCGCCCGAGAAGATCGTGATCACCTTGTAGGGGAACGGCGTCACCCCCGCGATCAGCACCGCCCAGAAGCCAAGTTCGTTGAACTGCGCGGCCAGCGTCTCGAAATCGCCGCCCTTGCCGTAGAATTCCAGCACCGGCCGGCCGACGGCATCCATCAGCCCCCAGCCGATCAGGTAGCCGAACAGCCCCCCCACCACCGAGGCGACGGTGGCGATGGCGGCGATGACGAAGGCGCGGTCGCGCCGGGCGATGACCATCGGGATCAGCAGCAGGTCGGGCGGCAGCGGGAAGAACGAGCTTTCGGCGAAGGCCACCCCCGCCAGCGCCTTGTTGGCATGCCGGGTCCCGGCCAGGCGCAGCGTCCAGTCGTAAAGGCGTCTGATCATCGTTGTCCCCGGCAGAGCGTCGGCGCGACAATGCCGTGCCGGTCGGTCCGCGGCAAGGGCGGGCGGGGCGCAATCGCGCCGCGCGCGCGGGAACCGCTGGCCCGCCGGGCGGTTTCAGGCTCAACTGTCCGTGAGCGGTGCGGATGGGTGCGACCTCGGGTCGAGGGGGGAATGCGATGAGATGGCAGGGCCGGCGCGGCAGCGCGCATATCGAGGATCGCCGCGGCAGCGGCCCGCGGCTGGGGCGCGGCGGCGGCGGCCTCGGGCGGGGCGGGGTGCAGGTCGGCGGCTTCGGGCTGATCGCGATCGTGCTGATCGGCTGGTTCCTCGGCGTCGACGTGACGCCGATGCTCGAGGGGGCGGGCGCGCCCGCGGGCCAGTCCGCCGCCCCGCGCGAGCTGAGCCAGGCCGAACGCGACGCGGGCGAGTTCGTCTCGGTCACCCTCGCCGACACCGAGGAGGTCTGGCAGGAGATCTTCCGCGCCAACGGCCTCGACTACACGCCGGTGACGCTGGTGCTGTTCAGTCAGGTCACGCCGTCGTCCTGCGGCAATGCCTCGGGCGCCACGGGGCCGTTCTACTGCCCGGTCGACGGCAAGGTCTATCTCGACACCGCCTTCTTCGCGACGATGCAGAGCGAGCTTGGCGCGCGCGGCGACTTCGCCTTTGCCTATGTCGTCGCGCACGAGGTCGCGCACCATGTGCAGGACGAACTGGGGATCCTGTCGCAGACGATGGAGGCGCGCCGCCGCGTCGGCACCGAGGAGGGCAACCGCATCTCGGTGATGACCGAGCTTCAGGCCGACTGCCTCTCGGGCGTCTGGGCCAAGGCGGCCGAGGACCGGTTCGGCGCGCTCGATCCCGGCGACATTCAGGAGGCGCTGGATGCCGCGGCGCGGATCGGCGACGACACGCTGATGCGCAACGCCGGCCGGGTGCCGATGCCCGAGAGCTTTACCCACGGCACCTCCGAGCAGCGCCAGCGCTGGTTCGCCGAGGGCTATGACAGCGGCGACATGAACGCCTGCGACACGTTCCGCGCGACCGATCTCTGACGGCGCGCCGATCCGCCCCCGGGGCGGCCAGAGATGCGAAAGGGGCGCGACCGCCGGGTCGCGCCCCTTTTCATGGGCGACTGGTACGGGCGGGGGGACTCGAACCCCCAAGGCCAAGGCCGCAGCATTTTGAGTGCCGTGTGTCTACCATTCCACCACGCCCGCAGCGCGACCGGCGGCGGGCAATGCGCCGCAACCGGTCCTTGCGACGTACGGCATGGGCGGGGCTCTTGGCAAGATGCCGCAGCGCGGGCCGGGCGGGGGCGCCGCATACCTCGCGTCAGGGTTGAAATTTGTCTTGCGCTGGCCGGAGTCGGGCGAATTCGAATCGCCGCGCCGCCGCGATGCGCCGGATTGGTGAACAATATTCGCGATATGGCGAATTTGTTGCCGCAGCGATCGTTGGAGTGCCTGCCATAGTGGCGCCACATTTCCTCGCGCCCGCAGCGGCCGGTCCGGCCCGGTTTTGATCGCGCAGCGAAGACAATGCCTGCGCCGGCCGCGGCGGGTTGGCTAACAAAACCTCAATTTTTTGGGAGTTTGCAGCCCCTCCGCCGCCGCGGCGCAAAGGGCTTTGCCGGTGTTAGAGAAACGTTATCCACGATTGCGGTCGGCGGAACACAATTAATACGAGTAGTTGGCCGCCAGCCTGACCGAAAATGCCTATCGTTAACGGCTGTTATACCTTGTTCGGCGCTGCAGCGTATGTATTCATCACCTCGTCCCGCAAGGGAAACGACCGTGGGGGCGGTCGGTAACTGGTAGGCGCTCTAGGCGCGGGTTTGTGACGAGAAATGGGCATCGGGCCGCTGCGGCCGGTGCGGGCCGCTTCCGGACGGGGGCAGGCCACCTTCCTCCCACGAGATCCGCACAGCCCACCAGTCCACCGGCAGGTCGGTCCGGCGCCCAGCGCGCCAAGGACCCCGCTCTGGTCCCCTCCAGAGCATGTAACGAGACCTGCCGGACAATTGCCGGCCCGAGACAGGATATGGTGCGACAATGACCTGGACGACCACCACGACCAGCAAGGACTGCAACGACGGCCAGACCACGGACAACCGTGACGGCATCGTCGAGGGCACCGCCGGCAATGACCTGATCAACTACTATTACACCGGTGATCCGGACGGCGATAAGATCGACCACGAGGACGCGATCCTCTCGGGCCAGGCCAAGAACGACGACATCGTCTATGCCGGCCGCGGCAACGACACCGTCGCGTCGGGCGAAGGCAACGACAAGGTCTATGCCGGCTCCGGCAACGACGTCGTCTACGGCGGCAACGGCAACGACACGATCTATGGCGACAGCGACCCGTCGGAAGCCGCGGGCCGTGAATCGTTCAACTGGTCGCAGGTGTCGGACAGCTGCATCTCCTACAAGGGCGATACCGTCGACAACTACGAGGACATGTCGGGCCGCACGATCGTCCAGGACACCGGCGACAACAAGGTCACGGTCGAGATCCCGGACAGCTGCCGCTACTTCTGGACCTCGAAGGGCGTCGACTCGAGCTTCACCACCAACGGCAACAACGTCGACGGCCTGAACGGCGGCACCGAGACGGTCAGCAGCCACTCGGGCCTGCAGTCCTATGCCGAGAAGGGTGAAAGCGCGACCTACAAGTTCGGCTTCGAGACCCCGGCCGAGCACGTCCAGTTCAACATCTCGGACATCGACGCCAACAAGGGCCAGGTCACGATCCGCGCCTATGACGCGTCCGGCAAACTGATCACCGTGTCGCTCACCGGCGGCTCGAACCTCGCGCTGACCGACACCGACAGCCTCGCCGGCGTCGACACCGCGACCTCGAAATACACCTGCGCCGTCTCGCCGACCGCCGCCTCGAACACGCTGCATGTCGAGATCGCCGGCCCGGTCGCCCGGATCGAGGTGATCCACACCAACGTCGGCTATGGCGACAGCGCCGTCGTGATCTCGGACATGTTCTTCGACACCGCCGCGCCGGTGCCGGGCGACGACTACCTCGACGGCGGTGACGGCGACGACGTCATCTACGGCGAGGCCGGCAACGACACGCTGCTGGGCGGCAAGGGCAACGACACGCTCGACGGCGGCAGCGGCAACAACCTGCTCAAGGGCGGCGAGGGCAACGACAAGATCGTGGCCGGCGACGGCGCCAACACCGTCTCGGGCGGCGCGGGCGACGACAAGGTCGTGGTCGGCAACGGCGCGAACTCGATCGACGGCGGCACGGGCAACGACACGATCCTGGCCGGCAACGGCAACAACACCATCACCGGCGGCGACGGCAGCGACCGCATCATCACCGGCGACGGCAACAACAAGATCGTCTCGGGTGACACCGGCCGCCCCGACCAGGGCTACGAGCCCTATTTCTCGGGCGACACCGATCCGAACAACGATCGCGACTACGTCCAGACCGGCGCCGGCAACGACACGATCTTCACCGGCGACGACGACGACACGATCTATGCCGGCGACGGCAACAACTATGTCGACGCGGGCTTCGATGACGACCTCGTCGTCACCGGCAAGGGCAACGACACGATCATCGGCGGCGAAGGCAACGACACGATCTGGTCGGGCGCCGGCGACGACCTGATCTATGGCGGCATGGGCCCGGACACCGACCTGGTGAACATCCCCGATGCCGACGGCGACAAGCTGACCAACAACGCCCGCGACGAGATCCACGCCGGCGCAGGCAACGACACCGTCTTCGGCCAGGACGACAACGACCTGATCTACGGCGGCGACGGCCACGACTATCTCGACGGCGGCGTCGATGACGACACGCTCTATGGCGATGCCGGCAACGACACGCTCAAGGGCGGCCAGGGCAACGACTCGCTGATCGGCGGCGCCGGGGCCGACAAGATGTACGGCGGCGACGACAAGGATATCTTCGTCATCGGCAAGGGCGAAGGCGCGGGCGACTTCGTCGACGGCGGCGCCGGCGGCATCGACTTCGACACGCTCGACCTGACCAACTCGGCGCCCGAGGGCGGCTCGTTCGTCGTGCACAAGACCAGCGTCGACTCGAACGGCAACGGCTGGAACGGCTATGTCGACTTCTTCGACAAGGACGGCAACGCCGCGGGCAAGCTGGACTTCGAGGAAATCGAGAAGATCGTGCCCTGCTTCACCCCCGGCACCGCGATCGCGACGCCCAAGGGCGAGCGCCTGGTCGAGGAACTGCAGGTTGGCGACAAGGTCATCACCCGCGACAACGGCATCCGCGAGATCGCCTGGCTGGGCAAGAAGACCCTGGACTACGGCCAGCTGTCGGGCGCCGCGCACCTGCGCCCGGTGCTGATCCGCGCCGGCTCGCTCGGCAACGGCCTGCCCGAGCGCGACATGCTGGTCTCGCCGAACCACCGCATGCTGGTCGCCAACGACCGCACCGCGCTGTATTTCGACGAGCACGAGGTGCTGGTCTCGGCCAAGCACCTGGTCAACGGCAGCGGCGTGTCGCGGGTCGAGGCGCTCGGCGTGACCTACATCCACTTCATGTTCGACCAGCACGAGGTGGTTCTGGCCAACGGCGCCTGGACCGAAAGCTTCCAGCCCGGCGACCATTCGCTGGCCGGCATCGGCAACGCCCAGCGCAGCGAGATCTTCGAGCTGTTCCCCGAACTGCAGACCGCCCAGGGCATCAAGTCCTACACCGCGGCCCGCAAGACGCTGAAGCGCCACGAAGCCGCGCTGCTGACCTTCTGATCCGGGTCCGGGCCGCGCGCGGACCCGGGCAGATCCGACAAGGGGGGGGCGGTGCGCCGGCCCGCACCCCGCGACATCCCCCGGGCAGCGGGGGATCTGTGCAGCCGGGCCTTCGGGCCCGCGATCCGGGGCGCCCCCAGGCGACCCCGGATTTTTCGTCCTTGCTGCGCCACCGGTCCCCGCCAGTCCCCACCGGGCCCGGCGCCTGTCGCCGCCGCGCCACGGGGCAGGACGTTTAACGATTTAATAAGTATGATTCCATTTGCGACAGGGGAATTGCGCGCGTATTGTCGCCACCGGGGGTTGTGAGGGGACGCCCGGGTTCGGACGGTCCGGCCCGTGTCGGCATGGAGGCACGCGATGGCGCGATACGACAGCCCGCGGGACTGGACGGGCCAGGACCCCGGCACCCCCGCTCCCGGCACTCCCGCGTCCGACGGCCGGCCCCTCGCGGGGCTGTCGATGCTCGACCCCGTGCCGCAGCGCGGGCGCCGGATCCTCTCGGGGGTCGAGGCGCATCCGGCGGCCCGCCTGCTCAACGCCCTCGCCGGCGGTTACGGCGCCGGTCACGGCGCCGACGACGGCGCGGACCATCCGGCCCACCCGTCCGGCGGGCCCGAGGCGCTGCTGCAGCTTGGCGACGGCGGCGACGCGGGCCTCGCGCTTGCCGAACAGGCCGAGGGACCGCGCGGCGCCACCGTCTCGCTCGCCGATCTCGCTCGGGTTCTGCCCTGTTTCACCGCCGATTGCCCGCTGCTGACCGACCGCGGCTGGCGCGCGGCCGGGACGCTGCGGCCCGGCGACCGGCTGCAGACCCGCGACGCCGGGATGCAGCCGATCCTCTGGGCGGGGCGGCGCGAGTTCGGCTGGCAGGCGACCGCCCTGCTGCCCGAACTGCGCCCCGTCCACATCGCGGCCGGCGCGCTCGGCCCGGCGCTGCCGGGCGTCGACGGCTGGTCGGGCCGGATGGCGGTCTCGGGCAACCACCTCGTGCTGACCGGCGGCCCGGGGGGCGAGTCGCTCACCCCCGCGCGCAGCCTGACCGACCATCCCGGCGTCGCCCGGGCCGAGGCCGGGCGGCTGGCCTATGTGCACCTGTTGCTGGACGGTCACCACCTTGTCGCGGCGGGGGGGCACTGGTCGGAAAGCCTCGGGCCGGACCCGCTGGGATATGCCTGCCTCGGCTCGGGTCCCGATGGCGCCGCCCCGGCCGCCACCGCCACCGCCCTCTGCCGTCCCCTCGCCGGCGCCTGACCCCGCCCGCGGCCAAAGGCGGACCGCGCCGGCCGGCCGTCATCCGGGGCAAGCCTGCGCGACCCGCAGGAACCGGTCCGGAAGGGCAGTCGCGGTCACGGGCCGGGCCGGATGCATTGGCCCGCCTGCGCCCTGCGGCAACGGCTCATGGGTCCGGGCGAAGCCCGTCAGGCGGGCGAGGTGCCGGGCCACCCGACGCGCAGCCCCCGTGCACGGCGACCGGATGATCACCCCCCGGTGGCGGCGCGCCAGCGGGCCCAGTCCTCGGGCGTGTCGAGATCGGTGACCGCGCGCTCGCCCGCCAGCGCCACCAGCTCCGCCGCCTCGCCCGCGAGCACCTCGCGCGCGCCGCGGTCGCCGCGCAGCCGTTCCAGCGCCGGCAGCAGCCGCGCCGGGAACAGCACCGGGTGGCCGGCCCGCCCCGTGGCCGTCGCCGCCCGGATCACCCGCCCGGGCGCCGCCGCCGCCGCCGCCAGCAGCGCGGCGATGTCGCCGGCCTCGATCTCGGGCATGTCGCCCAGCACCACCAGCAGCCCGTCCTCGCCCGCCGCCCGCGCCGCCCGCGCCCCCGCGCGCAGCGAGGCCGCCATGCCCTCGTCGGCGTCCGCCACCGGCAACGTCACCACGCCCAGCCCGGCCAGCGCCGCCGCCCGCCGGTCGTGGCGCAGCGCGCCCGCCGGCGGCAGCGTCACCCGCACCACCGCGCCCGAGGCCCGCGCCGCCGCGGCCAGCCGCGCCAGCAACGGCACCCCCGCCACCGGTTCAAGGATCTTGTCGCCGCCGCGCATCCGCGACGCGGCCCCCGCGGCGCAGATCAGCACCGAGGCCGCCCCCGTCACGCTCGGCGCCGTCACGCCCGGCGCCGTCACGCTCAGCGCCCCTTCCAGATCCAGCCGCCGCCCAGGATCCGCGGGCTCTCGGGATCGTAGAACACGCAGGCCTGCCCGGGGCTGACGCCTTCCTCGGGGTCCAGCAGCTCGACCTCGGCCTCGGTGGCCGAGACCGGGCGGATCACCGCGGGCCGCGGCGGCCGGGTCGAGCGGATGCGCACGTTGACCTGCCACTCGTCCCGCGCGGTCAGGGCCTCATCGCCCAGCCAGTTGATCTCGCGGATCGGCACGGTGCGGGTGGCGAGCGCCGATTTCGGCCCGACGATCACCTGCCGGCTCTCGGGGTCGAGCCGGACGACATAGAGCGGCTCGGCCACCCCGCCGATCCCGAGGCCCCGGCGCTGGCCGATCGTGTAGTGGATCACGCCCCGGTGCCCGCCCAGCACCCGGCCGTCGAGATGCACGATCTCGCCCGGCTGGCCGGCGCCGGGGCGCAGCTTCTCGATCACCGCGGCATAGTTGCCGTCGGGCACGAAGCAGATGTCCTGGCTGTCGGGCTTGTCGGCGACCGGCAGCCCGTATTTCGCCGCCAGCGCCCGGGTCTCGGCCTTGCTGGCCAGATGCCCCAGCGGGAAGCGCAGGTAGTCGAGCTGTTCGGGCGTGGTCGAGAACAGGAAATAGCTCTGGTCGCGGTTGGCATCGGCCGCGCAGTGCAGCTCGGGCCCGCCGGCGCCGACGACGCGCTGGATGTAATGGCCCGTCGCCATGCAGTCGGCGTCCAGCTCCCTGGCCGTGGCCAGCAGGTCCTTGAACTTCACCCGCTCGTTGCAGCGGATGCACGGCACCGGCGTGGCGCCGCCCAGATAGGCATCGGCGAATTCCTCGATCACCGCCTCGCGGAAGGTGTTCTCGTAATCCAGCACGTAATGCGGAAAGCCCATCGTCTCGGCCACCCGGCGCGCGTCGTGGATGTCGCGGCCCGCGCAGCAGGCGCCCTTCTTGGCCAGCGCCGCGCCATGGTCGTAAAGCTGCAGCGTGACGCCGACGACGTCATAGCCCTCGTCCTTCAGCATCGCCGCCACGACCGAGCTGTCGACGCCGCCCGACATCGCCACGACGACTCGGGTCTGGGCGGGGGGCTTGGCAAAACCGAGCGAATTCAGGGGATGGGCGTCGAGCATGGGCTGGCCTCGTTCGTTGCCGGGGGTCAAGGCCCCGGAGCGAAGGGATGGGATCGGGGCGGAATATAGGAAAAAGCCCCGCAGTCACAACCCCGACCCTTCACCGCACTTTAAGGGCTTTTGGCCAAGCCTCGGGACCGGGTGACTTGGGGGTGCGAAGGGGGAACCGATGTATCTCAAGAAGGTGGATGGTCCCAGGGCCGTGACATTGGATGACGGAACGATCCTGACGCGGGCGGACCTGCCGCCGCCCGAGACGCGGCGATGGGTGGCCAGCCGCAAGTACTGCGTCGTGCGCGCGGTCGAGGCCGGCCTTCTGACCGAGACGGAAGCGCTCGAGCGTTACGCGCTCACGACCGAGGAATTCGGCGAATGGCGCGCCGCGGTGGCCGGCCACGGGATGACCGCGCTGAAGGTGACAAGCCTGCAGAAATTTAGACAACCCCGGATTGATCCGTGTTAGCGTGCATCGGGTAACGGGCGTTTAACCATTTGGCCCGAGCATCGGTGTGACAGCGGTTAACCAGGGGGACGGTTCGATGCGAATTCTTTTGGTGGAAGACGATCCCACCACGTCACGCAGCATCGAGCTGATGCTGACGCACGCCAATCTCAACGTGTATTGCACGGATCTCGGCGAAGAGGGGATCGATCTCGCCAAGCTCTACGATTACGACCTGATCCTTCTGGATCTCAACCTGCCCGACATGTCGGGTCTCGAGGTGCTGCGCCAGCTGCGTCTCGCCCGGATCTCGACCCCGATCCTGATTCTGACCGGGGCCGACGACACCGACGCCAAGCTCAAGGGCTTCGGCTTCGGCGCCGACGACTACATGACCAAGCCCTTCCACCGGGAAGAGCTGATCGCCCGGATCCACGCGATCATCCGCCGGTCCAAGGGCCATGCCCAGTCGGTGATCCGCACCGGCCGGATCTCGGTCAACCTCGATGCCAAGACCGTCGAGGTCGATGGCAAGGGCGTGCACCTGACCGGCAAGGAATACCAGATGCTGGAGCTTCTGAGCCTGCGAAAGGGCACCACGCTGACCAAGGAGATGTTCCTCAACCATCTCTACGGCGGCATGGACGAGCCCGAGCTGAAGATCATCGACGTCTTCATCTGCAAGCTGCGCAAGAAGCTGGCCGAGGCCACCGGGGGCGAGACCTATATCGAGACGGTCTGGGGCCGCGGCTACGTGCTGCGCGACCCGATGCCGGGCGAGCAGGACCAGCGCGTCGCGATGCGCGCCTGAGCGCGGGGCCAGCCTCGGCTCGGCGTTCGGCTTGGGACTTGGCTCGGGGTTTGGCTCGGGGGCACGTTCGGGCTTCGGCTCAGGGGCCGGGCCCGTGGCCCGGTCTGCCGGCCAGACCGGGTGCCAGACTGCCGGCGAAGGGGCGGGCAGGGCGCGGCCCTGCCACGGCCCGGCGGCGCGCCTGTCGCGCCGCGTGGAATCTGCGCGGGGCGTCGGGGTGGCTGGAAATCCGCCCCCCGCTTGCCTAAGACTGCACCCGGGCCGGCATGCTAGCCGGTGACGGGTGCGGAGGGGCCGATGGCCGCGGAAACTGACGCCACAGCGGCGATCGAAACCCTCGACGCGGCTGCGGCCGCCGCGGAGTGGCAGCGCGTCGCCGCCAAGGTCTCGCGCGCCAACACCGCCTATCACGCCGAGGATGCGCCCGAGATCTCGGATGCCGAGTACGACGCGCTCAAGAGCCGGCTGGTCGCGCTCGAGGCGGCCTTCCCCGAGCTTGCGCGCGCCGACAGCCCGACCGCGCAGGTCGGCGCCGCGCCGTCCGAGACCTTCGCCAAGGTCACCCACGCCCGCCGGATGATGAGCCTCGGGAACGCGTTCGAGGATGACGAGATCGCCGAATTCGCCGCCCGGATCCGGCGCTTCCTGACCCTTGCGCCCGAGGCGCCGCTGGCCTTCACCGCCGAGCCGAAGATCGACGGGCTGTCGCTGTCGCTGCGCTACGAGGACGGGGTGCTGGTGCAGGCGGCGACCCGGGGCGACGGCACCACCGGCGAGAACGTGACCGCCAATGCCCGCACCATCGCCGACATTCCGGACCGCATCGATGCGCCGGGCGTGGTCGAGGTCCGCGGCGAGGTCTACATGGGCCATGGCGATTTCGCCGCGCTGAATGCCCGGCAGGCCGCGGCCGGGGCGAAGACCTTCGCCAATCCGCGCAATGCCGCCGCCGGCTCGCTGCGCCAGCTCGACGCCGCGATCACCGCCGCCCGGCCGCTGCGCTTCTTCGCCTATGCCTGGGGCGAGCTGGACCAGCCGCTGGCCCCGACCCAGTCGGGCGCCATCGCCCGTCTCGCCGCGCTGGGCTTCGCCACCAACCCGCTGACCCGGCTGTGCACGACCACCGCCGAGATGCTGGCGCAGTACCACGCGATCGAGACCGACCGCGCCGCGCTCGGCTATGACATCGACGGCGTCGTCTACAAGGTCGACGACCTCGCCCTGCAAGAGCGGCTGGGCTTTCGCGCGACCACGCCGCGCTGGGCGCTGGCGCACAAGTTCCCGGCCGAGCTTGCCTGGACCCGGCTCGAGGCGATCGACATCCAGGTCGGGCGCACCGGCGCGCTTTCGCCGGTGGCGCGGCTGGTGCCGGTCACCGTCGGCGGCGTCGTCGTCTCGAACGCCACGCTGCACAACGAGGATTACATCGCCGGTCGCGATTCCCGCGGCGCCGAGATCCGCGGCGGCAAGGACATCCGCCCCGGCGACCGCGTGCAGGTCTACCGCGCCGGCGACGTGATCCCGAAGATCGCCGATGTCGACCTGCCCGCGCGCCCCGCCGGCACCGCGCCCTTCGTCTTCCCCGAGACCTGCCCGGTCTGCGGCTCGCCCGCGATCCGCGAGCCCGGCGATTCCGTGCGCCGCTGCTCGGGCGGGCTGATCTGCCCGGCGCAGGCGGTCGAGAAGCTGAAGCATTTCGTCTCGCGCGCGGCCTTCGACATCGAGGGGCTGGGCGCCCGGCAGGTCGAGCGCTTCTACCGCCTCGGCTGGCTGCGCCGCCCCTCCGACATCTTCACCCTGGCCGAGCGTGACGCCGCCGGCGCCAAGGCGCTGCCCGGAACCGACGAGGTCCTCGCCGTCTTCGACGCCGCCGATGCCGACCCGGCAGGGTCGCCCACCGCGCCGCCTGCCGGCGAGGCTGGCGGATCCGGGGCCGCCGGATCGGACGCCGAGCACGAGGAGGCCGAGGCGCTGACCGCCCCCTCGGGTCCCGGCGCGGCCCGCGCGGCACTCGCCGAGGCGCTCGGCCTGTCGCTGCCCATCGAGGCGGCGCAGGCGCGCGCCCAGTTCCAAGACCTGTCGTCCACCCCGCTCGCCGAGATCCCCGGCTGGGGCGCGCGCAGCGCCGCGAACCTCTTTGCCGCCATCGCCGAGCGGCGCCGGATCGGGCTTGGCCGGCTGATCTTCGCGCTCGGCATCCGCCATGTCGGCGAGGTCGCGGCAAGCGATCTCGCCCGTCACTACGGCGCCTGGCCGCGGCTGACCGACAGCCTCGACCTCGCGCGCCCCGCTGCCCTGGCCTGGCGCGCCGGCGAGGCCGCCGAGCAGCAGGAACGCCAGCGTGCCGCGGCCGAGGGTCGCCGCCCGCGGCTGGCCGAGGCGCGCGCCGCCGCGCGCGGCGAGATCCCCGCCGCGGCCGAACAGGCCTGGGCCGATCTCACCGGCACCGAGGGTATCGGCCCGGTCCTGGCGCTGGCGCTGTCCGACGGCTTCGCCAACCCGGCCGAGCGCGCGGAATTCGACCGCCTCGCCGCGCTGCTCGACATCGAGGCGCCGGCCGCGCCGGTCACTGCCGACAGCGCGATCGCCGGCAAGACGCTGGTCTTCACCGGCACGCTCGAACGGATGAGCCGGTCCGAGGCCAAGGCCCGGGCCGAGGCGCTTGGCGCCAAGGTCGCGGGCTCGGTCTCGGCGAAGACCGACATCCTCGTCGCCGGGCCCGGCGCCGGCTCCAAGGCCACGAAGGCGGCGGCCCTCGGGATCGAGGTGATCGACGAGGATGCCTGGCTGGCGCTGATCGGGGGCGCGGGGTGACGGGCGCGGGGCCCGGGGATCTGCCGCACAGGCCGCCCGAGACTGCGGCGCCGGACACGGCCCCCTCCGGGACGCCGACCGGCGAGCGGCCGGCGGGCGCGCGCGGCACCGGGCGCCCGCCGGTGCTGTTCCCGCTGTTCGCGGCGATCGAGGATTTGGCAGGCGTCGGCCCGAAGACCGCCAAGCTGTTGGCCGCGCTGGACATCACGCGCCCTCGCGACCTGTTGCTGACGCTGCCGCTGCAGCTTGTCGATCGCCGGCTGCGCCCGACCGTCCAGGGCCTCGTGCCGCCCGCCGCGGCGACGGTCGAGGTCACCGTCGGCCGTCACCTGCCATCGATGCGGCGCGGCGGGCCGACCCGGGTCGAGGTTCAGGACGCCGAATGCGCTTTCACGCTGGTGTTCTTCCGCGCCAAGGGCGACTGGCTGAAGCAGCAGCTGCCGCCGGGCGAACGCCGGATCGTCTCGGGCAAGATCGACCTGTTCGACGGCCGGATCCAGATCACCCATCCCGACCTGATCCTGCCGCCGGAAGCCGCGATCGACCTGCCCGACTGGGAGCCGGTCTATCCGCTCACCGCCGGGCTCGCGCAGCGCCAGATGGGGCGGGCCGCGCAGGCGGCGCTGGAGCGTGTGCCCGAGCTTGCCGAGTGGATCGATCCCGCGCTCGTCACCCGCGAGGGCTGGCCGCGCTGGCACGAGGCGCTCGCCGCCGCGCATCACCCCCGGGGGCAGGAGGCGCTTTCGCCCGCTGCGCCGGCCCGCGCGCGCCTGGCCTATGACGAGCTTTTCGCCCACCAGCTGACCCTGGCCCTGGCGCGGGCCCGCGCGCGCCGCCAGCCGGGCCGCCCCAGCCGGGCGACCGACCGGCTCTCGCGCCAGGTGCTGGCCGCCTTGCCCTATGCGCCCACCGGCGCCCAAAGCCGCGCCATGTCCGAGATCGCCGCCGACATGGCCTCGGACCGGCGGATGAACCGGCTGCTGCAGGGCGATGTCGGCGCCGGCAAGACGCTGGTGGCCTTCCTCGCGCTCTGCATCGCGGTCGAGGCCGGCGGGCAGGGCGTGCTGATGGCCCCGACCGAGATCCTCGCCCGCCAGCATCTCGAGGCACTGGCCCCGCTCGCCGAAAGCGCGGGTCTGCGGGTCGAGATCCTGACCGGCCGCGACAAGGGCGCCGCCCGCGCCGCCAAGCTCGAAGCCCTCGCATCGGGCGCGATCGCGATCCTGATCGGCACCCATGCCGTGTTCCAGGCCGACGTGGTGTTTCGCGACCTGCGCCTGGCGGTCATCGACGAACAGCACCGCTTCGGCGTCACCCAGCGGATGGAGCTGGGCGCCAAGGGGGCGGGCGTCGACGTGCTGGTGATGACCGCCACCCCGATCCCGCGCAGCCTCGCGCTGGCGCAGTACGGCGACATGGAGGTCAGCCTGCTTGACGAGAAGCCGCCGGGACGGCTGCCGGTGCAGACCCGGGTGCTGCCCGACGACCGCATCGGCGAGGTCGTCGCCCATCTCGGCCGGGCCATCGCCGAGGGCCGGCAGGCCTATTGGGTCTGCCCGCTGGTCGAGGAGAGCGAGACCTCGGACCTCGCCGCCGCGAGCGAGCGCTTCCGCGACCTGCGCGCGACCTTCGGCGAGGGCGTGGTGGCGCTGGTCCATGGCCAGATGCCCCCGGCCGAGAAGGACGCCGCGATGGCCGATTTCGTCGCCGGCCGCGCCCGGGTGCTGGTGGCGACGACGGTGATCGAGGTCGGCGTCAACGTGCCTGCCGCCTCGATCATGGTGATCGAGCGGGCCGAGACCTTCGGCCTCGCGCAGCTGCACCAGCTGCGCGGCCGGGTCGGGCGCGGCAGCGCCGCCTCGACCTGCCTGCTTCTCTACCAGGCGCCGCTGTCGCAGACCGCCGGGCGCCGCCTGCAATTGCTGCGCGAGACCGAAGACGGCTTCCGGATCGCCGAGGAAGACCTGGCGATGCGGGGGGCCGGTGACGTGATCGGCACCGCGCAATCGGGCGTGCCGCGGTTCCGCATCGCCGACCTCGAACGGCAGGCCGGGCTGATGGAGACGGCGCGCAGCGATGCCCGCCTGCTGCTGACGCAGGACCCCGACCTGACCGGCGCGCGGGGCCGGGCGGCGCGGGTGCTGCTGTGGCTGATGGAACAGGACCGCGCGCTGCGGCTGATGACCGTCGGCTGACCGCGGCAGGCGCGCGCACAGGATCACGACAAGACACAGCAGCCAAAGGGTCATCGGATACCTCCCGTGACCAGTAATCCCGTTTTGTTCTTAAAAAGTTCTTTACTTGATCCGCGGAAGATGAGAACAAAGTGGAAACACAAGCCCGGAGGCCACGATGTTCGACGATATGATCGCCCTGATCCGCCGCAGCGAACCGACCTTTCTGCGCGATTTGGTCGGCGGGGCAGCCCTGATGGGCAGCCTGTTGATCTTCCTGCAACTTCCGTCGCTTGGCTGGATCTGATTTCTCTTTCGGCCCGGGCCCGTCCCGCCTCGGCCGATTGCCTCGCGCCGCTTCCGCCGGGGGCGCGGTGGTCCCCAACCCGCCGCAGCCAGCCTGTCCCAGCCGGGTCCGCACCCCGGCCAACCCGGAGACCGGAACACGCGCCACCTGCCGCCGCCGTCCAAGGACGCGCGGCGGCCCTTTCTTCCAGCGTCCCATGCCGTCACCGCCGGGCCTTGGCCGCCGGTGATCGCGATGGTTCAGCTGCCGGTGCCGGCGGCGGGCACCGCGGTCTCTGCGGCGGCGATCGCGTCCGCCGCCGCCTCGAGCGCCAGCAGGATCGAGGCATGGCGGTTGCGGTAGTCGCGCGCCGGCAGCAGCGCTTCATAGCCGTCGAACGGGGCGGCCGGCACCGGGCCGCCGGCCTTCAGCATCGCCGCCAGGGCATCGCGCGCGGCCTCGATCTCGGCCCGGTCGCGGCCCGGGATCGCCGCGCCCGCGATCGCGGCCGAGGCCTGGCCCAGCGCGCAGGCCTTCACATCCTGCGCGAATTCGGCGACGCGGCCGTCCCGAAGCACCACCTCCGCCGTCACGGTCGAGCCGCAGAGCGGCGAGCGCCGGCGTGCGCGTCCCTGCGCCGCGTCGAGCTGGCCAAGGTGGGGGATATCGGCCGCGAGCGCGAGGATCCGTTCCGAATAGAGCTTCATCAGGTCTTCGCTCATTGTCGTCTCCGTGCGGTCCGAGTGCTGTCGCCGATCGCGTCGTGAACCGGGGCGCGTTGGCGGCGCGTGGCTGGCGCGTTGGTGCCGGGCGGGGCTGGTCCCCGCCGCGTGCCGGATATACATAGGGGCCGCGAAATCCCATGCAAAGGTGCCTGATGAGCCGCACTCCCGACAGCCCGACCGGGGCCGGTTCCTTCGCCGGCCTCGATCTCGACAGCCTGCGGTTCGACGACCGCGGCCTCATCCCGGCGATCGCGCAGGACCACGCCGGCGGCGAGGTGCTGATGATGGCCTGGATGTCGCGCGCATCCATTGAGAGAACGCTTCAGGAAGGTATCGTAGTCTATTGGTCCAGATCGAGAAATTCGTTCTGGCGCAAGGGCGACACCTCGGGCCATGTCCAGCGGCTGGTGGAACTTCGGGTCGATTGCGATCGCGATTGCCTGTTGCTGCTGGTCGATCAGACTGGCCCCGCCTGTCACACCCATCGGCGCAGCTGCTTCTACACGGCGCTCCGCGATGGAAGTGAGGTCGAAATTCTCGATGTAATGAAGACTTAAAGGCCGATCTTCGCCTTTATGTCGCGCGGCGTGAGGCCCTCGGCCCGGTACAGCGACAGCGCCCGGGCATCGTCCCGCTTCGCCAGGCGCCGTCCGGCGGGATCGCGGATCAGCGGGTGGTGGAAATAGGCCGGGGTCGGCACTCCCAGCAACTGTTGCAGCAGGACGTGGATCCGCGTCGCTTCGAACAGGTCCTCGCCGCGGGTCACCTCGGAAATCTGCTGGAAGGCGTCGTCGACCGTGACGGCAAGGTGATAGGCAGGGCCGATCACGCGCCGAGATAAAACCACATCTCCAACGTCGCTTATCATATGGTCCTTATCCAGAATGTGAAGACCGGCATGGGTCGGCCCGGCTTCCTGGAACCGCGGCATCCGCGCGCCGACCCGATCAATCGCCGCCCGCATGTCGAGACGGATCGCGTCCGAGGGCCCGGCCTCGGCCATCCGGCGGTGGCGGCAGGTGCCGGGATAGACCGGGCCGTCGGGGCCGATGGCCGGCGCGCCTTCCTGCGGGGCGGACAGCGCGGCGCGGATGTCGGCGCGGCTGCAGCTGCAGGGATAGCAGAGACCCATCGCGACGAGCCGCCCAAGCGCGTCCTGATAGGCGTCGCGGCGTTCGGACTGGCGCAGCACCGGCCGCTGCCAGTCAAGGCCCAGCCAACCGAGGTCGTCGTAGATCGCGCCTTCCCACTGCGGCTTCGACCGTTCGGCGTCCAGGTCCTCGATCCGCAGCAGGAACTGCCCCGGATCGGCGCGACCGGCCGCGACCAGCGCGGCATAGGCATGGCCCAGATGCAGCGGGCCGGTCGGCGAGGGCGCGAAGCGGGTCCGCTTCAGCATTGCCCCGCAAGCCATTGCTGGAACAGTTCCTTCGCGCGGTCGGTATAGGCGCGGTAGCGGTCCTTGCGGCCGCGGCGCCCGCCCTTGGCCTCGACGGGCGGGAACAGGCCGAAATTGACGTTCATCGGCTGGAAGGTCTTCGCCTCGGCGCCGCCGGTGATGTGGGTGACCAGCGCGCCCATCGCCGTCTCGGGCGGCGGCGGCGGCAGGTCGCGGCCAAGGATCTCCATCGCCGCCATCCGGCCGGCGAGCAGCCCCATCGCGGCGCTCTCGACATAGCCCTCGACGCCGGTGACCTGGCCCGCGAAGCGCAAGGTTGGCCGCGTGCGCAGCCGCAGCCGGTCGTCGAGCAGCGTCGGCGAATTGAGGAAGGTGTTGCGGTGGATGCCACCCAGCCGGGCAAAGCGCGCCTCGCGCAGGCCCGGGATCATCCGCAGCACCTCGGTCTGGGCACCGTACTTCATCTTCGTCTGGAACCCGACGATATTATACAGTGTACCCAATGCGTTATCACGGCGAAGCTGAACCACCGCATAAGGCTTCACGCCCGGGTCATGCGCGTTGGTCAGCCCGATCGGCTTCATCGGCCCAAAGCGCAGCGTCTCGCGTCCGCGCTCGGCCATCACCTCGATCGGCAGGCAGCCGTCGAAATAGCCCGCGGTCTCGCCCTCGTGGAACTCGGTCTTCTCGGCCGCCAGCAACGCGTCGATGAAGGCCTCGTACTCGGCCTTGGTCATCGGGCAGTTCATGTAGGCGGTGCGCTCTTCCTCGGTCTCGCCCTTGTCATAGCGCGACTGCATCCAGGCCACCGACATGTCGACGCTCTCGGCGTAGACGATCGGGGCGATGGCGTCGAAGAACGCAAGGCTGTCGGCGCCGGTCTCGGCGCGGATCGCGGCGGCGAGCGCGCCCGAGGTCAGCGGGCCGGTGGCGATGATCCAGTGCCCGTCGCGGGGCAGATCGGCGATCTCGCCATCCTCGATCGAAATCAGAGGATGTTCGCGCAAGGCATTGGTCACGCTTTCTGAAAATGGATCGCGATCTACGGCCAGGGCACCGCCTGCCGGCAGGCGGTGGCGCGCGGCCATCTCCATGATCAGCCCGCCCGCGGCGCGCATTTCCCAGTGCAGCAGGCCGACCGCGTTCTGCTCGTGGTCGTCCGAGCGGAACGAGTTCGAACAGACCATCTCGGCCAGGTTGCCGGTGCGATGCGCGAAGGTGCCGACCTTCGGCCGCATCTCGTGGATCACGACCGGCACGCCCATCCGCGCCGCCTGCCAGGCGGCCTCGGACCCGGCCATGCCGCCGCCGATGATGTGTAGCTTTTCCATCCCCGCCAGATACCCTCGCGCCCCCGGAAACGGAAGCGCGCTCTTGCGCCTCGACTTTGCGGAAATATCCCGGGGGAGTCCCGGCACGGGACGGGGGCAGCGCCCCCTTCAGCGCGGCCAGTCGGGCGCGCGCTTTTCCAGGAAGGCGCAGATCCCCTCGTCGGTATCACGCCACAGCATGTTCTCGACCATCGCCGCCCCGGCATGGTCATAGGCCGCCGCAAGCCCCATCTGCGCCTGGTCGTAGAACAGCCGCTTGCCGATCCTGACCGCGCCCGACAGCTTGTCCGCCACCTGCCGCGCCAGGGCCAGCGTCTCGGCCTCCAGCCGCCCGGGGGCGACGGCGCGGTTGATCAGCCCCAGCCCCGCCGCGCGGTCCGCATCGATGAAGCTGCCGGTGGTCAGCATCTCGAAGGCGGCCTTGCGCGGCACCACCCGGGTCAGCGCCACCATCGGGGTCGAGCAGAACAGCCCGATGTTGACGCCGTTGACGCCAAAGCGCGCATCCCCGGCCGCCAGCGCCATGTCGCAGCTTGCCACCAGCTGGCAGCCGGCGGCGGTGGCGATGCCGTGCACCTCGGCGATGACCGGCTGCGGCAGCGCGGGGATCGCCTGCATCACCGCCGCGCAGCGCGCGAAGAGGTCGGCAAAGGCCGCGCGGCCGCCGTCGGGTGCTGCGCGCGCCGCCTGCATCTCGCGCAGGTCGTGGCCGGCGCAGAACGCCCGCCCGGCGCCGCGCAGGATCACGACCCGGGTCTCGGGCGCCCCCGCCAGCCGCCCGAATTCGGCCGCGAGCGCCGCCAGCATCGCGTCCGACAGCGCGTTCAGCGATCCCGGCGCGTTCAGCGTCAGCCGGGCGATCCCGCCGGGCAGGTCCTCGCGCAGCAGGATCGGGGTGGATTCCGTGGCGTCCATGGCATCTCCTCCGGTTGACCCGGCCCCGGGTCCGCCGGGAAGCTTAGGCGCCACGGAGCGGGAGGTCAGCATGGCGGCAGAGCGGGCAGGGCAGATGGACGCGACGTCGCTGGGCGTCTTCCTGGCCGAGACATTCCCCCAGGTGGCGGGCGATTTCGCGATCGAGTCCGTCACCGCCGAGGGGCTGGTCTTGCGGCTGCGCGTGCGCGAGGCGCATCTGCGCCCCGGCGGCACCGTCTCGGGCCCGTCGATCTTCGCGCTGGCCGACGTGGGCATCTACCTTGCCATCCTTGCGCGGATCGGCCCGGTGGCGCTGGCCGTGACCACCGGCGCCAGCATCGACTTCCTGCGCAAGCCCGCCGCCGATGCCGACCTGCTGGCCGAGGTGCGGATCCTCAAGCTGGGCCGCAGCCTTGCCGTGGGCGACGTGCTGGTGCGCTCGGACGGGGCCGAGGCGGTGGTGGCGCGGGCCTCGATGACCTATTCGATCCCCCCGAAAGCGGCCGGATGAGTGGGGTATCAAGATACCTATTTTGCAAGTTGTTGATTTGGCTTCATTAATCCGGCTGCATGGCCCTTGACCGGCGCTGCGGCTTGCGGGATAAGCCCGCATCCGAATTCGGGGCCCCCGGGACCAGCGTCCCTTGCCCCTGGACAAGACCTGAAGCCAAAGGGCCGACCGATGAAAACCTTTACCGCTACCCCGGCGGACATCGACAAGAAATGGATCCTGATCGACGCCGAGGGCGTCGTTCTGGGCCGTCTCGCCTCGATCGTCGCCATGCGTCTTCGTGGCAAGCACAAGGCCACCTTCACGCCGCACATGGACATGGGCGACAACGTCATCATCATCAACGCCGACAAGGTGCAGATGACCGGCAACAAGCGTGCCGACAAGACCTATTACTGGCACACCGGCCACCCGGGCGGGATCAAGAGCCGCACCGCGCGCCAGATCCTGGAAGGCGCTCACCCCGAGCGCGTCGTGATCAAGGCCGTCGAGCGCATGATCTCGCGCAACCGCCTGGGCCGCGCCCAGATGTCGAACCTGCGCGTCTATGCCGGCGCCGCGCATCCGCACGAGGCCCAGCAGCCCGTCGTGCTGGATGTCAAAACGCTCAATCCGAAGAACACGCGGAGCGCCTGAACATGGCCGATGAAGTCAAAACCCTCGACGACCTGAAGTCGGTCGTGTCGGGCACCGTCGCCGCCGAGGCCGCCCCCGCCCGCGAGCCGCAGCGCGACGCGCTGGGCCGCGCCTATGCCACCGGCAAGCGCAAGGACGCGGTCGCCCGCGTCTGGATCAAGCCCGGCTCGGGCAAGGTCACCGTGAACGGCCGCGAGCTGAACGTCTACTTCGCCCGCCCGGTGCTGCAGATGATCCTGCGCCAGCCGTTCCAGCTGACCAACACCGAAGGCCAGTTCGACATCTACGCGACCGTCGCCGGCGGCGGCCTCTCGGGCCAGGCCGGTGCGGTGAAGCACGGCGTGTCGAAGGCGCTGCAGCTTTACGATCCCTCGCTGCGCTCGGTCCTGAAAGCCGCCGGCTTCCTGACCCGTGACAGCCGCGTCGTGGAACGGAAGAAATACGGCAAGGCCAAGGCCCGCCGCAGCTTCCAGTTCTCGAAGCGCTGATCCGTCGGATCACAGGTCTGGAAAGGGGCGTGGAGCGATCCGCGCCCCTTTTCGCATGCCCCGTTCCCTAAGGTCGTTCCCCGGGGATCGCTCCTGCGGTGTCGGCCCGACTGTCCGCGCCCGGGATGTCACAGGCTGTGTCGCGCGGGCCGCGCCGCGGTGGGCTCACGCTCTGGTGAACGGGCCGCGATTGACCGGATCGCGACAGACCTGCATCACTGTCGCCACAAGCGCCGGACAACGGCGCGCGGCTGGCACCCGGAAACCGGGGCCTTTCGAGCAGGTGCAGATGATGATGGCGACGTTTCACAGCTCCTCCGGGGGCTTCGATTTCCTTGGGCTGCGCCCGGCGCGCGGCAGCGGGACCGAGACCGGCGGGCTCGAGATCGTCTATGACGACGGCGTGCGGCGGCGCATGGTCTGGCGGGTGCAGGGCAAGACGCCCGCGCGCGGCCTCGACGAGGCGCTGAAAAGCGCGGTCAACCAAAAGCGCGTGCTGCCGGCACTTTATGCCGAGCTGAAGCGGCGCGGGGTGATGATCGAGGTCGTCGCGGGCTGATCGCCGGAAGCGGTCCCCGGAATTGATCCCCGGAGTTGATCCTCGGAGCGTATGCCCGGGGGCGGTCCCTTTGGCTGGCGCCGGGGGCGCTGCCCCCGGACCCCCGGGATATTTGGACAAAGTCGAGGGGATCATTCGGCCGCGATGCGGATCACCGGCTGCATCGTCGCGAGCTGCGCATCGGTCAGGTGGCACTTGACGCGGTGGCCCGAGGCCAGCGCGCGCAAAGCCGGAAGCTCGGTCTCGCAGCGGTTGCCGGGGACCTGCGCCTTCCAGCGGCAGCGGGTCTGGAACGGGCAGCCGGGCGGCGGATTGACCGCCGAGGGAATGTCGCCCTCGAGCACGATGCGCGTCTTCTCGATCTTCGGATCGGCGATCGGCACCGCCGACAGCAGCGCCTCGGTATAGGGGTGGTAGGGCGGCTGGAACACCTGGTCGGTGGTGCCGATCTCGACCACGTGGCCGAGGTACATCACCATCACCCGGTCCGAGAGATAGCGCACCACCGAGAGGTCGTGGCTGATGAACAGCAGCGTCGTGCGGTTTTCGCGCTGGATCTCCATCAGCAGGTCGGTGACCGCGGCCTGGACCGAGACGTCGAGCGCCGAGACCGGTTCGTCCGCGACCACGACGCGGGCATTGCCGGCGAAGGCGCGGGCGATGCCCACCCGCTGCTTCTGCCCGCCCGAAAGCTGGCGCGGCTTGCGGTCGGCGAAGGCGCGCGGCAGCTTCACCAGGTCGAGGAGCCGCAGCATCCGGTCGCGGCGGTCGGCATCGGAGCTGCCGACGTTGAAGATCTCGAGCGCGCGGATGATCTGGGCGCCGACGGTCATCGACGGGTTGAGCGTGTCGAACGGGTTCTGGAACACCATCTGCAGCTTGGACACCAGCCCGGGGCCGCGGGTCTCGACCGGAGCGGACTGGATCTGCGCGTTGTCGAGCAGGACGGTGCCGTCGCTCGCGGTTTCCAGCCCCATCAGCACCTTGGCCAGGGTGGACTTGCCGCAGCCCGACTCGCCGACGATGGCGAGGGTCTCGCCCTCGCGCGCCGAGAAGTCGATCTGCTCGTTGGCCTTGACGACGCGGGCGGCGCCGCCGCCGAAGCCGCCACCGCGGCTTTCGTAATACTTGCGCAGGTTCTCGGCCCGGATCACCACCTCGCCGGGCGGCGGCGCGGGCGGGGTTTCCCTGGCGGGCGGCGGCGCCGACCAGTCGATCTCGGCGAAGCGCAGGCAGCGGGTGCCGTGGCGGTCGTGGCCCGGGACCTCGGCCATCGGGATCTCGGCCGCGTCGCAGCGGCCCTGTTCGAAATACTGGCAGCGCGGGCCGAAGTTGCAGCCCGGCGGGCGTTCGTGCGGCAGCGGGAAGTTGCCCGGGATCGCGATCAGCGGCCGCGTGGTCTTGTCGGCGCCGGGCAGCGGGATCGAGCGGAACAGCGCCTGGGTGTAGGGATGGCGCATGCCGGCGAAGACGCGCCGGACGTTGCCGGTTTCCACCGCCTCGCCGGAATACATCACGCAGAGCCGGTTGCAGGTCTCCATCACCAGCCCGAGGTTGTGGCTGATGAACAGCATCGACGTGCCCTGCGTCTCGGCCAGTTCGCGCACCAGCTCGACGATGCCCGCCTCGACGGTGACGTCGAGCGCGGTGGTGGGTTCGTCGAGGATCAGCAGCGCCGGGCGCGACATCAGCGCCATGGCGATGACGATGCGCTGCTGCTGACCGCCCGAGAGCTGGTGGGGATAGCTGTCGAGGATGCGGTCGGGATCGGGCAGCTTCACCGCTTCGACCATCTCGCGGGCGCGGGCCAGTGCATCCTTCACGTTAAGACCGCCGTGAAGCACAGGAACTTCAGCAAGTTGCGCGCCGATCTTCATGGCTGGGTTCAGCGATGCCATCGGCTCCTGATAGATCATCGCGATTTCGGATCCGCGCAGGTCGCGCAGCTCGCGGTCCGACATCTCGGTGATGTCGCGGCCCTTGAAGCGGATGCGGCCGCCGACGATGCGGCCGTTCTTGCCGAGGTCGCGCATCACCGCCAGCGCCACCGTGGACTTGCCGCAGCCCGACTCGCCCACGAGGCCCATAGCCTCGCCCGGCATCACCGTGCAGGAGAAGTCCATCACCGCCGGGATCTCGCGCGTGCGGGTGAAGAAGCTGATCGAGAGGTTCTCGATCTCGAGGATCGGGGTGACGGGCTCGGTCATGTCAGTCCCTCAGGCTTTCTTCGCGAAGGCCGTCCGCGAGCAGGTTGAGCGCCAGCACCAGGCTCATCAGCGCGATGGCGGGCACCAGCGCCGGGTGCGGGGCGATGGTCAGAAGCCGCCGCCCGGCATTGATCGTCGATCCCCAGTCCGGGCTTTCGGGCGCGACGCCGAGGCCGAAGAAGCCCAGCGTTCCCAGAAGGATGGTGGTGTAGCCGATGCGCAGGCAGAAATCGACGATCAGGGGCCCGCGGGCATTGGGCAGGATCTCCCACAGCATGATGTACCAGGGGCCTTCGCCGCGGGTCTGGGCGGCGGCGACGTAATCGCGGGTGGCGAGGTCCATGGCGAGGCCGCGGGTGATGCGGAACACGGTGGGCGCGTTCACGAACACGACCGAGACGAAGACGTTCAGAAGGTTCGGGTCCATCGACCACACGCCCAGCGGATCGGCATTCAGCGCCAGCCCCGACCAGGCCCAGAGCCCCACCACCAGCGTCACGCCAAGGTAGGCCGCCCGCTTGCCGCGATGCATGAAGAAGCGCGAATTCCACAGCAGGATGAAGAAGATGACCGGGAACAGGAACAGCACGCCCGCAAGCCAGGTCAACAGGCCCGTGGTGCGCATCTCGGGCGTGACCAGCAGGTAGAACAGCAAGATCACCGGGAAGGCCAGCACCAGGTTGGCGATGAACGACAGCCCCGCGTCCAGCCGGCCACCGCGATAGCCCGCCGGCAGGCCCAGGGTGATGCCGACCATGAAGGCGAAGGCGGTGGCGGCCGGGGCGATGATCAGCACCCGCCGCGCGCCCGCGACCATGCGCGAGAACACGTCGCGCCCGAGGTTGTCGCCGCCGAGCAGGTAGTGGCCGATGCCGGTGGGGATCGCCGTGCCGGGCGCCTTGTTCTTCATCTGCGCGATCTGGCTCAGCGGATCGAACAGCACGATGCGGTCGGCAAACAGCGCCGTGAACACCCAAAACAGCAGCATCACCAGGCCCACCAGCCCGATCGGGCTGTCGAACAGCCGGCCGTAGAGCCCGAGTCGGCGGCGGAACCAGAACGACAGCACCAGCGTCACGGCAAGCGCGATCCAGACCGGCAGGAAGCGCCCGGCAAGGGCGGCGAGGATCTGGATCCAGGTCAGGTCTTCCATCGGCGTCCTTTCACGACACGCGGATGCGAGGGTTGAGAAGGACGTAGCCGATGTCCGAGATCGCCTGGGTCACCAGCACGACGAAGACCGCGACCACCGAGGAGCCGAGCAGCAGCTCGATGTCGTTGTTCGACGCGGCCTGCACCAGCGACCAGCCGAAGCCCTTGTAGTTGAACAGCGTCTCGACGATCACCACGCCGTTCAGCAGCCAGGGGAACTGCAGCATGATCACCGTGAACGGCGCGATCAGCGCGTTTCTGAGCGCATGGCGCAGGACGATGCGCGGGAAGCTCGCGCCCTTGAGGCGCGCGGTGCGGATGTACTGCTGGGTCATCACCTCGGCCATCGAGGCCCGCGTCATCCGCGCGATGTAGCCGATGCCGTAAAGCGCGATGGTGACCACGGGCAGGGTGAAATTCTCGAAGGTGATGCCGTCCATGGCGCTGGCGGCCGAGCCGTTGAACCAGCGCAGGCCGACGAGCGAGGAGGAGAACACCACGATGAGCACCACGCCCGAGACGTATTCCGGCGTCGCGGTCGAGGCGATCGAGACCGTCGAGAGCGTGCGGTCGAGCCGCGAGCCCTCGCGCATGCCCGCCAGCACGCCGATGACCAGCGCCGCCGGCACCATCAGCGCCATGACCCAGAACATCAGCACGCCGGTGGCGCCGAGGCGGGTCGCGATGATCTCGGACACCGGCTGCTTGAACACCGTCGACATGCCCCATTCGCCCTGCAGGATGCCGCAGAACCGCGGCGCCTGCGCGGGATCGCCGCCGCGCGCCACGCAGCGGCCGGTGACAGTGCCGTCCTCGGCGGTGCGGGTCCAGCCCGGCATCACGCCCAGCCATTCGCCGTAGCGCACGAGCAGCGGCCCGCCATAGCCGTTGCGGTCGAGCCAGCTGTCGACCTCGGCGTCGCTCATCCGGGCCGATGCCTCGGATTTCGCGAGCTTCTCGAGATTCGGGGGCAGGTTGGTCAGCCAGAAGACCACGAAGGTCAGCGCCAGCGCCGTCAAGAGGATGACGCCGATCCGGCGCAGGAGGAAGGCAAGCATCGGCTGTCCCTTTGCGGCTGTCGGTCGCTGGCCGGGAGAGCGGCGCAGGCGTCCGGGGGCGCGGTCCGCGGGGGCATGCGGGCGCGGCGGGGATGGCGCAGGAAGGCGGGGCGCCCGGCGGGCGCCCCGGATCGCTCAGGGCCGGGTCAGGCCTCGATCCACCACTGGGTGTGCAGGTGCACGAAGGTCGGGTGCATCTCGGCGCCGTGGACCTTCTCGCTCATGTGGCGGTAGAGCGAGCGCCAGTACGGCTGGATCAGCACGCCCTCCTCCTGCATGATCTCCTCGAGCCGCTTCATGACCTCGCGCCGGGCGTCGGCATCGGCGATGGCCATCGCCTTTTCCAGCTCGGCATCGAATTCCGCGTTCGAGAAGGCGCTTTCGTTCCAGGCCACGCCCGACTTGTAGGCCGATTGCAGCACCTGCACGCCGAGCGGGCGCATGTTCCACTCGGTGGCCGAGAACGGGTACTTGGTCCAGTCGTTCCAGAAGGTCGAGCCGGGCAGGATCGTGCGCTTGATGTTGATGCCCGCGTCGCGGATCTGCGCGGCGACGGCGTCGCAGGTCGCGGCCTGCCAGGCGTCGTCGATCGAGATCAGCTCGAACTCGGTGTCGCCGTGGCCGGCCTCGTCCAGCATCGCCTTGGCGGCGGCGGGATCGACGGTCAGGGGCGGCAGCTCGGCGTATTCGGGATGGATCGGGCAGACGTGGTGGTTCTCGGCCGGACGGCCGAGGCCGGCATAGCCCAGTTCCAGCACGACCGAGTTGTCGACCGCCATCTGCAGGGCCTTGCGGACCTCCTTGACGTCGTAGGGCGGGTTGGCCTGGTTGAAGCGCACCGCGATCGTCGCCGCCGTCACCGCCTCGGACTTGGTCCAGCCGAGCCCGTCGAACAGTTCGACGAAGTCCGAGACCGTCTGGTAGGTCATGTCGATCTCTTCGGACTCGGCCGCCGCGATCAGGGCCGAGGGATCGGTGCCGTAGTCGATGTACTGGATCTCGTCCAGGAAGGGGCCGCCGTAGACATCGGTGCCCCACCAGGCGTGCTCGGCGTTCAGCGTCAGCGTCTGGCCGACGCCGACCTCGTTGCGGGTCGGCAGGTAGGCGCCGGTGCCGATCGGGTTCACCGAGGGGTCGCCGCCGTCATAGGACTGGTGGACGCATTGCGACGGGTAGTCGGCGAAGTTCGCGATCACGGCGATGTCGGGGGCGGACAGGGTCAGCTTGACCGTGCTGTCGTCGACGACGGTGATCGCGCCCTCCTTGGCCATCTTGGTCTCGGGGTCGGCCATCGCGCTGAAGCGCCCGGCGAGCGAGTTGCCCTCGACCGTGCCGTCGACGAAGCGGGCGATGTTGAAGGCGACGTCCTCGGCGGTGAAGGGGTCGCCGTTCGACCAGGTCACGCCCTGGCGCACCTTCAGCATGTATTCGGTCGCGTCGTCGTTGACCTCCCAGCTTTCCAGCAGCATCGGCCGGAAGGTGCCGTCGGGCATGTAGTCGACGAGGTTCTCGAGCCAGCCGCGCGAGAAGTTCGCCAGCTGCGACCAGTCGTAGGTGCGCGGGTCCTTGAGCGCCTTGGTCTCCATGTCCATGCGCAGCGTGCCGCCGGCGGTGGGGGTCGCCTGGGCGCGCGCGGGCGCGGCCAGGCCGATCAGCCCGTAGGCGGCGGTGGCGGTCAGCCCCAGCGCGGTCGAGCGGGTCAGGAACTCGCGCCGGCTGAGCGTGCCGTCGCGGTGTTCCTGCGCGTAAAGCGCCGCTGCCGGGTGCAGCTGGCCGCTCCGGCGGAAGTGATGGGTCATCGTCGTCTCCCTGTGGGTGGTCTGTCGGTTTTGTGCCTCGTCACCGGTGTCGGCCCTGGGGCCGCGGCCACCCGCGCGATTGCCGCCTCACACACACATAGCAGACCGTTTATGACACGACGTCAACGCCCGGGATCGCCACATCATCGACCGAAAACGACATGGATGGCCAGTGCTTGACCGGCGATGACCCGCGATGACCCCGGGTGCCCTTGCGGCAGGCGCGACAGCCGCCCGCGGGGCACACCCCTCAGTTGCCGCGGCGGAAGGCCGAGGGCGTCGTCCCGGTCATGTTCTGGAACGCCCGGGTGAAATAGGCGGCCGAGGCGAAGCCCAGTTCCGACGAGACCTGGTTCACCGGCAGCCGGGTTTCGGTCAGCAGGCGCCGCGCCTCGTGCATCTTGCGGTCGGCGAGCAGCGCGTGGGCCGTGCGCCCGCAGGTGCGGTTGCACACCCGGGTCAGGTGCGTCGGCGTCACCCCCAGCGCGGCGGCGTAATCGGCCACGCCGCGGTCCGAGCGGAAGTCCTTCTCGAGCATGGTGGCGAAGCGGTTGGCGAGGCGGCGCGCGGCATCGGGCCGGGTCTCGGCGCGCGGGTCGATCGGCTGTTCGGCGATCTGGCGTTCCAGCCAGACCGACAGCAGCCCGAGGTGATTGAGCGCGGCGCGGTCGTGGCCGGCGCGGCGGCTGTCCATCTCGCGCCCGATCGCGTCGAGGATCCCCGACAGCTCGCCCTGCGGGACCGCGTCGCGGATCCGCAGGTGCTGGGGCGATTTCGGCAGCTCGATCGCCGGCTCGCGGCCGAAATAGACGGCGGTGCCGTGCACCTGGTGGCCAAGCTCGAACCCGTGCATGACGCCGGCGGGGATGAACACGGCATTATGCGCACCATAGCCGCGGGTGACGCCCGCCACGGTGATCCGGCCCTGGCCGCGGGTGAACCAGTACAGCACCGGCTCGGAATAGCTGCGCATCGCCTCGACCCGCCAGCGCCCGCCCTGCGCCAGCCGCGGGATCGCGATCATCCGCAGGTCAAGCTTCGGGGCGGCCTTCGGGGCCTGGAAGGTGGACAGGGCCGGGCCGGAAAACAGCTTCACGCAGAAGTCCCCGCAATCGTTTCGCTTTTGCCGCCAGGACCGGTCGCGCCGGCCTGGTTCGCGGCCGAATCTAGGCCAGCGGCCCGGAAACACCAAGGGTTAACGCAATGCTAAAGCCGTGGCGGCGCGGCCGGCCGCGGCGATAGTGGCCGATCCGTCACGGACCGGCGGCGGCGGGGCGGTCGCCGGGCCCGGGCGCGGCGGCGAGCGCCTGCGCGTCGAGCGGGTGCCAGTCGCGCATCCGGGCGCGGAACCAGCTGCGCTGGCGTTTCGCATATTGCCGCGTCGCGGCCTGGCCCAGCGCGACCGCGGTCGCAAGGTCGGTCTCGCCGCGCAGGTGCGCGATCAGCTCGGGCGCGCCGATCGCCTTGGCCCAGGGCGCGACCGGGTCCCAGCCGGGCAGGGCGGCGCGGGCCTCGTCAAGCGCGCCCGCCCCGACCATCTGCGCAAAGCGCCGGTCGATGCGGTGCGCGAGCCAGTCGCGGTCGGCCACCACCTGCAGCCGGGTGCAGGCCGCGGGCGGCAGCAGCGCGGGCCCGGTGTCGGCCTGCCAGTCGGCCAGCCCGCGCCCGGTGGCGCGCAGCACCTCCCAGGCGCGCGAGACGCGCATCGGGTTGCGGGTGTCGAGGCGCGCGCGCGTCGGCGCATCCAGCATGTGCAGCATCGTCGACAGCCCGGTCCCGAGCGCCAGCAGCGCCGTCGCCTCGGCCCGGATCGCGGCCGGGACCGGCGGGATCCGGGCCAGCCCCTCGGTCAGCGCCGACAGGTAGAGCCCGGTGCCGCCGACGAGGATCGGTCGCGGCCCGCCGGCGCGGAAGGCGTCGAGAATCGGGGCGACCAGCCGCAGCCAGTGCCCGACCGAGGCCTCGTCCCCCGGGGCGAGGCAGCCATAGAGCAGGTGCGGCGCGCGCGCCTCGTCGGCGGGGTCGGGCCGGGCCGAGATCACCCGCCAGCACGACCACAGCTGCAGCGCGTCGGCATTGACGATCACGCCGCCCTGCGCCTGCGCGAGCGCGAGCGCCAGCGCCGACTTGCCGCTGGCCGTCGGGCCCGCGATCAGCACCGGGCTGCGGGGGGAAACGGTGGCGATCAGGTCCTGCAGGGGCACGGGCGGGCTTTCACGGCTGGGGCTGGCGCGGGCTTAGCCGGCGGGTCGCGGCTGGGCAAGTCGCCGCCGGTCCGAGAAGGCGGGGCGGGGGCAGGGCGGGCGGTCGGCGGTTGAACCTTCGGGGGAATTCTTGCATGGTCGCGCCGATCACGACAACGGCAACGAGGGCCTGATGATGATGGACGGGGACGCGCAGACCGCTCTGCCGGCAGTGAAATACAAGCGCGTTCTGTTGAAGATCTCGGGCGAGGCGCTGATGGGCACGCAGGGCTTCGGCCTGCATCCGCCGACCGTCGCGCGCATCGCGCAGGAGGTGAAGACCGTCCACGACCTCGGCGTCGAGATCTGCATGGTGATCGGCGGCGGCAATATCTTCCGCGGGCTTCAGGGCTCGGCCCAGGGGATGGAGCGCACGACGGCCGACTACATGGGGATGCTGGCCACGGTGATGAACGCGCTGGCGATGCAGGCCGCGCTCGAGCAGCTGGACATCCACACCCGGGTGATCAGCGCGATTCCGATGGACCAGGTCTGCGAGCCCTACATCCGCCGCCGCGCCGTGCGCCACCTGGAGAAGAAGCGCGTCTGCATCTTCGCCGCCGGCACCGGCAACCCCTATTTCACCACCGACACCGCGGCGACGCTGCGCGCCAACGAGATGGCCTGCCAGGCGATCTTCAAGGGCACCAAGGTCGACGGGGTCTACGACAAGGACCCCAAGAAGTTCGAGGACGCCAAGCGCTACGACACCGTCAGCTACGACGAGGCGCTGGCCAAGCGGCTGGGGGTCATGGACGCCTCGGCCATCGCGCTGGCGCGCGACAACGCGCTGCCGATCATCGTCTTCTCGCTGGACGAGCCCGGCGGCTTCCGCGGCATCCTCGCGGGGCAGGGCACCTATACCATCGTGAAGTGACGGCCCGTGACGTGCCGGCGGTGAAAGGCCACCCCGGCGCGCAGCCTGGCCGTCAGGGACTGGCGGGGACTGGCCACGGCGCGGGGCGCGCGACTATCCTTCGCCCGCCACCTCGGCTATAGCTTCTCGCGATCGCGCCGCCCCCGTGGCGGCGCAGCAAACGACACCAAGACGAAAGATCCGCCATGGCTGACGAAATCGAGATCGACCTGGATGACCTTGAGCGCCGGATGGAAGGCGCGATGGCCGCGCTGCGCACCGAATTCGCCTCGCTCCGCACCGGCCGCGCCTCGGCCGGGATGGTCGAGCCGATCATGGTCGAGGCCTATGGCCAGATGACGCCGGTGAACCAGCTGGGCACCGTCAACGTGCCCGAGCCGCGGATGGTCACGCTCAACATCTGGGACAAGGCGATGGTGGGCAAGGTCGAGAAGGCGATCCGCGAGAGCGGCCTCGGGATCAATCCCCAGACCAACGGCACCATCATCATGCTGCCGATCCCCGAGCTGAACGAGGAGCGCCGCCGCGAGCTGACCCGCGTCGCCGCGCAATATGCCGAACATGCCCGCGTCGCGATCCGCAACGTGCGCCGCGACGGCATGGACCAGATCAAGAAGGCCAAGGGCGACGGCATGTCCGAGGACGACCAGAAGCTGTGGTCGGACGAAGTCCAAAACCTGACGGACAAGATGATTGTTTCCGTGGACAAGGCGCTGGAAGGCAAGCAGGCCGAGATCATGCAGGTCTGAGGACCTTAATCGCCCCGGAGGGGGTTCCGCACTTGCGCGGGCAACCTCTCCGGGTCAGGATCAACCACAAGTGACAGGCAAGCGAGGTTCGGCACCGATGGCCGCAAACGACGCGACCACCAAGACGGCCCAGGGGGCCACGGACCTGCACGTCGCCTTCATCATGGACGGGAACGGCCGCTGGGCGACAAGCCGCGGCTGGCCGCGGCTGGTGGGCCACCGCAAGGGCGCCGAGCGGGTGCGCGAACTGGTGCGCGCCTGCCCCGAGCTGGGCATCGGCCACATCACCGTCTACGCCTTCTCGACCGAGAACTGGAAGCGTTCGACCGAAGAGGTCATCGGCCTGATGTCGATCTTCGCGCGCTACATCCGGCGCGAGGCGGACGAGCTGTCCTCGGCCGGGGTGCGGCTGCGCTTCATCGGCGACCGCTCGCGGCTGGACCCCAAGCTGCAGCAGCTGATGTGCGCGATCGAGCGGCGCACGGCGGGCAACCGCCTGCTGCAGTTCAACGTCGCGATCAACTACGGCGGCCGGGACGAGCTGGCGCGCGCGGCGCGGCAGCTGGCGGCGGATGTCCAGGCCGGGCTGCTCACGCTCGAGGACTGCGACCAGGCCGCGCTCGAGGCGCGGCTCGACACCGCGGGCTCGCCCGATCCCGACCTGGTGATCCGCACCTCCGGCGAGACGCGGACCTCGAACTTCCTGCCTTGGCAAGCGGCGTATTCGGAGTATGAATTCACCCCGACGCTCTGGCCCGATTTCACGCCCGAGCACCTGGCCGAGATCCTGACCCGCTTCGGCCTGCGCGAACGGCGTTTCGGGGCGGTGCTGACCGGCTGAGGCCGGACGCAGAAGCTGGGAGGGGTGCCGGTGCCGCCGCGCGCGGCCGGGCACGGACCTCCGGAAGGTAGAACATGGGCGATACTTCAAAGGCGACAGGACGCTGGGCCGATCTCGGGCCCCGGCTGGCCTCCGGCCTCGCGATGGCGGGGGGCGGGATCTTCCTGATCTGGCTGGGCGGCTGGTGGTTCGCGGGGCTCGCGATCATCGCCGGCGGGCTGATGGTGTGGGAACTGGCGCAGATGCTCAAGCGCGAGGGCGGCAACGGCAGCCGCGCGCTGGGGCTGCTGGCGGCGCTGGGGCTGCTGGTCGCGGTCGGCGCGCGCGAGACCTGGCCCGCGCTGGGCGGCGGGGTCGGGAACTTCGGCTGGGGCTGGGGCGGGGTGCTGATCGCGCTGCCCGCGATCATCGCGCTGGTGCTGCCGCTGCGCGACAAGGCCATCTTCGTCGTCTACTCGGTGCTGATCCTGCAGGCGGCCTACGGGCTTGTGACCTTCCGCGCCGACCATGGCGGGCTGTGGCTGATCTGGCTGGTGCTGGTGGTCGTGGCCTCCGACATCGGCGGCTATTTCGGCGGCCGGCTGATCGGCGGGCCGAAGTTCTGGCCCCGCGTCAGCCCGAAGAAGACCTGGGCCGGCGTCGTCACCGGCTGGATCGCGGCGGCGCTGGTGGGGCTGGCCTTCAACGGCTTCACCACCGCCGGGGCCGACCTGCCCTGGATCTCGGCCGCGATCGCCTTCGCCAGCCAGCTTGGCGACATCGCCGAAAGCGCGATCAAGCGCCGCGCCGGGGTCAAGGACAGCTCGAACCTGATCCCGGGCCACGGCGGGCTTCTCGACCGCTTCGACGGCCTTCTGGGCGCGGCGATCGTCATGCTGGTCGTGGCCATGATCGTCGTTGTCCCCGAGGTAAGGACCTGAGGCCAGGATGGTATGATGCGCTCTGACGTCCTCGCCTTCGACACCTCCGCGCCCGCCGCCCGCCCGGGCCCGGCGCCACGCCGGATCTCGATCTTCGGCGCGACCGGCTCGATCGGCGAAAGCACGGTCGATCTGGTGCTGCGCGCGGGCGGCCCGGCCGCCTATCACACCGTCGCCGTCACCGGCGCGCGCAACATCGCCCGGCTGGCCGAGATCGCGATCGCGCTGCGGGCCGAGGTCGCGGTGACCGCAGACCCGGCCGGGCTGGCGGCGCTGCGCGCGGCGCTGGCGGGCACCGGGATCGAGGCCGCCGCCGGCGAGGCCGCGCTGGTCGAGGCCGCCTGCCGCCCCGCCGACTGGATCATGTCGGGCATCGTCGGCTTCGCCGGGCTCGCGCCCGGGCTCGCGGCGCTGGCGCAGGGCACGACGCTGGCGCTGGCCAACAAGGAAAGCCTCGTCACCGCGGGCCCGCTGCTGCTTGAGACCGCGGCGCGCCACGGCGCGCGGATCCTGCCCGTCGACAGCGAGCATTCGGCGGTGTTCCAGGCGCTGGTGGGCGAGGAGATGACCGCGGTCGAGCGGGTGATCATCACCGCCTCGGGCGGCGCCTTCCGCGACTGGCCGCTCGACCGGCTGGCGGGGGCGAGCGTGGCCGAGGCGTCGAGCCATCCGAACTGGGACATGGGCCAGCGCATCACCATCGACTCGGCCTCGATGTTCAACAAGGCGCTCGAGGTGATCGAGACGCGCGAGTATTTCGGCTTCGAGCCCGCGCAGATCGAGGTGCTGGTGCATCCCGAAAGCATGGTGCACGCGCTGGTGGGGTTCCGCGACGGGGCGCTGATGGCGCATCTGGGCGCGCCCGACATGCGCCACGCGATCGGCTATGCGCTGAACTGGCCCGACCGCGCCGACCTGCCGGTCGCTCGGCTGGATCTGGCGGCGATCGGGCGGCTGAGCTTCGCCGCGCCCGATCCGGCGCGCTACCCGGCGCTGGCGCTGGCGCGCGAGGTGATGGCGATCCGCGGCGCCGCGGGCGCGGTGTTCAACGCCGCCAAGGAGGCGGCGCTCGACGGCTTCATCGAGGGGCGGGTGCGCTTCACCGGCATGGCCACGGTGGTCGAGCGCGTGCTCGCGCGAATGTCAGCCGGTTCCGGCCTTGGAAATGTCGCCTTCTCGCTCGATAACCTCAGCGAGGCCGATCGCGAGGCCCGGGCGCTGGCGCGCGAGGAGATCGCGGCGCGTGCGGATGTGTAACTTGGTCGCGGGGAGCGGGGCGTGGAAGTGATTGCAAGTCTGGCGCCGCAGTTCGGATCGCTGATCTGGACGCTGGTCGCCTTCGTCGTCGCCCTGTCGATCATCGTCGCGATCCACGAATACGGCCATTACATCGTCGGGCGCTGGTCCGGGATCCGGGCCGAGGTCTTCTCGATCGGCTTCGGGCCGGTGATCTGGGCGCGCACCGACCGGCGCGGTACCCGCTGGCAGATCGCGGCGCTGCCCTTCGGCGGCTACGTCAAGTTCCTGGGCGACGCGAATGCCGCCTCGGCCGGGGCCGACGGCGCGGCGATGGCGCGGCTGGACGCGGACGAGCGGCGCCACACGATGCACGGCGCGCCGCTTTGGGCGCGGGCGGCGACGGTCGCGGCGGGGCCGGTGTTCAACTTCATCCTGTCGGCGGTGCTGTTCGCCGCGGTGATGCTGGTGGCCGGCCGCGCCACCGACGCGCCCGAGATCGGCACGCTCAGCGCGCTGCCGGGCGAGACGGTGACGCTGCGCCCCGGCGACCGCATCCTGTCGGTCGAAGGCATCGACACCCCCGATTACGCGGCGCTGAACCTTGCGGCCGAGGCGCTGAAGGACCGCGCGACGCTCACCTACCGGGTCGAGCGCGACGGCACCGAGACCGAGGCGCAGGGCCCGCAGATCCTGCCGCCGCGGGTGGCGCAGGTGGTGCCCGACAGCGCCGCCGCCGCCGCGGGCCTGCGCGCGGGCGACGTGGTCACCGCGATCGACGGCCAGCCCATCGCCAGCTTCGCGCAGATGCAGGACATCGTCGAGGGATCCGAGGGCCGGGCGCTGGTGCTGGGGCTGTGGCGCGACGGCCAGCCGGTCGAGGCGACGCTGTCGCCGCGGCGCACCGACCTGCCGCTGCGCGACGGCGGGTTCGAGACCAGCTACAAGATGGGCATCGCGGGCGAGCTGTTCTTCACCCCGGTGACCGAGGCGGTGGGCCCGTTCGAAGCGGTGCGCGCCGGCACGGCCGAGGTCGCCTTCGTCGTGCGCTCGTCGCTCTCGGCGCTGACGCACATGGTCTCGGGCGCGATCTCGACCTGCAACCTGCGCGGGCCGATCGGCATCGCCGAAACCTCGGGGCAGGCGGCCTCGGCGGGGCTGTCGAACTTCGTGTGGTTCCTCGCGGTGCTGTCGACGGCGGTGGGGATGATGAACCTGTTCCCGATCCCGGTGCTGGACGGCGGCCACCTGGTGTTCCACGCCTGGGAGGCGATCCGCGGCAAGCCGCCGTCGGAGCGGGCGATGGGCGTGCTGATGACCTGCGGCTTCGCGATCGTGCTGGCGCTGATGGCCTTCGGGCTGACCAACGACCTGCGCTGCTAGGCACGGGTTTCGCGCGTCGGTCGCATCACCGCCCGGCGCGCGCCGCAATGGCGCCACAAACCCCACCTAAACCTTGACGCGAATTCGGGCCGCATGCCGCGGCCGGACCGGACAGGGAACGGGTGCCATGGTGACCTTGCGCGACAGCGCCGAAAAGCTGCGGCTCGTCATCGACCTGCACTGGGAACGCCTCGCGATGCCTCTGGCGATCCTGACCGGGTTGCTGGGCGGCACCGCCATCGGCCTGCGCCTGATCCAGATCGCGCCCGAGCTGCTGCAACCCTGATCCCCCCGACGCCGGTCCCCCGACCCTGACCGATCCGTCGCTCGCCGACCGGGCCGCGCGCGCCGCGACGCCCGGCGGAGGTGTGCCCGGCGGATCCGTCACAACCCCCGGACCGTCTTCGAAAATCCCTCGCGCAGGCCGGCCGCGGCGGTGCCGTGGATTTGCGCAGGTTTTCGCGCATCGTGACTCTGAGGGCACAATACCTAGCGCAACCTGCGGGCCGGCTTTGACATGCCGGAACAATCAAGTTACTCAAATCCCAACGACAACCCGAGCAGGTGGGAGAGGGACTTATGGCGAAAGTGCATCGCGCTGGCCGCAGCGTGGGGACCCGAAGCCATGCGTTGCGGTCCTTGTTGACCGGGACGGCGATTTTCCTTTCCACGACAATCGTTTCCACGACGATCTACGCTCCGGCCTATGCGCAGGAATACAGCTTCTCGTCGATCCGGGTCGAGGGGAACACCCGCATCGATGCCGGCACCGTCGCCAGCCAGTCCGGAATCGCGGCCGGCCAGCCGGTCTCGGCCGGGCAGCTGAACGAGGCGACCCGCCGCATGGTCGAGTCGGGCCTCTACGAGACGGTCGAGCTTGCGCCGCAGGGCGGCACGCTGGTGATCCGCGTCGCCGAGGCCCCGGTGATCAACACCGTCGCCTTCGAGGGCAACGCCCGGATCAAGGACGAGCAGATGACCTCGCTCGTGCGGTCGAAATCCTCGGGCCCCTATGTCGCCGCCCGCGCCGAATCCGACGCCGCGACCATCGCTCAGGCCTATGCCGAATCCGGCCGCCCGAACGCCCGCGTCACCCCGAAGGTGATCCGCCGCGATGGCAACCGCGTCGACCTGGTGTTCGAGATCTCGGAAGGCCGCATCACCGAGGTCGAGCGCATCGCCTTCACCGGCAACCGCGCCTATTCCGACCGCCGCCTGCGCGAGGTCCTGTCGACCAAGCAGGCGGGCCTGCTGCGCACCTTCGTTCAGCGCGACACCTATTCCGAGGAACGCCAGGGCCTCGACCGCCAGCTGCTGACCGACTTCTACCGCTCGCGCGGCTACATCGACTTCCAGCTGCTGGGGATCGCGAACGAATTCGCCCCCGACCGCGGCGCCTTCTTCCTGACCTACAACGTCCGCGAAGGCCTGAAGTACACCTATGGCCATGTCGGCGTGACCTCCGAGATCCCGGGCGTCGATGCCGCGATGTTCCAGAAGGGCATCCGCATCTCGGAAGGCGGGACCTATTCGCCCAACGGCATCGACAACTCGATCGCCCGCATGGAGGCCATGGCCACCCGCAACGGCATGGACTTCATCCGGATCGAGCCGCAGATCGTGCGCAACCCCCGGACCCAGACGCTGGACGTGACCTTCAAGGTCACCCGCGGCCCGCGCATCTTCGTCGAGCGCATCGACATCGAGGGCAACGCCACCACGCTTGACCGCGTGATCCGGCGCCAGTTCCGCACCGTCGAGGGCGACCCCTTCAACCCGACCGAGATCCGCCAGGCGGCCGAGCGCATCCGCGCGCTCGGGTTCTTCTCCAGCAGCTCGGTCGACACCCGGCAGGGCTCGGCCGCCGACCAGGTGCTGGTCGACGTGAACGTGACCGAACAGCCCACCGGCTCGCTCTCGTTCGGCTTCAGCTACGGCGTCGATGCCGGCGCCGGCGTCGCGCTGTCGCTGTCGGAACGCAACTTCCTCGGCCGCGGCCAGTATCTGGGCGTGTCGATCAACACGACGAATTCCAGCGGCACCTCGCGCATCAGCTTCCGCGAGCCGGCCTTCCTGGGGCGCGACCTGTCGGCGGGCTTCGACGCCTACTACCGCACCTACGACAACGACAATGCCGACTACTCGATGGACCTCATCGGGATCGAGCCGACCTTCGGCTTCCCGCTGAACGAGACCATGCGCGCCGAGGTCGGCCTGCTGGCCAAGCAGAACGAGCTTTACAGCGTCGACGAGGACAGCTCGGCCATCCTGCACGACGAGGAAGGCAAGACCAACGGCTTCGGCGTCAAGTACTCGATCGACTACGACAGCCGCCGCTCGGGCCTGGCCAACGACCGCGGGCTGAAACTGTCCTTCGGGCAGGAGTTCTACGGCCTTGGCGGCGACGTGAAGGCGATCAAGACCTCGGCCTCGGCCGTGGCCGACCGCGAGGTGTTCAACGGCGACTGGACGCTGCGCGCCGGGCTCGAGGGCGGGGCGTTCAACACCTTCGGCGGCTATGACAGCCGGGTCACCGACCGGTTCTGGGGCAGCCAGATGCGCGGCTTCGAAAGCCGTGGCATCGGCCCGCGCGACATGGAGGTCGACAACGAGGACCCGCTGGGCGGCAACTACTATGCCGTGGCGAAGTTCGATGCCGAATTCCCGCTGGGCCTGCCCGAGGAATACGGCATCAAGGGCGGCCTGTTCCTCGACATCGGCTCGGTCTGGGGGCTTGACCAGAACGACGGCGGCCTGACCTCGGGCGATGGCACCGGGCTTGTCGACGACAGCGCCAAGATCCGCGCCGCGGCCGGCTTCTCGGTCTTCATGGACACGCCGATCGGGCCGCTGCGCCTGAACTTCTCGAAGGCGCTGGCCAAGGAAGACTATGACAAGGAACAGAACTTCGACCTCACGGTCTCGACCCAGTTCTGATCCGGCCATGGCCTTGCGCGCCAGGTTCCACCGGGGCGGGGGGATCGCCACCGCCCTGGTCGCCAGCGCCTTGGTCGCTGCCGCGGCCCTCTGGCCGCTGCGGCCACCCGGCGCCGCGGCGCAGTCGGTCGACTTCGGCTCGGGCGCCTTCTCGCTCGGGGCCGCGGTCGACGGGCCGGCACCGGCAGCCCCCGCGCCGCTTCTGATCCTCGACGAGGAACGCCTGTTCACCCAGTCCCGCTGGGGCCGGCGCGTGCAGGCGGAATTCGACGCCGACGCCGCCGACCTGCAGGCCGAGAACCGGCGGCTGGAAAGCGATCTCGCCACCGAGGAGCGCAGCCTGGCCGACCGCCGCCCGACGATGCCCGCCGACAGCTTCCGCGCCGCCGCCGACAGCTTCGACGAGCGCGTGGTGGGCATCCGCCAGGCGCAGGAGGCCAAGGCCCGCGCCCTGACCAGCCGCCGCGACGCCGAGCGGCGGGCCTTCTTCTCGGCCGCGGTGCCGGCGCTGCGCGACCTGCTGCGCCAGCGCGGCGCGGCGGCGATCGTCGATGCGCGGGTGGTGCTGCTGTCGCTGAACTCGCTCGACGTGACCGATGCCGCGGTGCAGGCGGTCGACGCCCGGCTGGGCGACGGCCCGCCGCGCAGCGCCAACCCCGACGAGGGGGATCAGCCCGCCGGCCAGTCCACCGAGCAGCCCGCCGGCCAGTCCGCAGAGCAGCCCGCCGATCAGTCGACCGGGCAGCCCACCGGCCAGTCCACGGAGCAGCCGCCGGAAGCACCGGCCGCGCCGCCGCCATCCGGCGCGGCGCCGCCGCCCTGACGGGGCGGCGCGGCGGCCACGGCATGGCGCGCGGCTTGCCCTTCCCGACCCGAATTGTTAGCAAGACCCGACCGTAACGACCCCGCCCACCGTGGCACCGCGGGCACCAGAAAGGACCTGTCATGACCGAGACCGACGCTCAGACCCTCGAGACGGGCGCGGCCGCGGCGGCGAAGCCGGTCGACAGGCCCACCGAGGCGGACATCCACCTGATCCAGCGGATCATCCCGCACCGCTACCCTTTCCTGCTGATCGACAAGGTGCGCGACATCGTTCCCATGGTCTCGGCCACGGGCGTGAAGAACGTCACCTTCAACGAACCGCATTTCCAGGGCCACTTCCCGGCCGCCCCGATCATGCCCGGCGTCACCATCGTCGAGGCGATGGCGCAGACCGCGGCGGTGATGGTCGGCGTGTCGATGGATCTCGCCGACAAGAACATGCTGGTGTATTTCATGGGCATCGACGCCTGCAAGTTCCGCCGCAAGGTGGTGCCGGGCGACGTGCTGGAACTGCATGTCGTGGCCAAGCGCGGCGGCGGCAAGATCTGGAAGTTCGAGGGCCGCGCCACCGTCGATGGCCAGCTGGCCTGCCAGGCCGAGTTCACCGCGATGATGGACCTCGCGTCCGCACAGGGAGCCTGACACCGCGATGGCGATCGATCCCACCGCAAGGATCCACCCCTCGGCCGTGGTCGAAGACGGCGCCGTGATCGGCCCGGGCTGCGAGGTCGGCGCGCTGGCGCTGATCGGCGCCCGGGTGACGCTGGGCCGGGACGTGGTGATCCGCAACCACGCCGTGGTCACCGGCACCACCGAGATCGGCGAGGGCACCGTGGTCTTCCCGTTCGCCGTGCTGGGCGAGGTGCCGCAGGACCTGAAGTTCAAGGGCGAGGAAAGCCGGCTGGTGATCGGGGCGCGCAACCGCATCCGCGAACACGTGACGATGAACACCGGCACCGAGGGCGGCGGCATGGTCACCCGCGTCGGCGACGACGGGCTGTTCATGGCCGGAAGCCACGTGGCGCACGACTGCCAGGTCGGCGACCGGGTGATCCTGGTCAACAACTCGGCGCTCGCCGGGCATTGCGTGATCGAGGACGACGTGATCGTCGGCGGGCTGTCGGGGGTGCACCAGTGGGTGCGCATCGGGCGCGGCGCGATCATCGGCGCGGTGTCGATGGTCACCGCGGACGTGCTGCCCTATGGCCTCGTGCAGGGGCCGCGCGGGCATCTCGACGGGCTGAACCTCGTGGGGCTCAAGCGCCGCGGCACCGATCGGGCGCAGATCGTCGCCCTGCGCGAGCTGTACCAGCGCCTGTCCGAGGGCAATTTCCGCGAAAGCGCCCGCGCCGCGGCCGAGACGGCCGAGCCGGGCACCCTCGCGGCCGAAGTGCTTGCGTTCATTCTCGGTCCGTCCGACCGCAGTTTCCTCACGCCGCAGTAAGGCCCGGAAGATCCATGTCCGAAACCGCCATCATCTCGGGCACCGGTGCCCTGCCGTCGCTTCTTGCCCGCACGCTGAACGCCCGCGGCGAACCCTATGTGGTCTGCCAGCTGGAAGGCTTCCCGACCGAGATCGAGGGCGGCGCCCAGATCGAGTTCCGGGTCGAGCGGCTGGTGCCGTTCCTCAATGAACTCACGCGCCGCGGCGTCGGCCGGGTGGTGTTCGGCGGCGCCGCGCGGCGCCCGCAGCTGGACCTGCGCAGCTTCGACCCCGAAACCGCGCAGCTGGTGCCGCGGCTGATGGGCGCGATGCAGGACGGCGACGACGCCACCCTGCGCGAGGTGATCGCGATCTTCGAGGAATGGGACCTGAAGGTGGTCGGCGCCCATGACGTCGCCCCCGATCTCGTGCCCGGGGCCGGCCTGCTGACCGGCGCGCCCTCGGACGGCGACCGGCGCGACGCCGCGCGCGCGGCGGGCATCGTCGAGGCGCTCGGCTCGGTCGATGTCGGGCAGTCGGCGGTGGTGGCGCAGGGCCTGTGCCTCGCGATCGAGGCGCTGCCCGGGACCGACGCGATGCTCGACTTCGTCGGCGCGACGCAGGCGCTGGTGACGCGCCCCGATCCGGCCGGCGCGAAGGGCATCCTCTACAAGGCGCCGAAACCGGGGCAGGAGCGCCGCGTCGACCTGCCCGCGATCGGCCCGATCACCGTGCGCAAGGCGGCCGAGGCCGGCCTTGGCGGCGTGGTCTGGGAGGCCGGCGGCGTGCTGTGCATCGACCGCGAGGGCATGATCGCCGAGGCGGAGAAGGCGGGCCTGTTCCTGTGGTCGCGCCAGCCGTGACCGCGCCCGCGCCCGGGGCGACCGGCCCGCGGATCTACCTCATCGCGGGCGAGGCCTCGGGCGACCGGCTCGGTGCCGCGCTGATCGCCGGGCTGCGCACGCTCGCCCCCGGGGTCGAGGTGCATGGCATCGGCGGCCCGCTGATGGAGGCCGAGGGGCTGGTGAGCCTGTTCCCGATGGAGGAACTCTCGGTCATGGGCATCTGGGAGGTGCTGCCGAAGTACCGCCAGCTGAAGGCCCGCATCGCCGAGGCCGCCGCCGATTGCCTGGCCCGCGCGCCCGACGCGCTGATCACCATCGACAGCCCCGATTTCGGCCTGCGCGTCCAGCGCCTCGTGCGGGCGGCCCAGGCGGGCGGGACGGGGGGCCAGACGGGCCGGATCCGGCAGATCCACTATGTCGCGCCCTCGGTCTGGGCCTGGCGCCCGGGACGGGCGATGAAGATGGCGACCGCGGTCGACCATGTCCTCGCGCTGTTGCCGTTCGAGCCGCCCTACATGGAAGCCGCGGGCATGACCTGCGATTTCGTCGGCCACCCGGTGGTCTGCGAGCCGCGCGCCGACGCGGCCGAGGTCGCGGCCTTCCGCGCCGCCCATGACATCGCCCCCGACGCGCCGCTGGTGCTGGCGCTGCCGGGCTCGCGCAAGGGCGAGGTGTCGCGGCTGGCGGCGCGGTTCGACGAAAGCCTGATGCGGCTGCGCGACCGGGTGCCCGAGATGCGGGTGGTGCTCCCGACGGTGCGCGGCGTCTCGGTCATGGTGCGCGAGATGTCGGCGCGCTGGCCGGTGGCGCCGATCATCGTCGAGACGCCCGAGGACAAGCGCGCGGCCTTCGCCGCCGCCGATCTCGCGCTCGCGGCCTCGGGGACGGTCAGCCTGGAACTGGCGGCGAACCGGGTGCCGATGGTCATCGCCTATGACATGGCGCCGCTCAGCCGGGTGCTGATCGGGATGCTGCTGAAGATCGACACGGTGACGCTGGTCAACCTCGTCTCCGACACCCGCGCGGTGCCCGAATTCCTGGGCCGCGCCTGCCGCCCCGAGGCGATCGCCCCGGCGCTGGCGGCGCTCGTCGATCCCGGCCCCGCACGCGCGGCGCAGGAAGAGGCGATGGCGCTGACCATGCAGCGGCTGGGCGAGGGCGGCGAGCCGCCGGGCCTGCGCGCCGCCCGCTCGGTGCTCTCGCGGCTCTAGCCGGCCACAGCCGGAACCGGTCAGGGAAACCGATCAGGGCGCCTCCGGCAGCCCGGCCTGCAGCCGCTTCGGCAGACCGGCGCGGATCAGCCGCCAGCTGACGCGGACCCGGTGCGCCAGCTCGTCCTCGGCGGCCCCGAGCGGCACCGCGACCCAGGAGCGGTGCAGATAGGGCGCGCGCGCGGCCAGCCCGGCCTCGATCAGCATCGCCGCGGTCTCGGGGCTGTCGGTCTTGACGCTGACATGGGTGCCGCGCGCGCCGACCAGCGCGAAGATCTTGCCGCCCAGCTTCCAGGCGTCGTGGCCGCCGTCCCAGGGATGCTCCAGCACGGCCCCGGGCATCGCGGCGCAGATCGCGCCGATCCGGGCCCGCAGCGGGTCCGGGGACGGGCCCGACGTCGGGCCGGATGCTTGGTCCGACGTTGGGCCGGGCAGGGCGGCGGGATCGGTCATGGCGCCAGCCTGCCACGGCGGGCGATCCGCCGCGAGCGGTGATTTCGCTTGCCCGGGCGGCGCGGCGCGGCTATGGGGCGTGGCATGGAACAGGCGCGGATCACCCTGATCATCTGCATTACCCGCTGACGACGTCAGGCGGGCCGTTCCCTCGTTCTTCGCAAGGACAACCGGGTGACCCGCCGATGGCAGGGCAACCCGCGCGCGATTTGGAGAACGGCCGCATGGACCGCAGCATCGAGATCAGGCTTCACGATTCCAAGAGCCGCCAGCTGCGGCCGTTCACCCCGGTGCAGCCGGGGCAGGTGAAGATCTACGTCTGCGGCCCCACCGTCTACGACCGCGCGCACCTGGGCAACGCGCGCCCGGTGGTGGTGTTCGACACGCTGTTCCGGCTGATGCGGGCCGTCTACGGCGCCGACAGCGTGCGCTACGTGCGCAACTTCACCGATGTCGACGACAAGATCAACGCGACCGCGCTCGCCCGGCGCGAGGCCGGCGCGCCCGGCACCCTGGAAGAGCTGATCCGCCAGCGCACCGAAGAGACGATCGGCTGGTACCACGCCGACATGGACGCGCTGGGCGCGCTGCGCCCCTCGGCCGAGCCGCGGGCGACCGACTGGATCGGCGAGATGGTGACGATGATCACCGAGCTGATCGCGCGCGGCCATGCTTATGCGGCCGAGGGCCACGTGCTGTTCGACGTGCGCTCGTTCCCGGCCTATGGCGCGCTCTCGGGCCGCTCGGTCGACGACATGATCGCGGGCGCCCGGGTCGAGGTCGCGCCGTTCAAGCGCGACCCGATGGATTTCGTGCTGTGGAAGCCCTCGGACGACGGGCTGCCGGGCTGGGACAGCCCCTGGGGCCGCGGGCGCCCGGGCTGGCACATCGAATGCTCGGCGATGGCGCGCGGCCTGCTGGGGGCGTCCTTCGACATCCACGGCGGCGGCATCGACCTGCAGTTCCCGCACCACGAGAACGAGATCGCGCAAAGCTGCTGCGCCCACCCCGGCGAGGGCTTCGCCACGACCTGGATGCATAACGAGATGCTGATGGTCGAGGGGCGGAAGATGTCGAAATCGCTTGGAAATTTCTTCACCGTGCGCGACCTGCTGGACAAGGGCGTCCCGGGCGAGGTGATCCGGATGGTGTTCCTTGGCACGCATTATTCGAAGCCGATGGACTGGACGGCCGAGAAGGCATCCCAGGCCGGGGCCGCGCTGCGCAAGTGGCGGGCGCTCACCGCGGGCATCGAGCCCGCGGCGAGCGCGGCGCCCTCGGTCCTCGCCGCGCTGGGCGACGACCTCAACACGGCGGGCGCCATTGCCGAGCTGCACGCGCTTGCCGCGGCGGGGGAGCTTGCGGCGCTGGTGGCCTCGGCCCGGCTGATGGGGTTGCTGCTGCCCGGGATGGGCGACTGGGCGGCGGCGCCCGAGGTCGACCTGTCGGATCTGGCGGCGCGGCTTGCGGATCTGCGCGCGGCGGCGATGGCGTCGAAGGACTTCGCGCCGGTCGATGCGCTGAAGGCGGCGCTGGTCGCGGCAGGGGTCGAGGTGCGGATGTCGAAAGCCGGGGTCGAGCTGCTGCCGGGCCCGGATTTCAAGGCTGAGAAGGTGGATGAACTTCGCTGATTGTCTGAGCTATATCAGATGTATTCAGGCAGAAGTTCAGATGGGAGATGAGGAATGAAACAGCGCGTCTATCTCTATGACACGACGCTTCGCGACGGCCAGCAAACTCAGGGGGTCCAGTTCTCGACCGCCGAGAAGATCCGCATCGCCGAAGCCCTGGACGCGCTGGGCATCGACCATATCGAGGGCGGCTGGCCCGGCGCCAACCCCACCGACAGCGAGTTCTTCGCGCAGCGCCCGCGCACCCGCGCCACCTTCACCGCCTTCGGCATGACCAAGCGCTCGGGCCGGTCGGCCCAGAATGACGAGGTGCTGGCGGCGGTGATGAATGCGCGCACGCCGGCGGTCTGCCTGGTCGGCAAGTCGCATGCCGGCCAGGTCCACCACGCGCTGGGGATTTCCCCGGCGGAAAACATTGAAAACATTGCCGCTTCCATCGCGCATGTCACCGCATCGGGCCGCGAGGCGCTGTTCGATGCCGAGCATCTCTTCGACGGCTGGCTGGCCGACCGCGACCACGCGCTGGCCTGCCTGCGCGCCGCGCTCGACGCGGGCGCGCGCTGGATCGTGCTGTGCGACACCAATGGCGGCACGCTGCCGGCCGAGATCGGCCGCATCACCGCCGAGATCATCGCCGCCGGCATCCCGGGCGAGCGGCTGGGCATCCATTGCCACGACGACTGCGGCACCGCCGTCGCCGGGTCGCTCGCCGCGATCGAGGCCGGGGCGCGGCAGGTGCAGGGCACGCTGAACGGCTTGGGAGAGCGCTGCGGCAATGCCAACCTGACGACGCTGATCCCTAACCTTCTGCTGAAGGAGCCGTTCGCAAGCCATTACGAAATCGGCGTTTCCGTCGATGCGCTTCCGGGTCTCACCCGGCTGTCGCGACAGCTTGACGACATCCTGAACCGGGTGCCGCTGCGCAGCGCGCCCTATGTCGGCGCCTCGGCGTTCGCGCACAAGGCCGGGCTGCATGTCAGCGCGATCCTGAAGGATCCGGGCCATTACGAACATGTCGATCCCGCCACCGTCGGCAACGAGCGGGTGATCCCGATGTCGAACCAGGCCGGGCAGTCGAACCTGCGCGCGCGGTTGTCGGCGATGGGCCTTGCGGTCGAACCCGGCGACGCGCGGCTGGGCGGCATCCTCGAAGAGATCAAGCGGCGCGAGGATCAGGGCTATGCCTATGACGGCGCCCAGGCCTCGTTCGAACTGGTGGCGCGGCGGGCGCTGGGGCTGATGCCGTCGTTCTTCGAGATCGAGCGCTTCCGCGTCACCGTCGAGCGGCGCCGGACGGCGACCCTGTCCGAGGCGGTGGTGGTGCTGCGCATCGGCGCGCAGACCATGCTGTCGGTGTCGGAATCGCTGGATGCCGAGGGCAACGATCGCGGTCCCGTCAACGCGCTGTGGAATGCGCTGGCCAAGGATCTTGGGCCTTATCAGGATGTTGTCGAAGACATGAAGCTTGTCGACTTCAAGGTGCGCATCACCCAGGGCGGCACCGAGGCAGTGACCCGGGTGATCATCGACAGCGAGGATTCGGCCGGCCACCGCTGGTCGACGGTCGGCGTTTCGGCCAATATCGTCGACGCCTCGTTCGAGGCGCTGCTGGACGCGGTGAACTGGAAGCTGGTGCGCGACGCCGCGGTCGCCGGCGCGGGCCGCGCGGCATGAGCGATGTCGAGGCCTGCCGCCGGCTGGTGACCGAGGGCGACCCCGCCCGCGCCCATGCCACCCATGCCGCGCCCGCGGCGGCACAGGCGGTGCTCTGGCCGCTCTATGCCTTCAACCTCGAGATCGCGCGCGCGCCCTTCGTCTCGGCCGAGCCGATGGTGGCCGAGATGCGGCTGCAATGGTGGATCGACACCGTCGAGCGCGCCGCGGCCGGCGCGGTGCCGCCGCATCACGAAGTCGCGGGGCCGCTGGCGGCGATGATCGCCGCGCGGGGGCTGGACGTCGCGCCGCTGGTCGCGGCGGCCGAGGCGCGCAAGCGCGATGCCTGGAACGAACCTTTCAACGATTCCGAGGCCTTGCTTTCGCATATCGATGCGACGTCGGGCGGGGTGATGGCGGCGGCGGTGGCCGCACTTGGCGGCGATCCGGCGCAGGGGGCCGCGGTCGGGCGCGCGCTGGGCGCGGCGAACTGGCTGACGGCGCTGGCCGAGCTGACGGCGCGGGGCAGGGAGGTGCTGCCGGCTCACCCCGAGGCCGCGGCAGACCTCGCCCGGGCGGGCCTTGCGGCGCTGGACAGGGCGCGGGCGATGCCGCGGCTGCCGGGCGCGGCGCAGCCGGCGCTCTGGCCGGCCGCGGGGGCCGGCGCGGTGTTGCGCCAGGCGCTGCGCGAGCCGGCCCGGATCACGGCCGGCTCGCTGGGGCTGTCGGAATTCTCGCGTCGCTGGAAGGCGTTGCGCGCGGTGCTGACCGGGCGGGTTTAGCCCCGGTCAGCCCAGCGCAGGCGCGATCGGCCGCAGGTCATAGCCCGCGGAGGCGCCGGCGGCGAGGATCTCGGGCGCCGGGCGCAGCCCCGCCTGCGACAGGCCCCACAGGAAGGTCGAGCGCGTGCCGGACCGGCAATAGGCCAGCACCGGCGCCTCGGCCCCGTCGAGCAGGTCGCGCATCTCGGCCACGAGATCCTGCGAGAAGCCGCCCGGGAACACCGGCAGGTAGTGGAAGCTCATTCCCGCGGCCTCGGCGGCGGCGCGCATTTCCTCGGCGCTCGGCTGGCCGGGTTCCTCGCCGTCGGGGCGGTTGCAGATCAGCGTGCGGTAGCCCTGCGCCGCCGCGTCGGGGATCTCGTCGATCGTGATCTGCGGGGCGGCGGCGAAGCCGTCGATCACGGGGCGGATGTCCATCGGGGTCTCTCCCTCTTGCCGGGCCCTCGTGCCGGGCCCTCTGCCAGGCGCTCTGGCCTGACCGCGATCTAGGCCCGAAGCCCGGGCCGGTTCAACGGCTTTCGTCGCCAGCTGCCAGCGCGGCGATCAGGGCCGGCAGGTCGCCGAAGCGCGAAAACTCGGCTCGGATCTTCAGGCTTTGCTTTTCACGCCGCAGATATCCCTCTGTGAAGAATAGGAAATCCACACCAGCTGCAGCGGCGCAATCGGCGTCGACCTCGCTGTCGCCGACATAGGCCATGCGCCCGGTGCTGCCCAGCGCGTCCAGCGCGGCGTGCAGCGGCGCGGGATCGGGCTTGCGCACCGGCAGGCTGTCGCCGCCGATCACGCAGTCGAACAGGCTGTCGAGGCCCAGATGGCGCAGCGTCGCCAGCGTCGGGCCGTTCGGCTTGTTGGTGCAGAGGCCGAGCGCGTGGCCCGCGGCGCGCAGCTGCGAAAGCACATCCATCACGTCAGGATAGACCGTCAGGCCGTTGAAATCGCTTGCGTAAAGATCTTCGAACCTTGCGCGCATCGCTTCGATCCGCGCGGGCGTCGGATCGAGAGCGGTGACTTCGCAAACCTGTCCAAGAAGCGCCGGCAAGCCGTTGCCAACGAACGATTTAACCTGTTCCATCGGCAGCGGCCCGACACCGTTCTCGGCAAGGACGGCATTGGTGATCGCGTGGATCTGCGGCACCGAGTCGATCAGCGTGCCGTCAAGGTCGAAGACGATCCGCATCAGCCCGCCGCCGCGACCAGCGCCGCGATGTTGTCGCCATAGACCTGCGGCTTGTCGACCGAGCCGCCCGAGAAGACCGCGTTGCCCGCGACGAAGACATCGGCGCCGGCGGCGCGGATCTCGGCGATCGTGTCGCGGGCGACGCCGCCGTCGATCTGGATGTGGATCTCGCGCGCGCCGATCATCTGGCGCAGCGCCGCGATCTTTTCCAGCTGCGAGCGGATGAACTTCTGCCCGCCGAAGCCCGGGTTCACGCCCATGACGTTGATCAGGTCGACCTGGTCGAGCAGATAGGCCACCGGTTCGATCGCCGTGCCGGGATTGAGGCAGAGGCCGGCCTTGCAGCCAAGGCCGCGGATCGCCTGCAGCGTGCGGTGGATGTGCGGGCCGGCCTCGTAATGGGCCGAGATCACGTCGGCGCCGGCCTCGGCATAGGCGGGCAGATAGGCGTCGACCGGCGCGATCATCAGGTGGACGTCCATCACGCCCTTGATGTGCGGGCGCAGCGCCTTGACCGTCGCGGGCCCGAAGGTGAGGTTCGGCACGAAATGGCCGTCCATCACGTCGACATGCACCCAGGGCGCGCCTTGCGCCTCGACGGCGCGGCACTCGGCGCCGAAGTTCGCGAAATCGGCCGAGAGGATCGAAGGCGCGATCTTCACGCCGCGGTCGAAGGTCGTGTAGGACATCCGGGGGCTCCGGTTGAGGAAACGGCAGGGTCAGCGCCGATTAACCCGCATGGGGCATCTGGTCCAGTAGCTGGCAGGCTGCGCGCGGCGCATCAATGGAATATTTACATAACGTCGATTATGGGAGTGTCGCATCATTCCGCATCCACCCTGTCAGATGCGCGATTTATGGAATGAAAAACAGGCGCTTGCGCGAAGAGATCGCCCCATTTCCTCACGGATCGGCCAGAAGCGGTTCATAGCGCGCATCGGTGAGCGTCTTCAGGAAGGCCACGATCGCGTCGATGCGCTTGTCGTCGAGCGCCGGGCCCTGTTCCAGTTCCTCGAGCGCCAGCGTCCCCGGGATCTCGGGCGCGCCCCAGGGCTGCCCGGTCTCGGGGTTGGTCTGCGCGGCCTCGGCGCGCGAGTTGTAGCGGTTGTAGAACACCACCACCGTGCGCAGGTCCGCGAAGACGCCGTTGTGCATGTAGGGCCCGGTGACGGCGACGTTGCGCAAGGACGGGATCTTGAACCGGCCCGCCGCCGCCGCGGCCTCGTCGCCCGTCAGCAGCGGATTCTGCCCCAGCCCGAGGTCGATGGCGGTCAGCCCGTTCACCGCGCGGACCGCCGGGTTCGGCGGCACGCCGATATTGCGGTAGCGATAGGTGGTGAAGGTCTCGTCCGGCGCCATCGGGTCGTCGCGCAGCTGGTGGCAGGTGCGGCAGTTGGTGAACTGGTTCGAGAAGAACAGCACCCGCCCCAGCTCTTCCTGCCGGGTCAGCTCGGCCTCGCCGCGCAGCCAGCGGTCATAGCGGGAATCGAAGCTCGAGAATGCGGGCGTCTTCTCATAGGCCTCGATCGCGAGGCCGAGCGCGAGGTAGGCGCGTTCGGCATCGTCGAAGACATCGGCCCCGTAAAGCGCCCGGAACGCCGCGTCATAGGCCGGGTTCGCCGCGATCCGGGCGATGACGGCGGCATGGTCGGGATGGCCCATCTCGACCGGGTTCACCGGCGGGCCGCCGGCCTGCTCGGCCAGGCTGGGGGCGCGGCCATCCCAGAACTGGCCGCCGATCCAGCCCTCGGCATCGCGGCCGAAGACCGGCGTCAGCGCGGCATAGGCCACCGAGGGCGCGTTGCGGTCGCCGATCGAGGTGCCGTCATCGCCCAGCGAGACCGGCCGGCCGACCACCGTCTCGCGCGGGTCGGTGAAGGCGGTCGCGGGATCGTGGCAGGTGGCGCAGGACTGGCTGCGGTTGAGCGAGAGGCCGGTGTCGAAGAACAGCGCCTCGCCGAGCGCCGCGGGCGTGGACAAGGCCGGATCCGCGCCGCGGGCGGTGCCTGAGAGGGCCAGCGCGAGCGCCGCGGAGGCGAGAAGGAGCCCCCCGCGGATGCCCTTGGCGGGCCGCGCGTTCCGCACCCTGTTCTGGTCCCTGCCCGGCATCCCTGCCCCTTGATCTGGTCCCGCAGCTACTGACCGAAACGGTCGGATTTTTCAAGCGCCACACCGGTCGGCGCCGATCGCCGGTGGCGGCCTACTGGTCGGGCAGGATCACGGTGAAGCGGCTGCCCTCGCCGCGGGTGCTTTCGATCTTCAGCCGGCCGCGGTGGCGGTTGAGGATGTGCTTGACGATCGCGAGGCCGAGCCCGGTGCCGCCCTTCTCGCGCGAGCGGTGGGCGTCGACGCGGTAGAAGCGCTCGGTCAGGCGCGGCAGGTGGATCTCGTCGATGCCCTCGCCGCGGTCGATGACGGCGAAGCAGACGGCGGGCCCGCGCAGGCCCGGGTCGCGGGCGTCGCGGGTGATCTCGATCGTCACGGTCTTGCCGGCGCCGCCGTATTTCACCGCGTTCTCGACGAGGTTCGAGAAGACCTGCGCCATCTGGTCGGCATCGGCGGGCAAGGCCACCGGCCCCTCGCCGCCGAGGATCTCGATCTCGACGCTGGCGGCCTCGGCCACCGGGCGCAGGGCCGCGACGGCGCCGCGCAGGACCGCGACGATGTCGATGCGCTCGCCCGGGCGCATCCGCTCCTCCTGCTCGACGCGCGACAGCGACAGCAGGTCGCGCACGAGGCGGTTCATCCGCTGCGCCTCGCGCGCCATGATCCCGAGAAAGCGGTCGCGGGCGGCGGCGTCGTTGCGCGCGGGGCCGGTCAGCGTCTCGATGAAGCCCAGCAGCGCGGTGAGCGGCGTGCGCAGTTCGTGGCTGACATTGGCCACGAAGTCGCGGCGCATCTCCTCGATCTTCTCCAGATCGGTGGTGTCGGTGAAGGCGATCAGCGCCGCCGGCCGGCCGAGCCCGCCGATCGGCGAGACCCGCAGCCGATAGGTCAGGTCGTGCAGCGCCCCGGTGCGCAGGATCCGCGTCTCGACGGCGGTGCCCGCGGAAAAGACGGTGTCGAGCGCGTCGAGCAGGCCGGGGTTGCGGATCACGGTGACCAGCGGGCGGCCGGTCTCGATCGCGCCGAACAGCGCCTGCGCGGGGGTGTTGGCCGCGATCAGGCGCTGGTCGGCCCCCACGAGCAGCAGCGGCAGCGGCACGCCTGCAAGCAGGCTGTCGACGGGGTCAGGCATCGGTCGGTCGGTGTCCTCTGGGCGGTTCCGGCGGGCGGTTCTGGCGGGTCGGCCGCCGTCTAAACGACGCAGCGGCACGGTATTCATTCAAAGTTAATGCATCACATCCCTTGACGGGAGCGTGAACAGCACGATTGTCATAGGATATATGCAGCTTCCATGGGGAGGGTCTGCGCGGGTGGGGAAACGCGCGGGCTCTGGGATCTGCATGTGTACATGAGTGCTGCCTGATCTCGGGAGGTTCTGGGCAACGATGCAGGTATTGAAGTCGGCATGGGCCGACATCGCGCTGCGGGGCACCGCCCCGCAGAGCCCTTTGCTGGTGGGCCTTGCGCCCGCCCTCGCGCAGGCGATCGAGGCCGATCTCGGCCGCGCCTGCTGCGCCATCGGCTTCCGGTCGCTGAGCCGGGAGATGCTGGCGGCGCTGCAGCCGCGACTGGTGATCGCCGAACTGGTCGGGCGCGACCACGACGGGATCGAGATCGCGGACCGCCTGCACGCGCTGGGCTTTGTCGGCCAGCTGCGGCTGATCGCGCCGTCGGTGCCGCGCCCCTGCCTGATCCGGCGCGAGATCGCCGCGGCGACCGAGGGCAGGATCGACGTCGACATCCTGCCCCTGCCCCGCGCGGCCGGCCCCGCGGCCCGGCTGAACTGAGGGCCGCACCGAGCGCGGCGCCGGGCGGGACAGACCGCCCGGTACCGCCGCTTCGGGCCCCGGTCCGCCGGGTGCGGTCCGATGGTCAGGGCCGGGATCAGTGTCGGGATCAGAGCGGCGCAAGGCCGGCGCGGAAGCGCCGGGCATTGGCCTGATAGCGCGTGGCAAGGTGGCGCATCTTCGCCTGACGCTCGGCGTCAAGCTCGCGGATCACGCGGCCCGGGCTGCCGACGACCATCGAGCCCGGCGGGATCACCGCGTTCTCCTTGACCAGCGCGCCCGCCCCGATCAGCGAGCCCGCGCCGATCCTGGCGCCGTTCAGGATCAGCGCCCCCATGCCGATCAGGCAGCCGTCGCCGATCTCGCAGCCGTGCAGCATCGCCTTGTGCCCGACCGTCACGTCGCGGCCCACGATCAGCGGAAAGCCGGGGTCGGTGTGGCAGACCACGTTCTCCTGCAGGTTCGACCCGGGGCCAAGGCGGATTTCCTCGTTGTCGCCGCGCAGCGTGCAGTGGAACCAGACCGAGGCCTCGGCCTCGATCACCACCTTGCCGATCAGCGCGGCCTCGGCCGCCACCCAGGCCGTCGGGTCGATCGCGGGCACGTGGCCCTCGAGTGCATAGATCATCGCGTCTCCTCCTCGGTCATCAGCCCGCGCACGAAGCCGCCCAGCCAGGGCTGGCGGTCGCGCCGGTCGCGCTCGGCCTCGAGGATCCCGATCAGCTGGCGTTCCGCCCGGTCGAGATCGGTGTTGACCAGCACGTAATCGTATTCCGCCCAGTGGCTGATCTCGTCGCGCGACTTGGCCATCCGCGCCGCGATCACCTCGTCGCTGTCCTGGGCCCGCCCGCGCAGCCGCCGCTCCAGCTCGGCCAGCGAGGGCGGCAGGATGAAGACCGAGACCACGTCGCGCCCCAGCGCCGACGAGCGGATCTGCTGCCCGCCCTGCCAGTCGACGTCGAACAGCGTGTCGCGCCCCTCGGCCATCGCCGATTCGACCGGCCCGCGCGGCGAGCCGTAGAGATTGCCGAAAACCTCGGCATGCTCGAGCATCTGGCCGTTTGCAACCATGGCGTGAAACTCCTCGCGCGAGCGGAAGAAATATTCCCGCCCCTCGACCTCGCCCGCGCGCGGCGCCCGGGTCGTCGCCGAGACCGAGAACCGCAGCGAGGGGTCCCAGGCCATCAGCCGGCGCGACAGCGTCGACTTGCCCGCCCCCGAGGGCGAGGACAGGATCAGCAGCAGCCCCTTGCGCCGCCCATCCGGCGCCGGGGCGGCGGAACCCGCGCCCGCGGACGCGTCGGTCAGGGCTGCGGATGGCGGGGCGGCGGGCGGCGGTTCGGGGCTCATCGGGTCTCTGCCTGTCGGGTTCGGTGGGGGACGGTCCGCTGCGGCGGTCTGGCCCCTGCTTCGGGGCAGGACGGGCCGAGGTCAAGCCCGTTGCGCATCTGCCGCCGAAGCGGGCAACACGCGATGGTTGCACAAGCAACGCGCGGCCCGCGCCCGCCCCCCGATAGATCGGGCAGCAGCATTTACCAGATGTACAGAATTCACATGCGAGCGCCCCATTTCCGACTATATTAATCTCCAGTTAACGCTTCAGCGCGGAGAGTTAACGGAAGTTGAATCGCTCGCGGAACATGCGCTAGGTGCAGCAGCCGGTCCGACACGGGGGCCGAGCCGCGCGTGCCTTGTTCTGTCAGGCAGGCGCTGCGACGGCGGTCCGTCGCGTGGTGTGTGATAGGTAATGGCGTCCGCGTCCCGTCGTGGGACGGGGCCCGGGGTTCGGAAAAAGATGACGAAATTGGGCATGATCGAGAACGTACGCAACTACTGGCGGGATCTCTGCGGCGATCGGGCTGTGCCGGCCCGCTCGGAGATCGACCCGCGCGCGCTTCAGGGCGCGCTGGACAATGCGTTCATCCTGGAACGGATCGCGCCGTCCGTGGCGCGATTCCGCGTTGCCGGCGCGCATCTGACCGAGCTGATCGGCATGGAGGTCCGCGGCATGCCGCTGACGGCGATGTTCGCCCCCCGTGCCCGCCAGCAGGTGACCATGCGTCTCGAGGAGGCGTTCAGCCGCCCCGCGATGCTCGATTTCACGCTGAGCGCCGAGACCGGCTTCGGCAAGCCCGAGATCAAGGGCCAGATGATGATCCTGCCGCTGTCGAGCGACCTTGGCGACGTCAGCCGCGCGCTGGGGGTGCTGACCTCGGAAGGCACGATCGGGCGCACCCCGCGCCGGTTCGAGGTCACGAGCGAACGGCTGACCCAGTGCCGCGCGGACGGCCAGATGCGCCCCGGGCCCTATACCGAGGTGCCGGGCTTCGCCGAGCAGCGCTTCGACTTCCTCGCCGCCCTCGGCAGCCGCCGCCGCACGACCGAGGCCGAGCCGGCGGCCGAGCCCGAGGCGCCCGCGATCCCCGACACGCCCGAGGAACGCCGCGCCATGTTCCGCGTCATCGGCGACTGACCGCGCGACAGGCTCCGCGAAGGACAGGTTTCCGAAAGGTCAGGTGTCCAGAAAGGACAGTGCGCCCACCCTGCCCGCCCGCCGCTGCCCCGCGGCGGGCGGTCTCGTTCCGGCGCCTCGTGCGCACCCCGGCCGCGGGCGACCTTTGCATGGCCTGTCGGCCCCCGTCCCGACCCGGTCGCCCCCCGCCTCCGGCCCGGGCGCCGGCTCTTGTCTCGGGCTCATGTTACCGCTAACTATCGGCTGACCACTGCCTTGGCGGCCCCCGCCGGAGCGGACCGGGCCCCGGCCCGGCCCTTGCCCCGGCCCCGGTGCCGCCCCATTCTAGCCTGGTGGCCCGCACGGGCCCCACACGCGCGCCCTGGGACCGGATCGCCGGTTCCTGCCAGAGCATGACCCCAGCCGGGTCAGGAGGACCGAGATGCCGCTCGACGCCACCATCGCCGCCGTCACCGACCGTATCCGCGAGCGTTCGAGGGGCCCCCGCGGCCTGTATCTCGACCGGCTCGCCCGCGCGGCCGAGGCCGGCCCCACCCGCGGCCACCTCGCCTGCGGCAACCAGGCCCATGCCTATGCGGCGATGGGCGTCGACAAGGCGGCGCTGGCCGAGGGCCGGGTGCCGAACCTCGGGATCGTCACCGCCTACAACGACATGCTCTCGGCGCACCAGCCGTTCGAGCGCTTCCCCGAGCTGATCCGCGCGGCGGCGCGCCGGGTCGGTGCCACGGCGCAGGTCGCGGGCGGGGTGCCGGCGATGTGCGACGGGGTCACGCAGGGCCAGACCGGGATGGAGCTGTCGCTGTTCTCGCGCGACGTGATCGCGCTGGCGGCCGGGGTGTCGCTGTCGCACAACACCTTCGACGCGGCGATCTTCCTGGGCGTGTGCGACAAGATCGTGCCCGGCCTCGTGATCGCGGCGGCAAGCTTCGGCCACCTGCCGGCGGTGTTCCTGCCCGCCGGCCCGATGACCAGCGGATTGCCGAACGACGAGAAGGCGAAGGTGCGCCAGAAGTTCGCCACCGGCGAGGTCGGCCGCGACGAGCTGATGAAATCCGAGATGGCCTCGTACCACGGGCCCGGCACCTGTACCTTCTACGGCACCGCCAACACCAACCAGATGCTGATGGAGTTCATGGGCCTGCACCTGCCGGGCGCAAGCTTCGTGAACCCCAACACGCCGCTGCGCGACGCGCTGACCGTCGCGGGGGTGGAGCGCGCGGCCGCGATCACGGCGCTTGGCAACGACTACCGCCCCGCCGGCCGGGTGCTGGACGAGAAGGCCTTCGTCAACGGGCTGGTCGGGCTGATGGCCACGGGCGGGTCCACGAACCTCGTGCTGCACCTGCCGGCGATGGCGCGGGCGGCGGGGGTGATCCTCGACCTCGAGGATTTCGCCCAGATCTCGGAGGCGGTGCCGCTGATGGCCAAGGTCTATCCGAACGGCCTTGCCGACGTGAACCACTTCCACGCCGCGGGCGGGCTGCAGTACATGATGGGCGAGCTGCTCGAGGCGGGCCTGCTGCATGACGACGTCGTCACCGTGGCGGGCGACGGCCTCGCGCGCTACCTCGAGGAGCCGAAGCTGATCGACGGCGCGCTGACCTGGACCGAGGGCCCGCGCGAGACGCTCAACGACAAGATCCTGCGCCGCGCGTCCGAGCCGTTCCAGCGCACGGGCGGGCTGAAGCAGCTGGCCGGCTCGCTGGGCCGGGGCGTGATGAAGGTCTCGGCCGTGGCGCCCGAGCGCCACGTGATCGAGGCGCCCGCCCGGGTGTTCGAGGACCAGGAGGCGGTCAAGGCCGCGTTCAAGCGCGGCGAGTTCACCGAAGACACGGTGGTCGTGGTCCGCTTCCAGGGCCCGCAGGCCAACGGCATGCCCGAGCTGCACTCGCTGACGCCCACCCTCGCCGTGCTGCAGGACCGCGGCCTGAAGGTGGCGCTGGTCACCGACGGGCGGATGTCGGGCGCCTCGGGCAAGGTGCCGGCGGCGATCCACGTCTCGCCCGAGGCCGCGGCCGGCGGCCCGCTCGCGCGGCTGCGCGACGGCGACCTCGTGCGCGTCGACGCCGTCGCGGGCACGCTCGACGTGCTTGCCGAGGGCTTCGCCGACCGCGCGCCCGTCACAGCCGACCTCTCGGCCAATGCCACCGGCCTCGGCCGCGAGATGTTCGAGGCCTTCCGGCGCACCGTCGGCCCCGCCACCGAAGGCGCGGCGGTGGTGATCTGAGCAAGAACTTTCCGCCTCCGGCGGGGATATTTTAACAAAGTCGAAACCAAGATCGCGCGAGCTTCGGGACACGGTACAGGCGGGGACGCCGATGACCGTCAAAGTCGACGAAGGCGCCCCGTCACCCCGGAAGGGCTTGGCGGGGCGCCGGGCGCGCGCGGGCTGCTTTCGACTTTGCCCAAATATCCCCGCCGGAGGCTCCGACCCTGCCGGCCCGCGCGGCCGGCCCGTGATTGAGGAGCCGATATGACCCCTGCCGAGATGAGCGCCGCGGCGCGCGAGATTTGCGGGCTCGCCCCCGTCGTTCCCGTTCTGGTCGTCGACGAGGTCGCCCATGCCGCGCCGCTGGCGCGGGCGCTGGTGGCGGGCGGGCTGCCCGCGCTGGAGGTGACGCTGCGCACGCCGGCGGCGCTCGACGTCATCCGCGCCATGGCCGATGTCGAGGGCGGGCACGTCGGCGCCGGCACGTTGCTAACGCCGGCGGACGTGAAGGCGGCCAAGGCCGCGGGCGCGACCTTCGGGGTCTCGCCCGGTCTGACCGAGACCGTCGTGAAAGCCTGCGAGGACGAGGGGCTGGCGCTGCTGCCGGGCTGCGTCACCGCGAGCGAGGTGATGCGCGCGCTCGAGATGGGTTTCACCATGCTGAAGTTCTTCCCGGCCGAGACCTCGGGCGGCGCCCCGGCGATCAAGGCGATCGGCGCGCCGATCCCGCAGGTCAGCTTCTGCCCCACCGGCGGCGTCAGCATGAAGAACGTGATGGACTACCTGGGCCTGGGGAACGTGGTCTGCTGCGGCGGCAGCTGGGTCGCGCCGAAGGAGGCGATGCTGGCCGGCGACTGGGCGCGGATCGAGGCGCTGGCCGCCGAGGCCGCCGCCTTGCGGGGCTGATCCGCGCGGCCGGGCTGGACAGGCGGCCGGGCGGGACCAGCGGGGCCCGGCTTGCGGGCCGCAGTGTGAAAAAAACGGGGGCGCGCCGGAGATGCCGGCGCGCCCCTGTCGCGTCATCGGGCAGGCATCCTCAGCCCCTGAGGTAGTCCACCAGCATCAGCGTCGAGCCGTCCTTGCCGGCGCCGTCCTCCTCGCCCGCGAGGACGGGCGCGAGCTTGTTGGCCAGTTCCTTGCCAAGCTCGACCCCCCACTGGTCGAAGCTGTTGATGCCCAGGATCACCCCTTCGACGAAGACCCGGTGTTCGTAGAGCGCCACGATCTGGCCCAGCACGAAGGGCGTCAGCCGGGGGTAGACCAGCGTCGTCGAGGGGCGGTTGCCGGGGAAGACGCGGTGGCGGGCCTGGCGGTCGAGCTCGGCCCCCGTCAGGCCCTTGGCCTGCATGATCGCGGTCGCCTCGGCCAGCGACCGGCCGCGCAGCAGCGCCTCGGACTGGGCGAGGCAGTTCGCGACCAAGAGCCGGTGCTGGTGCGCGAGATCGGGCTCGTGGCCCTCGCGCGCGACCATGAATTCGCAGGGGATCACCCGGGTGCCCTGGTGGATCAGCTGGTAGAAGGCGTGCTGGCCGTTGGTGCCGGGCTCGCCCCAGACCACGGGGCCGGTGTCATGGCCGACGCTGCTGCCGTCCATCGCCACCGACTTGCCGTTCGATTCCATCTCGAGCTGCTGGAGATAGGCGGGCAGCCGCAGCAGCCGCTGCTCGTAGGGCAGCACGGCGCGGGTGCGATACCCGCAGACCTGGTTGTGCCAGATCCCCACCAGCGCCAGCAGCACCGGCAGGTTCTGCGCGAAGGGCGTCTCGCGGAAATGGCGGTCCATCGCGGCGGCGCCGGCGAGGAAGCTGTCGAACCGTTCGGGTCCGACGGCGATCATCACCGGCAGCCCGATCGGGCCCCACATCGAATAGCGCCCGCCGACCCAGTCCTCGAAGCCGAAGACGCGGTCGGCGTCGATGCCGAAGGCCGCGGTGCGGCCCATCGAGGTCGAGACGGCGGCGAACTGCGCGGCCGGATTCGCCACGCGGGCCGACATCCAGGCCTTCGCGGTTTCCGCGTTGGTCATCGTCTCGATCGTGGTGAAGGTCTTCGAGGCGACGATCACCAGCGTGGTCTCGGGGTCGAGCGGGGCCAGCACGTCGTGGACATGGGCGCCGTCGACATTCGAGACGTAGTGCAGCCGCGGCCCGTCGCAGTAGGGCGCGAGCGCGATCGTGGCCATCACCGGCCCGAGGTCAGAGCCGCCGATGCCGATGTTGACGACATCGGTGATCCGCCCGCCCTGCCCTTGGAAGCGGCCGTCGCGCACGTCGCGGGCGAAGGCCGACATCGCCTCGTGCACCTCGCGCACGCCGGGCATCACGTCGCGGCCGTCGACCATGACCGAGCCCTCGAGCGTGCGCAGCGCCGTGTGCAGCACCGCGCGGTCCTCGGTCTCGTTGATCTTGGCGCCGGTGAACATCGCCTCGCGCTTGGCGGCGACGCCGCGGGTCTCGGCCAGCGCCAGCAGCTGGCCGAAGCTGGTGCCGTCGATGTTGGTCTTGGAATAGTCGAACAGCAGGTCACCCCCGTCCGAGGGCATCCGGGCCGAGAAGGTCCGGGCGCGCCCGGAATCGTCGAACAGCGACAGGATCGGCCGGTCGGCGATCCCGGCGTGGTGGCGGGTGAGTTCGTCCCAGAAGGTCATGATCTCTCCGGTTTGCGGATCTTGGGCCAGAGCATAGGCGCCGGGCCGGGGGATGCCAGTGGCGATCGCCGGGCCGGGCCAAGGGGCTTGGCGGAGGGGCTTGGCCAAGGGGGCCCGGGCGGCAGGTCACGGGCGGCAGGTTCGGGGGGGCGGGGTCAGGCGGCCCAGTGCACGGTGGCGTTCGACAGCACGGCGCGGATCGGCGCCTCTTCGGGCGGCAGGCCCTGCGCCCGTTCAAGCGCCGCGCGCTTCTCGTCGCCGGTGATCAGCACGTGGATCTGCAGCGCGCCCGCGAGATAGGGCGCCGAGATCGTCACCCGCGGCTCGCCCGCCGCCTCGGCGCGCATCGGCACCAGAAGCGGCGCGTCGGGCGCCAGCGCCTCGGCCAGCCGGTCGGCGCCGGGGAACAGCGACGCGGTGTGCATGTCGCCCCCCATCCCCAGCAGCAGCACCGAGATCGGCAGGTGCGGCTGCAGCGCCTCGGTCAGGGCGGGCAGGCCCTCTTCGGGCGTCGCGTGGTCCGACCACAGCGGCAGGAAGGTCGCCGCCGCGGCGCGATCGGTGATCAGCCGCTGGCGCACCAGCCGCCCGTTCGACCGCTCGGAGCTTTCGGGCACCCAGCGCTCGTCGTTGAGAAAGACCGTCACCCTGTCCCAGTCCAGCCGCGCGGCCGACAGCAGGTCGAAGACCGGCCCCGGCGTGGTGCCGCCCGGCACGCAGAGCGAGGCGCCGCCGTCCGAGCCGCGCACCGCCTCGCCCAAGGCCGAGGCCAGCCGGTCGGCCAGCCCCATCCACAGCGCGTCGCGGTCGGGGTATTCCTCGAACTTCATTCCCGGATCTCCCGCCAGCGCCGGCCGTCGCGATGCATCAGCATCAGCGCGTCGTCGGGGCCCGACGAGCCGGGATCATAGCCCTGCGGCCGGTCGCCCGCCGTCTCCCAGGCGCCGATGATCGGGTCGACCCAGGCCCAGGCGGCCTCGACCTCGTCGCCGCGCATGAACAGCGTCTGGTTGCCGCGGATCACGTCCATGATCAGCCGCTCGTAGGCGTCGGGGATGTCGGTGCCCTCTTCGCCCAGCGCGTCGGCGAAGGACATGTCGAGCGGCACCTGCACCAGGCGCATGCCGCCCGGCCCCGGCTCCTTGATCATCACGTTGAGGTCCATGCCCTCGTTCGGCTGCAGCCGGATCACCAGCACGTTCTCGCGCCAGCCCTTCACGTCGTCGAAGATCGAGTGCGGCGGCTCCTTGAAGTGGATCGCGATCTCGGAGGTGCGGGCGCGCAGCTTCTTGCCGGTGCGCAGGTAGAAGGGCGTGCCCTTCCAGCGCCAGTTCGAGATGCCGACCTTCATCGCGATGTAGCTTTCGGTGCGCGAGGCCGGGTTCTCGGCGTCCTGGGCATAGGACTGCTGTCCGCCGCCGGCCGCGTACTGGCCGCGCACGATGTCCTCGGGCCCGACGGGGTCGAGCGCGCGGATCACCTTCAGCTTCTCGTCGCGCATCGCGTCGCTGTCGAAGTGATAGGGCGGCTCCATCGCGATCAGGCACAGAAGCTGCATCAGGTGGTTCTGGATCATGTCCCGCATCGCGCCGGACTTGTCGTAATAGCTGCCGCGCCCGCCGACGCCCACGGTCTCGGCCACCGTGATCTGCACGTGGTCGACGTACTGCGCCTTCCACAGCGGCTCGAACAGGATGTTGGCGAAGCGCACCGCCATCAGGTTCTGCACCGTCTCCTTGCCCAGGTAATGGTCGATCCGGTAGATCTGGCTTTCCGCGAAATGCTCGGCCAGCACCCGGTTCAGCGCCTGCGCCGAGGCGAGGTCGCGGCCGAAGGGCTTTTCGACCACGATCCGGCTTTCGGGGGTGGTGATGCCATGCAGGTGCAGCCGCTCGGCCAGGTCGCCGAACAGCGCCGGCGCCACCGACAGGTAGAAGGCGCGCACCGTGCCCTCGCGCATCTTGGTCGCCAGCTCCTGCCAGCCGTCCTCGCCGCGCGCGTCGATCGAGACGTAGTCGAGCCGGTCGAGGAACTTCTCGATCGTCGCCGGGTCGCGCTTGCGCGGGCCCACGAATTCCTCGATGGCGGCGCGGGCCAGGTCGCGGAAGCCCGCCGCGTCCAGGTCCGACCGGGCCGCGCCGATGATCCGCGCCGTCTCGGGCATCTGCCCGGCGAAGAAGCGCCGGTACAACCCCGGCAGGATCTTGCGCTTGGCAAGGTCGCCGGTGCCGCCGAAGATCACCAGGTCGAAGGGTTCCACTGGAATAACGCGGCTGACCATGACCGTTCCAAGCTCCGTTCTGATGCCGTCCACCCGAGATCCTTTCCGACGCCATGCGCCGCTTCCGTTGGGCTTCCCCGGCCGCGGACGGCCCAAGTTAGCGCTAACGAGGACTGTCTAGATCCTGTTCCCGGGCGAGTCTAGCACCGCCCCCGGCAATGTCACCCGGCCACGGCCCGCAGCGCGCGGGCGCGGGCCGGCGGGATCGCGCGGATCTCGAGCCCGGTGAAGACGTGCAGCGTGCCGAGGTCGCGGTCGACGACGGCATGGTCGCTGACCCAGCCGCCCATCATCAGGTAGGTGCGCAGCAGCGGCGGCATCGTGCCAAGCGCGGCGCGCGGGTCGGCGGGCCGGGCGCGCAGGCGGCGGGCGAAGCGGAAGACGTCGGGCGCCTTGACCCGCGGCAGCCAGCGCCGGGGCGCGAGGTGGCGCGCGCCCAGCATCGCGAAGGCGTCGAGATAGGCGCCGGCATCGGTGCCGCGGAAGGACGAACAGCCAAACAGCATCTCGACCCCGGTATCGTCGACGAAGCGGGTCAGCGCGCCCCAGGCCAGCCGCAGCACGTCGGGGTCGTGGCAGTCGGGCGCGAGGCAGAAGCGCCCGATCTCGACCATCGGCCCCTCGAAGGACTCGAGCGCGCGCAGGTCGTAGTGCTGGGCGGAATAGCTGCGCCCGATCTCGGCCCCCTGCGCCAGCGGCAGCAGCCGGAAGCAGCACACGAGCGCGCCGGTGCGCATGTCCTCGACCAGCACATGGCGGCAGATCGCGTCGAAGGCATCGGCGTCGCGGCCGGCGGGGGCGGTGGCCGCAAGGTCGCCCGCGGCGGCTGCCGCAAGGCCGCCAGTGCCGGCTGCCGCAAGCTCGCCCGCGGCGGATGCCGCAAGCTCGCCCGTGGCGGGGGCCGCGGGCAGGCCGGCGGCGCCGTCCGGGCCGCGGAACGCCCGCCAGCGCAGCGCCTGCGCGCGGTCGAGATCCGCGTCCGTGGCCGCGAGCCGCGCGAGGTAGCGCCCCTTGGAAAGCGACAGCATGGCGCGGTGGGCTCCTTCGCGGGGGACGGGATCGGCGGCGGGTTCGGCGATACGGCGATGGCCGGGCGGGGTCGAAGCGGGGCCGGTCATCGCCTATATACCGCAAGGAAATCACCGAAACACGACGGAGAATGCGCCATGGCCGTTAAAGATGATCCGACCGCCGCGGGATCCGGGCAAGCCCCCCGGGTCGAGAAGACCGATGCGGAGTGGCGCGCGCAGCTTGGGGATGACCTGACCTTCATGGTCACCCGCCGCGCGGCGACCGAGCGGCCCTACAGCCACCCCGGATTCGCCCCCGGCGCCGGCACCTTCCGCTGCGTGTGCTGCGGCGCCGCGCTGTTCACCAAGCAGACGAAATACGAATCGCACTGCGGCTGGCCCGCCTTCACCGCTCCGGTCGAGCAGGCGGCGGTGACCGAGCACATCGATCTGAGCCACGGCATGCGCCGGGTCGAGGTGACCTGTGCCCATTGCGACGCGCATCTGGGCCATGTCTTCCCCGACGGCCCGCCCGAGGCGGGGGGGCTGCGCTACTGCATCAACGGCGTGGCGCTGGACTTCGCCCCCGACGCGGTCACCGCCACCGAGTGAGGCGGGCCCCGGGCCCCGGGCCCCGCTCGGGCCTTCGGGCCAGGACCGAACACGCGAACGGCGGCCCCCTGCGCGGGGACCGCCGTTTTCGAAAGAACCGGTCTGCCGGGCCCGCGGCCTGCGTCACAGGGGCGTCACGGCAGCATCACTGAAGCGTCACTGCGGCGGCTGGTCGCCGTTGATGACCTGGCTCGCGTCCAGCACGCCGAGGTTGCCCAGCAGCTGGCCGAAGAAGCTCGGGCCGCGGATGTTGCTGTCGGTCACGCGGCGCTCGAGCGGCACGACCTTGCCATGTTCCAGCCCGTAGCGCTCGACGTTCGAGACCTTGCCGCCCTGGTCGAAGCTGATCGCCACGACCTCGCGCGAGATCTCCTGCGGCTCGCGCCAGCCGTATTCGCGCCACTGGCTGCCGACATAGTACCAGCCGCCCGATTCGAGCACGCCCGAGGACGCGGGCTTGCCGATGAAGTCGCCGACGGTCTCGCGGGTGTCGCGGCCGACCTCGATCATCGAGAGCTGTTCCTGCGAGGGAACGTAGCCGTGGTTTCGGTAGACCGGCGCGCAGCCGGACAGAACGGCGGTCGCGGCCAGCGCCAGCATGGCGATACGGGCCCCCGCGTTTCCTGCCTTGTCGGTCATCCGCACCCGTCCCTCGCCTTGTTCAGGTCGTCGTCTTCTTTCGCGGGCCGCCGAGGCCGCCCTTCTGCCGCCGGTTCCGGCCCGCGCCCGGCCCCCGCGGGCGCGCCGGCACCGTGGCGGGCACGGGCGGGCGCGGCCCCGGGGCCGGCAGGCACGGACAGGGGCCTTGCGTGGCCCCGTTCCGACACCTAAGGGCTTACAACAATCATGGGCCGGCCTTCAAGCGGTCCCTATATACGGGGTCTGACGACCGGCGGCTTCCGGCAGGCCGGCCGCCCAAGGCCGCCACCAAAGACCGCCACTTAAAACCGCCGCCCGCAACACCCGACCCGCCACCTGACCCGCCTGACGAGAAAGGCCCCCGGATGACCGATGCCCGCACGCCCTGGTCGCACCCGCTGCGCCCCGCCGACCTGCACGCCCGCAAGCCCAGCCGCTTCAGCCTGACCCCCGCGCCCGAGGTGCTGGCCGCCCTGGCCGAGGACCTGGGCCTTCTGGGCCTGCGCAAGCTGCGCTTCGAGGGCGAGATCCGGCCCCGGGGCCGCCAGGACTGGCAGCTCGAGGCCATGCTCGGCGCCACGGTGGTGCAGGCCTGCATCGTCACCACCGATCCCGTCACCACCCGCCTCGACGAGCCGGTCGCGCGCCTCTGGATGGCCGAGATGCCCGATCCCGGCGCGGGCGAGGTCGAGATGCCCGAGGACGACTCGATCGAGCCACTGCCCGCCGTGATCGACCTCGGCGCGGTGATGCACGAGGCGCTGCTGCTGGCGCTGCCGCTCTATCCGCGGGCCGATGGCGCCGAGCTGGGCGCGGCCGAGGGCACGCCCCCCGGCGCCGAGCCGATCGCCGAGGAGACGCGCAACCCCTTCGCGGGCCTGGGCGACATGATCCGCAAGCGCGACGGCGGCGATCCGTCGCAATGACCGCCCTGCCCTGCAAGGCGTCCTGCACCACACCTTGCAAAACCCCGCCTGCGCGGGGTTTTTCCGGCCATCCCGGGGGTTTCCGGACCGGCCCGGAAAACCGGCAGAAAGGGCTTGCGCCGCAGGGAAATCCGAGTATGTTCCCGGCCTCATTCACGTCACGGGCCGGCGGTCCGCGGCTTTGTCCGCTCGCCGTCTGAATACCGTGGAACCTCCGTGACTTGCATGGTACGGAGGCAACCGAAACACCGGGGGTTCGCCCCTGCCAACACACCCGGGGGCATGTCCCCCTCGAACACGAGGTCGAGACAATGGCTGTCCCGCAGAACCGAGTTACGCGCTCCCGCCGCAACATGCGCCGCGCCCACGATGCCCTGGTCGCCGCGAACCCGAACGAATGCTCGTCCTGCGGCGAGCTGAAGCGCCCGCACCACGTCTGCCCGTCCTGCGGCCACTACGACAACAAGGAAGTCGTGGCCCAGGCGCAGGAAGTCGATCTCGACGAAGACGCGGCGTAAGGCCCGTGGGCCCGCGTCAGGCGGACCATAGGGGCTGAGGCACCATGCAGGACCTGAACGCGGAAACTGCACCGGGACCCGGCCCCAAGCCGGCCCCGGGACGCATCGTCATCTCGGTCGACGCCATGGGCGGCGACCGCGGTGCCGAGGCAGTGGCCGAGGGCATCCGCCTCTCGGCCGTGGCCAACCCCGAGATCGGCTTCATCGTCCACGGCCCCGAGCCGGAACTGAGCCGCCTTCTCGACCGCCCCGAACTGACGGGCCGGGTCGAGATCCGCCACGCCGAGGGCGTGGTCAAGATGACCGACAAACCCAGCCAGGTGATGCGCTCCGGCGCCGGCACCTCGATGTGGTCGGCCATCGAATCCGTGAAACAGGGCGAGGCCGTCGCGGCGGTCAGCTGCGGCAACACCGGCGCGCTGATGGCGCTGTCGATGATCCGGCTGCGCAAGCTGCCGGGCGTGAACCGCCCCGCCATCGCCTGCCTCTGGCCCTCGCGCAATCCCTCGGGCTTCAACGTCATGCTCGACGTCGGCGCCGACATCCGCGCCGATGCCGAGGACCTGCTGCAATACGCGCTGATGGGCGCCAGCTACGCCCGCAACGGCCTGGGCCTGCAGCGTCCGCGCGTGGGCCTGCTGAACGTCGGCACCGAGGAACACAAGGGCCGCGCGGAACTCAAGCAGGCGCAGGACATGATCCAGGCCGCGACCGAGATCGGCGGCTTCGACTACACGGGCTTCGTCGAGGGCGGCGACCTTCCGGGCGCGCGCTGCGACGTGATCGTCACCGACGGCTTCACCGGCAACATCGCGCTGAAGACCGGCGAGGGCACCGCCAAGCTGGTGTCGGACTTCCTGAAAGAGGCGTTCGGCGCCACCTTCCTGTCGAAGATCGCGGCGCTGCTGGCGCTCGCCTCGCTCAAGCGGCTGCAGCGGCGCATCGACCCGCGCCGCGTCAACGGCGGCGTCTTTCTGGGCCTGAACGGCACCATCGTGAAATCCCATGGCTCGGCCGATGCGCTGGGCGTCTCGGCGGCGATCAAGCTGGCGTTCCAGCTGGCCAAGTCCGGCTTCCAGCAGCGCCTGGCCCAGCGGCTTGCCCAGGTGTCGCAGAACCAGGCCGAAGCCCTGGCCGCGACGGCGCCGGCGACCGCTCCCGCCACCTCTCCCGGGGCTGCCGCAGGCGCCCCCCAGGGCCAGCCGCCGCGCCCGGCTGCCGGAAACGAACGGAACCTGTGATGAGCATGACACGCGCGGTGATCCGCGGCACCGGCCACTATCTTCCCGAGCGCGTGGTCCCCAATGCCGAATTCGAGGCGAAGGTCGAGACCTCGGACGAATGGATCCGCAGCCGCACCGGGATCGAGCAGCGCCATTTCGCCGCCCCCGGCCAGACCACCTCGGACCTCGCGATCCGCGCCGCGCAGGCCGCGCTCGACGATGCCGGGATGACCGCGGCCGAGATCGAGGCGATCATCGTCGCCACCTCGACCCCCGATTTCACCTTCCCCTCGGTCGCGACCATGGTGCAGGCCGGCCTCGGCTCGACCGCCGGCTTCGCCTTCGACGTGCAGGCGGTCTGCGCGGGCTTCGTCTTCGCGCTGGCGCAGGCCAATGCGCTGATCGTCTCGGGCCAGGCCGCGCGCGTGCTGGTGATCGGGGCCGAGACCTTCAGCCGGATCATGGACTGGAACGACCGCACCACCTGCGTGCTGTTCGGCGACGGCGCCGGCGCCGTCGTGCTCGAGGCGCAGCCCGGCGCGGGCACGCCCGCCGACCGCGGCATCCTCGCGGCCGACCTCAACAGCGACGGGCGCCACCGCGAGCTGCTGTATGTCGATGGCGGAGTCTCCTCGACCGGGACCGCGGGCGTGCTGAAGATGCAGGGCAACGCGGTGTTCAAGCACGCGGTGCAGAAGCTGGCCGAAACCGCGCACCGCGCGCTGGACAAGGCCGGGCTGACCCCCGCCGATGTCGACTGGATCGTGCCGCACCAGGCCAACCTGCGCATCATCACCGCCACCGCCGACCGCATGGGCGTGCCGATGGAGCGCGTGGTCGTCACCGTGCAGACCCATGGCAACACCTCGGCCGCCTCGATCCCGCTGGCGCTGTCGGTCGGCCGCCAGCGCGGCCAGATCAAGGCGGGCGACCTCGTCGTGACCGAGGCGATCGGCGGCGGCCTTGCCTGGGGCTCGGTGGTCCTGCGCTGGTAGCGCTCTCATCACGGAACAGGTGAGCCGTCCAAGTCGTTGATCGGCGGTGGTGTTTCAACCGTCGATATTGACAGCGAAAAACTCTGCCCACATCTTTCCGTGACCCGCAGGAGGAGCATCATGGGCGACAAGACCTTGACACGCATGGACCTGAGCGAGGCCGTTTTCCGCGAGGTCGGCCTTTCGCGCAACGAATCCGCCCAGCTCGTGGAGTCGGTGCTGCAGCACATGTCCGACGCGCTCGTGCGGGGGGAGCAGGTGAAGATCTCGTCCTTCGGCACCTTCTCGGTCCGCGACAAGGCGGCCCGGGTCGGCCGCAACCCGAAGACCGGCGACGAGGTGCCGATCTCGCCGCGCCGGGTGCTGACCTTCCGGCCCTCGCACCTGATGAAGGACCGCGTGGCCGAGGGCAACCGCAAGTGACCGCGTCCCGGCCCCGCCGCGGGCCGGGGGCCGGCACCACGGCAGCGGCCCCGCCCCGGCAAGGGTCGGCCGCGACAGTCCGTAGCCCGATCGGGCGCCGCCCGATCATCCGAAACCTGGCCGGGCGCGTTCCGGCCGGAGGTCTGGGGGACAGATCGACATGACGGCCGAGAGCTCTGCACCCGGTCCGACCGCGCGGCCACGGCGCCGCCCTGGCGCGCGTCGCGTCGACAGCCGGGCCGAAACCTCTGATCCGGCAGGGAAATCCGATACCGCCTTCCGCACGATCAGCGAGGTCGCGACCCTGCTCGACCTCGAACCGCACGTGCTGCGGTTCTGGGAGACGAAATTCTCGCAGGTCCGGCCGCTGAAGCGCGCCGGCGGCCGGCGCTATTACCGGCCGGCCGACGTGGCGCTGCTGTCGGGGATTCGCAAGCTGCTGCGCGACGACGGCATGGCGATCCGCGGCGTGCAGAAGCTGCTGCGCGAACAGGGCGTGCGGGCGATCACCGCCGCCGCCACGCATGAGCGCGACGCCGTCTTCGACGCGGCCGATGCCGCACCCGCGGCCGGCGGCGACGGCGACGACCACGCCGACTGGGACGCCGCGGTGGACAGGCCCGATCCGGCCGAGCCCGACCTGCTGTCGCTGATGCTGGCGCCGAAGGCCTCTCCGGCACGGCCCGCCGCCACCGCCGGCCTGCCCGATGCCGGGCAGCCGCCCGCCCCGGCCCCGACCCCGGCCCCCGCCCCGACCCCCACCGACTCGGCCACCGAGATTCCGTCCGAGACCCCGACCGCGATTCGCCCCGAGGCCGGCCCGCGCGGCGGCTTTCCGGCGCCCGAGCTGCCGGGAATCGACGAGGACCCCGCCGTGTCCCGCCCGGTCTCGGCCCGGCTCCGCCGCCAGGGCCTGTCGCCCGGGGCCGACCGCGTGGCGCTGGCCCGGCTCGCCGCCCGGCTCTCGGCGCTGCGCGACCGCTTCTGACCGGCGTGCCCCGCCGGACGACCGGCAGCGGCAAGGCCGCGTCCGCAGGCGCCGCAGGGCGCTCCGAAGAGCCCTCCCTCAAGCGCGGCACGCGCCGTGATCACGGCGGCGCGGGCCCGGTGTCGCCCCGGTCCGGCGCGCGATTTGCCGGTCGTGGCGGCGCCGTCAGGATGCCCCTACGAAAACCCCGCCGCTTCCCGCGTTTTGCCGCTTGTGCCCGCCCCGCGCTTCGCGCTAAGAGGCCCCCGTCGGGCCGTGGCGCAGCCTGGTTAGCGCGTCCGTCTGGGGGGCGGAAGGTCGAGAGTTCGAATCTCTCCGGCCCGACCAACCGAAACACCCGTCCCCGCAAGGGGGCGGGTGTTCGCTTATCCGACAACCGGTTGCAGGAGGCACCACCATGACCGAAGGCGTCCTGCCCGATACCGAGATCCGCGCGATGATCGCCGCCGGCGCCATCACCGCCGCGCCCGAGGTCACCGACGCCCAGCTGCAGCCCGCCAGCCTCGACCTGCGCCTGGGAACCGTCGCCTACCGCGTCCGCGCCTCGTTCCTGTGCGGCCGCGGCGCCACCGTCGCCGACCGCCTGGCCGAGTTCGAGATGCACCGCGTCTCGCTGCAGGACGGCGCGGTGCTGGAGAAGGGCTGCGTCTACCTCGTGCCGCTGGCCGAGGGGCTGCGCCTGCCCGCCGGCGTCACCGCCGTGTGCAATGCCAAGTCCTCGACCGGCCGGCTCGACCTGCTGACCCGCGTCGTCACCGACGGCGGGGTCGAGTTCGACCGCATCCCCGAAGGCTATGACGGCGCGCTCTGGGCCGAGATCTGCCCGCGCTCGTTCTCGGTGCTGGTGCGGCCGGGGATGCGGCTGAACCAGATCCGATTCCGCCGCGGCCGGGCCGAGCTGTCGGACGCCGCCCTGCGGGCGCTGCACGCGCGCACGCGGCTCGTGGACGGCGATCCGGTGATCTCGGCAGGCCTCGGCTTCTCGGTCGACCTCAGGCCCGCCACGGGCGATCTGGTGGGCTACCGCGCCAAGCCCCATACCGGGGTCATCGACCTCGACCGGATCGGCCAGTACCCGGCGGCCGAGTTCTGGGAAGAGATCCGCACCACCGAGGGGCGCATCATCCTCGACCCCGGCGCCTTCTACATCCTCGTCAGCCGCGAGGCGGTGACGATCCCGCCCGACCATGCCGCCGAGATGGCGCCCTATCTCGCCATGGTGGGCGAGTTCCGGGTGCATTACGCGGGCTTCTTCGACCCCGGCTTCGGCCATGCCGAGGCCGGCGGCGCCGGCTCGCGCGGCGTGCTCGAGGTGCGCTGCCACGAGGCGCCCTTCGTGCTGGAACATGCGCAGGTGGTGGGGCGGCTCGTCTACGAGCGCATGGCGGCCCTGCCCGCGCGGCTCTACGGCGCCGACATCAAGTCGAACTATCAGGGCCAGGGGCTGAAGCTGGCCAAGCACTTCAAGTGAAAGACCGGGGGGCATGCATGCCCCCGCGCCCCCCGCATGTCTTGGCACGGCCAATTCCGCGGGGGTCCGGGGGGATGCATCCCCCCGGACCCCCGCGGAATTGGCCGTGCCAAGACATGCGGGGGGCGGGGGGGCATGCATGCCCCCGCGCCCCCCGCATGTCTTGGCACGGCCAATTCCGCGGGGGTCCGGGGGGATGCATCCCCCCGGCCTAGCTTTCACTTCCAGCCCATCGCCGGGGCGACGTCCTTCAGGATCGCCTCCAGCACATGGGTGTTGTAGGCGACGCCCAGCTGGTTCGGGATCGTAAGAAGCAGCGTGTCGGCCTCGGTGATCGCCTCGTCGGCCTTCAGCTGCTCGACCAGCCGGTCGGGTTCCGCCGCATAGCTGCGCCCGAAGATCGCACGGGTCTGCGGGTCGATGTAGCCCACCGAATCCCGGCTCTCGCCCGCGCGGCCGAAATACATCCGGTCCTCGTCGCTGGTGATCGCGAAGATCGACCGGCTGACCGAGACGCGGGGTCTGCGCGTGTGGCCGGCCCTGTCCCAGGCCGCGCGGTACAGGCGGATCTGCGCGGCCTGCTGGACGTGGAACGGCTCGCCGGTCTCGTCGTCCTTCAGGGTCGAGCTTTGCAGGTTCATGCCGCGCTCGGCCGCCCAGACCGCGGTCGCGTTCGACCCCGACCCCCACCAGATCCGCTCCCTCAACCCCTCCGAATGCGGCTCGAGCCGCAAGAGCCCCGGCGGGTTCGGGAACATCGGCTGCGGATTGGGCCGGGCGAAGCCCTCGCCCCGCAGCGCGTCGAGAAACACCTCGGCATGGGCGCGGCCCATGTCGGCATCCGACGCGCCCTCGGCGGGGCTGTAGCCGAAATGGCGCCAGCCCTCGATCACCTGTTCGGGCGACCCGCGCGAGATCCCCAGCTGCAGCCGCCCGCCCGAGATCAGGTCCGCGGCCCCCGCATCCTCGACCATGTAGAGCGGGTTTTCATAGCGCATGTCGATGACGCCGGTGCCGATCTCGATGCGCGAGGTCTTCGCCCCGACCGCCGCCAGCAGCGGGAACGGCGAGGCGAGCTGGCGCGCGAAGTGGTGGACGCGGAAATAGGCGCCGTCGAGGCCGATGCCCTCTGCCGCCTGCGCAAGGTCGATCGACTGCAGCAGCACGTCGGCGGCGCTGTGGGTCTGCGAGCCCTGTTGCGGCGACCAGTGGCCGAAGGACAGGAAACCGATGCTCTTCATGGGGATGCTCCCTTTCGTTGCCCGGAAAGCTAGGCATCGGGGCCGTGCCCCGCAACGTCAGCCCCCGCACAGCCCCCGTGCGTCAGGGGCCCGGAAGCGGGGGGTGGGGGGGGGGTGCATACCCCCCGCGCCCTGTTCAGAAGTGGATCGCGCGGCCGTAGGCGTCCAGCACCGCCTCGTGCATCATCTCCGACAGCGTCGGGTGCGGGAACACGGTCTCCATCAGCTCGGCCTCGGTGGTCTCGAGCGTGCGGCCGATGACATAGCCCTGGATCAGCTCGGTCACCTCGGCCCCGACCATGTGCGCGCCCAGAAGCTCGCCGGTCTTGGCGTCGAAGACGGTCTTCACCATCCCCTCGGGCTCGCCCAGCGCGATCGCCTTGCCGTTGCCGATGAAGGGGAAGCGGCCGACCTTGACCTCGAACCCGGCCTCCTTGGCCTTGGCTTCGGTCATGCCCACCGAGGCGACCTGCGGCTGGCAGTAGGTGCAGCCCGCGATCGTGCCCGGCTTGATCGGGTGGCCCTTCTTGCCCGCGGCGAGTTCCGCGACCATGACGCCCTCGTGGCTGGCCTTGTGCGCAAGCCACGGTGCCCCGGCGATGTCGCCGATCGCATAAAGCCCCTCGATCCCCGTGCGGCAGTATTCGTCGACCACGACGTGGGTGCGGTCGATCTTCACCCCCAGCGCCTCGAGCCCCAGATCCTCGTAGTTGCCGACGATGCCGACGGCGGAGATCACGGTGTCGAACTCCATCGTCTCGACCTTGCCGTTGGCCTCGAGATGCGCGACGACCTTGCCCTGCCCGCGGTCGAGCTTCTTGACGTTGGTCTTCTCGCGGATCTTCATGCCCTGCTTCTCGAACTGTTTCTTGGCGAAGGCCGAGATCTCGGCATCCTCCACCGGCAGCACGCGGTCCATGACCTCGACCACCGTGGTGTCGGCGCCCAGCGTGTTGAAGAAGCTCGCGAATTCGATGCCGATCGCGCCCGAGCCGATCACCAGCAGCTTCTTGGGCATCCGGCTCGCCACCAGCGCGTCGCGATAGCCCCAGACCAGGTCGCCGTCGGGCTCCAGCCCCGGCAGGTTGCGGCCTCGCGCGCCCGTGGCCAGCACGATCGATTTCGCCGCCAGCTCCTCGGTGCCCTTGTCGGTCTTGACCGACACCTTGCCCTTCGCGGGGATCGTCGCGTGGCCCATGAAGACGGTGATCTTGTTCTTCTTCATCAGGTGCGCGATGCCCGACGACAGCTGCTTGGCCACCCCGCGCGAGCGCTTGACCACCGCGGCAAGGTCATAGCCGATCTTCTCGGCCGACAGCCCGTAGTCCTTGGCCCGCTCCATCATGTGGAACACCTCGGCCGAGCGCAGCAGCGCCTTGGTCGGAATGCAGCCCCAGTTCAGGCAGATGCCGCCCAGGTTCTCGCGCTCGACGATGGCCACCTTGAGGCCAAGCTGCGCGCCACGGATCGCCGCGACATAGCCGCCGGGACCGGCGCCGATCACGATCATGTCGAAAGTCTGGGCCGCCATCGCACCCTCCCTGAAACAGATAGTTTGGCCTTAAACTATTTTCCGGCCGCCTTCAACGCGGCCGTCGCCACACAGCTTCGGTCAGGGCCGATTAACGCCGACCGCGTCCAGCGCCGCGCGATAGCCGCCCGCCTCGAGAAAGTCGTGCTCGTCCGGCGACGAGTCGCGCCCCAGGTGCGGGTTGCGATAGGGAAAGCGGCCGAAGCGGTCGATGACCCAGGCATGGGCCCGGGCATGGCCAAGGTTGTCCGCGCCGGTCTCGGGCATCCGGGTCGCGAACATCTCGATGCAGCGCGCCTGCAGGTCCGGGTCCTCGGCATGCATGAACGGCAGGTAGAAGAACTGCCGGATCGGCTCGGGCCAGTCGCGGTCCCAGCCGTGATCACAGGCGGCCTCGGCCGCGGCGACGGCCTGGGCATCGGTGGCATAGGCCCGCGCCTCGCCGCGGTGGATGTTGCGCGGGAACTGGTCGGTCAGCAGGATGTAGGCCAGCGCGCCGCGGGCGTCGGTCAGCCAGCCTTCGCGGTCGCCCCGTGCCGCCGCTTCCCAGTCCGGCGCAAAGCGCGCGCGGATCTCGTCGTCGATCGCCGTTGATCCCTTGTACCAGCCGTCCGGTCCAAGCTCTTGCCAATAGTGCAGAATATCCTCGGCAGTCGCCATCGTTCGTCTCCTCCTCCTCGCGTCGCGCGCCCCGTCCGGCTTGGCCCGGACCGGCGCGCTGGATCAGGTGGCGGGGCGCTCGACCGGCTCCTGCGGGCCATGATCCTGCGGCCCGTGATCCTGCGGGCCATCCTCCTGCGCCGCCCCCAGCGCGGCCTCGACCGCGATCGCCGAGGCGGTCGGCGACAGCGGCGCGAAGGCCCCGGTCTGGTCCGACGACAGCGACGGCCGCCGCGTCATCCGCCAGCCCGCGTACAGCGCCAGCATCGCCATCAGCACGCCGATGTACAGGAAGAACCCGGGCGGGCCGAAGACCTCCATCGCCCAGCCGGTGATCAGCGGGCCGCCGATCGCGCCAAGCCCGTTGATGAACAGCAGCCCCGCCGAGGCCGCGGCCATGTCGGAATTGTCGAGGAAGTCGTTGGTATAGGCCACCAGCAGCGAATACAGCGGGTTGGCGATGCCGCCCGCGATCACCGCCACCGGCAGCAGCGCCCAGAACGGCAGCGGGAAGATCGCGGCCGGCACCATCGCCAGCCCCGCCACCACCGCCAGCACCAGGATCAGCAGCCGCCGGTCCATCCGGTCCGACGCCCAGCCGATCGGGAACTGGAACACCAGCCCCCCGGCATAGATGCAGCCCACGAAGATCGAGATCTCGCCGACGCTCAGCCCCGCCGTCGTCCCGAAGACCGAGGCCATGCCCCAGAGCGCGGCGAAGATCCCGCCCACCAGGAACATGCCGACACAGCCCAGCGGCGAGGCGCGGTAGAGGCGCACGAAGCTCAGCGGCTGGGTCTTGTCGAAGGCCGGCGGGTGGCCGGCGGTCAGCAGGATCGGCGTGAAGGCGAGCGAGACCAGCACCGAGGGGATGATGAACAGCACGAACCCGCCCGGATCCGCAAGGTTCAGCATCGCCTGTGCCGCGATGATGCCGATCATCTGCACCATCATGTAGGCCGACAGCGCCTGCCCCCGCGTCTCGTTGGTCGAGGTCGCGTTCAGCCAGCTTTCCGAGGTGATGTAGACGCCCGAGAAGCAGAAGCCGATCACCACCCGCAGCAGCGCCCAGGCATGCCAGTCGGGCAGCAGCGCGTAGATCACGAGCACCGCCGAGATCGTCGAGCCGAGCGCGGCGAAGACGCGCACGTGGCCGACGTTGCGCAGCAGCTCGGGCGTGAAGGTCGACCCGAGCAGGAACCCCAGGAAGTAGGACGACATCACGATCGACATCTCGAAGGGCGCGAAGCCCTCGATGCCGCCGCGGATGCCCAGCAGCGTGCCCTGCATCCCGTTGCCCAGCATGATCAGCGTGAGCCCCAGCAGCAGCGCCCAGGAGCCGCGCAGAACTTGGATCATGAAGGCACTCCCGGATGGTGGTGGCAGGCGACGGCGCGCATGGCCCGCCCCTAGGGACTGCTAGCCCGAAGCGGCGCGCCTTGCAAATCCTTCGCCGACTCCGCACGTGCCGGGGGCGACGTGCTGCGGGCGCACACGCGGCGCGTGCAATTTGCAACCTGGGCACGAAAAAGACGACTCAGGTCTTTGATAAAACGCCACAAATCCAAGATGCCGCCCCGCAGCGAACACAATCGCGCCACGTTTCAGGAGCACAGAGAAGCCAGTTCAGAAGGAACGTCCAGATGCTCAACGCGTTGCCCCTCGCAGATCCCGCCGTCGTCTTCCCGGCCCTGATCCTCCTTGCGCTGTCCGGTCCCTCGGTGGCGCTGGTCCTCACCCGCTGGTTCCCGCGCCCGGTCCGCCGGGGAGCAGCAGCGAGGCGTCTCCGTAGCTGAAGAAGCGGTAGCGGCTGGCGACGGCATGGGCATAGATCGCGCGGATGCGCGCCTGTCCCATCAGCGCCGAGACCAGCATCAGCAGCGTCGACTTCGGCAGGTGGAAATTCGTCATCAGCCCGTCCGCCACCCGGAAGGTGAATCCCGGATAGATGAAGATGTCGGTCTCGCCCGTCCAGGGCGTGATCACACCCGTGTCGCGCGCCGCGCTCTCGATCAGCCGCAGCGCCGTGGTGCCGACCGCGATCACACGCCCGCCCGCCTGCCGCGTCGCCAGGATCTCAGCCGCGGCCTGCGCGGTCACCTCGCCCCATTCGGCATGCATCCTGTGCGTGGTCACATCCTCGACCTTCACCGGCAGGAAGGTTCCGGCGCCGACATGCAGCGTCACCTCGGTGAAGGCGACGCCGCGCGCGCTCAGCGCCGACAGCAGCTCGGCATCGAAATGCAGGCTGGCGGTCGGGGCCGCCACCGCGCCCGCGGTGCGCGCGAAGACCGGCTGGTAATCCTCGCGGTCCTGCGCGTCGGGCGCCCGCAGCGAGGCGATATAGGGCGGCAGCGGCATGTCGCCCGCCGCGTCCAGCGCCGCGTCGACATCGCCGCCCTCGGCGACCAGCCGCAGCGCGACCCGGCCGTCCTCGATCGCGTCGACCGCCGCCGACAGCCCGGCCGCGAACGTGATCACATCCCCCGCCCGCAGCCGGCGCAGCGGCTTGGCCAGCGCCCACCAGCCGCCCTCGGCATCGGGGCGCGGGTCCAGCAGCGTCACCTCGATCCGCGCCACGCCCGGCCCGTCGGTGCTGTCGCGCCGCCGCTCGCCCGACAGCCGCGCCGGGATCACCTTGGTGTTGTTGATCACCAGCCGGTCGCCGGGGCGCAGGATCTCGACCAGATCCGAAACCACGCGGTCGGCGATGCCGTCGCCCTCGGCCAGCAGCAGGCGCGCCGAGGACCGCGGGCGCGCCGGCCGCGTCGCGATCAACCCATCCGGCAAGTCGAAGTCAAAATCAGACAGTTTCAAGGGTTTGGACCCGTTTCCTATTTCTTCACTTCAGGCGGCGCCGAGCGGAAGATCTCGCGGAACTTGCCCGGTGTCAGGATCGACAGCGGGTTCACCCCCACCTTCGGATCGTCGGCCGTGCCCGAGATCGTGTAGTTGAAGCCGAACAGCCCCTCGCCGCGGCGCGACACCAGCGCGCCGACGCCGTTGAGCAGATAGACCGGCGAGACCACCCCGCGCAACTCGAGCCGGCGCGACACGAGGCCGTAGACCCCGTCCATCGACACGCCGAGCGAGGCGCCCATCGCCGAGCCCTGCAGGATCTCGACCCGCTCGGGGCTGATGCGGAAGCGGCTGTCGACCTCGGTGAACAGGATGCCGTCGCCTGACAGCTGCTCCAGCAGCCCCACGACCGAGACCGCGCTCAGCAGGTCCGCCATCACCGGCGCGTCCTTGATCCTGAGCCCCCGGATCGCGACCTGGCCGTCGTAATTCCCCGAGGCGGCGCCGCGCGGCGTCAGCAGCAGCTGCATCTCGCCCTCGCGCGCCATGCTGAAGATCCCGGTCGCGCGCAGGATCCGGCCCGCGTCGTCCGAGCGCAGCCGCACCGAGGGCCGGGCATTGCCGCGCGTCGGCGCCACCTCGCCCGAGACCGCGCCCTGACCGTTGACCTGGCCGCGGAAGCGGCCGTTGAAGCCGCCCGCGGTGGTGAAATCGCCGCTGAGCGCGGTCATCGCGATCGTGTCCGAGATCTGCAGCCGGTCCAGCGTCACCGTGATCGGCACCGCCTCGGAAGCGCCGCCCGATCCCGACGAGCTGCCCAGCGTCGCCTTGGCGAGATTGGCGCTGCCGCCCGTGATCACAACGCCCGGGGTCTTGCCGGCGCCGCGGCCGCGCAGCTCGACCCCGCCGTCGAACCAGCCCGCCAGCTGCACCCGCCCCAGCCGCACCGCATCCAGCGTGCCGTCGGCCTTGATCGTCACCGCCCCGTCCGACACGGTCAGCCCCGGCGCGCTCAGCGCGAGCGCCGTCACCTCGGGCGGCGTGCCGAGGCTGCCCTCGACCGTCAGCGTGCCCGCGGGCGCCGCCGGCTTCGACCAGCCGACCTCGGGCACCGACAGCCCGATCCCCGCGAGATCCGAGGTCAGCCGGAACCGCGGCGCGGCGCCGCCGGCGGCCAGATCGATGCGGATCTGCCCTTGGCCCGTGCCGGTGACCGACCCTTCGGGCAGCGGGATCTTGAAGGTGGACAGCGCGCGCGGGCTCAGCTCGACGAAGCCGTCGAGATGCGAGGCCCCCTTGGTCGCCGGGTCCTCGGGCTTGAGCGGCATCTCCCAGGCGCCGCGCACCGGCAGCCCGTCGATCGTCGCGTCGCCGGCGATGCGCAGCGCCGCGTTGCTGGCGGTCAGGCTCAGCCGGTCGGCGGCGATGGTGCGCTCGGGCACGATCGTGTCCGAGCTGACGCCGGTCAGGTCGGCCGTCACGTCGAACTGCACCGCGTCGGGATCGAGATGCGGCACCAGCGTGAAGGCCAGGTGGGTGCGCGCCCGGGCCCGGCCCTGCGCCAGATCGATGCCGCGCCCGGCCTTGGTCATCAGCTGCAGCGGCGGCTGGTCCAGCAAGGACAGCGCGTCGGGAATCGTCGAGTCGGTGACCAGCGTCACGTCCAGCGGCGTCGGGCGCCGGGTGATGTCGGGCACCGTCACCACCGAGCCCGCCGCCTCGACCGCGCCGCCGTTCGGTGCGGTGACATGGCCTTTCTCGATGACCAGCGTGTGGGTGCGCCCGACGATCGTGGCATAGCCCTCGCCATCCTCGACCGGCGGCAGCGTGTCCAGCACCCGCACCGAGGCGCCGCGGAACGCATAGGCCAGCGTCACCTTCGCCTCGGTCTGCGGCGCGATGCGGATCGCGGCCTTGACGTCGTGCAGCTCGCCCGTGGTGACGTTGCTGGCCAGCCAGTCGCGGGTCTTGGTCACCAGGCTCACCGGCCAGAGCGCGATCAGCCGGTCATGGGCGATGTGGTTGATCGCCATGTCCGCGCCCACGGTCCAGCCGCGATCGTCCGCGCCCACCCGCCCCTCGGCCGAGATCGCGCCGCCGGTGCCGTCGAACAGTGCGAACTGCCCGACCTCGAGGCTGAAGGGCGCGAGGTTCAGCTTCAGGTCCATCATCCCGCCCGGGAAGCTCACCGGCTCGTCGAAGACGCCCTGCGGATCGGCCCACAGATCGTAGACCGAGATCTGCCCCGCGATCGCGGTCGGCAGCCCGTTCTCCATCCCCTTGGCCCAGGCCCGGGCCGAGCCATGGGCGCGCAGCGCCGGGCTTTCGATGTTGATGTCGCGGAAATCCAGCATCTGCGTCTCGGGCAGATAGCGCAGCACGATCTGGGCCAGATCGAAGGGCACCGGGGTGGCGGCCTCGGTCGGGCGCAGCGCGCCGCGGCCCAGCCGCAGCCGGCCGTCGACCGGCAGGATCGCGTCGTTCACGTCGATCCCGGTCGAGAACGACCCCGAGATCGGGGCGTCGATCACCTGCAGCCAGGCCAGCGCCGGCGACTGCGCGGCCAGCGTGTCCGAGGGCACGTCGCGCACCTCGGCCGTCACCGCGACGCCGGTGCCCTCGCGGTCCATCCACAGGTTCAGGTCGGCGGTGGCGGGCGTGGGCTTGCCCGAGCCGTCGTCAAGCGCGAAGGCCAGGTCGAAGACCAGCCGCTCGCCGCGCTGGTCAAGGCTGAGCCGGCCGTCGCTCACCGTCCAGACCTGCCGCGCGCGCCGGTCGTCGTAGCGGATGTCGAGCCCGTCGAGATCCACCGTCTCGAGCCCCGACAGCAGCGGCGTCGCCAGCGCCTGCCGCACCGCCCGCGCCATGTCCTGCGGCGTGCGGATCGCGGGGCCGTCGCCGTCGAAGCCCGAGGCGAGGAAGCCAAGCTCGAGCGAGCCGTCGGTCAGCCGGCGGATGTCGAGCCGGGCGTCGGGGATGGTCAGGCTCACGGGCTCGACCTGGCCGTGCAGCAGTGCGCCGGTGGCAAAGCTTGCGCGCACGTCCGGCAGCTCGGCGATGCGGCGGCCCTGGGCCGAGGTCAGCACCACGTCGTCCAGCCGGATCCGGGGGTGGAAGTTGCGGTCGACGACGATCTCGCCCGCCGCGACCCCCAGCGTCGCCGCCCCCGCGAGCCGCGCGTTCACCCGTTCGGTCACCTGCGCCAGCGTCCAGTCCGGCAGCGGGATCGCCCGGCCGCCCAGCACGACAAGGCCGATGCCCGCCGCCAGCGCCAGCACCACCACCAGCGCCAGCACCGCAAGCCCCCGGCCCAGCCAGCGCAGCGGCCGCCGCGGCGGTCGCGCCGCGGCCCCGGACGTCTCCGCCGGTCCGGGGGCCGATGGCTCGGGGCCTTGCCCGGGGCGCGTCAGGGCCGGCGCGGCCTCGCGCGGCCCCTGCGGGCCCGCCTCGCCTGCCGCCCTGTCGCGTTCGCCCATCCGGCCCTGCCTTTCGCTCTGTCGCTGCCGCCCGCTCGCGCCGATGCGGGGTTTAACTTCCCGTCTGCCGTATTAGAACCCGATGTGTCCACCTCAAGGAAGGGATCACGCCGAGATGATCGAGACCGGAACCAACGCCCCCGATTTCACCCTGCCGCGCGACGGCGGCGGCGCGGTCACGCTCTCCGCGCTCGCCCCGAAGAAGGTGGTGCTGTACTTCTACCCCAAGGACGACACCCCCGGCTGCACCACCGAGGCGCTGGACTTCACCCGCCTGTCGGACGAATTCGCCGCCGCCGGCGCGCTGGTGATCGGCATCTCCAAGGACAGCGTCGCCGCGCATGACAAGTTCTGCGCCAAGCATTCGCTGTCGGTCATCCTCGCCTCGGACGAGGCCGGCTCGGTCTGCGAGGATTACGGCGTCTGGGGCGAAAAGAAGATGTACGGCAAGACCTTCATGGGCATCACCCGCGCGACGGTGCTGGTCGATGGCGCCGGCAAGGTGGCGCGGGTCTGGCCGAAGGTGAAGGTCGACGGCCACGCGACCGAGGTGCTGGACGCGGTGCGCGCGCTGTGATCACGCTGGCCGCGATGGCCGTCGAGGTGCTGACCACCGCCGACGGCCGCGCCAAGACCGCGCTCAGCCATGCCCATGCCGCGACCTGGCGCGCCTCGCGCGCGGACGGGGGGCAGCCGATCCCGGTCGGCCGCGCCACGCCGCCGCTGCGCCCGGCCCGCCCGCCGAAGCCGGACCTGCTCGATCCGCGCGACGTGCCGCGCCGAAGGCCCGGCAGCGCGCAGGGCCGCATCGCGCTGCTGCACGCGCTCGCGCATATCGAGCTGAACGCGGTCGACCTGCACTGGGACATCATCGCGCGCTTCACCGACCGGCCGATGCCGCCCGGGTTCTACGACGACTGGGTGAAATCGGCCGACGAGGAATCGAAGCATTTCAACCTGCTCTGCGATTGCCTCGAGGCGATGGGGTCCCATTACGGCGCCCTGCCCGCCCATGCCGGCATGTGGCGCGCGGCCGAGGACACGGCCGAGGACCTGTTCGGCCGCCTCGCCGTGGTGCCGATGGTGCTCGAGGCGCGCGGGCTCGACGTCACGCCGGGGCTGATCGCCACCTTCGAGAAGGCCGGCGAGGCGCAGGCGATCGCGGCGCTGAAGGTGATCTATGCCGAAGAGGTGCACCACGTCGCCTATGGCGCCAAGTGGTTCAACTGGCTGTGCGGCCGCGACGGGCTGGACCCGACCGGCGTGTTCCACGACCTGGTGCGGCGCTATTTCCACGGCGCGCTGAAGCCGCCCTTCAACGAGGAGAAGCGCGCCGAGGCCGGCCTGCCGCCCGACTTCTACTGGCCGCTGGCCGAGGGCACCGACTAGCGGCAGAGGACCGCGCTGAGGACCGGGCAGCCGACCGGGTGACCGCCGCGCACACGCGGTGCGGCAAGAATCGCTAACGGCTTTTCAACCTTTCGCTGCATTGCGCGCATGGGCGCGCCCGACACCAGATTTGGGCCGAGGGACGGCGCCTGCGCACAACTCGTGCCGCGACAGCCGTCGAACTGGTGTCAGAATCGGCAAGATCCCGCCTATATCGGCTTCCCGGCGCTGATCGCGGGCCCCTGCTGCCTGTTGAACGTTGCCGCGGGGCGCCTTCGGTTGCTATCCCGCATCCGGGACAGGGGCAATCGGGGACGGACTGGTGCCGAAACGGATACTCAATCGGGTCAACAGCGCCCTCGCACGGCATCTTCCGGAACAGCGGCTGTTCCTGCGCACGGATACCGAGACGCGCTTCCTGCGCATCTCGCCGGTCTCGCAGGCCGCCCTCCTCGCCGGCTCCGGCGCGGTCATCGCCTGGACGATCGTCGCCTCCGCGATCCTGCTGATGGATTCGATCGGGTCCGGCAGCGCCCGCGACCAGACGCTGCGCAAGCAGGCGGTCTATGAACAGCGGCTCGACACGATCGGCAAGGAGCGCGACGCCCGCGCGGCCGAACTGGTCGCGGCCCAGGCCCGCTTCGCCGTCGCGCTCGACCAGGTCTCGACCATGCAGACCGCGCTTCTCGACAGCGAGGAGCGCCGGCGCGAGCTCGAGACCGGGATCGACGTGATCCAGACCACCCTCAAGCGCACCATGGCCGAGCGCGACGCCGCCCGCGGTGAGGTGCGCACCGCCGAAGCCGCGCTGGCCGGCAATGCCGATGCCCGCGCCGCCGCCCGCGCCAACGACCTTCAGGCGACGCTGGTCGCGATGACCGCCGCGCTCGACCACACCTCGGGCGAACGCGACGACGAGATCGCCACCGCGAGCGAGGCCCAGGCGCAGATCGACCGCCTCGCCTACGAGCGCCGGCTGATCGACCAGCGCAACGACGAGATCTTCGACACGCTCGAAGAGGCGATCAACGTCTCGATGGAGCCGCTGGACAAGGTGTTCCGCTCGGTCGGCGTCAGCCCCGACGACCTGCTGAAAAAGGTGCGCCGCAGCCGCGACATGCCCGAACTCACGCCGATCTCGGCCTCGACCAAGGGGACCGAGAACCTTGGCATCGGCGAAGACCGCGCCGAGGCGATCATGGACGGCTTCGCCCAGCTGAACGCCTATCGCATCGCCGCGGAATCGGTGCCGCTCGCCTTTCCGCTGAAGACCTCCTTCCGCTATTCCTCGCCCTTCGGGCGCCGCTGGGGCCGGCTGCATGCCGGCGTCGATTTCGCCGGCGCCTACGGCTCGCCGATCTATGCCACCGCCGACGGCACCGTGACCCGCGCGGGCTGGATGAACGGCTACGGCAACATGGTCGAGATCAAGCACGACTTCGGTTTCGAAACCGTTTACGGGCACATGTCCAAAATCCGCGTGAGCGTTGGCGATCGCGTCTCGCGTGGCGAGCAGGTCGGTGATATGGGAAGTACGGGACGGTCGACGGGCAACCACCTGCACTATGAAGTGCGTCCGAACGGCAACCCGGTCGATCCGATGACCTATATCAAGGCGGGAAGAGATGTTTTCTAAAAGCAGAATCAACGAGCCGGGCCCGAAGACGCCCGAGCCGGAAAAACCGAAAACCCCCGAGAGCCTGACGAAGCCCATGGATTACGCGCCCACCCCGTCGATGCCGAAGGCCAAGCCCGCGCCGTCGCTGCTGTCGTCGGACCTGACGATCTCCGGCAATATCAAGACCTCGGGCGACATCCAGATCGAGGGCACGGTCGAGGGCGACATCCGCGCCCACCTGCTGACCGTCGGCGAGAGCGCGACGATCCGCGGCGAGATCGTGGCCGACGACATCGTCGTCAACGGCCGCGTCGTCGGTCGCGTGCGCGGCCTGAAGGTGCGCCTGACCTCGACCGCCCGCGTCGAGGGCGACATCATCCACAAGACGATCGCCATCGAATCGGGTGCGCATTTCGAAGGCTCGGTCCAGCGCCAGGAAGACCCGCTGTCGCAGGGCAGCACGCCCAAGCTGGCGCCGCCGACGGCCGAGTGAGCCCGGCGACGCGCCCGACCCGGCCCGCCTCGGCGGGCCGTTTTCTTTTGGAATCGCCGCTTCGGGAGGAGCCATGATCGCCATCATCTTCGAGGTCCGCCCCGCCGAGGGCCGGCGCGAGCAATATCTGGCGCTGGCGGCCCGGCTGCGCGAGGATCTCATGACGATCGACGGCTTCCTGTCGGTCGAGCGGTTCCAGAGCCTGACCGACCCCGACAAGATGCTGTCGCTGTCGTTCTGGCGCGACGAGAGCGCGGTCGCGGCCTGGCGCCGGCTGGAAAGCCACCGCGCCGCCCAGGCCGCCGGCCGCGCCGGGGTCTTCGCCGATTACCGGCTGCGGGTGGCCGGGGTGATCCGCGACTATGGCATGACCGACCGGGCCGAGGCGCCGGACGACAGCCTGCGGGTGCACGACACCGGCACGGGCCCCCTGCTTTAGGCCTTGCGCGCGGTCTGGCCCCGCCCTGGATCATAGCCCCAGACCGCGCCCGCGCCGAAGACGACAAGCGCCCCCAGCGTCACCGCCAGCGCCAGCCAGTTCATCTGGCCGTAGAGCGCGAAGCGGATCAGCTCGACCGCGTGGCTGAACGGGTTGGCGGCGCAGATCCGGTAGAGCAGCAGCGAGGCCTCCTGCATCTTCCACAGCGGGTAGAGCGCCGAGGACAGGAAGAACATCGGGAAGATCACGAAGTTCATCACCCCGGCGAAATTCTCGAGCTGGCGGATCTGCGACGACAGCAGCAACCCCAGCGCACCCAACATGAGAGCAGCGGCGAAAATTGCAGGTATCGCAAACAGATATCCACTGATGTTCATCGAGATTCCGAAGGCTGCGGCAATCGCCAGAAACGCCAGGCATTGCAGCACCGAGATCAGGCTGCCGGCCACGAGCTTTGCCGTCAGCAGCCACCAGCGCGGCAGCGGCGCGGTCAGCAAAAGCCGCATCGATCCCATCTCGCGATCGTAGACAAGGCTCAGCGAGCTTTGCATCCCATTGAAAAGGCAGATCATTCCGCACAGGCCCGGGACGATGTAGGTCTCGTAGGTGATATAGGTCTGATAGGGCGGGATGATCGACAGGCCCAGCGCGGCGCGGAAGCCGGCGGCGAAGACCAGCAGCCAGACCAGCGGGCGGACCAGCGCCGAAACGAACCGGCCGCGCTGGCCGAGGAAGCGCAGGAATTCGCGCAGGATGATCGCGCGAAGGGCGGTGATCCAGGCTGATGTCATCTGTAAGGTCTTTTCCGTTGTCGTTTGATGACAATGTGATGAGCGTCAGACTTCACGTGAAGTGTTGCGTGAAGATCAAGGGCTGTCGGGCGGTGGCGGATCATGCCTTGGCGTCCGTCGTCGCGGCGGTCATCGACAGGAAGGTCGCGGTGAGGTCGTCCCCGCCGATCGCGGCGGCGGTCCCGTCGGCCAGCACCCGGCCGCGGTGCAGGATCACCAGCCGGTCGGCGGGGCGCACCTCGTCGGTCAGATGGGTGGCCCAGAGCACGGTCAGCCCCTCGGTCGCGGCGAGGTCGTGGACATGGTCGGTGATCGCCCGGCGCGCGGCGGCGTCGAGCCCCACCGTCGGTTCGTCCAGCAGCAGCACCGAGGGGCGATGGATCAGCGCCCGCGCGATCTCCATCCGCCGGCGGTGGCCGCCGTTCAGCGCGGCCACCTTCTCGGCCGCGCGCTCGGCCATGCCGAGCCTGTCGAGCGCGGCCATCGCGCGGCGGTCGGCCTCGCGCCCCGAGATCCCGTGCAGCGCGGCGAAATATAGCAGGTTGCGGCGCACCGTCTGGTCGAGGTCCAGCGTCGACTGCTGGAACACCACCCCGATGCGCGACAGCGCCTTGAGCGGCGCCCGCGACAGGTCGTGCCCGGCCACCACCACCCGGCCGGTCTGCGGCGTGAACAGCCGGGTGAGGATGCCGAACAGCGTCGACTTGCCCGCCCCGTTCGGCCCCAGAAGCGCGCAGAAGGCCCCGGGCGCAAGGTCGAAGCCGACCCCGTCCAGCGCCTGTTTCGCGCCCCAGCGATGGCCGATGCCTTCGACCTGCAAGCCGCCGTCATGCATGTGAAATCTCTCCCTGCCCGGAAGACTAGCGGCTGGGCCGCGCCGCGACCATCCCCCGAAAGCCTTACGGCCGCATCGCCGCGCCCCAGGGGAAGCGGCCGACGCGGATCGTCTTCACCGGCGTCTCGGAGGCGACGTCGATCACCGTCACGTCGCCCGAGACGCCGTTGGTGGTGAACAGCTGCGCATGGTCGGGCGAGAAGGCCAGGTGCCAGACCCGCCGCCCGGTCAGGATGTAGTCGCGCACCTCGAAGCTGGCCATGTCGACCACCGCGACGTGGTTGGCGGGCCCGAGCGCGACGAAGGCGGTGCGGCCGTCGGGGGTGAATTCGAAGCCGACCGGCTGGATCAGGTCGGAATGCACGCCCGGGATCGCGAAGCGGATCTTGGCCAATTCGCGCTGGTCGGCGGCCGCGAAGACCGTGACCGTGCCGCCGATCTCGGACGAGACCCAGAGCTGGGCGCCGTCGGCGGTGAACTCGGCATGGCGCGGGCGCGCGTCGACCAGCGAATTGGCGAAGATCTGGTGCGTCGCGGTCGAGATCCAGTGCGCCATCGAGGTGGTTTCCGAGGTCGTGATCACGGTCGCGCCGTCGGGCGAGACCGCCATGCCCTCGGGCTCGATCCCGACGTTGATCTGGGCGACGACGCGGCGGGTCTCGGTGTCGACGACCGTGGTCACGGCGTCGTTCTCGTTGGCGATCCACAGGTGGCGGTCGTCGGGGGCGAGGATGAACTGCTCGGGGTCCTCGCCCGAGGGCAGGTCGTGCAGGATCGCGCCGGTCGCGGGGTCCATCACCTGCACGGCATTGGAATCCGAGGCGCAGATGTAGACCCTGGAATAGTCGTGGCTGAAGGTGATGCCGCGCGGACGCTCGCCGGTGGGGATCGTGCGCGTCACCGCGAGCGTGGCGGTGTCGATGACGCTGATGGTGTCGTCCTTCTCGTTCGTCACCCAGATCTCGGCGGCCGAGGCGGGCGCGGCCAGCGCGGTGCACAGCAGAAGGGGCAGAAGTCGCATCGTCATCCTCCGAACGCCCGGCAGGCGCTTTCGGGCCGGTCGAGGCCCAGCGTGTCCATCTCGTTGACCTGGTGCAGGAAGCCCTCGACCGGGGCGAGGTCGATCAGCGCGCGGTCGTTGGCCACCGCGACCGGCTGGCGCAGCTGGCCGTTCCAGGGCCGGAAGCTGAGCGAGCGGCCGAGGAAGCCGTCGAGCGCGAAGCCCGGAGACAGCAGGTAGGCGCGCAGGGCGGCGGGATCGGCGCTGCCGGTGCGGGTCACAGCCTCTGCCAGGGCGCGCAGCGCGAGCCAGCCCGCGAAGTCGCGCGGGCGCATGGCGCGGCCGGTGGCGTCGCGGAAGCGCGCCTGCAGCTGCGAGGCGCCCCATTGTTCCAGCACCGGCGACCAGGCGGCGGGGACGATGCCCGCGGCCCCCGCGACCGGGCGCGGCAGGAAGGTGTTGTCGGGGATGTAGCGGGCGAAATCCGCGGCCTCGTCGGCGACCAGCACCACGTCGTGGTCGCGCAGGCCCTGGGTGAAGGCCGGGATCTCGGTCGTGGTCGAGCGGCGCAGGTCGGACTGGAACGGCCAGTCCTTTTCATCGACGATCTTCAGCCCGAATTTCGTCGCCGCGCGCACGAGTTCGCCGGCGAAGGCGCGGTCGGCGATGCGCGGCCCGGTGACGAGCGCGAGCCGCGTCCAGCGCTTGGCCTGCAGCACCTGCATCAGCGCATCCGCCCGCGCGCCGTCCTCGAGCGCGGTGTGCAGCAGGTTCGCCCGGCAGTCGGCCGAGCGCAGCCGCGCCTCGCCGGCCGCGACGTTGACGATCAGCGCGCCCTGCGCCTCGGGCAGGTCGGCGAGCGCGAGCAGGTCCTCGGGCCCCATGTCGGCCAGGATCAGCCGCGAGCGCGACAGCGCCTGCCGGGCCGGCCCGGCGAGCGCCGCATCCTCGGGCACCGAGACGAGGTCGAGCGTGTAGTGCTGGCCAAGGAAGCCGCCCGTGGTGGCGCTGTCGGCCAGCGCGAGGCGCGCGCCGTCGAGCCCTTGGTCGGGCGGCACCGGGTCAAGCTCGGACAGGGTCGAGGGGGGCGTGCGTTCGTGGCGCAGGTAGGTGACCGGCACCGACAGCTCGGCCGCCGACCGCTTGGCCCCGGGCAGATCGGCCCCGGGCAGGTCGGCCCGGGCCGGCGGCGCGCCCGACAGGGCCAGGGCCACGGCCATCGCCCCCGCCAGCGCGGCGGTCTTCGCAGCCATCCGGGCCTCCTCCCTCGGCGTCGTTCCGGGGTCCGACCCTAGGGGGGCGCGGGGGGCAAGTCCTCTACGACCAAGGTCCAATTTCGGGGGTTTCGGGACCAAGGTCGAATAGGGAGGTCCGGGGCGGCGCCGTTAGATCGGGGCGAAACGGACATGAGGGAGGACTGACATGACGTTCATCACCCGCGGGCGCCCTGCGGCGCTGCTGCTTGGCACCTGCGCGCTGGTCGGATCGGTCGCCGTGGCGCTGGCGCATGGCGATGTGGCGCCGCAGCCGGTCAACACCGACGCCCTGCCCGAGGTGGGCGAGGAATGGCTGACCGAGAATCCCTATCGCGAGGACAAGGTTGGCCACGAGATCTGGCAGAAGGCGGTGGACATCGGCGCCTCGGGCTACACGCAGAACTGCGCGCGCTGCCATGGCTTGGGCGCGGTGTCGGGCGGGCTTGCGCCCGACCTGCGGTTCCTGGAGGCGGAGGAATACGGCGACGAGTGGTTCGTCGAGCGGTTCCAGCACGGCTATACCCAGGACGGCACCACCAAGATGCCGGCCTTCGGCGAGGTGCTGGGCCAGAAGGCGGGCTGGGCGATCCGGACCTATATCGAGACCCGGCCCGAGGATGGCGCGCTGGACGCCCATGCCGACCGGCTGCGCGAGATCCGCGACGCGCTGGCGGCGGGCACGGTCGAGGACCCGGCCGCGGTGAAGGCCGAGCTGTCGGAGATCGCGGCCGAGGCCAAGACCGCCTCGGGCGCGCCGGTGGCCGACAGCGTCGCCTACGAGGCCGCGCGCCACCTGAGCGACGATCCCGCCAGCTTCAAGACCGCCGCGGACACGCTGACGGTCGGGCTGTCGGACGCGAAATGAGCGCGGGGGCGGGCATGCGGATCACTCGTCGCCTCGCCCCGCTCCTGCTGGCCGGGCTGGCCGCCGCGACGGTGGCGGGCCCGGCCCTTGCCCGCTGCGAGGGGGTGACGCCGCAGGCGCGGCCGCAGAACACCCCGCTTGAGGACGTGGGCCGCGACTTCGACCGCATCCTCGACGAGGGCTGGATCGAGATCGCGCTTTACGACGATTTCGCGCCCTGGAGCGCCGAGGTGAACGGCGCGCCCGAGGGCGTCGATGTCGACCTCGCCCGGCTGATCGCCGCGGAGCTTGGGGTCGAGGCTCGGATCCGGCTGGTCACGGCGGGCGAGACGCTGGACGCCGACCTGATGAACTATGTCTGGAAGGGCGCGGCGATCGGCGGGCATGTCTCGGACCTGATGCTGCACGTGCCCTATGACAGCGACTATGCCTGCCGCTTCGACCAGGTGGTGTTCACCGGCCAGTACGCGACCGAGAGCATGGCCATCGGCTACCGGCTGGCCGACTACCCCGAGAAGGGGCCGACGCCCAACTACTTCCGCTATGACACGGTGGGGGTCGAGAACGACTCGATCGCCGATTTCTACCTGACCTCGATCGGCAACGGCTCGGTCGACCATTCGATCCACCGCTACCGCTCGGTCGCGGCGGCGGTGGCGGCGATGGCGGCGGGCGAGGTCATGGCGGTGATGGGCCCGCGCGGCCAGATCGAGGGCGCGACGCAGGATCATTCGGAAGCGGGGCTTGCGGTGCACGAGCCTCCGCTTCTAGGGTTCACCCGTGGCAGCTGGACGGTGGGCACCGGCCTGTCGGCACAGCACCGCGACCTGGGCTATGCCGTGGATGACGCGATTGCGCGCGCACTGGACGACGGGCGTATTTCCGCGATATTCCAAGCTCATGGCCTGACATTCAAGCCGCCGGAGCGCTGAGGGCGCGCGCGCAGCCAGACAGAAGGAGACGCCGGATGCAGCTGACCGATCACCGGATCATCAAGGCCGACCCCGCCACGGTCTGGGCCGCGATCCTCGATCCCGAGGTGCTCAGGGCCTGCGTGCCGGGGTGCGAGACGCTCACCGGCAGCGTCGAGGACGGCTACGAGGCCGTCGTCGTGCAGAAGGTCGGCCCGGTGAAGGCCAAGTTCACCGGCCTCGTCACCATGTCCGACATCGTGCCCGGCCAGTCGCTGACCATCACCGGCGAGGGCAAGGGCGGGCCTGCGGGCTTTGCCAAGGGTGGCGCGAAGGTGACGTTCGAGCCGGTGCCCGAGGGCACCAAGCTTGACTACCAGGTCGATGCGAATGTCGGCGGCAAGCTTGCGCAGCTGGGCAGCCGCATCATCGACAGCTTCGCCAAGAAGCTGGCCGACGAGTTCTTCGCGCGGTTCCAGACCGCCGTCGAGGGCCCGGCCGACGAGGCCGATGCCGTGCCCAGCCCCGAGGCGGTGGCCGCGGGCGCCGAGCCCGAGGCCAAGAAGGGCTGGCTGAAGAAGCTGACCGGCGGCTGATCCGCCGCCCGCACCCCGCGCGCGGTGCCGCCGGCGGCCGCGCGCGCGACGTGATGACCAACAGGTGCCCGCGAGTGCCCAGGGACGATTTCAGGGAGGCATGAAATGACCAAGGTAACGCTGACGGTGAACGGCAAGACCGTGAGCCGCGATGTCGAGGGGCGCACGCTTCTCGTCCAGATGCTGCGCGACGACCCGGTGGGCGGCGGGCTGGGCCTGACCGGGACCCATGTCGGCTGCGACACCTCGCAATGCGGGGCCTGCCTCGTGCATGTGAACGGCGAGGCGGTGAAGAGCTGCACGATGCTCGCGCTCGAGGCCGAGGGGGCCGAGGTGACGACGATCGAGGGCATGGCCGCCCCCGACGGCACGCTGACCCGGCTGCAGCAGGCCTTCCAGGACCACCACGGCCTGCAGTGCGGCTTCTGCACCCCCGGCATGGTGATGTCGGCGGCGGCGCTGCTGAAGGACAACCCGACCCCCACCGAGGCCGAGATCCGCCACCACCTCGAGGGCAACATCTGCCGCTGCACGGGCTACCACAACATCGTCAAGGCGGTGATGGCGGCATCGGGGCAGGACGTGACGGCGCTGGCGGCGGAGTGAGGACCGCCCGCCGGCACTGACGACCACACAGGGCGATATTCCAAGGCAAGGGAGGAGAAACCATGCCGAAGGACCAGAGCGACGACATCGGCGCCAAGACGACCGGCATCGGTGCCGCGTCGAAGCGGCGCGAGGACCTGCGCTTCCTGACCGGGCGCGGCCGTTACACCGACGACATCAACCTGCGCGGACAGGCCTATGCCTGGTTCCTGCGCTCGGAGGTGGCGCATGGCAGGATCACCAGCCTCGACACCTCGGCCGCCGAGGGCATGGAGGGGGTGCTGAAGGTCTTCACCGCGAAGGATTTCGAGGGTGTCGGCGGCATTCCGACCGGCTGGCTGGTCACCGACCGGCAGGGCCAGCCGATGAAGGAGCCCAAGCACCCGATCCTGGCCGAAGGCAAGGTGCGCCACGTCGGCGACCCGATCGCCTGCGTCGTGGCCGAGACGCTGGCCCAGGCCCGCGATGCCGCCGAGGCGATCGGGCTCGAGATCGAGGAGCTGCCGGCGGTCATCGACATGAAGGCGGCGCTGGCCGAGGGCGCGACGCTGGTGCACGAGGACCAGGGCACCAACCTGTGCTATGACTGGGGCTTCGTCGAGGACAACCGCGAGGCGGTCAACGCCGCCTTCGCCGAGGCCGCGCATGTCACCACGCTCGAGCTGGTGAACAACCGCCTTGTCGCCAACCCGATGGAGCCGCGCGTGGCGGTCGGCGACTACGAGTTCGGCACCGACAACCACACGCTCTACACCACCTCGCAGAACCCGCACGTGATCCGGCTTCTGATGGGCGCCTTCGTGCTGGGCATCCCGGAACACAAGCTGCGCGTCGTCGCGCCCGATGTCGGCGGCGGCTTCGGCTCGAAGATCTACCACTATGCCGAGGAGGCCTTCGTCACCTTCGCGGCCAAGGCGCTGCGGCGGCCGGTGAAATGGACCTCGACCCGGTCCGAGGCCTTCATGTCGGACGCCCATGGCCGCGACCACGTGACGAAGATCGAGCTGGCGCTGGATGCGTCGAACAACTTCACCGCGCTGCGCACGGAGACCTACGCCAACATGGGGGCGTATCTGTCGACCTTCGCGCCCTGCATCCCGACCTGGCTGCATGGCACGCTGATGGCCGGGAACTATCGCACGCCGCTGATCTACGTGAACGTCAAGGCGGTGTTCACCAACACCGTGCCGGTCGACGCCTATCGCGGCGCGGGCCGGCCCGAGGCGACCTTCCAGCTGGAGCGGCTGGTGGACAAGGCCGCGCGCGAGCTGGGCGTCGACCCGGCCGAGCTGCGCCGGCAGAACTTCATCACCGAGTTCCCGTATCAGACGCCGGTCGCGGTCGTGTACGACACCGGCAACTACAACGCGACCCTGGACAAGCTGATGGAGGTCTGCGACCGCGCCGGCTTCGAGGCGCGGGCGGCGGAATCGAAGGCGCGCGGCAAGCTGCGGGGCTTCGGCCTTGCGCATTACATCGAGGCCTGCGGCATCGCGCCCTCGAACCTCGTGGGCCAGCTGGGCGCGCGGGCGGGTCTATATGAAAGCGCCACGGTCCGGGTGAACGCCACCGGCAACATCGTGGTGATGACCGGCTCGCACAGCCACGGTCAGGGCCACGAGACGACCTTCGCGCAGGTGGTGGCCGAGATGATCGGCATCGACGCCGCGAACGTGGAAATCGTGCATGGCGACACCGCCAACACGCCGATGGGCATGGGCACCTACGGCTCGCGCTCGCTCGCGGTCGGCGGCTCGGCGCTGGTCAAGGCCGCGAACAAGGTGATCAACAAGGCCAAGAAGATCGCGGCCCACCTGATGGAGGCGCCCGAGGGCGACGTGGAACTGGCCGACGGCAAGTTCACCATCGCCGGCACCGACAAGTCGGTCGACTGGGGCGCGGTCTGCCTTGCCGCCTACGTGCCGCACAACTACCCGCTGGAGGACCTGGAGCCGGGGCTCGAGGAGACGGCCTTCTACGACCCGTCGAACTTCACCTATCCCTCGGGCGCCTATGGCTGCGAGGTCGAGGTCGATCCCGAGACCGGCCGCGTCGAGATCGTGGCCTTCGCCGCGGCCGACGACTTCGGCAACATCGTCAACCCGATGATCGTCGAGGGCCAGGTGCAGGGCGGACTTGCGCAGGGCATCGGGCAGGCGCTGATGGAGGGCTGCGTCTACGACGAGACCGGGCAGCTGCTGTCGGGGTCGTTCATGGACTACGCGATGCCGCGCGCCGACGACCTGCCGATGTTCAAGGTCGACCACAGCTGCGTCACCCCCTGCACCCACAACCCGCTGGGCGTGAAGGGCTGCGGCGAGGCGGGCGCGATCGGCTCGCCGCCGGCGGTGGTGAACGCGGTGCTGGACGCGTTGAATCGCAACGGTTATTCCGTTGCCCATATCGACATGCCGCTGACCCCCTCGAAGGTCTGGGCGGCGATGCAGTGATCGCTCTCCCCGGGCGGCGGGACCGCCCGGGGCATGGCTTCCCGGCGGCGGCGCCGCCCGGGGGCACCCCATCCGGGCGGACCGGCCGCCCGGGGGCACCAACGCGAGACAGGAGCGAATGATGCACAATTTCGAATTCGTCCGGCCCTCGAGCATCGACGAGGCCGTCGCGGCGCTGGGCGCCGAGGAGGCGCTGGCGCTGTCGGGCGGGCAGACGCTGCTGCCGACGATGAAGCAGCGGCTGGCGGCGCCGGCGGTGCTGGTCAGCCTGACCGGCATCCCGGGGCTGAAGGGCGTGAGCGCCGCGGGCGGCGTGCTGACCATCGGCGGCGCCACGCCCCATGCCGTCGTCGCGCGCGAGGCGGCGGGCGTGTTCCCGGCGCTGGCGGCGCTTGCCGGCAACATCGGCGACCCGGCGGTGCGCAACCGCGGCACGATCGGCGGCTCGATCGCCAACAACGATCCCGCCGCCTGCTACCCCTCGGCGGCGCTGGCGACCGGTGCGACCATCGTGACCAACCTGCGCGAGATCGCGGCCGACGACTTCTTCCTGGGCATGTTCACCACCGCGCTGGAAGAGGGCGAGATCGTCACCGCGGTGAAGCTGCCGATCCCGCAGGCGGCGAACTACCAGAAGTTCGTCCAGCCCGCCTCGCGCTTCGCGCTGACCGGCGTCTTCGTCGCCAGACTGGCCGACGGGGTGCGGGTCGCGGTGACCGGCGCCTCGGGCGACGGCGTGTTCCGCTGGACCGAGGCCGAGGCGGCGCTGTCGGCCGATTTCAGCGCCGGCGCGATCGCCGGGCTGACGGTCGATGCCGAGGGCATGATCGGCGACCTGCACGGCTCGCCGCAGTACCGGGCGCATCTGGTGAAGGTGCTGACCGGCCGCGCCGTCACCGCCGCCGCCTGACCCGACAGACGCGGGCCCGCAGGGTCGGGCCCGCGCGACCGGCCCTGCACGACCGGGCCCGCAGGAAAGGGCCCGAAAGACAGGGCCCGCACGAAAGTTCCCCGGGCCCGGCCGCGGTGATCGCGCCCCTAGGGTTTACCGCCTCGCCCTTGCAGGCCCCCCGAGGTCGCCGCTGGCGGCGACCGCGACCGGCCGGGGGCAGGCCGGACGCCGGCCGGGTCGCCGCCTGTCAGGCGTCGACCAGCCCTGCCCCCAGCCGTGCATCCTCGATCATCATCGCCGCCGCCTTCTCGGCCACCATCATCACCGGGGCGTTGGTGTTGCCCGACGGGATCGTCGGCATCACCGAGGCATCGGCGATCCGCAGGCCGCCAAGCCCGCGCAGCCGCAGCCGCGGATCGACCACCGCGCCGGGGTCGCTGCCCATCCGGCAGGTGCCGACCGGGTGGAAGATCGTCGTCCCGATCTCGCCGGCGGCGCGCACCAGGTCGTCGCGGCTGCGATAGTCCGGCCCGGGGCGGTATTCCTCGGGCGAGAACCGCGCGAAGGCCGGCTGCGCCGCGATCCGCCGCGCGAGCGTGATCGCGCGGGCCGCGACCTCGCGGTCGCCCTCGGTCGACAGGTAGTTCGGCGCGATCACCGGGGCGCCCTGCGGCTCGGCGGGGTCGAGATGCACCGAGCCCCGGCTGTCGGGGCGCAGGTTGCACACGCTCGCCGTCATCGCCGGGAACGGGTGCACCGCGTCGCCGAACTTGTCGAGGCTGACCGGCTGGACGTGGAATTCCAGGTCCGGCGTCGCCTTCTCGGGCCCCGAGCGGGTGAAGATCCCGACCTGGCTTGGCGCCATCGCCATCGGCCCCGACCGGCGCAGCGCGTATTCCAGCCCGATCGCCGCCTTGCCGAACAGGGTCGAGGCCTTCTCGTTCAGCGTCGGCACCCCGGTGACCTTGTAGACCAGCCGCAGTTGCAGGTGGTCCTGCAGGTTCTCGCCCACGCCGGGCGCGTCCAGCACCGGGGCGATCCCCGCCGCCGCCAGCCGCGCGCCCTGCCCGATCCCCGAGCGTTCCAGAAGCTGCGGCGAATTCACCGCCCCCGCCGCCAGCACCGTCTCGGCGCGCGCCCGCGCGGTCTTCTCCTGCCCCTCGTGGCGGAAGCGCAGCCCGCGCACGGCGCCCGCCTCGACGATCAGGCTGCGCGCCTCGGCCCCGGTCAGCACCGTCAGGTTGGCCCGGGACCGCGCCGGGGCCAGGAAGGCGCGCGCCGCGCTCCAGCGCCAGCCCGCGCGCTGGGTCACGTCGAAATAGCCGCCGCCCTCGTTGCTGCCGCCGTTGAAGTCGGGCGTGCGCGCGATCCCCGCCTGCTCGGCCGCGTCGAGGAAGGCGTCGAGCACCTTCCAGCGCACCCGCGCCGTCTCGATCCGCAGCTCGCCCCCCGCGCCGTGCAGCGCCGTGGCGCCGCGGTAATGGTCCTCGTGCGCGCGAAACAACGGCAGCACCTCGTCCCAGCCCCAGCCGGTGCAGCCCAGCTGGCGCCAGTGGTCATAGTCTGCCGCCTGCCCGCGCATGTAGATCATGCCGTTGATCGACGAGCAGCCGCCCAGCACCTTGCCGCGCGGATAGCCGAGGACGCGGCCGTTCAGCCCCGGCTCGGGCGCGGTGCGGTACATCCAGTCGGTGCGCGGGTTGCCGATGCAGTAGAGATAGCCGACGGGGATGTGGATCCAGTGGTAGGCGTCGCTGCCGCCGGCCTCGAGCAACAGCACCGAGCGGCGCGGATCGGCGCTCAGCCGGTTCGCGAGCAGGCAGCCGGCGCTGCCCGCACCGATGACGATGTAGTCGAATTCCATGGCTTCCCCCGCCGCCGCCCTCCGGCCGCTCCCCTCGCCGGATGGGGTCAGGATTGCAGGCCGGCGCGCCTGCGGCAAGGCCCGCGCCCGCCGGCGACGCACCGGCACGCCGCCGCGGCGGTCCCCGCCGGTCGCGGCGCCCGCCCCGGCAGCCACTCCGGCAGCCACCCGCCGATCGCCGGCGGCGCCGGCGCGACCGTGCCGGGCGCCCTTGGCTTCCTGCCCGCCGCGGACTAGCTGTTGGCGATGTTCGAGCGCCTTCCCTTCCTGCGGCCCCGCCCGCGTGCCGCCCGCCTGCACCCCGGCGACACCGTGCCCACGGTCGAGCGGCCGCTCGCGGTGATCGGCGACATCCACGGCATGGCGGCGCTGCTCGAGCGGATGCTCGCCGCGCTGGCGCAGGCGGCGCCCGAGGCGCTGCCGATCTTCGTCGGCGACCTGATCGACCGCGGGCCGGCCAGCGCAGCGGTGCTGCACCGGGTGCAGGCGCTGGACGCGGCCGGGGCCGCGCGCTGCCTGCTTGGCAATCACGAGGAGATGCTGCTGGGCTTTCTCGACGACCCGGTGGCCGAGGGCCCGCGCTGGCTGCGCCACGGCGGGCGCGAGACGCTGGCAAGCTTCGGGCTTGCCGTCGACGGCACGCCCGACGACGCGGCGCTGGGGCAACTGGCGCGCGACCTGCGCGCGGCGCTCGGGCCGCTCGAAGGCTGGCTCAGGGCGCGTCCGCTGCTGCTGCAGTCGGGCACGGTCGTCATCACCCATGCCGGCTGCGATCCCGCCCGCCCGATCCGCGACCAGCGGCGCGAGGACCTGCTGTGGGGACCGCCCGGCGCCGGCGGCCAGCGGCGCGACGACGGGATGTGGATCGTGCAGGGCCACACCGTCATGCGCCGGGCGACGCTGGCGCGGGGGCGGATCATGATCGACACCGGGGCCCACGCGCACGGCCGGCTGACGGCGGTGCTTCTGGGCGGGGAGACGGCGGCGCCGCGGTTCCTCACCCTGTCCTGACCGCCGGCCCCGCCGCTTCGGCGCTGCGACGCAGAAACCCGCGACACCGCGAATCAACTTATGGATGTGCTGATCGAGATGACTTCGTTTTGGGCAAAACGTCGAATTCCGGGCGGATGCATGGCGAAGGCCGGATCTGGCCGTCGTGAACTTCCCGAGATGTTTAACGAAATCTCCGCAATCGGGACGGATCGTCATCCGTTTGAGATCAACTTATTGGCATTTTGCCGCTGCAGCGCGTCGTGAATCGGGCATCCTGACGAATGTGGCAAACTTTAGCGCATACTCTCGCAATCGCAGAAACTTTCTCCTTGTCTGCGCGTTGCACAGTCTGTCTTCTGCTGGAAGGATCCGACCCGATGCGACTTGGAAAGCCTGACGACCGATCTGCCCTCAAGCTGGCACGACACTTGTCGACCAGTGCATTTGCCCCGATGTGATTGAACCGGCCGGAGCTTGAGTCATGAAGGATGTGATGTTCGACAACAGCTATTCGCGGACCGAGACTGCGACAGCGAAGACTGCGAAGACGGCCAGAAAGGCGGTTGCCGTGGCCGAGGTTGAGCGGTCGGGGTTCTATTCCCGCCGCATCAAGCGCGCCATCGACATCGTCCTGGTCCTGATCCTCGCCCCGGCGGTGCTGCCGGCGACGCTGATCTTCTGGGTGCTGACCCGGATGGACGGCGCCGCGGGGTTCTACGGACAGGAGCGCGTCGGCCGCGAGGGCCGGCTATTCACCTGCTGGAAGATCCGCACCATGGTGCCGAACGCCGAGCAGGTGCTGGCCGAGCTGTGCGCCCGCAACCCCGAGATCGACCGGGAATGGCGCACGACCCAGAAGCTAAAGCGCGACCCGCGGATCACTAGGGTCGGCCGGCTGCTGCGCAAGACCAGCCTCGACGAGCTTCCGCAGCTGTGGAACATCTTCATCGGCGACATGAGCTTCGTCGGCCCGCGGCCCTTCACCACCTCGCAAGAGCATCTCTACGTGCAGGCCGGCGGCAAGGCCTATTTCCGGCTGCGTCCGGGCATCACCGGCCCCTGGCAGGTCGAAGGCCGCGGCACCACGCTGTTCACCGATCGCGTCCGCTTCGACGAAAGCTATCACGCGCGCCTGTCGCTGAAGACCGATGCGACCTATGTCTGGAAGACCTTCGGGGTCGTGCTGCGGATGACCGGCAGCTGACACCACGCGGTCCGGCCCGCCGCATGCCGCGGTCGGGCTGGTGGGGGTCGGGGTCTGCCGGAGCGCCGGGCGGGCCCGGGACAGTCCTCCGAACAGGCCACCGAGATGCCCCCGAAGGCCAGTACCATGGCCACGGTCCCGCGGGCAGCCACCCCTCGATACCGGCAGCCGAGGCTGCCACCAGGCCCCGGATCGCACCGAAGCCGATCCCGCGCCACCAAGGTCCCCTTACAGAACGACAGGGCCCGTCCCGCCGAACCCGGCGCGGAGCATGCCCCGCCAGATGCGGCGGAGACCACGGGCACGATCTTGTGCATGGCCCGCAGGCTCCACTCGCGCTCGCCCCCGTCCGAAGCCGCGCGCCCGTGTGCAGCCCGCCCGCCACTGGCCCTGGATCAAAGCCCGGTGACCGGCGGACCACTCGTCAGCCGCTCGGCCCCCGCCACGCCGGGTCTCCTGCGGCAGCGGGACTTGCCCGCCGACGCCAGGAGAACCCGGCCCGATAAGGCCGCCGACCGGCCCGGGATCAGACCGCCCATTCCCCCTTGCGGAACACCGCCACGCGGTCGCCGCCCGCGGTGACGCCGTCGATGTCGACCTGGTCCGACCCGATCATCCAGTCGACATGGATCAGGCTCGCGTTGCCGCCCTGCGCCGCGACCTGCTCGGCCGACAGCGTGGCGCCGTTCAGGAAGCACTTGGAATAGCACTGGCCCAGCGCGATGTGGCAGGCCGCGTTCTCGTCATAGAGCGTGTTGTAGAACAACAGGCCCGATTGCGAGATCGGCGAGGAATGCGGCACCAGCGCCACCTCGCCCAGCCGCCGCGCGCCCTCGTCGGTGTCGATCAGCTTGCGCAGCACCGCCTCGCCGCGGCTCGCCTGCGCCTCGACGATGGCGCCGCCCTCGAAGCGCACGCGGATGTCCTCGATCAGCGTGCCCTGGTGCGCCAGCGGCTTCGTCGCCGCGACCCAGCCCTCGACATGGCGCGCATGCGGCGTGGTGAAGACCTCTTCGGTCGGGATGTTGGGGTTGCAGGTCACGCCGTTCTGCGCGACCGAGCTGCCGCCATGCCACTCGTGGCCATCCGCCAGCCCCACGGTCAGGTCGGTGCCGGGGCCGGTGAAGTGCAGCGCCTCGAACCGCATGTCGTTGAGCCAGCGGGCGCGGGCGTGCAGCGCCTCGTTGTGGGCGGCCCATGCGGCGACGGGATCGTCCCGGTCGACGCGGCTCGCCGCGAAGATCGCCGCGGCAAGCTTCGCCACCGCCTCGTCCTGCGGCAGGCCGGGGAAGACCTGCGCCGCCCAGGAGGGCGTCGGGTAGGAACAGATCGACCAGTTGATCGCGAAGGTCGAGATCTTCTCGAGCGCGGGCTTGAAGGCGGTGGAATTCGCCCGGTTCGCACGCGCGACCTTCTCGGGGTCCTGCTCGGCCAGCAGCATCGGGTTGTCGCCCGAGACCGCCATCCGCGCCGCCCCCGCGCCATAGGCCTCGCCCATGCCGCGATAGAGCCAGCCCGCGGCCGCGTCGAAACTGGCATCGTGGCCATGGCGGAACCGCGCCAGCGTGATCTCCTCGTCGGCGAACAGCGGGGTCACGACACCGGCGCCCGCGGCATAGGCATGGGCCGCGACCCGCCGCACCAGCGGCAGCGCCGCCATCGGCGCAGTCAGGATCAGGTCCTGCCCGGGCTGCAGGTTCAGCCCCACCTTCACCGCCACCTCGGCCAGCCGGTCGAGCATCGCGGGATCCACCCCCGCCGGCACATCGCCCATCGCGCTCATGTCGAACTCCTTCTTGCGAAGCCCGACACTATCCCCCGCCCGGCCAGCGTCAACCGCCCGCCCCTTTCGCATTGGCCCAAATATCCCGGGGGGCCCGGAACGGGCGGGGGCAGAGCCCCCTCCGCCCTCGACCACCGGGCGCGCCCGCCGCGAAGCGCCGTGTGCGGCCGCCGGGCCGCCGGGCCGCCTCAGCGCCCGAGGCTGCGCGCGATCTGCTCGGCCAGCTGTCCCAGCGCCGCGCTTTGCGCCGTGGCGATCCGCTCGGCGCTGTTGCCGCCGGTGGGCACGGCGATGGCGAAGGTGGTGGCGCCGCCGCGGCCGATCTCGGAGAGGATGAAATACTGCCCCTCCAGCCGGTAGATCCCGTCGGCCCCGGCCAGCCCGCGCGCGACCCGGACCGAGACCTCGGCATCGGGCAGGCCCTGCAGCGGCCAGGGCTCCGAGGCGACGGTGGCCGAGGCGATGGTGTTGAGCGCTTTCGCCAGCGCGACCGAGAAGCCGCGCACCGGCTCGTCGGCCCAGAGCGCCGAGCCCGCGTTCTTGACCGCGCCGCCGTCATGCTCGACCGCCATCTCGACCGACGAGGCATATTCCGGCAGCGAGACGTCGCGCACCAGCACCGTGCGCGCCGCGGTCTGCACCCGCAGCGCCGAGGGCGGCGGTTCGGTGGTGTAGCGCGGCGGGTTGGTGCAGGCGGCCAGCGCCGAGGCCAGCGCCAGCGCGGCCGCGAGGGGGATCAGGGTGGTCTTCGGCATGTCAGCGTCCCAGCAGCAGCGATTGCGGATTGCGGTCGATGGTGCGCGCCAGCGCGGCCACGTTCTGCGCGGCGCGCTGGATCTCGCGCAGCGTCGCGACGAGGTCGGTGTTGAAGCGCGAGTCCGAGCCATAGCCCGAGACGACGCCGTTCGCGTTCGACACCAGCACGTTCAGCCGCGCCGACAGGTCGGGTAGCGTGGCGGCGGCGTCGCGGATCGCGTTGGCGGCCTGCTCGGCGGCCGAGATCGCGGAATTCGCGTTCTCGATCGCGCCGCCCTCGCGCACCTGGCCCAGGAACAGGCGCACCTCGTCCAGCGCCGCCGACAGCGATGCCGGCAGCTGGCGCGCGCCCTCGGTCGACAGGATCGCGTCGGCGCTCTGCACGAGGTCGTTGGCCGAGGCCGACAGCTCCTGCACCGGGATCGTGTTCAGCTTCTCGCTGAGCGCGCGCACCTGGTCGGTGATGGCGGGGAAGTCGGCGGCGGCGCTGTCGACATTGGCAAGGATGCCGTCCAGCCGGCCGACCGCGCCGATCAGCCGGTCGATCGCCTGGCCCTGCTCGATCTTCTCGACGGTCGCGCGGGCCGCGGCGGCGGTGGCGGCGAAATCGTCGATGATCGCAGTGATCTGCTCGGAATTCACCCGCGAGCGGGTGTCGTCCAGCAGGTCCGCGGCCGAGCCCGGCAGCCGGCGCGTGCCCGGGTCGGCGGCGACGGCGCGGATCGAGTCCAGGGTGTCGATCGCCGAGCGCATCAGCTCCTCGATCGGCAGGCCGTTGATCCGCCGGATCACCCCCTGCGAGGTCGAGGCGAAGTCCTGCACGCTTGCCGCCGCGCTTTCCAGCATCGGGTAGCCCTCGACCGAGGTGTCGAGCGTGGCGGGATCGTCGGGATCCTCGACCAGCTCGACCACCAGCGACCCGGTCAGGATCGAGCCGGTGGCGAGGCGCGCGCGCAGCCCGCGGTCGCGCACGAAGCTGGCCATCACCTCGACCGGGTCCTCGGTCGAGGCCTCCTCGTCAAGGCCGAGCCGGCCGGGCTGGACCTCGAAGCGCACCAGCATCGAGACCTGGCGCGCCGCGCCCTCGCCCACCGCCTCGGCGGTCAGGTCGGTGACCTCGCCGACCTTGAGGCCGCGGAAGATCACGTCGGCCTTGGCCGCGAGCCCGGCGACCGAGCCGTCGAACGAGGCCGAGAGCGGGATGCCGCGCTCCATCGGGTTCGAGAAGATCGAATCCCGTGCCGAGGTCTCGTCGCCGAAGACGTCGTAGACCTGCCCGGGGGTGGCGGGTTCGCCGCCCGAGATCACCGTCTCGAAGCTGATGCCGCCCTCGATCAGCGAGGCGAGCGAGCGCACGTCGAGATTGATCCCCGACGAGCCGACGTTGACGTCGAAGCCCGAGGTGTCCCAGAACCGCGTCATCGTCGTCAGCCGGTCGGCATAGGCCTCGTCGATGACGGCATCGACCAGCACGTGGCTGCCGTCGTCCGACAGCCGCGGCGTGCCGACGCTGCCGACCGAGATGCCGCGATACAGCACCGGCGCCCCGGCCGAGATCTGGTTGCCGTCCTCCATCCGCAGCGTCACCTGCAGCCCGCGCCGGCCCGGGCCCGAGATCAGCGGCGCCTGCGCCAGCCCCTCGAACTCGACCTTGGGCTCGTCCTGCTCGCTGTCCCAGTTGCCGGCGATGTAGGCGCCCGACAGCACGGTATCGAGCCCGGTCACCCCGCGCACGCTGACCTCGGGGCGCACGACCCAGAATTCGGCATCCTGATCGACATAGGGCGCCACGTCCTTGGCCACCCGGATCTGCACGTCGACCTGGTTCAGCCCGGCCGAGAAGCCGACCTGTTCCACCCGTCCCACGGTCACGTCGCGGTATTTCAGCAGGGTCGAGCCCGCCTCGATCCCGCTGGCATTGTCGAACTTGACCGAGATCAGCCGGCCCCGGTCGGCATAGCTGTTCCAGGCCACGCCCAGCGAGACCGCGAGCGCGACGATCGGGATCAGCCACACCGGCGAGAGCGACCGCCACCAGCGCTCGCGCGCCGGGCGGATCTTCATCTCGCCCGCGGTCGGGGGCGGTTCGGGGCGGCGCGGTGGCTCCGGGGGGGCGGAGCGGCCGTCGGGATCGGTCAATTCGGTCTCCGGGAAACGGTCGGTTGGTCAGTCCTCGTCCCAGATCAAGCGGGGATCGAAGCTTTGGGCGGACAGCATCGTGAAGGCGACCGACAGCGCGAAGCTGACGGCGGCGATGCCGGGGTTGATGGTGGCGATGGCGTCGAACTGCACCAGCGAGGCGAGGATCGCCACCACGAAGACGTCGATCATCGACCAGCGGCCGATGAATTCCACCACCGTGTGCAGGCGGTGCTGGCGGTGTTCGTCCATGGCGCCGCGCGCCCCGCCCGAGCGGCCGATCGACAGCGCGAGATAGGCGATGGCGATGAATTTCGACAGCGGGATCATGATCGAGGCGAAGAACACGATCCCCGCCACGCCATAGTCGCCGTGGCCCGCAAGCTCGACCACGCCGGCAAGGATCGTGGCCTCGCTGTCATAGGCGATCGTGCGGGTGATCAGCATCGGGTAGATGTTGGCGGGGATGTACACGATCAGCCCGGCGAACCACCAGGCCCAGACCCGCTGCAGCGATCCCGGCATCCGGCTGTGCAGCGCCGCGCCGCAGCGCAGGCAGCTGTCGCGGTCGGGTCCGTAGACCCGGCCGCAGCTGCGGCAGGCCACGAGGCCCGCGGCGCGGGCGGTGCCGGGGGCGGCGTGCAGGGTCATGCGCGCTTCGCCATGGCGGGGGTGGCGGCCGTGGGCCGTTCGGCGGCGCCGAAGCTGCCGTCGGGCTTGCCGCGCCGGGTCTCGATCGCGTGCCAGACGGTTTCCTTGTCCATGCTGGTGTCCTGCAGCACCGTGACCAGCACCAGCAGGCACAGCGCCCAGAACGCGATGCCCGGGTGCACCGTGGCAAGGCCCGCGACCTTGACCAGCGCCACCGCGACGCCGATCAGGAAGATCTCGGCCATCGACCAGGGCTTGAGCTGCTCGGCCAGCCGGAACGCCTGCCCCGCCCGCGGCCAAGGCGCGCCCCCGCGCAGCATCGGGCCCAGCGTGTAGGCGATCAGCGCCAGCCGCAGCGCCGGGATCACCACGATCAGCGCCCCCACCGCCAGCGACAGCGGGAACATCACCCCGTCGGAGAACGCCTCGATCGCGTCGAGCACCGAGGCGCGGCTTTGCATCCCCGCGGTCGACAGGTCGAGGAACGGGCCGAAGACGGCGCCCGCCATCAGGATCAGCGCGGTGATCGCCAGCGCGAAGCTGCGCGAGAAGGCGCGCACCTGCGGCGCAATCAGCGTGGCGCCGCAGCGGGCGCAATCGGCCCGCTCGCGCGGCGCAAGCTCCGGCAGGCGATAGAGCGCGTCGCAATGCGGGCAGGCCCTGAGCCTTGCAAGGTCGCTGTCGTCCATACCGGCCTCGTGATCCCCATCGGACGGTCCGTGCGGCGTCCCGGGCACCGCGTCGTCCTTCCCAGCCATTCTAGGCCATGGCTCTGCCGCGTCCAGCCGCCGGGAGGGATAAATTCGCCGTATCCACCACAATATCTGGTGTTTACCCCCGGGATCCGCCGCGACCTGGCCCTGCTTGCGCTGCATGGCGGGGTTGTCATGCCCTGACCGCATGGCGGGGCTTCCGTCTTCTGCATTGCAGCATGACTTTCGCGAACGCAGAATGATCACGAAAGCAAGAGGTTGCCCCATGTCCGCACTGAACATCACCGCCCGCCCCGCCGAAACCGCCGCCCTTCCGGCCCCGAAGACCATGCTGCGCGGCGCGCTGGCGACGGTCGTGTCGCTGGTGTCGAGCTTTGCCGCCGCCACCCGCGTCACCCACGCGCTGCAGTCGCGCCGCCAGCCGGCCACCCGCGATCTCGAACTGCTCGGCATCGACCCGAAGACGCATTTCAACGTCTGAACCCACCGCGCCGAACGCCGAAAACCGAAAACGCCGCCCTGTCGGGGCGGCGTTTCGCGTTTTCACAAAGCGTCGGCTCGGCGATCACTCGGCCGGGACCGCCTCGGGGTTCTGGCGGTTCCAGCGGATCGAGGACCAGAGCGCGATCCCGATCAGCGCGGCGCCGCCAAGTCCGGTGATCACCTCGGGGATGTGCACGATGGTCTGCACGTACATGATCGCCGACAGGATCAGGATCGCGTAGAACGCCCCGTGTTCGAGGAAGCGGTACTGCGTCAGCGTGCCCTTCTCGACCAGCATGATCGTCATCGAGCGGACGTACATCGCGCCGATGCCGAGGCCGATCGCGATCACGAACAGGTTCTGCGTCAGCGCGAAGGCGCCGATCACCCCGTCGAACGAGAAGCTCGCGTCCAGCACCTCGAGATAGAGGAAGGCGCCGAGACCGCCGCGGGCCGCACCCGACATCGTCTCCTCTGTCTTGTCGAGCACGCCGCCCAGCACCTCGACCAGCAGGAACGTCAGAAGGCCCCAGATCGCCGAGGTGATGAACAGCACCGACTCCTCCGGCGGCAGGATCCGGCTGAAGCCCAGCATGATCAGAAGCACGATCGCGATCTCGATCCCGCGGATCGAGGAATAGCGCGCGGCCCAGTCCTCGAGCCAGGCGACCCAGTGCACGTCCTTCTCGTGGTCGAAGAAGAAGTTCAGCGCCACCATCATCAGGAAGGTGCCGCCGAAGGCCGCGATCGGAAGATGCGCGTCGTTCATGATCGCGGCGTATTCCGCAGGTTCGGTCGCGGCCAGCACCATCGCCTGCCAAGGGCCGATCTTCGCGGCGATCACCACGATCAGCACCGGGAACAGGATGCGCATGCCGAAGACCGCGATCACGATGCCCCAGGTCAGGAAGCGGTGCTGCCACTCGGGCGTCATGTCCTTGAGCTTGTTGGCATTGACGATCGCGTTGTCGAAGGACAGCGAGATCTCGAGCACCGCCAGCACGCAGCAGATGAAGAAGATCGACGCGGTGCCCGAGGCGGTGCCGGTCATCTGCCAGCCAAGCCAGGCGCCCAGCGCGAGCCCGACCGCGGTCAGGATGAAGGCCCAGCGGAAATAGCCCAGCGTCGAGGTCCCGGAGGGTGATTGCGCGCTCATGCCGCCCCCCCGGTCGCGAGGGGGCCGGATACGGGCGATTGGCCCGCGCGGATCGCGCAGGCGGAGGGTTTGGATGTCATGGATCAGGATCCAGCCGGCTTCGCTTTTCACACGGCGGTGCCGACATCATGCGAGCGCCGATTACTCGCACCAGAGGGGCCCGGTCACCGAGTGTGCCGCAAAACCGCGGCACGCGTGCCTTTAGACATAGCGAAGTTCACGGTCGCGTCAACTGGCGCCGCCGGCAAAGTGCCGGGCGACGGGCGGATTCCCGGGTGGGGATCGGGGGGCCGGGCGGAACCCGGCCCCCGCGCCTTACCAGGGTCTGGCCCCGGGCGGAGGGGGCGGCGCGTGCACCGGCGGCAGGCCGATGTCGCGACGCAGATGCGCGTCATGCACCGGCACGACGAGCAGTTGCCGCCGGCCGCTGCCGCGCAGCATCGCGAGGACCGCGGCAAAAAGCACGCGCCGCGCGCCGTGGATGGCGATCAGCGCCTCGATGGACGGAGTCCGGGTTTCGGTGATGGTCATGGTGTTTCCGGGCCCCGCGGGCGCCGGCTCCTGTACTGGGTTGGGTTGGGCCGGCCGGGCGCGAGGGATGCGGGCACGGAAGCGGCGGCAGGCGTCGGATCGGACGCAGGTCATGCCGCGGCCGTCGGGGCGCGCGCGATCGTGTCAGGCTGGCTGGAGGGTGGAAGAGAGGCCCGGAACGCGGGCCCGATCGGTCAGGTCAGGCGAAGACGCGGCGCGATGCGCGCTGTCGCCAGATGCCATGGACGATCCCGGCGGCGAGGTCGGTATAAAACTGGTTCATGCCCGCCCTCCTCTTCCTGTGGTGCCGGATGACGCGGTTGTGACCGCAAAAACGATTCGCGCCAAGCCGGAAATGATGCCTAGGCAGCAAAACCCTGCCGGCAGCGAAATTCCCCGAGGGCGGACGGGGGCGCCGCCCCCGGCGGGCCGCCGGCCCGCTCCCCCGGGATATTTGGACCAATGCGAAAGGGCTGCCGGCGTCAGCCGGTGACGTCCTCGAAGTTGACGCGCTGGCGCGCGGTCCAGCGGACGTGGATCCGGTAGCCGGTCTCGGTCGCGGTTTCCGACAGCACCTCGGTCTCGCGGTGCAGGTAGGCGCGACGGCGGCCGTCGGCGAAGGGCAGCTCTACCACCTGCTCGGTGCGCTCGTCGTCGAGCGCGCCGGAGATCGCGGCATAAAGCCGGTCGAGCCCCTCGCCGGTGATCGCCGAGGCCGCGAAGACGCCCGGCGTGCGCGCATCCGTCGCCAGCAGCGCCGCGCGGGTCTCGGGGCCCAGAAGGTCGATCTTGTTCCAGACCTCGAACATCGGCACATCCTCGTCGACGCCGAGGCTTTCGAGGATCTCGCCGACATCCTCGGCCTGCTCCTCGGTCTCGGGGTGGGCGATGTCGCGCACGTGCAGGATCAGGTCGGCCTCGAGCACCTCTTCGAGCGTGGCACGGAAGGCCGCGACCAGCTGCGTGGGCAGGTCCGAGATGAAGCCCACGGTGTCGCTGAGGATCACCTTGCGCCCCGAGGGCAGCGTGACCGCGCGCATCGTCGGATCGAGCGTGGCGAAGAGCATGTCCTTGGCCATCACCTCGGCCCCGGTCATGCGGTTGAAGAGCGTCGACTTGCCGGCGTTGGTGTAGCCCACCAGCGCCACCACCGGGAACGGCACCTTGCGCCGCGCGGCGCGGTGCAGCTCGCGCGTCTTGACCACCTTGCCAAGCTGGCGGCGGATCTTGATCACCTGTTCGTCGATCGCGCGCCGGTCGGCCTCGATCTGGGTCTCGCCGGGGCCGCCGACGAAGCCGAAGCCGCCGCGCTGGCGTTCCAGGTGGGTCCAGGCGCGCACGAGGCGGGTGCGCTGGTAGCTGAGTGCCGCCAGTTCCACCTGCAGCACGCCCTCGCGGGTGCGGGCGCGGTCGGCGAAGATCTCGAGGATGAGCCCGGTCCGGTCGAGGAGCTTGACCCCCCATTCCTTTTCCAGGTTGCGCTGCTGCACGGGGGTGACGGGACCGTCGACGAGCACCAGCTCGACCTCGGCCGCCTTCATCGCGGCGCCCAGCTCCTCGATCTTGCCAGAGCCGAACAGCCAGCCGGGCGCGACCTTGGGCAGGCGCACGACCTCGGCCCCGCGGATGTCGAGATTGGGCAGCGCATGGGCAAGCGAGACCGCTTCCTCGAGCGCGAGTTCCGCCGTGCGGCGCCGGTCGGCGCCGCGGATGTCGGGATGCAGCACGAAGGCCCGGGTGGGCTTCGCCTGGACGTCGGTCGTATCGGTCAGTTCAGAGCCCCGCAGGTCTGCAAGCTTCAGTCTTCCGCTTCGTAAAGCGAGATGGCCTGTCCCGGCATGATCGTCGAGATGGCGTGCTTGTAGACGAGTTGCGACTGGCCGTCACGGCGCAGAAGCACACAAAAGTTGTCGAACCAGGTGATCACGCCCTGCAGCTTGACGCCGTTGATCAGGAAGATGGTCACGGGAACCTTTGCCTTGCGGACGTGGTTGAGGAAGGCGTCCTGAAGATTCTGTTTGTCGGCCATTTCTGTCGTTGCCTTTGTTCCGGCCCCGGACAAACGCTCCGGGGTCATTCACGCTTTATCTGCCCCCGGTGCGATCTGGCGCGTGTTGCGCAAAAGGGCGCGAGCCCGGGGTTGAACGAACTATGAACGGGGATTCGGGGGCGTTCCAGCGGAAAATGGTCGAAGGTGCGGCAGCTTGTCCCTGCCGCGACGTGATCGCCGGGGCCTTGCGTCAGTTTCGCCACATCTCGGGATTGAGCAGCGCGATGATCGCCAGCGTCTCGAGCCGACCGACCACCATCGCCACCGCGAGGATCGCCTTGGCCGCGTCCGACAGCGCCGCCCAGCCCAGCGGTGCATCCGCCGCCGCCGCCGCCAGCGGCCCGACATTGGCCAGGGCCGAGATCGTCAGCACCGTCGTCGGCGTGAAGCCGAGCCCGGTCAGCGACAGCGCCAGCATCGTCACCGCGATCGCCAGCGCGAACAGCGCGAAGAACACCCAGGCGATCTGCGCGCCCTGCCGGCGCAGCCGCCGCGCCGCATTGCCGCCGCCGCCGACGGAATTGGGATGCACGAGCTTTTGCAGCTCGCGCTCGCCGTGGCGGTAGAGCGCGTAGACCCGCAAGAGCTTCACGCCCCCCGCCGTGGTCGCGACCCCGCCGCCGATGATCGCGAGCCCCGCCAGCACCAGCCCCGGCGTCGGCAGCCCCGACCAGAACCGCGCCGCGACCCAGCCGTGCGATTCGAAGCCGGTGGTGGTCAGGAACGACAGCACCGTGAACACCGCGCCCCAGGCCGCGTCGGCGGCGCGCGGGATGTCCTGGCTGTCGGCGATCTCGACCGCGCCGATCCAGTGGCGCAGGAACAGCACCGCCGGCACCACCGCGATGATCGCGAGGCCCAGCCCCAGCTCGGGGTCGGACAGAAGCGGGCGCGGGCGCCAGCGCCGCCCCGCCTCGGGCATCATCCGGCGCGACAGCGCGAGGCACAGGAACAGGAAGATCAGGATCTCGCCCGTTGTGCCCGAGGACGCCCCCGCAAGCCCCCGCACCGGCGAGATCCCCGAGGTCGAGACCGTCGCCATCGCATGCATCGCCGCCACCAGCGCCGGGTCGCCGGCCAGTTGCAGCGCCGACCACAGCACCAGCGTCAGCGCGACGTAGATCGGCAGCACCGCCATCGTCTGGCGCACCAGCCGGTCGCCGGTGGTGGTGCCCGACAGGCCGCCCGCCGAACCCGAGGAGATCTGGGCCGAGCGCAGCCCGCCCTCGCGCGCGCCCTCGGCCTCGCGCGTGGCGGGCGAGACGCCGGGCACGGTCTCGGCCAGCACCTCGAAGCCGCCGAGGTTCATCGGCGCGAGGATCGCGATGCCCGCGACCAGCATGAAGAAGCCGCCCATCCAGCCCACGAGCCCGCGCCACAGGTGCACCGAGGGCGGCAGCCGGCCGGGTTCGAAAAGCGTGGCACCGGTGGTGGTCAGGGACGAGACCATCTCCCACCAGGCCGAGAAATAGCCGGTGTCGGGCACGGCCTCGTTCACCGGCACCGCCAGCATCAGCGGCAGCACCAGGTAGGTGCCGCACAGCGCCAGCAGGTGGCTGCGCGCCGGGTTCACGGTGGGCCGCGCCGCCAGCGCGATGCCCACCAGCGTGATCGCGACCAGGAACAGCAGCGACGGGAACAGGAAGGCCCGCGCCGTGTCCCAGTCGCGCAGCGCCCAGGCATGCAGCGCCGGCACCATCATCGCCAGCGCGCCGATGCCCGCGAGGATGACCAGCAGCGGCAGGTCGAGGATCTTGCGCATCGCCCTGCCCCGTCAGAAGAAGTCGATCGAGACCTGCAGCAGCCGCTCGACCTCCGGCACGTCGCCGGCCATCGCGAAGAGCACGATGACATCGCCCTCCTCGATCCGGGTGTCGCCGGTGGGCTTGACCACCTGGTCGCCCTTCAGCACCGCGCCCACCAGCACGCCCTCGGGGAATTCGGTGTCGCGGATGGTCTTGCCGGTGATCGGCGAGGTCGAGAGCACCTGCGCCTCGATGATCTCGGCCTCGGCATCGCCGATCGAGTAGATCTCGCGCACGCGGCCGTGGCGGATGTGGCGCAGGATCGAGCTGACGGTGGTGGCGCGCGGGTTGATGTAGGCGTCGATGTCGAGCGGCCCCATCAGCGGCACCAGCGTCGGATCGTTGACCAGCGCGATCGCCATCGGGCAGCCGGCCTGCTTGGCGCGCACCGCGGCCAGGATGTTGGTCTTGTCGTCGTCGGTCACCACCAGCACCGCGTCGGCGCGGTCGATGTTGGCCTCCTGCAGGATGTCCATGTCGAGCCCGTCGCCGTTCAGCACGATCGTGCGCTCGAGCGCGTCGGCGGCGCGTTCGGCCTGCGAGCGGTCGCGCTCGATCACCTTGGCGCGGATGCGCTGGGTGCGCCTCTCAAGCGCCCGCGCGACCGCAAGGCCCACGTTGCCGCCGCCGATGATGACGACGCGCTCCTGCTTCTTGGTCTCCTTGCCGAAGATCTCGAGCGTGCGGTTCACGTCCTCGTTGTGGCTGAAGACATAGACCTGGTCGCCGGCGAACAGCTGGTCCTCGGCCTCGGGCGCGAACAGCCGGCCGTCGCGGCGCACGCCGACGACGATGGCGCGCAGGGTCGAGAACAGGTCGGTCAGCTGCCGCAGCGGGGTGTTCAGCACCGGGCAGTCGTCGTCGAGCGCGATGCCCAGCAGCTGCACCCGGTTGCCAAGGAAGTTCTCGGTGTCGAAGGTCGCGGGCGCCGCGAGCCGCTGCAGCGCGGCCTCGGCCACCTCCTTCTCGGGCGAGATCACCACGTCGATCGGCAGGTGGTCGGTGCGGTAGAGGTCGGAGTAGATCGCGTCGAGATAGCTTTGCGCGCGGACGCGGGCGATCTTGCGGGTGATGCCGAAGACCGAATGGGCGACCTGGCAGATCACCATGTTCACTTCGTCGGAATAGGTCGCGGCGATCACCAGGTCCGCGTCGCGCGCCCCCGCCCGCTCGAGCACGTCGGGATAGCTCGCGAAGCCCGCGACGCCCTGGACGTCGAGCGTGTCCGAGGCGCGGCGCACGAGATCGGGGTTGCTGTCGACCACCGTGACGTCGTTGCGCTCGCCCGAGAGGTGGCGGGCGATCTGCCAGCCGACCTGTCCCGCGCCGCAGATGATGATCTTCATGTCACTCTCCCGAGGGCCGTCAGGACCTTGAGTGGCAGCGGCAGGCCGAAAGGTCAACCGACGCCCGCACCGCCGCAGAGCGGCAACGCTCAAATAGCCGCGCCGCGGCAAGGCCCAAACCGCCGCGCCGCGGGTCGGCATCGCAGCCCCCGGCCCGGGCCGGTCGCCGCGCCGCGGCATGGCCTTTGCCAACGGTGCGCGAAGCGGATAGATCGGGGACGGATGCAGTTTTCCGGAGGTCCGCCGTGGACAGGATGATCGAGCGGGGCCTCTTCGCCAGCCGCTGGCTGATGGCGCCGATGTACGTGGGGCTGGTGGGCGCGCTCGCGATCCTCGTCTGGGCCTTCCTGCAGGAGCTGTGGCACTTCGCGCTGCAGATCCCGGCGATGACCGTCGACGACGCGGTCCTCGGCGCGCTCGCGCTGATCGACCTGTCGCTCGCGGCCAATCTCCTCGTGATCGTGATCTTCTCGGGCTACGAGAACTTCGTGTCGCGCATGGACCTCGGCGATCACGAGGACCGCCCGGACTGGCAGGGCGAGGTCGACTTCTCGGGGCTGAAGCTGAAGCTGGTGGCCTCGATCGTCGCGATCTCGGGGATCCACCTGCTGAAGGTCTTCATGGATGTCGAGCACTACGCGCCGCAGAAGATCGGCTGGATGGTCGCGATCCATCTCGTCTTCGTCGTCTCGGGGGTGCTGCTGGCGTTCATGGACTGGCTGACGATGACGACCAAGGCGCTCAAGAAGCCCAAGGCCTGAGCCCCGCGGCAGGCGCCGGGGCTCTGCCCCGGTCCGCGGCCGGGATCACTCGGCGGCTTCGTCGGCCTCGATCTCGTCCTCCTCGCCCATCGAGGCGACGCGGGCACCGGACTTGGTCGTCGTCACCACCCCCAGCGACTTCAGCTTGCGGTGCAGCGCCGAGCGCTCCATGCCGACGAAATTCGCGGTTCGGCTGATGTTGCCGCCGAAGCGGTTGATCTGCGTCAGCAGGTATTCCCGCTCGAACAGCTCGCGCGCCTCGCGCAGGGGCAGCGTGGCCAGCGCGCCCGACAGCACGACCCGGCCCTCGTCGGCCGTGCCCTCGGGGGCGCCGCCCGGCATCTCGCGCGCCTCGACCGGGCCGGTGCCCTCGCCCAGGATCAGCACCCGCTCGATCACGTTCTTCAGCTGGCGGATGTTGCCGGGCCAGGGCATCGTCTGCATCAGCGCCTCGGCTTCCTCGGACACCGCGCGCAGCGGCAGGCCCTGGCTCTTGTTGAAGGTGCCGATGAAGTGGCGGGCCAGTTCGGGAATGTCCTCGCGCCGGTCGGCGAGCGAGGGCACCCCGATCGGCACCACGTTCAGCCGGTCGTAGAGTTCCTGCCGGAAGCGCCCCGCCGCGATCTCGGCCGCAAGGTCGCGCGTCGTCGACGAGATCACCCGCAGGTCGACCCGCACCCGGTCCGAGCCGCCGACGCGGGTGAACTGCTGCTCGACCAGCACGCGCAGGATCTTCGACTGGGTGCCGGGCGGCATGTCGGCGACCTCGTCGAAATAGACGATGCCGCCATGCGCCTGTTCCAGCAGCCCCTTCTCGACCCCGCGCTCGGGCGACTCGCGACCGAAGAGCACCTCTTCCATCCGCTCGGGCTCGATCGAGGCCGAGGAGACCGAGATGAACGGCCCGCTCGCGCGGTTCGAATTCACATGGATGTAGCGCGCGGCCACCTCCTTGCCGGCGCCGGGCTGGCCGGTGAGCATCACCCGCGCGTTCGACTTCGTCACCTTGTCGAGGTTCGACTTCAGCGTGCGGAACGCGGGCGAGCCGCCGATCATCTCGGACGAGGCGACGTCGCGGCGGCGCAGCGACGCGTTCTCGCGCCGCAGCCGCGAGGTCTCCATCGCGCGGGTGATCACGACCATCAGCTGGTCGATGTTGAACGGCTTCTCGATGAAGTCGTAGGCGCCCTGCTTGATCGCCGCGACCGCGATCTCGATGTTGCCATGGCCCGAGATGATCACCACCGGCACGTCCGGGTTGTCGCGCTTGACGGTCTTGAGGATGTCGATCCCGTCCATCCGGCTGTCCTTGAGCCAGATGTCGAGGATCATCAGCGCCGGCGGCTCGGCGTTGATCTCGGCCATGCAGTCGTCGGAATTCGCCGCGAGGCGGGTCGCGAAGCCCTCGTCGCGCAGGATGTCCGAGATCAGCTCGCGGATGTCGCGCTCGTCGTCGACGATCAGGATGTCGCCCGGTTTCAGATCGCTCTTCTGGGTCATTCTACCGCCTCCTGTCCGGCTGCTTGCGGCCGGTTGATATGGTCTGCGGGCGCCTCGCGCCCCTCGGTCTCGCCGCGCACGCCAAGGCGCGGGGCACGGGCGCGCGGCAGCCGGATCTCGGCCAGTGCGCCCTGGTGCGCGCCCTCCTCGAAGGGCGCGGCGTCGGTGAGCGTCAGGCTGCCGCCATGCTCCTCGACGATCTTCTTCACGATCGGCAGGCCAAGCCCGGTGCCCTTGGCCCGGGTGGTGACATAGGGCTCGAACAGCCGCGATCTATCCTCGGGCAGCCCGGCGCCGTTGTCGGCGACGCGGATCGTCACGTGTTCGGGCTGCACCGTCATCTCGACCTGCACCCGCGGCCGGTAGCCCTCGGGCGCGCCCCTCTCGTAAAGGGTCTCGACCGCCTCGCCCGCGTTCTTGACGATGTTGGTCACCGCCTGGCCGATCATCGTGGCGTCCAGCTCGACCACCACGGGGGCGTCGGGCAGGCTCGCGTCCAGCGTGGCGCCGTGCAGCGCCTCCTGCTGCAGGGTGCAGATGTCGCGCACCAGCTTGGTCAGGTCGTGGTCGCGCCGGTCGGGTTCGGGCATCCGCGCGAAGCGCGAGAACTCATCGACGATGCGGCGCAGGTCGCCGGTCTGGCGCACGATCACGCCGACCATCTGCTCCATCGCCTCGGCCTCTTCGGGCGGCAAACCGCGGCCGAACTTGCGCTTGATGCGTTCGGCCGACAGCTGGATCGGGGTCAGCGGGTTCTTGATCTCGTGCGCGATGCGCCGCGCCACGTCGCCCCAGGCCGCCATCCGCTGCGCCGAGACCAGCTCGGTCACGTCGTCGAAGGCGACCACGTAGCCCTCGAGCCGGCCGTCCGCGCCCTGCCGGGTCGCCATGCGCACCAGCAGGCTTTCCAGCCGCCCCGACCGGCTGACGCGGACCTCATCCTGCACCGTCTCGCCGTGACCCTCGCGCAGCCGCGCCAGCAGGCCCGCGAATTCGGGCACCAGCGCCTCGAGCGCGACCTCGCCCTCGGGCGGGGTCAGCGACAGCAGCTTCTGCGCGGCGCGGTTCACGAAATCGACCCGGCCCGAGCTGTCGAGCCCGATCACCCCCGCGGTGACCGAGGACAGCACGCTGTCGAACAGCCGCCGCCGCTCCTCGGTCTGGGCATGGGTGGCGACCAGCGCCTCGCGCTGGCCCTTCAGCTGGCGGGTCATCTGGTTGAACAGCCGCCCCAGCATCGCGATCTCGTCGTCGCCCTTCTCCTCGAGCACCCGCACGTCCAGATCGCCCGCGCCCACCATCTGCGCCGCCCCCGCCAGACGGCCCACGGGGCGCGACAGCCGCTCGGCGAACCACAGCGCCAGCCAGACCGCGGCCAGGATCAGGATCAGCGCGAAGCCGAGGTAGAGCAGCGAGAATTCGAACAGCACCCGGCCCCGCTCGGCCTCGAGCTGGCGGTAGAGCTGGACCGAGTTGCGGGTCTCGTCGAGCAGGCTCAGGATCTGGCCGTCGACGTTGCGCGCGACGTAGAGGTAGCGGTCGAGATAGGGTTCAAGCTTGATCAGCGCGCGGAATTCGTTGTTGCCCCAGTCCTGGATCACCACCGTCTCGCCCTGGTCGGCGCGGGTGATCTCGCCCGGGGACGGGCGTTCGAAGTTGAACAGATAGCTGCGCTCGCCGCGGGCGCGGATCTCGCCCTGGCTGTCGATGACGAAGGCCTCCTTCAGCCCGCGCTGGATCTGCGCCTGGCCCTGGGTCAGGATCTGGCGCAGGTCGCTGTCGGCCAGGAAGAAGGTCGATTGCCGGGCAAGGTTGAGATAGCCCGCCAGCGCCTCGGTGTCGGTCACGAGGTCGCGCTGGTGCTCGCCCTCATAGGCCTCGGCCGCGTCGAGCGACGAGCCCACCACCTGGCGCACCCGGTCCGAGAACCAGCCCTCGAGGCCGATGTTGATCGTGAGGCCGGCGAAGACCGCGACGAGGATGGTGGGCACCAGCGCCATGCCGGCGAAGACGCCGGTCAGCCGCAGGTGCAGCCGCGACCCCGCCGACTGCGCCCGGCGCGCCGCGATCATCCGCGCAAGCCGCGCCAGCACCAGCGCCGCCACGACCAGCACGTAGACCAGGTCGGTCAGCAGGATCATCCGCAGCGGCGTCGACGACACGCCCTGGTCGAACGGCCCGAGCGCGAGGAAGGTCGCCAGCGTCAGCGCCGGGCCGAGGATCACCAGCCCGAGCGTCGCGCCGGTCTGGAACCGCTTCTGCCGCCGCAGCCGTTCGAACCGCGCGAGGGATTCGCGCGCCATCCCGCCGGCCGCGCCCGGCCGCGCAGCGCTCATCGCGCGGCCCCCGGGGCGGGTGTCCAGCCGGGCGCGCACACACCCCGTTCACGTCCTGCAGCCTGCGCTGCCGCCATCATCGCAAGGCCCTGTCCCGGCGGCCTGCGGCCCCCGCGGGGGCGCTGCCGTCTGTCCCGATCAGCGGGCCGGTCGAATCGCTCGCGGCCCGGCCGAAAGCGCCTGTTCACGGAGACGCGAGCAGGCCACAGTCGGCGTGACCTTTTTACATCAACTTGCGCCGACGTGTCACGCGGATATCCAGCTCGGTGATCTTCTTGCGCAAGGTATTGCGGTTGATCCCCAGAAGATCCGCACATTTCGCCTGATTACCGGCGGTTGCATCCAGCGCGATCTCGATCAGCGGCATCTCGACCTCGCGCAGGATGCGGCCGTAAAGCCCCGGAGGCGGCAGCGCGCCGCCGTGCAGGTCGAAATAGCGCTTCAGGTGCTTGGCGACCGAGGTCTGCAGCCGGTCGGCGCCGTCGCCGCCGCCCTTCAGCGGCTCCATCGCCGGCTGGTTGCCCAGGATCGCCTCGACCTCGGCCTTGGTGATCTCCTCTTCGGGCGAGGTCACCATCAGCCGGCGCACGGTGTTTTCCAGCTGGCGGACGTTGCCGGGCCAGCTGTAGGCGCGGATCAGCTCCATCGCCTCGGGCGCGATGCGCCGCAGCGGGAAGCCGTCGCGCTCGCCGCGGGTCAGGAAGTGCTCGGCCAGCGCCGGGATGTCGTCGACGCGCTCGCGCAGCGCGGGCACCGACAGCGTCACCCCGCCCAGGCGGTAGAACAGGTCCTGGCGGAAGCCGCCCCCCTCCATCCGCCGGGCCAGATCGACCTGGCTCGTGGCCATGATCCGCGGCGGGTTCGACCCCAGCGTGTCGAGAAGCCGCACCACCCGGCCCTGCGCCTCGTCGTCGAAATCGCCGACCTCGTCGAACACGAGGCTGCCGCCGCGCGCCCGCGCCACCAGCGATGACGGGCCGTCCGCGCCCATCAGGTCCTGCGCCTGCGCCACCACGAAGGGCAGCGTGCGGCGGTCCGAGAAATCGTGGATCGCGCGGGCGATCAGCGACTTGCCGGTGCCGCTCTCGCCCGAGATCAGCACGGCGAGATCGGTGTTCATCACCCGCGCCACCAGCCGGTACAGCGCCTGCATCGCCGGGGTGCGGCCCACCAGCGGCAGGTCCTCGCCGGTGGCCTCGATCCGGGGCTCGGCCACGGGCTTGGGCGGCGCGGTCACGGCGCGGCGCTTCTGCTCGAGCGCGCGGGCGGCGCGCTTCATCAGGTCCGGCAGGTCGAAGGGCTTGGGCAGGTAGTCGTAGGCATCCGCCTCGGCCGCCTGGATCGCGGTCATGATCGTGTTCTGCGCCGAGATGACGATCACCGGCAGCCCGGGCCGCTCCTGCCCGATCTTCGGCAGCTGCTCGAGCCCGTTGCCGTCGGGCATGATCACGTCGGAGATGACGAGATCGCCCTTCCCCTCCTCGACCCAGCGCATCAGCGTCATCAGCGACGAGGTCGCGTGCACCTTGCAGCCCGCGCGCGTCAGCGCCTGGGTCAGAACGGTGCGGATCGTGCGGTCGTCATCGGCGACGAGAACGGTGCCGTCCATCGGTCAGTCTCCTGTTCGGTCCCCTTGCCGGGGGTGCCAAGTCTGCACTTTCACGGGCCGCGGCGCCGCCGCGGCGTCACTGGGATCGCGCCGCCCCGCCGGGGCGGCAGCCGTCATGCGGCGCCCTGGGGCGCGTCGGGATCGCTGCCCTTGGGCGCGATCGGAAGCGAGATGCGGAACACGGTGCGTCCCGGCACCGAGTCGACGTTCACCAGCCCGCCGTGGTCGCCCACGATCTTCGAGACCAGCGCCAGCCCAAGCCCGGTGCCGTTCTCGCGGCCCGAGACGAAGGGTTCGAAGATCTCGGCGGCGATGTCGGGCGGGATGCCGGGGCCGTCGTCGATGATCTCGACCTGCAGCGGCAGGCGGCGGCTGGTGCCGTCCTTCATCCGCACCCGCAGCGACAGGTCGTAGAAGGTGTGGATCGTGATCGTGCCGGGCTGGCCCTTGCTGGCCTCGGAGGCGTTCTTCAGCAGGTTGAGGAACACCTGCAGAAGCTGGTCCATGTCGCCCAGCGTCGGCGGCAGCGAGGGGTCGTAGTTCTCGACCACCTGCATGTGCGTGGCAAAGCCCACCAGCGCCGACTTGCGCGCGCGGTCCAGCACGTCGTGGATGTTGACCGGGCGCTGCTCGGGCGGGCGCAGGTTGCCGAACTGCTCGACCTGTTCGAGAAGCTTCACGATCCGGCGGGTCTCCAGCACGATCAGCTCGGTCAGCTCGCGGTCCTCGGGGCCCAGGCCCATCGACAGCAGCTGCGCCGCGCCCGCGATCCCCGCCAGCGGGTTCTTGATCTCGTGCGCCAGCATCTCGGACATGCCGATCGCCGATTTCGCCGCCGACTTCACGTGCTGGGCCCGGCCCAGCCGGTCGGCCAGCTCGCGCGGGGCGATGGTCAGCAGCAGCATCTCGGGCGCGTCCGACAGCGGCGAGACCTGCAGCGTGCAGCTGACCGGCGGCCGCTCACCGGTGCCGACATCGACCTCGTTGACGAACAGCGCCGACTGGTTGGCGCGGGCGCGGGCGAAGATCTCCTCGATCGGGGCGTCGATCGCCAGCCGGTCCAGCACCGGCTGCCCGGACAGGCTTTTCGAGGAATGGTTCAGGAACACCTCGGCGGCCGGGTTGACCTCGGTCACCGTGTCGTCGGGGCCGATGATCAGCGCCGGCGTCGGCAGCGAGGCCCAGATCGAGCCCAGGACCGGGCGGCGCGTCTCGCGCTCGGCCAGGGTCATGCCGCGCGCTCCGCGGCGGCGGCAGCCTCGGCCGCGGCCTCGCTCGCCGCGTCGGTCGCGGCAAAGCCCGCGCGGATCAGCGCCCGCACCTCGGCCGCCGCGGTCGCGGTGAACAGCGCCCGGCGCAGGCCCGGCTCGGCCCCCGCCGCCTCGGCATACCAGCCAAGGTGCTTGCGCGCGATCCGGATCCCCAGGTCGGCGCCGTAGAATGACAGCATCGCTTCGTAATGTCCTTCGATCAGATCCGCGCGCGCGGCCCCGCGGGGCACGTCGGGCGCGGGCGTGCCGTGCAGCGCATGCGCGATCTCGGCCAGCCGCCAGGGGCGCCCCTGGATGCCGCGCCCGACCATCACCGCATCGGCGCCCGAGGCCGCCCGCGCGGCGCGCGCGCTGTCGGCGCACAGGATGTCGCCATTGGCCACCACCGGGATCGCCACCGCGTCCTTCACGGCGCGGATCGCGGCCCAGTCGGCGCGGCCCTTGTAGAACTGCATCCGGGTGCGGCCGTGGACGGTGACCATCGCCACCCCCGCCGCCTCGGCCCGCCGGGCGAGGTCGGGCGCGTTCAGGCACCCGCCGTCCCAGCCCAGCCGCATCTTCAGCGTCACCGGCACCGGGCTTGCCGCCACCACCGCCTCGATCAGCCCCAGCGCATGGTCGAGGTCGCGCATCAGCGCCGAGCCCGACAGCCCGCCCGTCACCTTCTTCGCCGGGCAGCCCATGTTGATGTCGATCACCGGCGCGCCCAGATCCGCGACCAGCCGCGCCGCCTCGCCCATCGCGCCCGCCTCGCGCCCCGCCAGCTGGACCGAGCACAGCGGCCCCGCCGCGAGGCCAAGGTCGACCCGCGCCTTGGCCCGCACCGAGGGCTTGGCCGTCAGCATCTCGCCCGAGGCGACCATCTCGGACACGACGAGGCCCGCGCCGAAGCCCGCCACGACCTGCCGGAACGGCAGATCGGTGATCCCCGCCATCGGGGCCAGAAAGACCGGGGGATCGAGCGCGAGACCCGAAAGCTGCACCGACAACTGCCTATTCCTTGTGCGTCCGCCTTCGAGGTAGACAATCACCGATGGAGTCGCAATGTCCAGTGCCAAGGCAAGCGGCAAATCCGACGCCGTGATCAAACTTTGTGCGCCGTCGCGCAAGTTTGATGCGCTTGGTTAAGTTCGCTGCGCAAATCGCTGCCCCGGGCGCCGCCCTTGCCTGCCCGGCGCCGCTCGCCTAGACCGCCCCCGAGGACACAGCGCGCGCACCAACGGAGGGCCGATGCCGGTCGCAGCCATCATCGTCGCCGCAGGCCGCGGCACCCGCGCCGGCGGGGCCGAGCCGAAGCAGTGGCAGGACCTTGCCGGGCGCCCGGTGCTGGCCCACGCGCTCGATGCCTTCGGCTTCTGCGACCGGGTGATCGCGGTGCTGCACCCCGAGGACATGGCGCGCGGCGTCGCGGCCTTCGGCGGCGCGGTGACGCTGGTGGCGGGCGGGGCCACGCGCTCGGCCAGCGTGCGCAACGCGCTCGAGACGCTCGCGGGCGCGGGCATCGACCGGGTGCTGATCCACGACGCCGCCCGCCCGCTGGTCCCGCGCGCGGTGATCGAGCGGGTGATCGCCGCGCTCGACACCCATGTCGGCGCGGCGCCGGGGCTGCCGGTCGCGGATGCGCTGTGGCGGGTGGATGCGGCGGGCGCCATCACCGGCACCGCCGACCGCGCCGGGCTCTGGCGCGCGCAGACCCCGCAGGGCTTCCGCCTGAACGAGATCCTCGCCGCGCACCGCGCCCATCCCGACGGTGCCGACGACGACGTGGCGCTGGCGCGCGCGGCCGGGCACGCGGTGGTGGCGGTCGCGGGCGACGAGGCGAATTTCAAGATCACCTGGCCCGGCGACCTCGCCCGGGCCGAACGGCACCTGGACAGGAGAGCGACCATGGGCTTCGACGTGCGGCTGGGCAACGGCTATGACGTGCATGCCTTCACCGAGGGCGACCACGTCGTGCTGTGCGGCGTGAAGGTGCCGCATGGCCGCGCGCTTCTGGGTCATTCCGACGCCGACGTGGGGATGCACGCGCTGACCGACGCGATCTACGGCGCGCTGGCCGAGGGCGACATCGGCCGCCACTTCCCGCCGTCGGACCCGCAGTGGAAGGGCGCCGCCTCGGAGATCTTCCTGGCCCATGCCGCGGCGCTGGCGCGCGAAAAGGGCTTCCGCATCGGCAATGTGGACGTGACGATCGTCTGCGAACGGCCCAAGGTGGGGCCGCATGCCGCCGCGATGCAGGCGGAACTGGCGCGGATCATGGGGATTGAGCCCGGGCGGGTCTCGGTCAAGGCCACGACCTCGGAGCGGCTGGGCTTCACCGGCCGCGAGGAAGGCATCGCGGCGCTGGCCACCGCCACGCTGATCGGAGAGTGAGATGGCAGAGCGCGAAACCCTGGCCGAGCGGCTGGACCCGAACCAGCCCCGCAAGCTGCGCCGCGGCCCCTGGACGGTGCCCGTCGCGGTGGTGACGGTGGGCGGCATCGGCTACCTGCGACCCGCCTCGGGCACCTGGGCCTCGGCCGCCGCGATCGTCGTCGCCTCGTTCCTGCACGTGACGGGCGGCTTTCCGCTGGTGGCGATCGCGACGGTGCTCGCGATCGGGGCGGGGTTCTGGGGCTGCCATGTCGTGCTGAAGGACCGCCCCGGCGAGGATCCTTCGGAAATCGTCATCGACGAGGTGGCAGGCCAGTGGCTGGCGTTCTCGGCCGTGTCCTTCGGGCTGTGGCACGCGGGCGTCGCCACCCTGCCCTGGCCGGCCTGGGTCGCGCCCTTCGCGCTGTTCCGGCTGTTCGACATCTGGAAGCCGGGCTGGATCGGCCGGGCCGACCGGCGCGGCGACGGCGCGGGGGTGATGCTCGACGACCTGATCGCCGGTGTCTTCGCCGCCGCCGTCGCGGTGGTGCTGGCCGGGATCTACCACGGGGTGCTGGCGCTATGACCGCGGCAGGGGTCCTGGACGCCGCGCGGGCCGCGGGCGCGCGCATCGCCACCGCCGAAAGCTGCACCGGCGGGCTGATCTCGGCCGCGCTGACCGAGGTGGCGGGCTCGTCCGACGTGTTCGACCGCGGCTTCGTCACCTATTCCAACGCCGCCAAGACCGACATGCTGGGCGTCTCGCCCGGGACGCTCGCCGCCCATGGCGCCGTGTCCGAGCCGGTCGCGCGCGAGATGGCCGAGGGGGCGCTGGCCCGCTCGGGCGCGACGCTCGCGGTCTCGGTCACCGGCATCGCCGGGCCCGGCGGGTCCGAGTTCAAGCCCGAGGGCCGGGTCTGCTTCGGCCTTGCCGGCACCGGCCGCGCGACGGTGGTCACCACCATCGACTTCGGCCCCCGCGGCCGCGGCGCCGTGCGCGCGGCCAGCGTCGAGCAGGCCCTGGCGATGCTCGCCACCGCCCTCGCCCGCTCCTGATCGGCCCTTCCCGGACCCGACCGCCCCCGACCTGCCCGTACCTGACCGGAGACCGAGACCATGCCCGCCTTCTGGACCGCCCAGGCCCCGCTGTTTCTCAGCCTGATGCGCATCATCGTCGGCGCGGTGATGCTGAACTACGGCTGCATCAAGGTGCTGGGCCTGCCCGCGGGCCGGCCGCTGCCGACCGGGTCGCTGCTGTGGATCGCGGGCTGCCTGCAACTGGCGGGCGGGGTCGCGCTGGTGCTGGGCTGGCGCACGCGGCTTGCGGCGGCGCTGCTGATGCTGCTGACGGCTTCGGCCTACTACCTGCAGAACTGGCCGCGCGACTGGTACCCGGTCTCGAACGGCGGGGCCGAGAACGCGGCGCTGTTCGCGGCGCTCCTCTATCTCTCGGCCGCGGGCGCCGGGTCGCTCGCCGTCGACCGGGCGCGCTGAGCGCCCCCGAGACGCGAAACGGCGCCGGGTCTCCCCGACGCCGCCCGCAAGGTCCCGCAGGACCGCCGATCACTCGGCCTTCATCGCCTCGATCGAGATCTCGATGGTCACGTCGTCGCCGACATAGGGGGCGAACATGCCCAGGTCGAAGTCCGAGCGCTTGACGGTGGTGGTCGCGTCGAACCCGGCCCAGGGCTTGTTGGCCATCGGGTGGTTGCCGACCTGGTTCAGCTTGGCATCCAGCACGACCGGCTTGGTGATGCCGTTCAGCGTCAGGTCGCCGGTGATGTTGGCGGTGTCCTCGCCCGTCACCTCGATCGCGGTCGACTTGAAGGTCACGGTCGGGTCGTCCGACTTGCCGAAGAAGTCGGCCGACAGGAAGTGCTCGGTGCGCGCGTCGATGCCGGTGATCAGCGAGGTGACCGGGAAGGACACGGTGACCGACGAGTTCGCCGGCTCGTCCTGGTCGAACATGATCTCGCCGTCGAAGCCCGCGAACATGCCAAAGCCGGTCGAGAAGCCGAGGTGGTTGTAGTGGAACACGATCTGCGTGTGCGTGTTGTCGAGCACGTATTTCTCGGGCGCAGCCAGGGCGGCGGTGCCGGCGAAGGCGGCAAGCGACAGGGCGGCGCCGGCGGCGAAGGTGCGGAAGGTCATGGTCGGGGCTCCTGGGGAGGTGTGTCGATGACCCCAAGGTGCCGCGCCCGACCGATCCGCACAATTCGTTAGCCGGCCACAGAATATGTGCGCCGATGCAGGTACACCTCTTCGTCAGGACCCGCCCGCCAGGTTCCCCCCGTCAGGTTCCGCCCGTCAGGGCCCGCCCCCGGGTGCCGTCCCCGGGTCCCGTCCCCGCGGCGGCCCACTTCGTGGTTGCGCCGCGCCGGGCCCCGTGTATAAGGCCGCATTCCTTCCGCCGCGTTCTTGAAACCGGCGCATCCTCTCGTGGCGGGAGCGGAAGGTCAGCCCGCCTATGAAGTGCGCAGAGACATAGGAGCGTTCATGCCGCTTTACGAGCATGTCCTCATCGCGCGTCAGGACCTGTCCAACGCGCAGGCCGAAGGCCTCGTCGAACATTTCTCGACCGTTCTCGCCGACAACGGCGGCACGGTTGTCACCTCGGAATACTGGGGTGTGAAGACGATGGCCTACAAGATCAACAAGAACCGCAAGGGCCACTACGCCTACCTGCGTTCGGATGCGCCCTCGGCCGCCGTGCAGGAGATGGAGCGTCTGGCCCGCCTGCATGACGACGTCATGCGCGTGCTGACCGTCAAGGTCGAAGCGCACGAGGAAGGCCCCTCGGTCCAGATGCAGCGCCGCGACGAGCGTGGCGACCGCGGTGACCGTGGTGATCGCGGCGACCGCCGCGAGCGTCGTTGATCCGGCTTCTGAGAAAAGGACCATAACACATGGCCAGCAAACCGTTTTTCCGTCGTCGTAAAGTCGATCCCTTCGGCGGCGACAACGCCCCCAAGATCGACTACAAGGACGTCCGCCTGCTGCAGCGCTACATCTCCGAGCGCGGCAAGATCGTCCCCGCCCGCATCACCGCCGTCTCGGCCAAGAACCAGCGCAAGCTCGCCCAGGCGATCAAGCGCGCCCGGTTCCTGGCCCTGCTGCCCTACGCCGTGAAGTGAGGAGCGCCAGACCATGCAAGTGATCCTTCTGGAACGCGTGGCCAAGCTTGGCCAGATGGGCGAAGTCGTCAACGTCAAGGACGGCTACGCGCGCAACTTCCTGCTGCCGCAAGGCAAGGCGCTGCGCGCCTCGGAAGCCAACATCAAGTCCTTCGAGGGCCGCAAGGCCCAGCTCGAGGCCACCAACCTCGAGACCAAGAAGGACGCCGAGGCGCTGGCCGAGAAGCTCGACGGCCAGTCGTTCATCGTCATCCGCTCGGCCTCGGACGCCGGCGCGCTCTATGGCTCGGTCACCCCGCGTGACGCCGCCGAAGTCGCGACCGCCGAGGGCTTCACCGTCGACCGCAAGCAGGTCGTCCTGAACGCGCCGATCAAGTACCTGGGCCTGCACACGGTCACCGTCGTGCTGCACCCCGAGGTGTCGGCCTCGATCAGCATCAACGTCGCACGGTCGGTCGAAGAGGCCGAGCTGCAGGCGTCGGGCAAGTCGATCCAGGAACTGGCCGCGGAAGAGGAAGCCGCCGCCGAGTTCGAGATCTCGGAACTCTTCGACGAGATGGGTTCCGCGGCGAACGACGACGAGTGATCGATCCTGCCGGGGCCTTCGGTCCCCGGCACCGGACAGACGGACGGGGCCGCGCCTTTCGGGGGGCGGCCCCGTTCCGTTTCGTGCGCCTCCGATCCGCCCCGCCTTTTTGCGCCCATCCTTTTTGCCGCCGCCGGGCTTGCCCGGCCGGGTCCGAAAGTGGAACATCGGGGCGGCGCGCGGCGTTGCCTCCACAAGCCATGGGGAGACGTCGCATGACATTGACCGAGACCGAGGCCCGCCGGGGCGCGGCGATCGCCGCCGACCTCGCGGTGCTGGAACGATTGGCGGGCGAAATGAAGGATGGCAAGCACGACGCCCCCGGCAGGGGCCCGGACAGCGCCCAGGTGCCGAGCGATCCGCCCGCCACCCCGCCCGAGGTGCCGCCGCCGGGCGACCCGGTGCCGCCGCCGCCGCCGATGCCCGACCCGCCGCCGCCCTCGGCGGCCGTCTCGGCGGTCTATGCCGACGAGCTGGCCGAGATCGACCGGCTGATCCGCAGCATCGACGCCGCGCGCAGTGGCGGGGACATCCCCCCCGTCACGCCGCCCGGCACGCCCCCCGGCGACCTGCCGCCCGGCCCGCTGCCCGATCCCGCGCCCGACCCGGGGCCGCTGCCGATGCCCGATCCGGGCCCCGGCCCCGGCCCCGACCAGACGCCGGGCCCGGCGATGGCGGCGCCCGCCCCCGAAATCACCACGCTTGCGGCCGACCTGGCCGCGATCTCGGCCGAGGTGGCGGCGCTGAAGCTGCGGCTGGCCGAGATCAGCCGCCCCGCCGCCCCCGAGGGCACGATCCTCGGGCGCGACCCGATCGCCGATGTCGGCGCGATCACCGCCTGGGTCGAGACGCTGGCGCTGCACTGGCCCGCGAATGTCGAGCCGCCGAAGGCGCTGAAGACGCTGGTCTTCGGCGCGGGCCTGCTGCGCGGCATGCTGCCGCCCGCCACAGCCACCGCACCGGAAACAGCGCCCGCCACCCCGGCGGCACCCGCCGCCGACACCGCCCATCCCGCGGCCCCGGCCGCCGCCGAGGGGGTCGGGCGCGGGCCGGTTCCCCCAGTCACCCCGACGGCCGCCGCCGAGGGTCGCGCCGCCGAGACGCCGGCCGCGATCCCCGCCGCCGGCTGGCGCCGGGTCTCGGCCCGGGTCTGGGCGCAGATCTGGGAGGACCGGGTGCTGGCGGTCGCCGCCGGCGTCGCCTTCTACGCGCTGCTGTCGCTGTTCCCGGCGATCACCGCGCTGGTGTCGATCTTCGGCCTGTTCGCCGACCGCACCATCGTGCTGCAGAACCTCGCGCAGCTTGACCATCTGCTGCCGCCCGCCGCGCTGCAGCTGATCCGGCTGCAGCTTGACGCGCTGTTGTCCACCGACCCCGCGACCCTGACCTTCGCCACCGCGCTCAGCCTCGCGCTCGGGCTCTGGACCGCGAACGGCGGGATGAAGGCGATGATCGAGGCGCTGAACGTCGCCTATGGCGAGCGCGAGCGGCGCAACTTCTTCGTGCTGAACCTGTGGTCGCTGACGATGACGCTGGGGGGCATCGTGATGGTGATCTTCCTGCTGGGCCTGTCGGCGGCGCTGCCGCCGGTGCTGGAGCGGCTGCCCACGACCTTCGCCGCCGACCGGATCATGCTGGCGCTGCGCTGGCCGGCGATGCTGGCGGTGCTGGTGATGGTGCTGGCGCTGCTCTACCGGTTCGGCCCGTCGCGCGAGGGCGCGAAATGGCGCTGGATCGGCCCCGGCACGGTGGTGGCGGCGCTGCTTCTGATCGTGGCCTCGGCCGGCTTCTCGTTCTATGCCGCCAACTTCGGGTCCTACGATGCGACCTATGGCTCGCTCGGCGCGGTGGTGGTGCTGATGATCTGGGCCTGGATCTCGGCCATCGTCGTGCTGCTGGGCGCCGAGATCAATTCCGAGGCGGAACGCCAGACCGCGCGCGACACCACCACCGGGCAGCCGCGCGCAATGGGCCGGCGCGGTGCGTTCTCCGCCGACACGCTGGGCCGCTGAGGGAGCCCGGAGGCCGGGTCCGACAGGCCGCCGCGGATGACCTTAAGAGGATGCCGGACATGAAACGGGCCGCTCCTTCCGGAGCGGCCCGCCTGTCGTTCGCGCCGGACCCGGGCGACCGGGTCAGCGGCGGATCACAGCTCGTCCAGCGCCTCGATGGCCTTCTGCAGCTCGTCCTTCGAGACTTCCTTCTCGGTGACGGTCGCGCCTTCGACGATGTGGTCGACGACCTTGTCCTCGAAGATCGGCGCGCGCAGCTGCTGCTGCATCTGGGGGTTCTTCTGCACGAATTCGAAGAACGCGCGCTCCTGGCCCGGGTACTGGCGCGCCTGGTTCAGCACGGCCTGGGTCATCTCGGCGTCGGTCACCTCGATCTCGGCCTTGCGGCCCATCTCGGCCAGCAGCAGGCCCAGGCGCACGCGGCGCTCGGCCAGCTTCTTGTGCTCGTCCGACACCTCGATCGCGCCGTGGTCATGGCCGTGGTGATCGGGGTTTTCCTCGTGCCACAGCTGGTGCGCGATCTGGTTGGCTTCCGCCTCGACCAGCGCCTCGGGCAGGTCGAACGACACGAGGCCGTCCAGCTGGTCGAGCAGCGCGCGCTTCATCACCGCGCGCGAGGCGCCGGCGTATTCGGCTTCGAGACGGCCCGAGATCTGGCCCTTCAGCGCGTCGAGATCGTCGGCGCCGAACTTCTTGGCCAGCTCGTCGTCGATCTCGGCGGGCTTGGGCTGCTTGACGTCCTTGACGGTGGTCTTGAACAGCGCTTCCTTGCCGGCCAGGTGGGCGGCGCCGTATTCGGCCGGGAAGGTCACCTTGACCTCGACCTCTTCACCGGCCTTGGCGCCGGTCAGCTGCTCTTCGAAGCCCGGGATGAACGAGCCCGAGCCGAGCACGAGCGGGTAATCCTCGCCCTTGCCGCCCTCGAAGGCCTCGCCGTCGACGAAGCCCTCGAAGTCGATCACGACCTGATCGCCGTCCTTCGACTTCGTGCCCTTCTTGCGCGGCTCGAAGTTCTGCGAGGATTTCGCGAGGTTTTCCAACGCCTCGGTGACCGCGCCCTCGTCGGCCTTGACGACCAGCTTCTCGAGCGTGACGGCCGAGGTGTCGACGGTCGGGATCTCGGGCAGCGCGTCATAGGTCATGTTGACCACGACGTCGTCGCCTTCCTTCCAGGTCTCGCCGTCCTGCATCTCGACCTTCGGCTGCAGCGCCGGGCGGTCGCCGGTCTTCTCGAAGTGGTCCTTCATCGCGCCGTCGATGGCGTCCTGCATCGCCTCGCCGAGGATGCGCTGGCCGAACTGCTTCTTCAGCAGCGCCATCGGCACCTTGCCCTTGCGGAAGCCCTTCATCTCGATCTCGAGCTGGGCCTCGGCGAGTTTCTCGTTGACCTTGGCTTCGAGTTCGGCAGCCGGCACCGTGATGGTGTAACCGCGCTTGAGGCCTTCGTTCAGGGTCTCGGTGACCTGCATGCTATCGTCCTTTTGTCCTCTGGTGCGGGTGAAGGGACTCGAACCCCCAAGCCTTTCGGCGGCAGGACCTAAACCTGCTGCGTGTACCAATTCCGCCACACCCGCGCATCTCGCGGGAAACCGGCGCACCCGGCCGACCCCCGAAAATCCGCGCCGTTCTAGCAACAGTCGCAGAACGATGCGAGAGGAAAAGTTGCCCACGATTTCTCTCGCCATTTACCAATTCTTGCCACATTGTAGGGGCAAAACGAGGCAACAGATCTCGAGGGCAGACCTATGACGCAGCAGCATCGCGCCCCGGCGCAGCCTGATGCACCCGAGACCATGTCGGGTGGCATCGCCTTGGGGACCACGGTCCTCACGCTGGAAGGTGAACTTCCGGTGGAATATCTTGCACCCGGCGACCGGATCGTGACGCGCACCGGCGTGCGCGTGCTGCGCGACGTCGTCGCGCGCCGGATCGAGACCGGCCTTTACCGCATCGCGCAGGACGTGCTGGGCGCCGACCGCCCCGCGTCCGAACTGCATGTCGCCGCAGGCACGTTGCTTGCGATCCGCGACTGGCGGGCGGCGGCGCTCTACGGCGCCAAGACCGCGATCGTGCCGGTGGAACGGCTGTCCGACGGCAGCTACATCGCCCCGATCGCCGGCGCGACGACGGTGTTCACGCTGGGCTTCGACGACACCGAGGTCGTCTATGCCGAGGGAATCGAGGTCGCCTGCGCGCCGCTGCGCGTCACGGCCTGACCCCGGCGGCATCCAAGGCATCCGGATCGAGGAACGGGCCGCCGCGCGGAATGCGCGCGGCCCTTTCGCATGGCCCGATGACTGATGTCCCGGTTCCTGATGGCCCCGGAAACGATCGGAAATCTCCGCCCACACGCCCGACCCCGCGCATGCCGATGCAGGGTTTCCTCTGCGCGGGATGCCGGGGTCAGGGTGTCCGCCCGAAACTCATTGACCAGCACAGGCCCGAGAGTCCCTCTCCCAACACGGGCGAACGTGTGGGCCGTGGGCAGAATCATGCCGCAACCGCAGCATGAAAAAAAGCCCCCTTGCGCAACACATCTTTTTTCTCGGGGCGACTTCCCGCCGGTGTCGGCCGCACAACCGAGCCTTCGGGCCCAGCCTTCAGGGGTCCAGCCTTCAAGGGTCCAGCCTTCGGGGCTCCAGCGCGGCAAGGACGCCCGGCAGGCGGTCGGGCAGGTCCTCGGCGATCAGGCCGGGGCCGAAGGCGCGCGCCGCCGCGGCATGCAGAAGCGCCGCGGTCTCGGCCGCGGCGAAGGGCGCGATGCCGCGCGCGACCAGCCCGGCGATGATGCCCGCCAGCACGTCGCCGGCCCCGGCCGTCGCCAGCCACGGCACCGCGGCGTCATAGACCGCCGCCGCCACCGCAAGCCGGCCGTCGGGCGCGGCGATCACCGTGTCCGGCCCTTTCAGCAGCACCACCGCCCCAAGCCGCGCCGCCGCCTCGGCCGCCGCCGCGGCGCGCCCGATCCGGCCCTCGGACAGCGCCTGGCCGAGATCGGGGCAGAGCCGCGCGAACTCGCCCCCGTGCGGGGTCAGCACCATTCCCGGGCCAAGGCCGCGGCGCAGCCCCGCGGCGCCCTCCGCCGCGAGCGCGGTCAGCGCATCGGCATCGATGACCAGCCCGCGGCCCGAGGCGAGCGCCGGGCCCAGCAGCGCCGCCGCCCGCTCCACCCCCAGCCCCGGCCCGAGGCACAGCGCCGAGATCCGCGGATCGCCCAGCAGCGCGGCCAGCCCCGCGCCCTCGTCGGGCCCGAGCCCGCGCAGCATCACCGCGTCAAGCCGGGCCGCGTTCTCGGCCAGGGCCGGGTCGGGGCAGGCCAGCGTCACCAGGCCCGCGCCGACGCGCAGCGCCGCGCGCGCCGCCATCCGCGCGGCGCCCCCGTGCCCGGCCGGCCCCGCCAGCACCAGCGCGTGGCCATGGCTGAACTTGTGCCCGCCGCGCTTGGGCAGGTCGGGCGACAGCCGGGCGAAGCGCGGCCCGGTTCCGTCGTCGAACGGCGCAAGGCCGATGTCGGCGATGGCCAGCGCGCCGCAGGCCGCGGGGCCCGCGGCCAGCACGTGCCCGAGCTTGGCGGCATGGAAGCTGACCGTCAGATGCGCGGCAAGGCGCGGCCCCTCGGCGCGGCCGGGCACGGTGCCGGTGTCGGCCGACAGCCCGCTTGGCACGTCGACCGCGACGATCCGCGGCCCGGCCTCGGCCGCGCCCCAGTCGGCCAGCTGCGCCTGCAGCCGCGGCAGCGCCTCGAACGGCCGCGCGAGCCCGGTGCCGAACAGCGCGTCGACGACAAGGTCCGCCCCGGGCAGCGGCACGTCGTCGGCGAGCGGCGCGACCGCGCCGGTCCAGCGCGCGGCCATGGCGGCGGCATCGCCGCGCAGCCGCGCCCGCGCGCCCAGCAGCCGCAGGTCGACCTGCCAGCCGCGCGCCGCCAGCAGCCGCGCGACCACGAAGCCGTCGCCGCCGTTGTTGCCCGGCCCCGCCAGCAACAGCGCCCGCGCGCCGGGACGGTCGAGCGCGGGCCAGCGGTCCAGCACCGCCGCCACCACGCCCTGCCCCGCGCGCTCCATCAGCGCGGCGCCGGTGACCTGCCCCGAGGCCATCGCCCGCGCCTCGAGCGCCCGCATCCGGGGCCCGTCGAACAGCGGACCGGACAGATTCCGAAAAGTTTTCATGCTGCACGCTTTTTGATCAAACCGCCCCAGAATGGTCATTGGCGGCGAATTTCCGACGGCGCCATCTGGCCTTGTCACCCTAGCCAATTGTGGCACTGTGGCGAAAGTGGTCAGGGATGGCCGAAGCAAGAACGGGGGAGTCGGGGCCGAAATGAAAAAGATCGAAGCGATCATCAAGCCCTTCAAGCTCGACGAGGTGAAGGAAGCCCTGCAGGAAGCCGGGATCCAGGGCCTGTCGGTGATCGAGGTCAAGGGCTTCGGGCGCCAGAAGGGCCATACCGAGCTGTATCGCGGCGCCGAATATGTCGTTGATTTCCTGCCGAAAGTGAAAATCGAGGTGGTGCTGGCCGACGACATGGTGGAAACCGCCGTCGACGCCATCATCTCGGCCGCGCGCACCGACAAGATCGGTGACGGCAAGATCTTCATCTCGCCGGTCGAACAGGCGATCCGCATCCGCACCGGCGAGACCGGCGACGACGCGGTCTGATCCCGCGAGAGACACGAATTTCCGGGCCGGCGGCAGCGCCAGAAGGCAAAAGCCACGGTCCCCACTGCTCAACCGAAAGGGTGGAACAGCATGAGCATCCAAGACGCCATCAAGCTGATGAAGGACGAGGAGGTCGAGTATGTCGACATCCGCTTCACGGACCCGCGTGGCAAACTGCAGCACGTGACGCTGGTCGCCGACCTCGTCGACGAGGACTTCTTCGAGGAAGGCTTCATGTTCGACGGCTCGTCGATCGCCGGCTGGAAGTCTATCGACCAGTCCGACATGAAGCTGATCCCGGATGCGGCCTCGGTCTACATCGACCCGTTCTACGCCGAGAAGACCATGTGCGTGCACTGCGTCGTGGTCGAGCCGGACACCGGCGAGGCCTATGACCGCTGCCCGCGCCAGGTGGCGCTGAAGGCGGAAGCCTACCTGAAGTCCTCGGGCATCGGCGACGCCGCCTACTTCGGCCCCGAGGCCGAGTTCTTCATCTTCGACGACGTGCGCTACTCGGTCACGCCGGCGAAGGTGTCCTACCAGATCGACGCCGATGCGGCGGCCTGGAACACCGACAAGGAATACGAGATGGGCAACATGGCCCATCGCGCCGGCCACAAGGGCGGCTACTTCCCAGTGAACCCGGTCGACGAGGCCCAGGACATCCGTGGCGAGATGCTCTCGACCATGAAGCGCATGGGCATCAAGGTCGACAAGCACCACCACGAGGTCGCGACCTGCCAGCACGAGCTGGGCATGATCTTCGGCGGTCTGGTCGAGCAGGCCGACAACATCCAGAAGTACAAGTACGTCATCCACAACGTGGCCCATGCCTACGGCAAGACCGTCACGTTCATGCCGAAGCCCATGAAGGGCGACAACGGCTCGGGCATGCACGTCAACATGTCGATCTGGAAGGACGGCAAGCCGCTCTTCGCCGGTGACAAGTATGCCGACCTGTCGCAGGAAGCCCTGTACTTCATCGGTGGCATCCTCAAGCACGCCAAGGCGCTCAACGCCCTGACGAACCCCTCGACCAACTCGTACAAGCGTCTGATCCCGGGCTTCGAAGCCCCGGTTCTGCGTGCGTATTCCGCCCGCAACCGCTCGGGCTGCGTCCGTATTCCGTGGACCGAATCGCCCAAGGCCAAGCGCGTCGAAGCCCGCTTCCCCGATCCGTCGGCGAACCCCTACCTGTGCTTCGCGGCGCTGATGATGGCCGGCCTCGACGGCATCAAGAACAAGATCGACCCGGGTCCTGCCTCGGACAAGGACCTCTACGATCTGCCGCCGGAAGAACTGGCCGAAATCCCGACCGTCTGCGGCTCGCTGCGCGAAGCCCTGGAAGCTCTGGAAGCGGACATGGACTTCCTGGTCGCCGGCGACGTGTTCACCAAGGACATGCTGGAAGGCTACATCGCCCTCAAGTGGGACGAGGTCTACGCCTACGAGCACACGCCGCACCCGGTCGAGTACCAGATGTACTACTCGGTCTGATCCCCGGATCGGCAAAGCATCGGAAAGGGCGCCCCTCGCGGGCGCCCTTTCTCATTGGGCCGGCGGCTGCGGACCGCCGTTCCGGATCGCCGGCGGCCCCCCATGTGCGGCGAACATCCGCCGATGGCGGGCGCCCGTGCCGGATTCCCGTACAGATTGTGTCAGCCGAGCCCGGTTTCGCCACATTCCCGGCAAGCTGGTGCCGGATTTCGTGCCTAGACATCAACCTTAACGAGATCCCTGACGAAACCCCCAGATCCGGAGGCGCGCCATGCCCCAGGCAGCCCGCACCACCGTCGCCAGCTTCCAGTTCGCCGGCGCCCAGTACCCCGCGTTCCAGTCCCTCGCACAGAGCTTCCACACCGCGCTTGGCGATCAGGCCGAGACGGAGTTCGCGGCCGCCTGGTCGAACGACCGCTTCATCGCCTTCACCGTCGACGCGGCGCAGGTGATCCTAGCCTATCACACCCGGCCGGGGATCGAGGAGGCGGGGATGATCGCCGTCGCCGTCTCGGTGCGCGACCAGACCGTCACCTTCGGCGAGGAGGCGCTGGCCTCGGGGCCGCGGCGCGGGATCTGCGGGCTTCTGGCCGAACGCATCGCCGAGGCGCTGCCCGGCGCCGCGCTGACCACCGAGATCTGGACCGAGACCGGGCGCGTCACCCCCGGCACGATCGGGGCACTGCTTGACGGGCTGGCCGGCCCGGCGGCTGAGGACGCCGCCGAGGCCACCGGCCGGCCGCTGACCGACATCGCCCGCGCGGCCCGCGCCCGGATGGCCGCCCCGACCGGCCGCCGCCCGCGCGAGCCCGGCGCCTTCGAGGCCGCGAACGACCTGCCCGAGCTGCCCGAGGCCCGCACCGAGGTCGCCGCCCGGATCCGCGACGCGCTTTATGCCGAGATCGACCTGCCGACGCCCACCCGCGAGCGGGTCGCGCTGTACGCGATGAGCCTGACGCTGTGCACGGTCAACGCGCCGGTGGGCTTCGCGCTGCTGACCTACAACGCGCTTGGCCGCGAGAACCTGCGCGTCACCGCCCGGGTCATGAGCATCGCCGGCGGCATCATGATGATGGCCAACAGCCTGGTGATGACCGGGGCGCTGTCGCTGTAACCCGCGCTCAGGCGGCGTGGCGCAGCGGGCTGTCGTGCAGCGCCGCGACCTGCTCGGCGCTCAGCGCGCCGGGCTCGACGATGTAGGTGTGGATCGAGAACAGCACCGCCCGCGTCACCGGCAGCCGCACCAGGCACTGCCGCTCGACCCGGATGAAGGGCAGCGCCGCCTCGATGCTGCGGCCCATCGCCTCGGTCCGGGGATTGTGCAGCCGCGAATTGGTGCGATGCGCCGTGCCCCGGCACAGCGGCCGCCCCGGCTGCACCCCGTCCATCAGCCGCTGCACCCGCCGCCCGACATCCTCGTCGTATTTCTCGACCGGGCGGTGGATGCGCATCATCGGGCGGTCGAATTTCTCGGAAAGGCTCCAGCCGGCGGGGAAGCACAGCACCGCGCCGGTCAGCACGCTTTCCGCACCATCCTCGCCCGGCTGCATCAGGCACAGGTCCTCCTGCACCAGCCGCCCCAGCGTCGCGAGCGGCCGCGCCCGGTCGAGCGGCACGCTGACGCCGTCGGGCCGCGTCACCGCCCCCGCGCCGACCGCGTAGCCGCGCGCGGGCAGCAGCGCCATCACCATCTCCCACAGCTCCTCGGCCGCGGGGCGCGCGCGTTCGGCCAGCGCCAGCACCGCCTCGGGCCGCACGGCGATCAGCCGGTCGCGCAGCGCCATCTGCGCGGCGAAGGCGTCGTCGGCCTGGATCCAGTCGTCGGGCCCGACCGGGATGGTGCCGGGCAGCCGCCGGGTGCGGGGATCGACCCAGGGGGCGAAGGGCAGCGCCTGCTGCAGGATGATCGGGCAATCGAAGCTCATGGCGCCACCCTAGGCGGTGCGGCGATGCGGCGAAAGCCGGCCCGCGACGCGCGATGTCGGGAACGGGCGGGCCATGGCCGCGCCGCGCGCCGAGCGTGGGGGCATCCCACCAGGAGGCTGCGCCATGGACGACCTGCCCTACCGCGAGATCCGCAAGATCGACCCCAGCCGCGGCGACCGGCTGGGCGACGGCAGTCCCAACGACAACGACCGGGTCGAGACCGGGCCCACGCAGCTTGCCTTCGCCGAATGGGCGGCGGCGGGGCTGGCGCTGCCCGATCTTGGCGCGATGCGCGCCTTCCGCCACGCGCGGCTGGTGGCGGGGCTGGCGGCGCGCGACTGCGGGGCGCTGCTGCTGTTCGACCCGCTCAACATCCGCTACGCCACCGACGCGCCGAACATGCAGCTGTGGAACACCCACAACCCGTTCCGGGCGCTGCTGCTGTGCGCCGACGGCTACATGGCGATCTGGGACTATCGCGCGACCGGGTTCCTGACCGCGCACAACCCGCTGGTGCGCGAGGTGCGCCACGGCGCCGACTTCTTCTATTTCGACTCGGGCGACGGCGCCGCGCGCACCGCCGCGCGCTTCGCGGCCGAGCTTGACCTTGTCGTGCGCGCCCATGCCGGCGCCAACCGCCGGCTGGCGGTCGACAAGATCCTGCTGCACGGGCTGCGTGCGCTCGAGGCGCTGGGGTTCGAGATCCTCGAGGGCGAGGAGCTGACCGAGAAGGCCCGCGCGATCAAGGGCCCCGACGAGATCGCGGCGATGCGCTGCGCCCACCACGCCTGCGAGACCGCCGTGGCGGCGATGGAGGCCGCCTGCGCCCCGGGCCTGAGCGAGAGCGACGTCTGGGCGGTGCTGCATGCCGAGAACATCCGCCGCGGCGGCGAGTGGATCGAGACGCGGCTGCTGGCCTCGGGGCCGCGCACCAATCCGTGGTTCCAGGAATGCGGGCCGCGGATCCTGCAGCCCGACGAGGTCGTGGCCTTCGACACCGATCTCATCGGCAGCTACGGCATGTGCATCGACATCTCGCGCACCTGGTGGATCGGGCCGGGGCGGCCGTCGAACGCGATGGTCGCCGCCATGGCCCACGCGGTCGAGCATATCGAGACCAACACGCAACTCCTGCGCCCCGGCACCCCGTTCCGCGAGCTGACCTTCGGCGGCCACCAGCTGGCGCCCGAGTACCAGCGCCAGAAATACGGCTGCCGGATGCATGGCGTGGGCCTGTGCGACGAGTGGCCCCTGATCGTCTATCCCGACGCCTGGGAGCCGGGGCAGTTCGACTATGCGCTGGAGCCGGGGATGGTCCTGTGCGTCGAGGCGCTGGTCAGCCCCGAGGGCGGCGACTTCTCGATCAAGCTGGAAAACCAGGTGCTGGTGACCGAGACCGGGCCAGAGGTGCTGACGACCTACCCCTGGGATGCGCGGCTGCTTGGCGGCTGATCCCGCCCGCCGCCAGTCAACCGGTCTTCGCGGGGCGCCCGCGGCGTCACTGCGATGTCTCTGCGGGGCCCGTCCCGAGGGGCCGCGCCGCGGCTACCCTGGGGCGACCGGTGCCTGCTGCCTGCGCGGTCCGCGCGAAACGGCCGGCCGACGCCGCCGCTTCGGGACGGCGCGGGTTGATGCCGCGCCGCCAAGCGTCTAGGCAGGGATCGGCGGCATCCCGCCAGACGCGGAAACGGACGGCGGGGCTTCATGCGCATTCTCATCACCAATGACGACGGCATCAACGCGCCGGGCCTCGCGGTTCTGGAAACGATCGCCACCGAGCTTGCCGGACCTTCCGGCGAAGTGTGGACAGTCGCCCCCGCCTTCGAGCAGTCGGGCGTCGGCCACTGCATCAGCTACACCCACCCGACAATGATCGCCGAGATGGGCCCCCGCCGCTGGGCGGCCGAGGGCAGCCCCGCCGACTGCGTCATGGCGGGGCTGCACGACATCCTTCCCGAAAAGCCCGACCTCGTGCTGTCGGGCGTGAACCGCGGCAACAACTCGGGCGAGAACGCGGTCTATTCCGGCACGCTGGGCGGGGCGATGGAGGCGGCGCTGCAGGGCGTGCCCGCGATCGCGCTGTCGCAGTTCATGGGGCCGGGCAACACCCGGCTTGCCGATCCGTTCGAGGCTTCGGCCGCGCATGGCGCCGCCATCGTCCGGCTTCTGCTCGAGCGGGGGATCTGGGGCGGCGAGGGCTATCAGATGTTCTACAACGTCAACATCCCCGCCCTGCCCGCCGCCGAGGTCAAGGGCCACCGCGTCGGCCGCCAGGGCCTGCGCCCGGCCTTCGGCTTCACCGTCGAGGGCCAGGTCTCGCCCTCGGGGCGGCGGTTCCTGTGGGTGCGCGGCTCGGAGCAGGCGGTCGACACCGGCCCCGGCACCGACGTGACCGCGAACCTCGCGGGCTACATCTCGATCACGCCGATGCGCGCCGACCTGACCGCGCATGACGCGCTCGACGCGCTGGCCGAACGGCTCGGCTGAGGCGCCATGGCGGGGACCCCGGGGCACGAGGACGAAGACGAAGACGGCGGCGGGACCGAGGCCGAGATCGTGGCCGAGCGCAAGATGCGCTTTCTCTACGGGCTGCGCTCGCGCGGGGTGACCGATGCGCGGGTGCTGGGCGCGATGGAGAAGGTCGACCGCGGCGCCTTCGTCACCGGCCTCTTCGCCGCGCGCGCCTACGAGGACATGCCCCTGCCGATCGCCTGCGGCCAGACGATCAGCCAGCCCTCGATCGTCGGGCTGATGACGCTCGCGCTCGATGTGCGGCCGCGCCACACCGTGCTCGAGGTCGGGACCGGGTCGGGCTACCAGGCGGCGGTGCTCGCGCATCTCGCGCGCCGGGTCTACACCGTCGACCGCCACCGCCGGCTGGTGCGCGAGGCCGAGGCGCTGTTCCGGGCGATGGACCTGACCAACATCACCGCGATGACCGGCGACGGCAGCTTCGGCCTGCCCGATCAGGCCCCGTTCGACCGCATCATCGTGACCGCCGCCGCCGAGGATCCGCCGGGCCCGCTCTTGGCCCAGATGCGGCTGGGCGGTATCATGGTGCTGCCCGTGGGCCAGTCCGACACCGTGCAGAGCCTGATCAAGGTCACCCGGGACGAGGACGGCTATCACTACGAGGAACTCCGCCCGGTGCGCTTCGTGCCGCTGGTCGAGGGCCTGGGCCAGGAATGACACAAGAACGACGCGAGGGACCGACCCCGCGCGCGACGCAAACGAGGATGAGCAGATGTCCGAGATGAGCCTGTTTTCCGCCCGCCGGCCCCTCTGCGCCGCGGGGGCGCCCCGCCGCCGCGCCGGTCTCGTCGCGGTGCTGATGGGCGGCGCGGTGCTGCTGGCGGGCTGCCAGCAGGGCTTCGACTACGACCTGCGTCCGGGCTCGGGCCTCTCGACCGCCGAGGCCGCGCGCAGCGCCGTCGCCAACCGCCCGCTGCCCGACAGCCGCGGCGTGATCTCCTATCCCAACTACCAGGTCGCGGTCGCCCAGCGCGGCGACACCGTGCGCACCGTCGCCGCCCGGCTGGGGATGAGCGCCGACCAGCTGGCCCAGTACAACGCCACCAGCCCCGACCAGCCGCTCGACCTCGGGGCCGTGGTGGCGCTGCCCGCGCGCGTGTCCGCCGCCCCGATCGCGGGCGCGCAGGGCGCGGGCGCCCCGATCTCGGGCGGGACGATCGACGTGACCTCGCTGGCCTCGAACGCGATCAACCGCGCCCAGTCGACGGGCGCGGCCGCGGGCGGCATCGCCACCACCGCGATCCCGGCCCCCGTCGCCACCGCCGCCCCGGCCGCGGCCGCGGCCCCCGCCACCGCCCCGGGCGCCGCCGGCCCCGAGCCGGTGCGCCACCGCGTCGCGCGCGGCGAAAGCGCCTATACGATCGCGCGCGCCTACAACGTGCCGGTGCGCTCGCTCGCGGAGTGGAACGGGCTGTCGGGCGACATGACCGTGCGCGAGGGGCAGTACCTGCTGATCCCGGTCGCGCTGGCCACCGCGCCCTCGGGCACGACCTCGATCAACGCGCCGGGCACCGGCTCGGCGACGCCGCTGCCGCCCTCGGCCTCGGCGCCGCTGCCCGCCGACACGCCGCCCGCCGCCAGCAGCCCCAGCCGCGCCCCGGCCGCCGCGGGCATGGGCACCCAGCAGACCGCCGCCTCGTCGGGCGGGCGTTTCACCATGCCGGTGCAGGGCAGCATCATCCGCAGCTATTCCAAGGGCAAGAACGACGGCATCGACATCTCGGCCGCGGCCGGGACGGCGGTGCGCGCCGCCGATGGCGGCACCGTGGCCGCGATCACCCGCGACACCGACCAGGTGCCGATCATGGTGATCCGCCATCCCAACAACCTGCTGACCGTCTATGCCAACATCGACGGCATCACCGTCGCCAAGGGCGCCACCGTCACCAAGGGCCAGACCATCGCCAAGGTCCGCGCCGGCAGCCAGCCCTTCGTGCATTTCGAGGTCCGCGACGGCTACAACAGCGTCGACCCGATGCGCTACCTGCAGTGAGCCGCGCAACGGTTTGCTGACCTTTTCGGTGCAAGGATCGGGCATCGCCTGCCCATCCCGCACCGGAGCCTGAGCCGTGGCCCTGCCGAAGAACCGAACCGACGCGCCGCGCCGGCGCGCCGAGCTTGCCGCCTTCCTGCGCGCCAAGCGCAAGTCCCTGAGCGTCGAGGACTTCGGGCTCACCGGGGGCGAGACGCGGCTGGTGCGCGGCCTGCGGCGCGAAGAGATCGCGATGCTGTCGGGGGTGCCGCTGACCTTCTACACCTGGCTCGAACAGGGGCGGATGATCCCGTTCAACCCCGCCGCACTGCCGGGCATCGCGCGCGCGCTGTGCCTGAGCGGGCCCGAGCAGGCGCTGGTGGCCTGGCTTGCCGGCCTGCCCGACGACCCGCAGCTGAGCGGGCCGCCGCCGCTGCCGCCGGGGCTGCGCCAGGCGCTGGACGGGTTCCGCTGGCCCGCCGTCGCCGTCGATCCCGCGTTCGAGATGCTGGGCACGAACGCGGCGATGGGCCGGCTTCTGGGCGAGCGGCCGGGCGCGCGCCCGTTCCACCGCAACCTGCTGTGGCAGCTGATCGCCGGGCCGCTCCTGCCCCGCGCGTTCGAGGATCCGGCCGCGGTGATCGCGCATTGCGCGCGGCTGATGTACCGCGGCCTGCCGGCCGAGGGGCCCGACCGCTGGCTGCAGCGCCGGATCGAGACCTTCATCGAGGAAAGCCCCCCGTTCACCGATGCCTGGGGCGAGGGGCCGGCCTCCGGCCCGGCGCCGGTGTTCCAGCTGGCCCATGCCGGCGACCATGACGTCGCGGTGCGGCTGTGCGAACTGGCGCTGCCCGAGGGGGCGGGGCTGCTGCTGGTGCTGCTGCCCGCGATCGACTGACCGCGCCCGGCGCGGTCGCGCGCACCGGGAGGTTCGGGCCGGAAGAGGTCGGGCTTGGAGAGGTCGGGCCGGAAAAGGTCGGACCCGCCGATGCGCCGGGGCAGGCTTGCCGGGTCCGGCGGGGCGCGGCGGCCGCGTCCCGGGCCACACTCGCCGATGGCCGCCCCAGTGCGCCGGCCCCCCCAGTGCGCCGGCCCCTCAGTGCGCCGCCGGGACGCCGCCGCCGCGCAGCCGGGCCACGGCCTTGGCCAGCGGGATCAGCACGAAGCCCAGGATGATCCCGAGGATCCCGTCGAAGAAGGCGGTGACGGTCCAGTGCACCGCCGCCGCGAAGCCGCCCGCACCCTCGGACGCGACCTCGGCCATGTGCTCGATCCAGTGGCCCGGCGCGGTCAGCCCGAAGCTCTCCAGCCCGTGCACGATGATCGAGCCGCCGACCCAGATCATCGCCGCCGTGCCGACGACGGTCAGCACGCGCATGAAGGCGGGCATGCCGCGCACGATGCCGCGGCCGATCCCGCGCACCAGCCCCGAGCGGCCGCTGCGCGCCAGGTGCAGGCCGATGTCGTCGGCCTTCACGATCAGCGCCACGCCGCCATAGACCACCGCGGTGATGCCGATGCCGACCAGCCCCAGCACCACCGCCTCGCGCCAGACCGAATGCTCGTCGGGGATCGCCGAGAGCGCGATGGTCATGATCTCGGCCGACAGGATGAAGTCGGTCTTGATCGCGCCCGCGACCTTCGAGGCCTCGAGATGCTCGGCGCTCTGCGGCTCGGCCGTGGCCGGGCCGTGGTCGCCCGAGGGAAACAGCGCGTGGTGCACCTTCTCGGCGCCCTCGAAGCACAAGTAGGCCCCGCCCAGCATCAGCAGCGGCATGATCGCCCAGGGCGCGAACGACGACAGCAGCAGCGCGATCGGCAGCAGGATCAGGATCTTGTTGCGCAACGAGCCCAGCGCGATCTTGCCCACGATCGGCAGTTCCCGCGCCGCCGGCAGGCCGTCGACGTATTTCGGCGTCACCGCCGCATCGTCGATCACCGCCCCCGCCGCCTTCGCCCCCGACTTCATCGCCTGACCCGCGATGTCGTCGACCGAGGTCGCCGCGATCTTGGCGATTCCCGCCACGTCGTCGAGAAGTGCCAGAAGTCCGCTCATCCGTGATCCGTTCCCTTGTGTCCGCGCCGGCCACACCGGCCCGCACCCGTCCTGCCCCGACCCGGGGCCGGCGCGCCGCGCCCGCGATGCAGCCTAATTCGCAGGCGCGCGCCGGCAAGGCCAGCGCAAAGGCGTCGCAGCGCCGGCCCTGCCCCGCCGATGTTGGCGCAAACATCGCATGTTTCCGCTAACATACTGATTTTGCCTGTTTATTCCGCGACCGCGGCTAAGTATACCAAGATCGACCGTATTGCGGTCGCCGCGCGGCCCTTCTGCAAGGCTGCTCTCCCCCGGTCGATCGGGGCACGCGCGCGACCAAGCTTCAGGAGCGATCCATGACCATCACCCTCGGCATCAACGGATTTGGCCGCATCGGCCGCTGCACGCTCGCCCACATCGCCGAAGCCGCGCGCAACGACGTGCAGGTCGTCAAGATCAACGCCACCGGCCCGATCGAGACCAACGCCCACCTGCTGAAATACGACAGCGTCCACGGCCGCTTCCCGGGCCAGATCCGCGTCTCGGGCAACACGATGGACCTGGGCCAGGGCCCGATCGAGGTCATGTCGACCTACGAGCCGAAGGAGCTGGACTGGGACGGCGTCGACATCGTCCTGGAATGCACCGGCAAGTTCAACGACGGGCTGAAATCGGCCGTGCACCTTGAGCGCGGCGCCAAGCGCGTGCTGATCTCGGCCCCGGCCAAGAACGTCGACGCGACCATCGTCTACGGCGTCAACCACCGCGACCTGACGCTGGACCACAAGATCGTCTCGAACGGGTCGTGCACCACCAACTGCCTCGCGCCGCTGGCCAAGGTGCTCAACGACACCATCGGGATCGAGCGCGGGATCATGACCACGATCCACAGCTACACCGGCGACCAGCCGACGCTCGACCGTCGCCACAGCGACCTCTACCGCGCCCGCGCCGCCGCCATGGCGATGATCCCGACCTCGACCGGCGCCGCCAAGGCCATCGGCGAGGTCCTGCCCGAGCTGAAGGGCCGTCTCGACGGCTCGGCGATCCGGGTGCCGACGCCGAACGTCTCGGCCGTGGACCTGACCTTCGAGGCCAAGCGCGACGTCACCGTCGCCGACGTGAACGAGGTCATCCGCGAGGCCGTCGCCGGCCCGATGGGTCAGGTGCTGGCCTATGACCCCGAGCCCAAGGTCTCGATCGACTTCAACCACACCCCGTTCTCGTCTATCTTCGCCCCCGACCAGACCAAGGTGATCGGCGGGCGCACCGTGCGCGTGCTCGCCTGGTACGACAACGAATGGGGCTTCTCGTGCCGGATGGCCGACGTCTCGGCCGCGATGGGCCGGCTGCTGCTGAACTGACCCGCCCGACCCCGGAGACGCGGCCATGACGGACCGCGTCGCCATCTGGGTCGGCGCGATCATCGTCGCGATCTTCGTCCTGGATGCCCTCGCCTTCGGCGGGGGTCTTCCGCTTCTGCTGCTGCGATATCTCTTCAAACTCATCGACTGGCTCGAATTCTGGCGCTGACGGGGCTAGGTTGCCGTTGACCTTCCGGGCGCTTTCGCGATGTTAGCGCCAACAGCCCGAGTGGGAGCCCCCTGCGGGGGGACTCGGGCGCGAGCCAGAGGAGAGAGGCATGACGGTCAAGGTAGCGATCAACGGATTCGGGCGGATCGGGCGCAACGTGCTGCGCGCGATCGTGGAATCGGGGCGGACCGACATCGAGGTGGTGGCGATCAACGACCTCGGCCCGGTCGAGACCAACGCCCACCTGATCCGGTTCGACTCGGTCCACGGCCGCTTCCCGGGCGAGGTGACGACCGGCGACGACTGGATCGACGTCGGCCGCGGCCCGATCCGGGTCACCGCGATCCGCAACCCCGCCGAGCTGCCCTGGGGCGATGTCGACATCGCGCTGGAATGCACCGGCATCTTCACCGACAAGGACAAGGCGCAGATCCACCTGCAGAACGGCTCGAAGCGGGTGCTGGTCTCGGCCCCCTCGGGCGGCGCCGACAAGACCATCGTCTACGGGGTGAACCACGGCACGCTGACCAGGGACGACCTTGTCGTGTCGAACGCCAGCTGCACCACCAACTGCCTGTCGCCGGTCGCCAAGGTCCTGAACGACGAGATCGGGATCGTGAAGGGCTTCATGACCACGATCCACAGCTATACCGGCGACCAGCCGACGCTGGACACGATGCACAAGGATCTCTACCGCGCCCGCGCCGCGGCGATGTCGATGATCCCGACCTCGACCGGCGCCGCCAAGGCCGTGGGCCTGGTGCTGCCGGAACTGAAGGGCAAGCTCGACGGCGTGGCGATCCGGGTGCCCACCCCCAACGTCTCGGTCGTCGACCTGACCTTCGAGGCCGCGCGCCCGACCACGGTCGAAGAGATCAACGCCGCGATCGTCAAGGCCGCCGACGGCCCGCTGAAGGGGATCCTGGGCTATACCGCGCGGCCCAACGTCTCGATCGACTTCAACCACGACCCGCATTCCTCGACCTTCGCGCTGGACCAGACCAAGGTCATGGAGGGCACCTTCGTGCGCATCCTGACCTGGTATGACAACGAGTGGGGCTTCTCGAACCGGATGGGCGACACCGCCGTCGCGATGGGCAAGCTGCTGTAAGCGGCGCCACTGGCGAAACCGCGCCGGCCCGGCCCCGCCGGACCGGCGCTATGTTACCGACCGGTAACGCGAAATTACCACGCGCTTTGTTCCCTTGGCCCGCGCCCCGGTTTAGGTGTGAGCCATGGATATCGCCATCGTCGTCGCCCTCATCGCGCTGCTGTTCCTCGTCATCGGGCTGTCCGAGCCGTTGGCGGACCGTCTCGGCCTGCCCTACACCGTGATCCTCGCCACGATGGGGATCCTGATCGGCGGCGGCGCCACCTTCCTGTGGCGGACCGACATCACCGACGCGTTCAACCCGATCGCGCTGGCGATCCTGAACCTGCCGATCCGGTCGTCGATCTTCATGTACATCTTCCTGCCGATGCTGGTGTTCCAGGTGTCGCTGGGGCTGAACATCCGCCGGATGCTGGACGACTGGGTGCCGATCCTGGTGCTGGCGGTGCTGGCCGTGGTGGTGGCGATGCTGGCCATCGGCTTTGCCCTCTTCCCCTTCGCCGGCCTGCCGCTTGCCGCCTGCCTGCTGATCGGCGCGATCGTGTCGACCACCGATCCCTCGGCCGTGGTCTCGATCTTCCGCTCGACACCGGCGCCGATCCGGCTCGCCCGGATCGTCGAGGGCGAAAGCCTGCTGAACGACGCCGCCGCCATCGCGCTGTTCACGCTGCTGCTGGGCTTCGTCACCATCGGCAACAAGGACCCCGACATCGTCGCGGGCCTCGCGCGCTTTCCCTGGATCGTCGGCGCGGGCGCCGTCGTCGGCGCCCTGATCGGCCGCGCCACGGTCGAGATCGTCGCCCGGATGCCAGCCCATCCGCTGGGCCAGATCTCGATCTCGGTCGCGCTGCCCTACCTGACCTACATCGGCGCCGAGGAACTGTCGGCCTCGGGCGTGGTCGCGGTAGTGGTGGCGGGGCTGTCGCTGAACCTGCACGGGCCCGGGCGGCTCGGCCCCGAGCTGAACGGCCAGCTGCGCGAAACCTGGGACCTGCTCGCGCATTGGGCGGGGTCGCTGATCTTCGTGCTGGCCGCGCTGCTGATCCCGCGGCTTCTGGCCAACACCACCTTCTACGACCTGCTGCTGGTCATCGTCGTCGTGGTCGCGGCGATCGCGGCGCGGGCGCTGATCCTGTTCGGGGTGCTGCCGCTCCTGACCGCGCTCAAGCTCTCGCCCCGGGTCGAGACGCCCTATCGCACCGCGATCCTCTGGGGCGGCCTGCGCGGCGCGGTGACGCTGGCGCTGGCGCTGGCGGTCACGGAAAACCGCTTCGTTCCGCCCGACATCAAGCAGACCGTGGGCGTGCTCGCCACCGGCTTCACCCTTTTCACGCTGATCGTGCAGGGCGGCACGCTGCGCCGGGTGATCGGCTATCTGGGGCTCGACCGGCTCTCGCCGCTCGATGCCGCGCTCGGCAACCAGGTTCTCGCCGTCGCGCTGCAATCGGTGCGCGAGGAGGTGGCCGAGACCGCCCGCGACTTCGGCCTCGCCCGCGAGGTGGTGCGCGACGAGGCCAAGCGCTTCGGCGAGCGGCTCGACACCGCGGTGTCGAAGGCCGACGAGGCCGAGGCGATCCTCGACCGCGACCGCATCACCCTGGGGCTCGTGGCGCTCGCCGGGCGCGAGCGGGACCTGATCCTCGAGGAGTTCCGCGCCCAGGTCATCGCCCCCGACCTGGCCGAGCGGCTGCTGGCCGATGCCGACCGCATCATCGAGGCGACGCGGGCCGGCGGGCGCACCGCCTACCGGGCGGCGGCGCGGCGCAACCTCTCGGCGGGGCGGCGCTGGCGGGTGGCGAACTGGATGCACCTGTCGCTGGGCTATGACCGCCCGCTCGCCCGCATCACCGAGGAACGGTTCGAGATGCTGGTGACGATCGCGATGATCCTGCCGCAGCTGCACGGCTTCATCGACGACCGCATCCGGCGCATCCACGGCCGCCGCGTCGGCGAGCTGCTGCACGAGCTGCTCGAGCGCCGGGCCGAAGAGGTGCAGAAAGAGCTCGAGGGCCTGCGCCTGCAGTTCCCCGGCTACGCCGAGGAGATGGAGCGCCGGCTGATCCGCCGCACGACGCTGCAGCTCGAGGAACGGGAATACGACGCGCTGACCGACGACGGCCTGATCGGGCCCGAGCTGCGCAAGACCCTGGGCGAAGAGATCGCCGACCGCCGCGCCGCCAACGCGCTGCGGCCCTCGCTCGACCTCAAGCTGCGCCGGTCCGACATCGTCAAGGAATTCCCGCTTTTCACCGATCTCGACGAGGGCAAGCGCAAGATGCTGGCGCGGCGCCTGCGCACGATCTACGCCCGCCCGGGCCAGGTGGTGCTGCCGCGCGACAGCCAGCCGAAGCAGGTCTGGTTCATCGCCTCGGGCGCGGTCGAGGTGCAGACGGCGGTGCACCGCATCCGGCTTGGCCGCGGCGAGATGTTCGGCCAGCTCGCGCTGTTGGCGCGGGCGCGGCGGCGCACGCAGGTGGTGGCGATCACCCATTGCACGCTCCTCGCGCTCGACGAGCTGCGGTTCCGCAAGCTGCTGAATTCCTCGGCCCCGATCCGGCAGGCGGTGATCGACGGCGCGGCGCGGCGGGGGGTGAAGCTCGACCCCGAGCTGTTCGGCAGCGATGCCCAGGCCGCGGTCGAGGCCGCGCGCCGCGCGATGCAGTCCGAGCCGAAGGTGGCGGCCGACCTCGCCGAGCGCCTGCGCGCCGGCCAGAAGCCCGCCGCCGCGCCCCAGCCGGAGCCTGGCACCCAGCCTGACATGGTATCCGCGCCGCCGGAGCCGGTGGCCGAGGCGCCCCCGGAGACCACGGTGTCGCAGCCCGCGACCGGCGCCATGGCGGTGGATGAGGACATCCCGGCCGATGCCGGGGCGGCGCGTCCCCGCGAACCGGCCGAGGGCGCGCAGGGCCGGGGCTGACCGCCCGGCCCGCTCCCCTGCGGCGACTGGCCTGCGATCAGCGGATCGGGGCGGATCAGCCGCGCAGCCGGGCCGCCAGCGCCTCGGCCACGGCCGGCGGCACGAAGCGCGAGACATCGCCATTCAGCCGGCAGATCTCCTTGACCAGCTTCGAGGCGATCGCCTGGCGCCGGGCATCGGCCATCAGGAACACCGTCTCGATCGAGCTGTCGAGCGCGCGGTTCATGCCGACCATCTGGAATTCGTATTCGAAATCCGCCACCGCGCGCAGGCCGCGGATGATCATGCCGGCGCCGACGTCGCGGGCGCAGTCGATCAGCAGGTTCTCGAACGGATGCACGACGATCTCGGCGCCGCTCGCGGCGATGATCGGCGCGATCTCGGCCTCGATCAGCGCCACCCGCTCCTCGAGCGTGAACAGCGGCCCCTTGTCGCGGTTGATGGCGACGCCGATCACCAGCCGGTCGACCAGCCGCGCCGCGCGCTCGATGATGTCGATATGGCCGAGCGTGACCGGGTCGAAGGTGCCGGGATAAAGTCCGATGCGCATGCCGTCCTCCTCGGGGGGCCGCACCGGACCTCCCGCCCGGGTCCCCGGCCCCGGGGCTGACTGCACGCAACATTATTGCGCCGGGGAATGCAAGCCCCCGACGCCACGACACTTCCCATGGCAAGCCGCCACGACAGGTCTCGGGGCGCAGGACAGACCCTGCTTCGGCCGCCTCCTCGACTTTGCCCAAATATCCCGGGGGTGAGGACCGCAGGTCCGAGGGGGCGGCGCCCCCTCTCGCCCGCAGGCCGCTCAATTGCCCATGATCATGCCTTCCAGCGCCTCGCGCTCCATCGCCAGCTCGGCCAGGCGCGCCTTGACGACGTCGCCGATCGAGATCAGGCCGATCATCTCCTCGCCCTCCATCACCGGCATGTGGCGGAACCGCCCCTCGGTCATCCGTTCCAGCACGTCCACCGCGTCGTCCGAGCAGCCGCAGGTCACCAGCTTGCTGGTCATCACCTTCTCGACCGGGTCGTTGAGGCAGATCGCCCCGCGCCGCCCCAGCTCGCGCACGATGTCGCGCTCGGACACGATGCCCATCGGCACCCGCCCGTCGCGGCTGACGATCACCGCGCCGATCTTGCGCGCCGACAGCACCTCGGCCACCGCGTTCAGGTTCCAGCCCGGCGCCACGGTGACGACGCCATCGTCGGTCTTGCCCTTCAGAATCTGCTGCACCAGCATCGCGTCCTCCTCACGCTCTGCATTCCTCCGGGGTCGAGGGTCCGCCCGCACCCCCCGGCCTGTCAAGCGTCCTGCGACCAAAGCATGTCCCGGGCTAACAACCGCCTAACCGCTACTGCGCCGCCGCCAGCGCCTCGAGCCGCGCCACCTCGCGCCGCACCCCGCCGACCAGCGCCTCGGCAAAGCGCGTCATCCGGTCCGACCGGCGGTCGTCGGCATGGCGGATCAGCCAGAAGGCGCGCGACAGCGACACCTCGGCCGTCAGCACCCGGCGCAGGCCCGGCGCGAAGGGCATGGCGAAGTCGTGCACCACCCCCACGCCCGCCCCCGCGCGCAGCCACATCAGCTGCACCGCGACCGAGTTCGACGCCAGCGGCACCCCGCCGCCGCCGATCTCGGCCAGATAGTCCAGCTCCTTGTCGAAGATCATGTCGGGGATGTAGCCCACCACCCGGTGGCCGTTCACGTCCTCGGGCGTGCGGATCGGCGGGTGGCGCGCGAGATAGCCCTCGTCGGCCACCAGGCTCAGCCGGTAGTCGGCCAGCTTCTGCACCAGCTGCCGCCCGCCGGTCGGCTGGCTGACCGCGATCGCCATGTCCGCCTCGCGCCGCGACAGGTTGAACACCCGCGGCAGCGCCACGATCTGCACCTCGAGCCCCGGGTTCGCGTCGCAGATCGCCGCCGTCACCTGCGGCAGCAGATAGTTCGCGCAGCCGTCCGGCGCCCCCAGCCGGATCTGCCCCGTCAGCCCCGAGGCCTGCCCCGCCAGATCCTCGGCCCCCGCCGCCATCGCCCGCTCGGCCGCCTCGGCATGCGGCATCAGCCGCGCCCCCGCCTCGGTCAGCCGGTAGCCCTGCGGCGACTTCAGGAACAGCACCTGCCCGCAGCCTTCCTCCAGCCGCGCGACGCGCCGCGCCACCGTCGCCGCGTCCAGCCGCAGCCCGCGGCCCGCGCCCGACAGGCTCTCGGCCCGGCCCACCGCCAGGAACACCCGGATGTCGTCCCAGTTCATGCCACCCCCTTAGCTTTGCATTTATGCAAGATGGTTTTGGGAAGTTGACGCTGGCGCGCGCAAAAACGCAAGGCTAGGGTCCCGGCATCCCGCTGCCCCCGATGACGGCGGCAGACCGCAGGACGACCACAGCAAGACCACAGCAAGACCACAGGAAGACCGGAGGAGCCGATGCAAGAACTCACCCACTGGATCGACGGCAAGCACGTCAAGGGCACGTCGGGCCGTTTCGCCGACGTCTTCAACCCGGCGACGGGCGAAGTGCAGGCGCGCGTGCCGCTGGCCTCGGCCGCGGAACTCGCGGCGGCCGTGGCCAGCGCCGCCGCCGCGCAGCCGAAATGGGGCGCCACCAACCCGCAGCGCCGGGCCCGGGTGATGATGAAGGTCGTCGACCTGCTGAACCGCGACATGGAGAAGCTGGCCGAGGCGCTGTCGCGCGAACACGGCAAGACCATCCCCGACGCCAAGGGCGACATCCAGCGCGGGCTCGAGGTGATCGAGTTCTGCATCGGCACCCCGCACCTGCTGAAGGGCGAGTTCACCGACTCGGCCGGCCCGGGGATCGACATGTACTCGATGCGCCAGCCGGTCGGCGTGGCCGCGGGCATCACGCCCTTCAACTTCCCGGCGATGATCCCGCTGTGGAAGATGGGCCCGGCGCTGGCCTGCGGCAACGCCTTCATCCTCAAGCCGTCCGAGCGCGCGCCGAGCGTGCCGCTGATGCTGGCCGAGATCTTCAAGGAAGCGGGCCTGCCCGACGGCGTGCTGCAGGTCGTCAACGGCGACAAGGAAGCCGTGGACGCGATCCTCGACAACGAGCAGATCGGCGCCGTGGGCTTCGTCGGCTCGACCCCGATCGCAGCCTACATCTACGAACGCGGCTGCGCCAACGGCAAGCGCGTGCAGTGCTTCGGCGGCGCGAAGAACCACATGATCATCATGCCCGACGCCGACATGGACCAGGCGGCGGACGCGCTGGTCGGCGCGGGCTACGGCGCGGCGGGCGAGCGGTGCATGGCGATCTCGGTCGCGGTGCCGGTCGGTGACGCCACCGCCGACAAGCTGATCGAGAAGCTGATCCCGCGGATCGAGAAGCTGAAGGTCGGCCCCTACACCGCCGGCAACGACATCGACTACGGCCCCGTGGTCACCGGCGCGGCCAAGGCCAACATCCTCAAGCTGGTGGAATCGGGCGTCGAGCAGGGCGCGACCCTGGTCGTCGACGGCCGCGACTTCAGCCTGCAGGGCTACGAGGAGGGCTTCTTCGTCGGCCCCCACCTCTTCGACAACGTCACCCCCGACATGGACATCTACCGCAAGGAGATCTTCGGGCCGGTGCTGTCGACCGTGCGCGCCAAAAGCTACGAAGAGGCGCTGGGCCTGGCGATGGACCACGAATACGGCAACGGCACCGCGATCTTCACCCGCGACGGCGACACCGCGCGCGACTTCGCGGCGCGCGTGAACGTGGGCATGATCGGAATCAACGTGCCGATCCCGGTGCCGCTGGCCTACCACACCTTCGGCGGCTGGAAGAAGTCGGCCTTCGGCGACCTGAACCAGCACGGGCCCGACGCCTTCCGCTTCTACACCCGCACCAAGACCATCACCTCGCGCTGGCCCTCGGGCATCAAGGAAGGCGCGGCGCTGAACTTCCAGGCGATGGACTGACACGACCGGGGCGCGGCCTGGCGGGGCGACCCCCGCCGGGCCGCCCCCACCCCCCGGACGACTGCGCCCTGGATGTCTGCGGCAGACGACTGCCCCCGCGGCGCGCAGGCCGGCGCGGCCCTTCGGGACGCCACGGCACCGCGCCACGACGCCACGACGCGCGCCGCGCCCCGTTGCGCGGCGCCGCCCAGCCAATAGGCTCGCTCCATCTGGCAGCGGGAGGGAGGCCCGGCTCATGGATTTCGCACTCGGGGACGAGCAGCAGGCGATCTTCGACATGGCGCGCGGCTTCGGACAGGACCGGATCGCCCCCCATGCCCGCGCCTGGGAAGCCGCCGGAACCATCCCGCGCGAGCTGTGGCCCGATCTGGCGGAGCTTGGCCTCGGCGGGCTCTACGTCGCCGAGGAGGCCGGCGGCTCGGGCCTCGGGCGGCTGGACGGGACGCTGGTGTTCGAGGCGCTGTCGATGGCCTGCCCGGCCACCGCGGCCTTCCTGTCGATCCACAACATGTGCGCGGGCATGATCGACCGCCACGGCAGCCCGGCGCAGCGCGCCGACCTGCTGCCGCGCCTCTGCGCGATGGAGACCGTCGCCTCGTACTGCCTGACCGAACCCGGCTCGGGCTCGGACGCGGCGGCGCTGCGCACCCGGGCCGACCGCCGCGACGACGGCTATTCGCTGACCGGCACCAAGGCCTTCATCTCGGGCGGCGGCTATTCCGACCTTTACGTCGCGATGGTGCGCACCGGCGGCGCCGGCGCGGGCGGGATCTCGGCGCTGCTGGTGCCCGCGGGGGCCCCCGGCCTGTCCTTCGGCGGGCTCGAGGACAAGATGGGCTGGCGCGCCCAGCCCACCCGCTCGGTGATCTTCGACGACTGCCGCCTCGGCGCCGACGCGCTGCTGGGCGACGAGGGCCGCGGCTTCGTCTACGCGATGGAGGGGCTGGACGGCGGGCGGCTGAACATCTCGGCCTGCGCGCTCGGCGCGGCGCAGGGCGCGCTTGACGCGACGCTGCGCTACATGCGCGACCGCCAGGCCTTCGGCCGCAGCCTGACCGAATTCCAGGCCCTGCAGTTCCGCCTGGCCGAGATGGAGACCCGCCTGCAGGCCGCGCGGATCTTCCTGCGCCAGGCGGCTTGGAAGCTCGACACCCGCGCGCCCGACGCGACCAAGGCCTGCGCCATGGCCAAGCTTTTCGTCACCGACGCCGCCTTCGACATCGCCAACCAGTGCCTGCAGCTGCACGGCGGCTACGGCTATCTCGCCGATTTCGGGATCGAGAAGCTTGTCCGCGACCTTCGCGTGCACCAGATCCTCGAGGGCACGAACGAGATCATGCGGCTGATCGTCAGCCGCGAGCTTCTGAAGGAGGCGGCGTGAGCAGCGACGCGATCGAGGCCCGGGTCATCGGCCGCGCGGGCCGCATCCACCTGAACCGGCCCAAGGCGCTGAACGCGCTCGACCATGCGATGGCGCTGGCGCTCGAGGCCGCGCTCGACGCCTTCGCCGCCGACCCGGCCGTCGGGCTGGTGGTGATCACCGCCGAGGGCGAGCGCGCCTTCTGCGCCGGCGGCGATGTCGCGGCGCTCTGGCACGCGGGGCGGGCGGGCGATGTCGCGACCTCGCAAGCGTTCTGGCGCGACGAATACCGGATGAACGCGAAGATCGCCGAATTTCCCAAGCCCATCGTCGCCTTCATGCAGGGCTTCGTGATGGGCGGCGGCGTCGGCATCGGCGGCCATGCCGGGCTGCGCATCGTCGGCACCACGACGCAGGTGGCGATGCCCGAGACCGGCATCGGCCTCGTGCCCGATGTCGGCGGATCGTGGCTGCTGTCGCGCGCCCCGGGGCGGCTTGGCGAATACTATGGCCTGACCGGCGCGCGGATGAGCGGGGCCGAGGCGATCCTCGCGGGCTTCGCCGACCGGCTGATCCCCGAGGCCGACTGGCCCGCGCTCATCGCCCGGCTCGAGGCCACGGGCGAGATCGCCGGCCTGCCGGACCCCGAAGCCGGCCCCGCCCCAGACGCTGGCCCCGAACCCGTCGATGCCCCGGCCATCGCCGCGCATCGCGCGGTGATCGACCGCATCTTCGCCCTGCCCGATCTGCCCGCGATCCTCGCGGCCCTCGCCGCCGAGCCGGGCGATTTCGCCGCCGCGACGCTGGCCACGCTGTCGCGCCAGTCGCCGCTGTCGATGGCCACGACGCTGGCGCTGGTGCGGCAGGTGCGCGGCACCGACATCCGCACCGCGCTCGACGCCGAATTCCGGGTGACCTCGCGCGCGGTGGCCGACAGCGACTTTCTCGAAGGCGTGCGCGCGCAGCTGATCGACAAGGACCGCAAGCCGCGCTGGCGCCATCCCGGGGCCAGCGCCGTCGGCACGGCCGAGGTCGCGGCCCTGCTCGCGCCACTCACGGTCGCGCCCATCGATTTCGGCGCCCCGGCCCCGGCGGCGGGAGGCCGCTGAGCCATCCGGGCGCCCCCTGCCGAAGGAGGACGGCGATGCAGATTGGGTTCATCGGACTGGGCAACATGGGCGCGCCGATGGCGGCGAACCTTGCCGCGGCCGGCCATGCGGTGACCGGCTTCGACCCGGTCGCGCCGCCGCCCGAAGGCGTGGCCATGGCCGCCGACGCGGCCGCCGCCGTCACCGGGGCCGAGGTGGTGATCACCATGCTGCCCGACGGCGCGATCCTGCGCGCCGCGGCGGCGGCGCTGATCCCGGCGATGAGCCCCGGCGCGGTGCTGCTCGACTGCTCGACCGTCGATGTCGACAGCGCCCGCGCCGTGGCGGCAAAGGCCGAGGCGGCGGGGCTGTCGGCGCTCGACGCGCCGGTCTCGGGCGGGATCACCGGCGCGGCGGCGGGCACGCTCACCTTCATGGTCGGCGGCCCCGACCCGGCCTTCGCCCGCGTGGCGCCGCTGCTCGCGGTGATGGGCAGCAAGGCGGTGCATTGCGGCGGCGCCGGCGCCGGGCAGTCGGCGAAGATCTGCAACAACATGATCCTCGGCGTCACCATGATCGCCACCTGCGAGGCCTTCGCGCTGGCCGACAAGCTGGGGCTCGACCGCCAGAAGATGTTCGACGTGGTCTCGACCTCGTCGGGCTACAGCTGGTCGATGAACGCCTATTGCCCGGCACCGGGCATCGGGCCGCAAAGCCCCGCCGACAACGGCTATCGCCCCGGCTTCGCGGCCGAGCTGATGCTGAAGGACCTGCGCCTGTCGCAGCAGGCGGCCGAGGGCGCGGATGCCGACACGCCGATGGGTGCGCTCGCCGCCCGGCTCTACGAGACCTTCGTCGAGACCGAGGACGGCCGCGGCCGCGACTTCTCGGCGATGCTGCCGCGGTTCGAGCGTCGCGGCCGCGGCTGACGGCGCCGCACCAGGCCGTGTAACAGGCCGTCGGCGGTGTTGTGTCGCGATAAGCGAAGCCCTGCCGGCGGGCCCGATCCCCGGCACGCGGCGGGTTTGGTGCCGGGAACGGTTCGCATATGTCTGCGTTGTCCCCGCAAGATGCGAAGGAGAAACGACATGAACCGCAAGATTTTCGCTGTTCCGATGCTGTCGATCGCTCTCGCCGCCGCCACCCTGACCGGCGGCGCTGCGATCGTCGCCCCGACTGCCGCCCAGGCCGACGGCTGCCCGCCCGGCCTGGCCAAGAAGCACAACGGCTGCCGCCCGCCGGGCCATGCCTGGAAGGACGAGGTGCGCCGCGAGTACCGCCGCGACCGGGATCACCACTACGACCGTCGCGACGACTACCGCGACACCTATCGCAGCGGCTACCGCGAAGGCTACCGCGAGGCGCAGCGCGACAGCGACTACGACCGCCGCGACCAGCGCAGCGACCTCGACGGCGCGGTCCGGATCCTCAACGGGATCCTGAATTGACCGCCTGAACTGACTGTGGGCTGAGCCCCGGGCGACCAAGACAGACCGGGCGGCGACGCCGCCGCCCGACAGATCGGGATGTCGGAGGGTTTCGGCCCCACCGACGGCCCATTCGGCACCCCGCGGCGCGTCGGCCCCTGGCCGGCGCGCCACTTTTCATGCGCCCCCCGGCTCAGAGCGGCCGGATCTTCAGCTTCGCCAGCCGGTTCTCGGCGCGCTTGACCACTTGGAACCGGAAGCCGTGGAAGCTGAACACCTGGCCCTCGGCAGGGATCGTCTGCGCCTCGTGGATCACCAGGCCCGCCACGGTGTTGGCCTCCTCGTCGGGCAGGTTCCAGTCCATCGCCCGGTTCAGGTCGCGGATCGTCATCGCGCCGTCGACAAGGAAGTCGCCCTCGGGCATCGGCTTGATCGGATGCTCGACCGTGGGGTCGAACTCGTCCGAGATCTCGCCCACGATCTCCTCGATGATGTCCTCGAGCGTGATCAGCCCCTTGAGATCGCCGTATTCGTCGACGACCAGCGCGAAATGGCTGCGCCGCTTGAGGAAGGCGCGCATCTGCTCGTCGAGCGGCGTGGTCTCGGGCACGAAATAGGCCGGCATCGCCACCGAGGCGAGGTCGAGCTCCTTGAGCTGGGCAAGCCCCGTCTGCGGATCGCGCACCTTCTCGACCGCGCGCAGCAGGTCCTTGGAATGCAGGATGCCGATGATGTTCTCGCGCTCGCCCCGGTACAGCGGCAGCCGGGTGTGGGGCGAGTTGATCACGGCCGACAGGATCGCCGCCGGGCTCGCCTCGGCGTCGATCATCTTGATCTGGCTGCGGTGCAGCATGATCTCCTCGACCGTGCGCTCGGCCAGGTCGAGCGCCCCCAGCAGCCGGTCGCGGTCCTCCTTCTCGACCGTGCCCTCGCTCTGCCCCAGCGCCAGCGCCCCCGCGATCTCGTCGCGGATCGACAGCATGTGGCCCGGATCGGTGCGCACCCCGAACAGGTAGAGGATGCCGCGCACGATCACCCGCACCACCGACACGATCGGCGACAGCAGCACGACGAACAGCTTCACCGGCCGCGCGACCCGGCTCGCCAGCGTCTCGGGCTGGGTGATCGCATAGGTCTTGGGCAGCACCTCCGAGAAGATCAGCACCATCAGCGTCATCACCAGCGTCGCGACCGCGACCCCGGATTGCCCGAAGACCCGCGTCAGCAGCGCCGTGGCAAGCGAGGTCGACAGGATGTTGACGACGTTGTTGCCCAGAAGGATCGAGCCGATCAGCCGCTCGCTGTCCTCGGTGACCTCCAGCGCGGCCGCCGCCCCCGCCTCGCCCTTGTCCGCCCGTGTCCGCAGCTTGCCGCGCGAGGCCGCGGTGAGCGCCGTCTCCGATCCCGAGAAGAAGGCCGAGGCTGCGAGCAGCACGAGGATCACGGCGGCGGTGGACCAGAAGGCGAAGTCGAGAACGGTGTCGGTCATGGTGTCCGGCTGGGGGTTTGATCGGCCCCTTTATCCGGCATCGCCCCCGCGCTCCGCAAGCCCCGGCGCGGTAAAGAAAGCGGGGGCTCCGCCCCCCGCGCGTGCCGCGCTCCCCCCGGGATATTTGGACAAAGTCGAGATCACCATCGACTTTGTCCAAATATCCCGGGGGAGGCTTCGCCAGAAGCCGGGGGCGGAGCCCCCTAACCCAGCGCCTTCGTCGCGGCGGTCAGGCCCTCGAGCGTCAGGGGATACATCCGCCCCTCGAAGATCTGGCGGATCATCGCCGTGGTCTGGGCATGGCGCCAGTGCTCCTGTCGCACCGGGTTCAACCAGGCATGCGCGGGCCAGGCGGCGCGCAGGCGCTCCAGCCAGACCTGCCCGGCCTCGGGGTTCCAGTGCTCGTTGGCGCCGCCCGGCTGCACCAGCTCGTAGGGGCTCATCGCCGCATCGCCCACCAGGATCAGCCGCCAGTCGGCACCGTAGGTGCGCAGCAGCTCGGCCGTGGGCACCACCGCGTCGCGCCGGCGCCGGTTGTCGCGCCAGAGACCCTCGTAGACGCAGTTGTGGAAGTAGAAATGCTCGAGGTGCCGGAACTCGGCGCGCGCGGCGGAGAAGAGCTCCTCGACCAGGCGGACGTGGTCGTCCATCGAGCCGCCGACGTCGAGCAGCAGCAGGATCTTCACCGCGTTGCGCCGCTCGGGCCGGGTCTGCACGTCGAGAAAGCCGTGCTCGGCGGTGGCGCGGATCGTGCCGGGCAGGTCCAGCTCCTCGCGGGCGCCGTCGCGCGCCCATCGCCGCAGCCGCTTCAGCGCCACCTTGATGTTGCGCGTGCCCAGCTCGACCCGGTCGTCGAAGTCGCGGAACTCGCGCCGGTCCCAGACCTTGACCGCGCGGCGGTGGCGGCTGTCGTCCTGGCCGATCCGGACGCCCTCGGGGTTGTAGCCATGGGCGCCGAAGGGCGAGGTGCCGGCCGTGCCCACCCATTTCGAGCCGCCCTGGTGGCGCGCCTTCTGCTCGGCCAGCCGCCGCTTCAGCGTCTCCATCAGCTGCTCGAAGCTGCCGGTCGCCGCGATCGCGGCCTTCTCCTCGTCGGTCAGCGTCTTCTCGGCCAGCTTGCGCAGCCAGTCCTCGGGCAGGTCCAGCGCCGCGACCAGCGCCTCGGGCGTGATCGCGTCGAGCCCGCCGAAGCTTTCGGCGAAGGCGCGGTCGAACCGGTCGATCGCGCGCTCGTCCTTCACCAGCGTCGCGCGGGCGAGGTAATAGAACCCCTCGGCGTCATAGGTGACGAGATGCGCCGCCATCGCCTCGAGGAACGAGAGGTATTCGCGCAGCGACACCGCGATCCCGTTCCGGCGCAGGCTGGCAAGGAACGGCAGGAACATCGCGGAGGGCCCCCTCAGCCGGCGCGCAGGATGACGATCGACACGAACAGCCCGAGGATCGCGAGCCCGAGCCCGTGCACCGCGGCATATTGCGCGATGTCGAAGCCCGAGCCGCCACGGGCCCGCGCCCGCAGCCCGCCCCAGATCGCCCCGATCACCAGCCCCGCGATGCTCAGCATGTCCCCTCCACCCCTGCCCTTGGGGCGTCAGCGGCTGGCCACCACCGCCCGGTTCATCTGCGCCGCCGGCGACAGGGCGTGGATCTCGGCCGCGCGCCGGCGCACCTCGTCATCCGAGCCGAAGCCATAGCGCGCCCAGCCAAGCCCGTCCAGCCGCGCGGCCCGGGCGGCGGCGGTCTTGCCCTGCAGCTCCAGCGCCTCGGCCCGCGTCAAAAGCAGCGTCGCCAGCAGCGCCGCGTTCTGCGCGTTGCGCGCCGCCGGGATCGAGCGGTCGACGAAGATCAGCGTGTCCTCGGCCTGGCCCGCCGACAGCGCGAAGGCCGCCAGCTGCATGTCGACATGCGCCGCCTGGATCTCCATCCCCGGCTGCGAGCGGAAGATCAGCGCCGCGCGCAGGAAGGCGGTGAAGGCGGTTTCAAGGTCGCCGTTCAGGCTCAGGCGCCCGAGGATGAACCACGAGAAGCCCGCGCGCCCGTCGCGCCAGTGCTCCCGCTCCGAGATCTCGACCGCGCGCCGGGCCGCGCCGAGCCGCCCGTGTGCCGAGACGCCGGGGCCGAGCGCGCGCTCGACCGCGTCGATCCAGGCGCGGGGCGTGTCCTTCGCCGGCGCGCTCTGAGCGACGCGGCCGCCGCGCGGGTTCACGCGCTCGAGCAGGCCCGGCAGCAGCGCCGCCGCCTGGTCGCGGGTGGTGCCGTTGCGCATCTCGGGCGCGTTGTAGACCCGCAGCATCACCATGTCGAAGCCGGTCAGCGCCGAGACGAAATTGTCGTCGTTCATCACCGAATCCGGCAGCCGGTACAGATCGTTGAGCGGCCCCATCGCCTGGGCGACCTCTTCGTGCAGGCAGTCGCGGATCTCTTGCGGCGAGGTGTCGGCGGGGATGAACACCGCGGCATGGCTGCGCGCGTCGAGCGTGGCCCAGTCCATCGCCTTGGTCCGGCGCGCCTTGCGGTATTCGGCCCAGCTCGAGATCCGCGGCACCACGAAGCAGGCGGCCTCGGGCACCAGTTTGTGCATCTCGGCGCGGGTCAGGAACTCGACATTCACCAGCCCCTCGCCGGGGCGCGGCGGCGCCGCGCCGTCGGCCAGCCGCACCGGCAGCTTCGCCTCCTGCGCGAGACGCGCGACCAGCGCGCGCGCATCCTGCACCGCGGTCGGCGGCACCGCGCCGGTCAGCGTCAGCGCCACCGGCCCGTCGAAGCGGCTCAGCTTCGGCAGCGCGCGGCCGCTCTCCATCTGGAACGACAGGTCGAGGAAGTCGCGCGCAAGTTCGGCGTTGCGCCGCGTCGCGGGCTCGTTCGCCGGCCCGGTGAAGCGCTTCATCGGCGGCAGCGGCGTCTCGTCGCCGGTCGCGGCCGCCGGCGCGGCGCGGGTGGCCGAAGGCGCACCGGCACATCCGCCCAGCGCAAGCGCAAGCGCGGCCCCCGTCATCAGAAGGCCCAGTCGGCGAAGCGGAGTCAGGCGAGTCGAGACGGTCAATTGCGGTCCGATCAGCGGTGTCCCCTCCGGCTTATCCGCCTTGGCGACGGCGGTCACGGGGCATTTCCGTCGCGCCGCGGGAAGATGCCGGCACCGTGATGCGATTGCCCCTAATCCTTCACACGATGAAACACGAATTTCAGCTAACAATCATATGCATATAAATAATCACTCATCCAAGAACTCAAGAAAAAGGGGCCCCGCGAGGGAGCCCCTTTTCCAGTCACATCGAACCGATCGGTCGATGTGCCGCGGATCAGTTGACCACGCGCACGACGGTGCGGTTCGAGCTGTCGACCAGCACCGGCTGACCGTCGACGTAGATGTAGGAATACTGCGTGGCTTCCGGCACCGGGGTCAGGGTGACGGTGTCGGGCACGACGACGCCGGTGCGCACGCCGCCATCGATCATCACCGGCGGCACCGGGTTCTTCTGCACATAGGTCGTCACTTCGGTCGAGGGCGTGGCGAGCGAGCCGCCGACGGCGCCAACCACCGCACCGATGCCGGCGCCGACCGGGCCACCCACCGCGGCACCCGTCGCGGCACCGCCGACGAAGCCGGCCGCGGCGCCGGTTTCCTTGGCCGAGTTGTCGGTCGTGGTCGTCACGGTCGTCGACTGCGCGAAGGCGGCGGTCGAGGCGATCAGGGCGGCACCGGTCAGGGCGATGAATTTCGAGTTCAGCATCGTGTTGTCCTCATCTGGCTAACGGAACGGCGGTGCGTTCCAGCGATGGACAGACAACACCGGACCCTGCCATTCGGATCCCGACGGGCTCGAAGGCGGCGGCGATACGTGGCGACAGATTGCCGAAATCGCTCACAAACCGAAGCGGCCCCGCCGGGGCGGGGCCGCGCAAGTCATTGATCAGACAGAGGCTTTCGCCTGCTCACCAGATGTTACAGCGCTGTCGGATTCCGTGCGAGCCTCGGCCTCGATCGCCTCGGCCTTGGCTTCGACCAGCTCGACGATGTGGTCGATCATCTGCTCGTTCGACATCTTGTGCGCCTGCTTGCCGGCCAGATAGACCATGCCCGCGCCGGCGCCGCCGCCGGTGAAGCCGATGTCGGTCATCAGCGCCTCGCCCGGGCCGTTGACCACGCAGCCGATGATCGAGAGCGACATCGAGGTGGTCACATGGGCCAGCCGCTCCTCGAGCTTGCCGACGGTCTCGATCACGTTGAACCCCTGCCGCGCGCAGCTGGGGCACGAGATGATGGTGACGCCGCGATGGCGCAGCCCCAGCGACTTCAGGATCTCGTAGCCGACCTTCACCTCTTCCTCGGGATCGGTCGACAGCGACACCCGCAGCGTGTCGCCGATCCCCATCCACAGCAGGTTGCCAAGACCGATCGCGGATTTCACCGTGCCCGACACCCGCCCCCCGGCCTCGGTGATCCCGAGGTGGATCGGCGCGTCCGTCGCCTCGGCCAGCGCCTGGTAGGCGGCGGCGGCCAAGAACACGTCCGAGGCCTTCACCGAGATCTTGAATTCGTGGAAGTCGTTGTCCTGCAAAAGCTTGATGTGGTCCATGCCGCTCTCGACCATCGCGTCGGGGCACGGCTCGCCGTATTTCTCCAGCAGGTGACGCTCGAGCGAGCCGGCGTTGACGCCGATCCGGATCGAGCAGCCGTGGTCCTTCGCGGCCCGCACCACCTCGGCCACGCGCTTGGCGTCGCCGATGTTGCCGGGGTTGATCCGCAGGCAGGCGGCGCCGGCCTCGGCGGCCTCGATCGCGCGCTTGTAGTGGAAATGGATGTCGGCGACGATCGGCACCGGGCTTTCGCGGCAGATCTCCTTCAGCGCGGCGGTCGCCGCCTCGTCCGGGGTCGAGATCCGCACGATGTCGGCGCCGACGTCGGCGCAGCGGATCACCTGCGCAAGCGTCGCCTTGACGTCGGCGCTGTCGGTGTTGGTCATGGTCTGCACCGAGATCGGCGCGTCGCCGCCCACGGCCACGTTGCCGACCATGATCTGGCGCGACTTGCGGCGGTAGATGTTCTTCCAGGGGCGGACGTGGTTGAGCGACATCGGGGGCTCCTCTGATCGCATCCGGGGATTACCGCCTAGATACGCCCCCGATGTGACAGCCGCAACCGCACCGCTTTCGCATTGGTCCAAATATCCCGGGGGGGAGGCCCGGACCGGGCCCGGGGGGCAGCGCCCCCCGCGCGCGCCGTCCCGGCGCCGCCTCGGCCCGGTCTCAGCGCGATCCCGGCGCCGGCTGCGGCGCGATCTGCGCCTCGGCGACATTGGTCATCCGCGCCAGGTCGGGATCCTGCGACAGGTCGGCCAGCGCGTATTTTTGGCTCAGCGCGTCCGGCGTCAGGGCGACGTTCTTGACCACCTGCGCGCCCGGCGCCGCCGGGCCGTAGGTGGTGCCGTTCACGGCGAAGTAGACCGAGCCGGAGTTGCCGGCGCGCAGCGTCGGCGCCTCTTCCATCTGCGGCACGGCATAGCGTTCGCCGGCCTCGAGGATCTTTTCCAGCAGCACGGTGCCATCGGCGGCCGAGACCCGGACCCAGGACGGGCGCACGGCCACGATCTGCACCGGGGCCGCGGGCCCGGCGAGCGTGCGCACGGTGCCCGGCTGCGCGCCGGCCTGACCCGCTGCCTGCGCGCCCGGTTGCGGGGCGTTCATGGCGAACTGCTGGTCGTCGCCCTGCGCCGCCTCGGCCGGCCGCGCGCCAAGCGCCTCGGCCAAGGCCGCGTCGATGCCGCCGCTCTGGCCCGGCATCTGCTGCGGGGTCGCGGCAAGACCCGCCAGCGCGCCGACGGTGCGCGGATCGATCGAGGCGATCGGCCCGTCGCGCGGCACCATCACCGGCACGTCGAGGCTTTCGGGCCGCCAGACGCGGTCCTGCACCTCGGGGCGCGGCATGGTCATGCCGGCGGTCTGCACCGGGTCGGTCTCGGCGCCGCCGCCCATCGAGCGGGCCCCGTCAAGCGGGTCGAGCTCGGCCACCACGGGCGCGGTCTCGACCGGGCCCAGCGTGACCTTCTGCATCTGCTGCAGCACCATCCAGCCGCCATAGCCCAGCCCGCCCGCCAGCGCGGCCAGCACCAGGATCGAGCCGACGGCCCCGGGCCGGACATGGGCAAAGGCCGAGCGGCCGCGCGGCACGAACAGCGCGTTCGGATTGGCCAGCGGATCGCCATCGGCCGGGCGGCGCGATTTCTGCACCTTGGGCGGCGTGGCGGGCTTGGGACCCGAGGCGGCGGCGGCCAGGCCGTGGGCGGGTTCATAGCCCGCCTCGTCGCAGAACCGCGCGAAGGCCCATTCCGGGTCCATGTTCAGGTAGCGCGCATAGGAACGCACGTAGCCCGCGACGAAGCCGGGGGTCTCGAACGCGCCCATGTCGGCATTCTCGATGGCGGCGATGTAGCTGGCCTTGATCTTCAGCTCGCGCTGGACGTCGAGGAGCGATTTGGAGAGCGTCGCCCGCTCTCCGCGCATCACGTCCCCGAGCCGCAGCTCGAACCCGTCGAAGCCCTTCGGCTTGTCGGATTCCTGCGTCGAAGGAGCGGTCCTCCGTCCGATCATGCGCCTGCCCCTACTGTCCCCAACGATCGACGATTCGACTTTTGCCAGTCTCGCTCGACCTATTGAGAATCCCTTAGCACAGGGCAAGGGCCTCTGCATCCCGAGATCAGATCAGGCCGACAGCTCGGCACGATTCAGCGCACAACTTGCCCACAGTTTGTCCATCGCGGCGACGAGGTACGATATCTTGTTGCTGTCATGCACTGGCGAGGGGGTAAAGCGCAGCCGTTCGGTTCCGCGCGGAACTGTCGGGAAGTTGATCGGCTGCACGTAGATCCCGTAATCGGCGAGCAGCATGTCCGAGATCATCTTGCAGTGGACCGGGTTGCCGACATGGACCGGCACGATGTGCGATCCGTGGTCGTCGATCGGCAGGCCGAGCGCCTTCAGCCGCATCTTCAGCACCCGGGCATTGGCCTGCTGCGCGTCGCGCAGCGCCTGCCCGCCCTCGGTCTTCAGGAAGGCGATCGAGGCCGCGGCGCCGGCCGCCACGGCGGGCGGCAGCGAGGTGGTGAAGATGAAGCCGGGCGCATAGGAGCGGATCGCGTCGATCATCTTCGCCGAGGCCGCGACATAGCCGCCGAAGACCCCGAACGCCTTGCCGAGCGTGCCGTTGATCAGGTCGATGCGGTGGGCGAGCCCGTCGCGTTCGGCCACGCCGCCGCCGCGCGGGCCGTACATGCCGACGGCATGGACCTCGTCGATGTAGGTCAGCGCGCCGAATTCGTCGGCCAGATCGAGGATCGCCTCGATCTTCCCGAAATCGCCATCCATCGAATAGATCGATTCGAAGGCGATCAGCTTGGGCAGGGCCGGGTCGTCGGCCGCCAGCAGCGCGCGCAGGTGCTCGAGGTCGTTGTGCCGGAAGATCCGCTTGGGCGCGCCCGAGCGGCGGATCCCCTCGATCATGCTCGCGTGGTTCAGCGCGTCGGAATAGATCACCAGCCCCGGGAACAGCTTGGGCAGCGTCGAGAGCGTCGCGTCATTGGCGATGTAGGCCGAGGAGAACACCAGCGCGCCCTCCTTGCCATGCAGGTCCGCGATCTCGGCCTCGAGCCGGCGGTGGTAGACCGTGGTGCCCGAGATGTTGCGCGTGCCGCCCGATCCGGCGCCGGTCGCGTCCAGCGCCTCGTGCATCGCGCCCAGCACCGCGGGATGCTGGCCCATGCCCAGATAGTCGTTGCCGCACCAGATCGTCACCTCGCCCTCGGACCCGTCCGGGCGGGTCCAGACCGCGGTCGGATAGGCGCCCTTGCGGCGTTCCAGGTCGATGAAGGTGCGATAGCGCCCCTCGTCGTGCAGGGTCTGGATCGCGGTGTCGAGCGCCTTGTCGTAGTCCATCGTCTTCTCCTGGCCGTCACTGGCTGGGGATCGCCGCCGGGGTGCCCCCGCGGCCGGTGATCCGCTGCTGGTCCGTCTGCCGACCCGACTCCGATGGGCCGTCCGAAGGGCCTTCCGGGGCGCAGATGCGTCATCTGGCGCCCGGAGACCTTGATACCGATCAAATCATGGGTTTTCGACCACGCAAATTGCCGCAAAAGTAGTATTTTCGCGAAGTTGGGCCGCGGCGGCCCGCGTCACAGCGTCGCGCCGGGGCCAAAACGGGGTCGCGGCCGCCCCGCCGCCCCCGCGAACCGCCCCCGGCAGAGCGCCCCGGCCGCCGGGCCCGAGTCGCCCCGGCCCCGGGGTCCGCGCAGGGGCCCGAATGGGGGCCCCGCGTGCGGCTCAGAGCGGCAGCGCGCGCTCGACCAGCCGGGCGAAGAAGCTCGCGCCGACGGGCGCGGCCTCGTCGTTGAAGTCGAACATCGGGTGGTGCAGCCCGGCGCCCGGGCCGGTGCCCATGAACAGGTAGGCGCCGGGGCGCGCCTCGAGCATGTACGAGAAATCCTCGGCCCCCATCTCCTTGGGCGCGTCGTCCACCACCGCGGCCTCGCCCGAGACCTCGCGCGCGACGCCGGCGGCGAAGGCGGCCTGTGCGGGGTGGTTCACCGTCGGCGGATAGCCCCAGTCGTAGTCGATCGCGGCGGTCACGCCATAGGCCGCGGCATGGCCCTCGACGATCTCGTGGATGCGCCGTTTGGCCAGCTCGCGCACCTCAGGCGTGAAGCTGCGCACGGTGGCGCAGAACCAGGCCTCTTCGGGGATGATGTTCGAGGCGGTGCCGGCATGGACCTGCGTGACCGAGACCACCAGTTCCTCGATCGGGTTGAGGTTGCGGCTGACCACGGTCTGCAGCGCGCCGATCATGCCGATCGCGGCCGGGATCGGGTCGATCGTGTCATGCGGCGTCGCGCCGTGCCCGCCCCGCCCCGTCAGCCGCACCCAGACCGTGTCGACCGCCGCCATCAGCGCGCCGGGCGAGGTGTGGAAATGGCCGAAGGGCGTGTTGGGGCTGTTGTGGATGCCGTAGACCTCGCCGATGGCGAACCGCTCCATCATGCCGTCCTGCACCATGGCGAGGCCGCCACCGCCATCCTCTTCCGCCGGCTGGAAGATCAGCGCGACCCGGCCCGAGAAGCGGCGCGTCTCGGCCAGGTATTTCGCCGCCCCCATCAGCATGGTGACATGGCCGTCATGGCCGCAGGCATGCATCCGGCCCGGCACGGTCGAGGCATAGTCGCGCCCCGTCGTCTCGGTGATCGGCAGCGCGTCCATGTCGGCGCGCAGCCCGATCGTGGCGCCCGGGCCGCCCTGCCCCTCGATGATCGCGACGACGCCGGTGCGGCCGATGCCTTCGTGGATCTCGTCCACCCCCATCTCGCGCAGCCGCGCGACGATGAAGGCCGCGGTCTCGCCGCAGTCGAATCCCAGCTCGGGATGGGCATGCAGGTGCCGGCGCCAGGCGGTCATCTCGGGGCCGAACTCGGCGATGCGGTTGAGGACGGGCATGGTGGTCTCCGCACGGAATTGCTGCTAGTCCCGCGGCAAGGCGAAGATCATCGGCGAGGCACCCCATGACCCTTACCCGCGCGCGGTCGGATGCGCTGATCCAGGACGGCGAGGCCGGGATCGAGCGGCTGGTCGAGATCATGGCACGGCTGCGCGATCCCGTCACCGGCTGCCCCTGGGACATCGCGCAGGATTTCGCGACCATCGCCCCCTACACGATCGAGGAGGCCTACGAGGTCGCCGACGCGATCGAGCGGCGGGCCTGGGACGAGCTGAAGGGCGAGCTGGGCGACCTGCTGTTCCAGTCGGTCTTCCACGCCCGCATGGCCGAGGAGGCCGGACATTTCGGTTTCGGCGATGTCGTTCGCGCGATTTCCGACAAGATGGTCACGCGCCATCCCCATGTCTTCGGCGACGAGAGCAACGCCAAATCCGCCGACGACCAGGTCCGCGACTGGGAGACGGTGAAGGCGGCCGAGCGCGCGGGCCGCGACGAGACCGGGGTGCTGGACGGGGTGGCGGTCGGGCTGCCGGCGCTGCTGCGGGCGGTCAAGCTGCAGAACCGCGCGGCGCGGGTCGGCTTCGACTGGCCCTCGGCCACCGAGGTGCTGGACAAGATCGCCGAGGAATCGCGCGAGGTGGTCGAGGCGCGCGACACCCTGACCCAGGACGAGGTCGAGGAGGAGATGGGCGACCTGCTGTTCGTGATGGCCAACCTCGCGCGGCACCTGAAGGTCGATCCCGAGGCGGCGCTGCGCCGGGCCAATGCGAAGTTCACCCGCCGCTTCGGCGCGATCGAGGCCGCGCTGGCCGAAACCGGGCGGCGCCCCGAAGACAGCGACCTGGCCGAGATGGACGCGCTGTGGAACGCCGCCAAGGCGCGCGAGAAGGCGGCGAAGGCCTGATACGAGGGCCTGAAGCGGAGCCCGAAACGGGGATCTGAGCCCGCAGGGGCGCCGCCGTCCGCCGCTCCCGGCCCGTGCCGCCAGGGTCGCGCATCGCCCGGTGCGGTCGGTCCGGGCGGGCATCCTCGCGGCATCGGGGGCAGCGAGAGCGGTGGCTGCCGCAAAAAATTGACGCGATCGGATCTGAGGTGTTTTTGCAGCCTTCGACCCAATGGCGCTGAAATCGTTAGATAATCTAACTTACCTCGATCAGCCGCCCGCTCGGTGGCCACGAAACGCCTGTTGACCCGAGTGAAAAGCTCGGATTTATGGCGGCCAGATTTCCGACAGGAGGAGTCAGAAAATGATCCGCACCCCGCTTCTCGCCGCCGGCCTGATGGCCTCGACCGCGCTCGCCTTCCCCGCGCTGGCCGAGCAGGTGAACATCTATTCGCACCGCCAGCCCGAGCTGCTGCAGCCGCTGGTCGATGCCTTCGCGGCCGAGACCGGGATCGAGGTGAACGTCGCCTTCGTCGACAAGGGCATGGTCGAGCGGCTGGTGGCCGAGGGCGACCGCAGCCCGGCCGACCTGGTGATGACCGTCGACATCGCCCGCCTGGGCGAGGTGGTCGCGGCCGGCGTGACCCAGCCGGTCACCTCGGAGGTGCTGGACGCCAACATCCCCGCGGGCTTCCGCGACCCCGAGGGCCAGTGGTTCGGCCTGACCACCCGCGCCCGCATCGTCTATGCCTCGCGCGAGCGCGTCGCCGACGGCGAGGTCACCAGCTACGAGGATCTCGCCGATCCGAAGTGGAAGGGCCGGATCTGCACCCGCAGCTTCACCTCGGACTACAACGTCGCGCTGACCGCGGCCTACATGGCCCACCACGGCCCCGAGGCGACGAAGACCTGGCTCGAGGGGGTGAAGGCCAACCTCGCGGTCAAGCCCTCGGGCAACGACCGCAGCCAGGTGAAGTCGATCTGGGCCGGCGAATGCGACATCTCGCTGGGCAACACCTATTACATGGGCCAGATGCTGAGCGACCCCGAGCAGAAGGACTGGGCCGACAGCGTCCGCATCGTCTTCCCCGAATTCGAGGGCGGCGGCACCCACATGAACATCTCGGGCGTGGCGATGACCAAGGCCGCACCGCACCGCGAGGCGGCGCTGAAGCTGATGGAATGGCTGGCCTCGGACGAGGCGCAGGCGATCTATGCCGAGACCAACAACGAATTCCCGGTCGAGCCGGGCGTGAAACGCTCGGCCCTGGTCGAGAGCTGGGGCGAGTTCACCCCCGACACGCTGTCGCTGACCGAGATCTCGGGCCTGCGCCCCGACGCGCTGCGCCTGATCGAGGAAGTCGACTTCGACGCCGGCGCCTGACCGCGCCAGGTCGCCGCGCCAGGTCACGGCGCGAGACAATGGCGCGCCAGACGACGGCAGGCCAGCGCGCGGCGGCCGGACCCGGAGCAGGACCCGGGACCGGCCGCCGCGCTCATTCCTTGGGATTGGTCACCAGGAACCAGCAGGTCGTGACCCAGAGCGCGGCGACCCCGGCCACCAGCAGCGGCGGCACCTGCGGGTCGAGATGCGCCGCCAGCGCCGCCTGCGCCAGCCCCAGCCCCAGCAGCACCCCCTTGGTCGAGATCATCCAGCGCGACCCCAGCAGGCTGTCGGGGCGGTTCGCGGGCAGCCACCGCTCCCATCCCTGCGGGCGGGTGTCGCACAGCAGCAGGTACTGCTTGATCTGACGGATGCGGATGCCGTGGTGGCACCATTGCAGGCCAAGCGCCAGCATCACCACCGCGAAGCCGAAGGCGCAGATCCAGGCCGCGCCGGGCCGCAGCGCCGTGGTGATGGCGAAGGGGACGAACAGCGCCACCGCCCCCTGCAGCAGCGCGTTCTGCAGCCGGATCCGCATCCGCAGCTCCTCGCGCAGCGCAGAGATCTCGTCGGGGATGGCGATCGCCGCGTGGTTCACCAAGTCCTCTCCTCCGGGTCGTTGCGCGACAGGCGACGTCCGGAACCCCGAGGTCGATTGCGCCTCGTCGAGGTCGTCATCGCAGGAACGTGATCACGGAAATCGACTGCCACGGGGCCGCGAATCGCAAGCGATAACCGGCGGGCGGGGACCGGCGACCGGGATGCGGGCCCAAGGCCCGAGAGTCGGGCCCGGCGCTCAGAACCGGCGGACGGGCGGGCGGCCGGTGACCTCGTGCCAGAAGGCATCCGCCCGCCGTTCGAACGTGGCGCCGTCGCGGGCATCGCTCTGGTAGAGCGCCCCGCGCGCAAGGCCGGGGGCATAGTCCTGCTCGACCCAGCCGCGCGGATCGTCATGCGGGAAGCGGTAGCCGACATGGCCAAGCTTGGCCGCCCCCGCGTAATGGGCATCGCGCAGGTGCAGCGGCACCTGCACCGCCGCCTGCCCCCGCACCATCGCCAGCGCCGCGCCGATCCCGCGCGCCACCGCCCCCGATTTCGGCGCCCGCGCCACGTGCAGCGCGGCATGGGCCAGGATGATCTGCGCCTCGGGATAGCCGATGCGCTCCACGGCCTCGGCCGCCGCCACCGCCGTCTGCAGCGCGGTGTTGTCGGCCAGGCCCACGTCCTCGGAAGCATGGATCATGATCCGGCGGGCGATGAATCGCGGGTCCTCGCCGGCGTGGATCAGCACCGCCAGCCAGTAGAGCGTCGCATCCGGGTCCGAGCCGCGCATCGACTTCACGAAGGCCGAGGTCACGTCGTAATGGCGGTCGCCCGAGCGGTCGAAGCTGATCGCGGCGGCGGCGAAGACCTCGTCGATCGCGGCCCCGGTCAGCCGCACCGGCCCCGGCGGATGGCCGACGGCAAGGCTTTCCAGCGCCGTCAGCGCGCGCCGCGCATCGCCCCCCGACAGGGCGGCGATGCGCGCGCGCGCCTCGGGGTCGGCCACGACCTCGATCCCCTCGGCGGCCAGCCGCGCGATGCCGCGCGCCAGCACCTCGGCCATGTCCTCGGCCGACAGCGGTTCGAGCTTGAGCACCTGCGAGCGCGAGATCAGCGCCTTGGGGATCGCGTGGAACGGGTTCTCGGTGGTGGCGCCGATGAAATCCGCCGTGCCCTCCTCGCAGATGGTCAGAAGGTCGTCGGCCTGGGTCGCCGACAGGCGGTGCACCTCGTCGACGAACATCAGCACCGGGCGCATCCGCGCCTCGTCGGCGATGCGCCGGATGTCCTGCACCTTGATCCCGGCCGCGTGCAGCACCCGGAATTCCTTGCCCAGCATCGTGCCCACCGCCCGCGCGATCGAGGTCTTGCCGATGCCCGGCGGCCCGTAGAGCAGCAGGCTGCCCAGCGCGTTCGCCGCGATCCTGCGCCGCAGAAGCGAGCCGGGCGCGACCAGCGCGCGCTGGCCGATGACATCGTCGAGCGTCTCGGGGCGCAGCAGGTCGGCGAGCGGTCGGCGGCGGGGCGCGGGGGCGGCATCGAAGAGATCGGTCACGGCGGCGCGGGGCTCCTTCGGGGCGCGGGACGGCCCCCCTGCATAGCCCGGCGCGGCGGGGCGCCGCCAGCCCCGCAGGCCCGCCCCGCCCGGCCGTGCGGATGACTGTGCGCCCGGCTGATCGCGCGGCTGGTCATACGGCACGGCACGCTGTTGCGCGGGCCGCCTCCGGTTGGCGCTGTGTTGCCACCCTGGAAACCGCCGCCACCCGCCCGGGCCCGGCCACACGCGGGCTGCCCCGCTGCCGGCGCCCTGCCGCGCCCGCAGCCGGCCCGCGTCCGGGCCGGGATCGACGCCCGCCGGGATCGCGCCGAGCCGCGCGACCGGGCGCGCGATCGGACGCCGGCCACGGCCGGTCATCGCCGATCACGGTCACGCGCCGGGGGGCGTCACTCGGCCGCCGTCTCCTGCCCGACGACCGGCGCCGCCGGCAGGCGGATGTAGAAGATGGTTCCGCCGCCCTCGCGCGGCGCGCACCAGATCATGCCGCCATGGCGCTGCACCACGCGACGGCAGGTCGCAAGCCCCAGCCCGGTGCCGGGGCGCGCCTTGGTGGTGCCAAGCCGCACGAAGGGTTCGAAGATCCGCTCGGCCTGCGCCGCCGGCACGCCGAGCCCCTCGTCCTCGACCCCGACGAGCACCGTCGCGCCCTCGGTCCGCGCCCAGATCCGCACCGCGGGTGGCGCGTCGGCGGCGTATTTGATCGCGTTGGCGATCAGGTTCTGCAGCACCTGCGCCAGCGCCGGCGGATCGCAGGGCAGCGCGATGCCCGCGGTCTCGATCGCGATGGCGGCGCCGGATTCGGCAATCTCGCGCTGCAGCGCGGTCAGCGCGGCCTCGACGACGCCGGCCAGCGGCGCGCGGCGCATCTCGGCATCGTCGCGGTCAAGCCGGATGTGGGTGGCGAGGCTCTGCACGAGATCCGACATCTGCCGCGCCGATTTCACCAGAAGCGCCGCGGACTTCGCGATCGTCGCGCGGTCGGCGGTGCCGATATCCTCGATCAGCGTCTCGGCAAGGAAGCCCACCGCGCGGATCGGGGCGCGGAAGTCGTGCACCAGGACCTCGCAGAACCGCTCGAGCTCGCGCCGCTGCTGCTCGATCCGCCAGCGCAGGCGCGCCGTCTCGACCCCGCGGCGGGCGATGCGGATCAGCGCCTCTTCGGTCAGCGCGCGCTTGGCGACGTAATCGACGGCGCCGCGCTGGATCGCCGCGGTCGCCAGCTCCTCCGAGCCCTGGCCGGTCATCAGCACGATCGCCGCGCGCGGCCAGCGCCCGGTCAGCATCGCGATCCGGTCGAGCCCGTGGCGCCCCGGCAGCATATGGTCGAGCAGGATCAGGTCGAACCCGTCGTCGGTGTCGCAGATGCCGGGCCCCGCGATCGGTGTGCCCGGTGACGGTGCCGGTAACGGTTCCGGTAACGGTTCCGGCAGGGCATCCGTCGAGGGGTCCGCCGCCGCGCCGGGGATCGGACCCGCCGGCTGTCCCGCCCCGGGCGACGACCCCGCCTGCGCGGCGGCCGATGCCCCGGAGGCGGGCGGCGGCGCGGCCGTGCCGGTCCCGACGGCGCCGGCCGGCGGGCGGTCCGGCAGCACCGGCGGAGCGGTCGGCGCGGTCGGCCGTGACGGAGGCGCGTGGGGCTGCGCGACCCAACCCATGACTGCCCCCAGCCCCGAGCGCGCCCCCGACCCCGTGGCGGACCCCGGCCCAGCCGCCAGCGCGACCGTCCGGGGCCAGGGCGCCGCGCCATCCTCCGGCGGCGCCGATCCAACCGCCGCCGCGGCCGCCGATCCCGCCAGTGGCCGCACAGAGGACGGCGCAAAGGGCGGCGGGGCTGGCAGACTCGCGGTCGGCAGGCTCGCGGGCGGCAGGCCAGCGGGCGGCACGGGTGCGAAGGGCGGCGCGCTGTCCTGCGGCACCAGGCTCTCGGTATCGCCGAGTTCCGTCAGCACCGCCTCCGGCAGCGCGCGCGTGATCAGGCGGCGCAAGAGCTTGCGGTCGCCCAGGTCGTCCTCGACCACGAGGATGCGCAGCGCCTCCATCGCGCGCTCACCCGTCCCGCGCGGCCGGCCCGCGGGACAGCGACATGTCCGGCAGTTCGACGATGCGCCAGTAATGGTCGAGCGTCCCGATCAGGTCGAGAAAGTCGGTGCCGGCGGTCTGCTTCAGGATGTAGCCCGCGACGTGGTGGTCATAGGCCGCGGCGAGGTCACGTTCGTCGCGCGAGGTGGTGAGGATGAAGACCACGGCGCGGGCAAGCGCCGGATCGCCGCGCAGCGCGTCCAGAAGCTCGATCCCCGTCATCCGCGGCATCTTGATGTCGACCAGCAGCACATAGCTGTCGGGCGGGGTCCCGGTCTCGCCGCGCAGATAGGCCAGCGCCTCGACCCCGTCATGCACCCGCACGATCGGGTTGGCGATCCGCGCCCGGCTGAAGGCCCGGTGGATCGCCTTGGCGTCGCCATCGTCATCCTCGACCAGGATCAGGTTCAGCGGTGCCGGTCCATGGCTGACCTCGAGGCTCATGCAACCCTCCGTCGTCCCGGCGCGCCGGGCGGATCCGCCGGGGCCGTGCCGACCCCCGCGCCGTCCCCAGTGCCGCCTTCAGTGCCGCCTTCAGTGCCACCCGCCGCGCCATCCGCAGGCCCGGCATCTCCCGCCGTCTCCGCGGCGACCGGCGGCGCGGCCGTGCCGGCACCGACCGCCGTGCCCGGCGTCGCGCCGTCGCCGGCCGCCGCCGCATCGCCCCCGGGGGAGCCGGCGGCGGCCTGCGCGGCTTCCTCGCCGCGGATGCCGGCCCAGATCCGCGCCGCACTGCTGCGCGCCGCCCGCGGCCAGGTCACGGTGAAGCAGGTGCCGCGCCCGCCATCCGAGGCGAGCGCGATCTGCCCGCCCGCGGTCACGACATACTTGCGCACCATCGCCAGGCCCATGCCGCTGCCCTCGACCTGGTCGCGGGGGCGCAGGGTCTGGAACATCTCGAAGACCTTGTCGTGATAGGCCGGGGGAATGCCCGGGCCGTCGTCGGCCACGGTGAAGACGAAGCTCTCGGGCAGCTCGCGCACGGCCAGTCGCACCTGGCCCGTGGGCCGGTCGTGGTGCTTGACCGCGTTGCCGATCAGGTTGATCAGCACCGTGGCGATCGGCAGCCGCGGCAGCCGGATCGCGCCGAAGCCCGGCGCCACCTCGAGCGTGAAGCCCGGCGGCAGCGCGACCATCGCCCGCACGTCCTCGAGCAGTTCATCGCCCGAGACCTCGGCCACCCCGGACTGCACCCGGCCGATCCGCGAATGCTCGAGCAGCGCGTCGAGCAGCCGTTCCATCCGCGTGACCCGGCCGGTCATCAGGTCGAGCGTCTCGCGCGTGTCCTCGGTCAGATGCGCCTCGAGATCCTCCTCGAGCCAGCGCGCGGCATTGCCGATCACCCGCAGCGGCGCCTTCAGGTCATGCGAGGCGATGTAGGCGAACTGGTCGAGTTCCTCGTTCGAGCGCGCCAGCGCCGCGATCAGCCCGTCGCGCTGCGCCTCGAGCGCGCGGCGCTGGGTCACGTCCTCGATGATGCCGAGGTAGTGGCGCGACCCGTCGTAATCGGCGCGGCTGACCACGACCTCGACCGGGAAGCGACTGCCGTCGCGGCGCATCCCCTCGAGCCCGGCCTCGGGCGCGATGCGCAGCGCATCGGCCCCGACCCGCGCCGCGGCAAGGTGGTGGTCGTGGCGCGCGGCGGCCTCGTGCGGCATGAGCGCGGTGAGCGGCCTGCCCTTGAGCGCAGCGCAGTCGTAGCCGAACATCGCGGCACCGGCGAGGTTGACGGTTTCGATCACGCCGGCGCCGTCGACCATGACGATCCCGACCGGGGCGCAGTCGAAGATCGCTCGCAGCCGCGCCGCGTCGCGTTTGGACCCGAGGGTGAGCGCGGCGAAGCCGCGGGCGATGGTGCCGATCTCGTCGGCACCGGCGACGAGCCGGGCCATCGTCGCGGGCGCCGAGTCGCGGGTGCTGCGCCCCTCGACGAAGGCGCGCATCGCCACCAGCGGGCGCGTCAGCCACAGGGCCGCCGCCCAGGCCATCCCCACCGCCGCGAGGATCAATGCGGCGGCGACGCCGTCCTGGCGCCAGCGCGCGGTCGAGAACATCGCCGCCATCACGTCGCCCGGCACCGTGGCCACCAGCTTCACCCCCGGGGCGCCGGCCCCGAGCGGCGCCTGCACCATCAGCGGCAGCGGCTTCGGCGGCGTGCCGGGCGGCGGCGTCAGGTCGGCCACCTCGCCGGCCGTGTCGAGCAGGCGATAGCGGGTGCCGCCGCCAAGCCCGCGGATCCCGGCCCCGGCGGAGAGCGCCGCGACCGGGAGCATGGCGACGACCGCCCCCAGAAGCGTGCCGTCGGTGCCATGGACCGCGGACAGCAGCTGCAGCACCGGCGTGCCGTCCGGCCCGGCCCGGCCCACGATCGCCGCCTGCCGGGTCAGGCCGAGTTCGAAGCCGCGCAGCCGCACCACGAGCGGCGTCGCCGGCGGCGCGCTGCCCCGCGCGCCGGCCCGAGGCGCGCCATCGGCGAGCGCACCGGTGGGCAGCGCGTCCAGTGCGACCGCGCCGGGCGGCAGCGGCGCGGCCTCTGCTGCGCGAGCGACCCGGTGCCAGCCGCCCTGAACCGAATAGAGCGTCACCCCCTCGGGCAGGTCCGGTGCCGGCCCTGCGGGTGCGGCGGCATTCGATCCGGTGGCATCCGCCATGGCGGTGTCCGCGGTGTCCTTTTCGGCAGCATCCGGCCCGGCAACAAACGGCCCGGAATCGGACAGCCCGGAAGCGGACAGCCCGGAAGCGGACGGGCCCGAGAGGAGCGGACCGGCAAGCGATGGGCCGGTTGGCGCGGCATCGGCGGGGGATGCATTGGCGAGTCTTGGCGCCGCCGGGGCGCCGGGGCCCGGCGCGGGCGGCAGCGCCGCGGTGGAGGCCGCCGCGGCCGGTCCGGCCGAGGTCTCCGCCGGCGACGCCGTCACGGGTTCGGTCACGGGCGCGGGCGCGGTCACGGGCGCACCCGCCGGGGCCGCCGCGGGAGACACCACGGGCGACGGCGCGCCGGCTGTCGTTGCGGGCGCAGGTGTGACCAGGCCGGGCGTGAGGGCGGCCCGCGTTTCCGGCGCCTGCGCCAGCGCCTCGATCCTCGCGCGCGGCGCGGTGAGCTGGGCGTCGAGGCGCTGGGCATCCTGCCGGACCGAGTCATGGATCTGGCGGCTGACCGAGGCGGCCACCCGGTGCCCGCCATCGCCGAGATAGAGCAGGATCGCCAGCACGGCGCTCAGGCTCGACAGCGCGACCAGCGCCACCAAGAGCCGCAGCCGCAACGAGGCGAGGCGGGCCCGGACCATCGTTCAGCCCCGCGCCGCCGGCCGCCCGGGCTCGACCGCGTCCAGCGCCAGCGTGGTCACGTCGTCGATCAGCACGGTGATGTCGCGCGCCCCGGCCTCGAGCTGGGTCAGCGTCACCCGCAGCCCGGGATCGAGGTCCTCGTGCCGCTTGGCATGGGCGATCTCGCGCCGCAGGCCGCTGAGGACCGCCCGCACCTCGGGGCCGCAGGACTGCGCGAACCGCTTCACCCGCCGCTCGAGCGTGGTGCGCAGCATCTCGGTCCGGCTGGCGGCGGTCAGCAGGATCCGCCGCTCGATCGCCTGGGCCACGGCACGCTGAAGCGTGGGAATGCTCAGCTCCTCCTTGACCAGATAGTCGGCGCAGCCGAGCCGCATCGCCTCGACCGCGGTCTGGTGGCCGGTGACGCTGGTCACCATGATCGCCAGCGCCTCGGACTGGTCGGCGTGGCTGTTGAGCAGCGCCAGCGCCTCGATCCCGGTGGCGCCGCCGAGATTGAAGTCGATGAACACGACATCGTAGACCTGCGTGTCGAGGCGCGCGCGGAATTCCTGCAGGGTGGCGGCCTCGTCGATGTCGAACTGGTATCCGGCCTTGGTGCAGAGCCGGCGCAGCCGGAGGATGTCGACCTCGTTGTCGTCGAGGATCAGGACGTTGAGCGGCGGGATCTCGGCCTCGTGGCCGGGTCGATGCAGTCTGGTATCCATCGGCTCCTCACCAGATCGGGGTCCCGGGGCCGTGCGGGGCCGGGGACGAACACGCGCCCGCGAAACGGGCAAACGAACACTCGCGCAGTCACAGTCGCAGGCAGCAATTCGGCAGGGCGGATTTCGGACGCCCAGATTTCGGGGGCCCGGATTTCAGGGGCCCGGAGTTCGGAGGCCCGGATTTCGGAGGGCCACGCTTCGGAGCGCCAGGTTTCAGACGATCACAGGTCGGATGGCCGCATTTTGGCAGGCCACGGTTCGGCGGGGCACATTCCGGCAGTTTCGTTCCGAGCGGTTCGGCGCCGCGGCGGATTGGGGGCAGGATCGGGGCGAATTGCGAAAATTTCGTCAACCTATGATGGATTTTTCGCTGGCGTCGCGCCCGGTTTTGCGCCTGCGACCACCGCGGGACCGGCGCCGCGCCGCCTTTACGCCCGCCACCGGCGCGACCATATTGGGCGCATGACCCTGCACATCCCCTTCGACAATTCCTACGCCCGCCTGCCGGGCCGGTTCTTCGCCCGCCAGGCCCCCGTCTCGGTCGCGGCCCCGGGCCCGATCGCGGTGAACGCGCCGCTTGCGCGCGCGCTCGGCCTCGACCCCGCGGCGCTGGCCGGGGCCGAGGGCGTCGCGATGGTGGCGGGCAACCTCGTGCCCGAGGGCGCCGAGCCGCTGGCGCAGGCCTATGCCGGGCACCAGTTCGGCGGCTGGAACCCGCAGCTGGGCGACGGGCGGGCGATGCTTCTGGGCGAGATCGTCGCGCCCGCGGGCAGCCCCCTGGCCGGGCGGCGGGTCGACCTGCAGCTGAAGGGGTCGGGGCCGACGCCGTTCTCGCGCCGTGGCGACGGGCGCGCCTGGGTCGGGCCGGTGCTGCGCGAATACCTGGTGTCCGAGGCGATGGCCGCGCTGGGCGTGCCGACGACGCGCGCGCTGGCGGCCGCGACGACGGGCGAGGCGGTGATCCGCGACGGCCGCGCCCTGCCCGGCGCCGTGCTGCTGCGCGTGGCCGCGAGCCACATCCGCGTCGGCACCTTCCAGTTCTTCCATTCCCGCCGCGATCTCGAGGCGCTGGAGCTGCTGGCGGGCCATGTCCGCGCGCGCCACTATCCGGGCGCCGAGGGGCCGCGGGGGCTTCTGGACGCGGTGATCGCGGCGCAGGCCGCGCTTGTCGCGCAATGGATGGCGCTGGGCTTCATCCACGGGGTGATGAACACCGACAACATGGCCGTCTCGGGCGAGACCATCGATTACGGCCCCTGCGCCTTCATGGACGGCTATCATCCCCAGACGGTGTTCTCGTCGATCGACAGCCACGGGCGCTATGCCTATGCCAACCAGCCGCAGATCGCGGTCTGGAACCTTGCGCAGCTGGCGACCTGCCTGCTGCCGCTCTGGGGCACCGAGGAGGCGGTCGCGGTCGAGGAGGCGACGGCCTCGGTCCATGCCTTCGCCGATCTCTACCAGGCCCAGTGGCTGGCGCGGTTCCGCGCCAAGCTGGGGCTGGTGCGCGGCGAGGACGACGACCTGGAGCTGATCGAGGCGCTGCTGTCGCTGATGGCGGCGGACCGGGCCGATTTCACCCGGGTGTTCCGCGGGCTGGCCGAGGGCACGGCGCGCGACGAGTTCCTCGACCGCGCGGGTTTCGATGCCTGGGCCGCGCGCTGGCAGGCGCGGCTGGCGCGCGAGGCCGAGGGCGGTGCTAGGGCCGCGGCGGTGATGCGGGCGGCCAACCCCGCGATCATCCCGCGCAACCACCGGGTCGAAGAGGCGATCGCGGCGGCGGTCGAGGGCGACCTCGGGCCGTTCCGGGCGCTGGGCGCGGCGCTGGCCGATCCCTTCGGCGCGGTGCCCGCCAGCCCCTACCGCGGCGCGCCGCTCGAGGATCAGCGGGTGCTGCGGACCTTCTGCGGCACCTGAGGCGGGCGGCGGCGGCCGTGCTGCCGGGGCGCGGGGACGGCGAGTGCACGGGCCCGGGCGGGGAACGGGGGGCGCGGCCCCCTCAAGAGATGAAGAACGGGGGGTGCTGCCCCCCCAAAGATTAAGAACGGGGGGCGCTGCCCCGCCAAAGATTAAGAACGGGGGGCGCTGCCCCGCCAAAGATTAAGAACGGGGGGCGCTGCCCCCCGGGAGCTGCGCTCCTCCCCCCGGGATATTTGGGCAAAGTCGAGGAGAGGCTCAGCCCTCGGGGCCGCGGTTGCGGCGGCGGCTGCCGCGCAGGCGGCGGAAGCGGGCGCGGTTCATCATCACGAAATCGCCCAGCACCTCGGTGAAGCCGCCAAGCTCTTGCCCGCGCAGGAACAGGTAGCCGCAGAGCGCCCCGAAGGCGCCGCCGATCACGTCGACGATCAGGTCGCCCATCGTGTCGGGAAGTCCCGATTTCTGCATGTTCAGCCCGAAGAGCTGGTCCATGCCGAATTCGAAGATCTCCCAGACCGCGCCGATCGTGACCGCGACGCAGAAGGCGATCAGCGCCATCGCCCAGGCCGGCGCGGCATAGCGGTCGCCCTCGAACAGCAGGAAGACGAAGAGAAAGCCCATCAGCCCGAAGCCGATCGCCGAGCCGCCGTGCATCACCACGTCCCACCAGGGGTAGCGGTGATAGAAGTCGAAGGCCTCGCCCAGGAAGATCGTCGCGTAGACGAAGCCGACGATGCCGACGATGAAGGGCATCGGCAGCCGCATCCCCAGCCGCGCGACCAGCACCAGCGGCACCAGCGAGGCGCCGAAGGTCGCCAGCGCGACGAAGGCGAGCGACCACTGCCCCTCCCAGACCGCGAAACCCACCGCGAGCCACAGGCTGATCCAGATCGCCTGCACCGCATAGGGCTGCGCCCGGAACGCCCGCCCCGCCCATGTCAATCGTCGCATCCGTCCTCCTGCGCCTGTGCCGCCGCCCGCCGCGGCTGGGGCCCGCCGCGGTCCCGCCGCGGCCTGGACGGCCGGCGGCGGATTTCGGCGACATCCCCGTGCCAACGGCGCTTTTCCGCGATCGTTCCACGCCTATATTCGCCCCATGCAGATCCGTCTCGCCAGCTACAATATCCGCAAGTGCCTCGGGATGGACCGCCGCCGGCTGCCCGCGCGCACGCTCGACGTGGTCAACGCGCTGTCGGCCGACATCGTCGCGCTGCAGGAGGTCGACCGCCGCCGCGCGCCGCGCCCCTTCGCGCTGCCGCCCGAGCTGATCGCCGCCGAGACCCACCTGCGCCCGGTCGAGATCGCGCCCAATCCCGAGAGCCTCGGCTGGCACGGCCAGTCGATCCTGCTGCGCCGCGGCCTGCGGGCGGTGGCGGTCGACCGCATCGACCTGCCCTCGCTCGAGCCGCGCGGCGCGATCGCGGTCGAGGTCGAGGGCGAGGACGGCGCGACCTTCCGCGTCGTCACCGTGCACCTGGCGCTGATGCGGCACTGGCGGCGGCGGCAGCTGGCGGCGCTGAGCCTGCGCCTGGCCGGGGCGCCGCCGATGCCGACCGCGATCCTGGGCGATTTCAACGAATGGTCGACGCGCGGCGGGCTCGAGCCGCTGCAGGCCGGGTTCCGCATCCACGCCCCCGGCCGCAGCTTTCCCGCGCGCCAGCCGATGGGGCGGCTCGACCGGGTGGCGCTGTCGGACGGCGTGCAGCTGATCCACGCGGGCGTGCTGGACACGCCGGTGTCGCGCCTGGCCTCGGACCACCTGCCGATCTGGGCCGACGTGAAGCTGGATGTGAGGCCGGGCGTCACGCCGGATGCGACGGGGGGCGTGACGGGGCGCGTCACGGGGCGCGTGATGGGGGCGATGGCGCCGGGCGGCGCGTCCGGCTGACCCTTTCGCGGCGGACGCGAAGCGGCTAAACCCAAGCTGTGGCCGCGACGGAACGGGAATGAGCGCAACATGTCAGAGGATGCCGCCGGGCTGTCGATCATCGCGCGCTGCGAGGCCGCGGGCCTGCGGCTGACCGAACAGCGCCGCATCGTCGCCCGCGTGATCGAGCAGTCCGACGACCACCCCGATGCCGAGGTGCTTTATGCCCGCGCCTGCGCGCTCGACCCGCGGATCTCGCTGGCCACGGTCTATCGCACGGTGAAGCTGTTCCAGGAACGCGGCATCCTCGACCGGCTCGACTTCGGCGACGGCCGCGCCCGGTTCGAGGATTCGACGCGCGAGCATCACGACCACCTGATCGACATCAACACCGGCAAGGTCATCGAATTCGTCGACCCCGAGATCGAGGCCCTGCAGGAGAAGATCGCCCGCAAGCTGGGCTACACGCTCACCGGCCACCGGATGGAGCTGTACGGCGTGCCGCTGAAGCGGCGCTGAACCCCACCCATCCGACGCCTGTCACGGACACATCATGGAAAACCTGCGCGGCATCCTGTTCATGGTGGCCTCGATGGCCGCCTTCGCGATCGAGGATGCCTTCCTGAAGGCCGCCGCCGCCGACCTGCCGGTGGGCCAGCTGATCTTCGTCAACTGCGCCTTCGGCACGGTGATCTTCGGCGCGATCGCCCGCGCGCAGGGCCACGCGCTGTTCGCGCGCGGCGCCTGGGGCGGGATGGCGCTGGTGCGCAACCTGTCGGAAATGTTCTCGACGCTGGGCTATGTCACGGCGCTGGCGCTGATCCCGCTGTCGCTGGCCGCCGCGATCATCCAGGCCTCGCCGATCCTGCTCACCCTCGCCGCGGCGCTGTTTCTGGGCGAGACGGTGGGGTGGCGGCGCTGGGCGGCGGTGGTCGTGGGGGTGATCGGCGTCTGGGTGATCCTGCGCCCGGGCGCCGAGGGCTTCGATCCCGACGCGCTCTGGGCGGTGGCGAGCGTCCTGGGCCTGACCCTGCGCGAGATCGCCACGCGCCGCGTCGCGGCCTCGGTCGGGGGGATGCAGCTTGCGTTCTCGGCCTGCGTGATGCTGACCGGCCTCGGGGTGGCGATGATGGCGGTCGAGGGCGGACCGGTGATGCCCGACGCGGGCGGCGCGGGGCTGCTGGCCGGGGTCGTGATCTTCGGCACGCTCGGCTATGGCGCGGTGATCGCGGCCGCGCGCACCGGCGAGATCGCGGTCGTCACCCCGTTCCGCTACACCCGGCTGCTGTTCGCGCTGATCATCGGCGCCGCGATCTTCGCCGAACGCCCCGACGCCGCCACGCTGACCGGCGCCGGGCTGATCATCGGATCGGGGCTCTACACGCTCGCCCGAGAGCGCAAGCGCCGGAAACTGCTTGCGCAAACAGCCATTCCCACCACTTCCCCTGCCGCGCCGGTCAGGCTAGACAACCCCTGACCCTTACGGAGGACGGCCCATGAGCACGATCATCGACATCCACGCCCGCGAGATCCTCGACAGCCGCGGCAACCCGACCGTCGAAGTCGACGTCACGCTGGAGGACGGCACGATGGGCCGCGCCGCCGTCCCCTCGGGCGCCTCGACCGGCGCCCACGAGGCGGTGGAGAAGCGCGACGGCGACAAGAGCCGCTATCTCGGCAAGGGCGTGCTGGAAGCCGTCGAGGCGGTGAACGGCGAGATCGCCGAGAACCTGGTGGGCGAGGACGCGACCGAGCAGGTGGCGATCGACCGCATGATGATCGAGCTTGACGGCACCCCGAACAAGGGCCGCCTCGGCGCCAACGCGATCCTGGGCGTTTCGCTCGCCGTGGCCAAGGCCGCCGCCGACTTCACCAACCAGCCGCTTTACCGCTATGTCGGCGGCACCGCGGCCCGCATCCTGCCGGTGCCGATGATGAACATCATCAACGGCGGCGAACATGCCGACAACCCGATCGACATCCAGGAATTCATGATCATGCCGGTCGCGGCGGAGAACATCCGCGACGCCGTGCGCATGGGGTCGGAAGTGTTCCACACGCTGAAGAAGGAACTCTCGGCCGCGGGCCTGTCGACCGGCATCGGCGACGAGGGCGGCTTCGCGCCGAACATCTCCTCGACCCGCGCCGCGCTCGACTTCATCCTCAAGGCGATCGAGAAGGCCGGCTATGCCCCGGGCGAGGACATCTACCTCGCGCTCGACTGCGCCTCGACCGAGTACTTCAAGGGCGGCAAGTACGAGATGAAGGGCGAGGGCCTGTCGCTGACGGCGGCGGAAAACGTCGACTACCTGGCCAAGCTCTGCGCCGACTACCCGATCATCTCGATCGAGGACGGCTGCGCCGAGGATGACTGGGATGGCTGGAAGCTCCTGACCGACACGATCGGCGACAAGGTGCAGCTGGTGGGCGACGACCTGTTCGTGACCAACCCCAAGCGCCTGGCCGAGGGCATCCACCGCGGCGTCGCGAACTCGATGCTGGTCAAGGTCAACCAGATCGGCTCGCTGACCGAGACGCTGCAGGCCGTCGACATGGCCCACCGCGCCCGCTACACCAACGTCATGTCCCACCGCTCGGGCGAGACCGAGGACGCGACCATCGCCGACCTCGCCGTCGCCACGAACTGCGGCCAGATCAAGACCGGGTCGCTGGCGCGCTCGGACCGGCTCGCGAAGTACAACCAGCTGATCCGCATCGAGGAAATGCTGGGCGAGACCGCCGAGTACATGGGCCGCGGCATCCTGAAGGCCTGAGCCGTCCCGTCATCCCGGAAAGGGGCGCCCCGGCGGCGCCCCTTTTTCATGGCCGCCTCAGGCGAAGCGGTCGGCGCGATAGGGCGCCAGCAGCGGGTCGCGCACCCCCCCGAGGATCTCGGCGGCCAGCATCTCGGCCAGCACCGGCGCCAGCGTGACGCCCGAATGGGTGCAGGCCACCGACAGGCCCGGCGCGATCTCGCCCACCGCCGGATAGCCGTCGGCCGGCATCGGCCGGATCCCCAGCATCGCGGCCAGCGGCACGACCGGCACCCCGGGCAGCAGCGCGCGCAGCGCGTCTAGCAGCAGCCCGGTCAGCGCGGCCGGATCCTCGGTGATCAGCCGCGCGTTCGGCCCCTCGCCGAAGAACACCTCGCCCGCGACCAGCCGCCCGTCCGGCTCCTGCCGGACATGGACATCGGGCGACAGCAGGATGTGCGACAGCACCGGCGCCACCGGCTGGCAGTGCAGGATGAACCCGGGGCGGTTGTCCATCGGCAGCGCCAGCCCCTCGGGTGCCAGCAGCGCGCCCGTGGCCGTGCCGGCGGCCAGCAGCAGGTGATCGGCCTCGAACCGGCCAAAGCCGGTCTCGACGCCCGTGACGCGGCCGCCGCGCTGCACCAGCCGTTCGACCCGGGCGCCGATCATCACCCGCGCGCCCCGCGCGGCCGCGGCCGACAGCAGCCGCCGCGCCGCGATCCGCGCGTCGACCGCCGTCTCCTCGGTGGTCAGCAGCGCCTCGGCGGGCGGCGCGGCCAGCGCGGGCTCCAGCGCCGCGATCTCGTCGCGCCCGATCACCCGGGCGCCGTACTCCCCGAACCGGGTCACCGCCGCCTGCTCGTCCGCCGCGCGCCAGTCGCCGCGCTGCCAGCTGATCGCGCCCCGTGCCGTCAGTCCAAGGCCCTGGCCCAATCCCTGCCCCGCGCCCGCGCCGCCGATCTGCCGGTCGAGCCGCCGCCAGGCCGCGATCGCGGCCTGGCGCAGCGCGAAATAGGCGGGCGTCGCCGGCGCATTGGCATTGATCCAGCCGAAGGACCGCGCCGAGGTGCCGCTGCCCGGCGGCGCGCCATCCAGCACCACGACCTCGGCCCCCGTCTCGGCCAGCCGCAAGGCGCTGGCCGCGCCGATGATGCCGGCACCGATGACGAGGATTTTCAGTGGCATGCCCGGCGCTCCTTCGCGATGATGGCCCAGACTGCCGCGCTGCGGCGCCGAACGGAAGGCCGGAAACGATGCGTGACGACGCCCGCGCCCTGATCGCCGCGCTCGACCTCGCGCCCCATCCCGAGGGCGGCTGGTACCGCGAGACCTGGCGCGCCGAGGCCGCCCCCGGCGCCCGCGCCGCCGGCACCGCGATCCTGTTCCTGCTGATGGCGGGCGAGCGCAGCCACTGGCACCGGGTCGACGCCTCCGAGGTCTGGCTCTGGCACCGCGGCGCGCCGCTCGCGCTCTCGGTCGCCGAGACCGCGGCCGGCCCCGCCCTCACCCGCCGGCTCGGCCCCGACGTGATCGCGGGCGAGGCGCCGCAGCTCGTCGTGCCCGCGACCCACTGGCAGGCGGCGGCGACGACGGGCGCCTTCACCCTCGTCTCCTGCGTCGTCGCCCCCGGCTTCGACTTCGCCGGCTTCGAGCTCGCCCCCGCCGGCTTCGACATCCCCTGACAGCCGAAGGGCGCAGCCCCTGCGCCGCGCCCCTCCTCGACTTTGCTGAAATATCCCGGGGGGAGGAGCGGCACGCTCCCGGGGGGCAGCGCCCCCCGTCCCCGCTCACCATCCCCGCTCACGGTCCCGAGGCCGACCGGACCTGTCGCGCCGCCCGACCGCCGCCCGGGCTCAGCCCAGCGCGTAGCCCGCGCCGCGCACGGTCCGGATCGGGTCCTCGCCGCCATGCTGCGACAGCGCCTTGCGCAGCCGGCCGATATGGACGTCGACGGTGCGGGTGTCGACGTAGATGTCGCGGCCCCAGACCCGGTCCAGCAGCTGCTCGCGGCTCCAGACCCGGCCCGGCTTCTCCATGAAGGTCGAGAGCAGCCGGAACTCGGTCGGCCCGAGCTTGAGCGTGTTCTCGCCGCGATAGACGCGGTGGCTTTCGGCATCCAGCCGGATGTCCTCGAATTCCAGCGTCTCGCCCTGCGTCGCGGGCCGGGTGCGGCGCAGCTGGGTGCGCACCCGCGCCATCAGCTCGTTCACCGAATAGGGCTTGATGACATAGTCGTCGGCGCCGATCTCGAGGCCGCGGACCCGGTCGCCCTCTTCGGAGCGGGCCGAGAGCATGATGATCGGCACGTTGCGCGTCTCGGTGCGCGACTTCAGCCGCCGGCAGACCTCGATCCCCGAGACGTTGGGCAGCATCCAGTCCAGCACGATCAGGTCCGGCGTCTCCTCGGCGACCAGCAGCAGCGCCTCCTCGCCGTTCTCGGCCATCGCGACCCGGAAGCCCTCGGCCTCGAGGTTGTAGGCCAGCACCTCGCGCTGGGCGGGTTCGTCCTCGACGACGAGGACCGAAGGGGTGTCGGCGGACATCTCAGTCCTCCCCGGCGCCCAGGTCGGCGGGCATCACGCTCTCGCCCTTGGGACGGGTGTCCCCGGGCAGCGAGCCGGTGACGAGGTAGATCACCTGCTCGGCGATGCCGGTCGCGTGATCGCCCATCCGCTCGATGTTCTTGGCGATGAAGTGCAGGTGCATGCAGGCGGTGATGTTGCGCGGGTCCTCCATCATGTAGGTGAGGAACTCACGGAACAGCGCGTTGTACATCTGGTCGATGTCCTTGTCGCGCGACCGCACGTCCTGCGCCAGCTGCACGTCGCGCTGGATGTAGCTGTCGAGCGCATCCTTCAGCAGCACCTCGACCGATTTCGACATCCGCCGCAGCGCGCCCGCCGCGCCCGGCACGTTGGTCATCTGCGCCAGCACGTCCGAGCGCTTGGCCATGTTCTTGCAATAGTCGCCGACCCGTTCCAGCGCCGCGGCGATCTTGATCACCGACAGCGCCGTGCGCAGGTCCGAGGCCTGCGGCGCCCGCAGCGCGATCAGGCGCGCGGCCTCCTCGTTCACCTTCAGCTCCATCTCGTCGATGGCGCGGTCGGCGCGGCGGACCTTCTCGGCCAGCTCGGGGTCGCGGGTCTCGAGCGCGAGGGCGGCATCGAGGATCTGCGCCTCGACCAGCCCGCCCATCTTCATGATCATCGCCTGCACGCCCTCGAGATCCCGGTCGAAGGCCGAGGCGATATGCTGTTTCATCGTGCTCATGTCAGGTCACCCGATCCGGCCGGTGATGTAGCTTTCCGTGCGGGGGTCGCGCGGATTGGTGAAGATCATCCCCGTCTCGCCGTATTCGACGAGGTTGCCGAGGTGGAAGAAGGCGGTGCGCTGGCTGACGCGCGCGGCCTGCTGCATCGAGTGGGTGACGATCACCACCGAATAGTTGGCGCGCAGCTCGTCGATCAGCTCCTCGACCTGGGCGGTCGCGATCGGGTCGAGCGCCGAGCAGGGCTCGTCCATCAGCAGCACCTCGGGGCTGGTCGCGACGGCGCGGGCGATGCACAGGCGCTGCTGCTGCCCGCCCGAAAGGCCGGTGCCGGGCTTGTCGAGCCGGTCCTTGACCTCGTTCCACAGCGCGGCCGAGCGCAGCGAGCGTTCGACGACCTCGTCAAGCTCGGCCTTGTTGCGGCACAGCCCGTGGATCTTCGGGCCATAGGCCACGTTGTCGTAGATCGACTTCGGGAACGGGTTCGGCTTCTGGAACACCATGCCGACCTTGGCGCGCAGCTGCACCGGGTCGACACGCTTGTCATAGATGTTCTCGCCGTCCAGCAGGATGTTGCCCTCGACCCGGCACGAGGCGATCGTGTCGTTCATCCGGTTGAGGGTGCGCAGGAAGGTCGACTTGCCGCAGCCCGAGGGGCCGATGAAGGCCGTGACGGTCTTGTCGAGGATGTCGACATCGACATCCTTGATGGCATGGGCGTCGCCGTAGAAGACCTGGACCTTCTCGGCCCGGATCTTGATGTCGGAAGCGGTCACGTCTCTCTCCACGAGTCTCATGTCGTTCATGGTGGGGCTCCTCCCGAACAATTACCAGCGGCGCTCGAACTTGCGGCGCAGCACGATCGCGACGGCATTCATCGCAAGCAGGAACACCAGCAGCACGATGATCGCGCCGGAGGCCCGTTCCACGAAGGCGGGGTCGGCGCGCTGGGTCCAGTTGTAGACCTGCACCGGCAGCGCCGAGGCGGGGTCGAACAGCCCCGAGGGCGGCGCCGCGGGGAAGTCGCGCACGAAGGCGACCATGCCGATCAGCAGAAGCGGCGCGGTCTCGCCAAGCGCCTGCGCCAGGCCGATGATCGTGCCGGTCAGGATCCCGGGCATCGCCAGCGGCAGCACGTGGTGGAAGATCGACTGCATCTTCGAGGCGCCGACGCCAAGCGCCGCGTCGCGGATCGAGGGCGGCACCGCCTTCAGCGCGGCGCGGGTCGGGATGATGATCTTGGGCAGCGTCATCAGCGACAGCACCAAACCGCCCACGATCGGCGCCGACATCGGCAGCCCCGCGAAGTTCACGAAGATCGCAAGGCCGAGAATGCCGTAGACGATCGAGGGCACCGCCGCGAGGTTCGAGATGTTGACCTCGATCAGGTCGGTCCAGCGGTTCTTCGGCGCGAATTCCTCGAGATAGATCGAGGCCGCGACGCCCACCGGCAGCGACAGCACCAGCACCACCACCATCATGTAGAGCGATCCCAGGATCGCGACGCCCAGGCCCGCGGCCTCGGGCCGCTGGTCCGAGGCGTCGGGGGCGGTGATGAAGGACCAGTTGAAGCTGAGCCCCATCGCGCCCTTCTCGCGCATCAGGTCGACAAGCCGCAGCTGCCCGACCGAGACGTTGGAGTCGGTCTCGGCCGAGGCCATCGAGACGCGGCCCTTGAGGTAGCCGTCGATGCGGCCGTTGGCCAGCATCCGCGTCTCGACCGTGGTGCCGATCAGGTCGGGGTCGGCCAGCACGCGGTTGCGCAGCTGGGCCGCGGCCTCGCGCGAGACGATGTCGCCCGCGTCCTTGGGATCGAGCCCCTCGACCGAGGCGATGCCGTTCGCGGCCATCCAGTCGGTGATCGCGGCGTCGATGATCTTGGCGTAGCCGATGGTGGTGACCTTGGCGAGGTCGGCGGGGTCGCGGGTGCCCTTCTTGTCCAGCACGGCCGCGTCGAAGGTGACGGGCACGGTGACGAAGGCCTGCCGGAACGACGAGGCGCCGCCGCCGAAGATCGAGACCAGCAGCACGATCAGCGCGATGACCCCGGCCGACACGGCGGCCAGCCCGTAGGCGCGGAAGCGACGCTCGGCGGCGTTGCGCGACCGGGTGCGCGCGTCAAGTTCGAGAAGCGAGCTTTTGCGGGCGGGACGCGCGGCGCCCGCGTGGGGAAGGCTGGCGTCGGTCATTCGTACTGCTCCCGGTATTTGCGCACGATGATGAGGGCCACGATGTTCAGCATCAGCGTCATCACGAACAGCGTCAGGCCCAGCGCGAAGGCGACCAGCGTCTCGGGCGTGCCGAAGTTGGTGTCGCCGGTCAGCTGGCTGACGATCTTGACGGTGACGGTTGTCATCGCCTCGAACGGGTTGAGCGACAGCCGCGCGGCGGCGCCGGCGCCCAGCACCACGATCATCGTCTCGCCGATGGCGCGGCTGGCGGCCAGCAGCACCGCGCCGACGATGCCGGGCAGCGCGGCCGGCAGCACGACCTTCTTGATGGTCTCGGACTGGGTCGCGCCCAGCCCGTAGCTGCCGTCACGCAGGGACTGCGGCACGGCGTTGATGATGTCGTCGGACAGCGACGAGACGAAGGGGATGATCATGATCCCCATCACCAGCCCCGCGGTCATCACCGACGACCCCGACGAGCCAAGGCCCATCGGCTGCGCGATCCAGTCGCGCAGCAGCGGGCCCACGGTGACCAGCGCGAAGAGGCCGTAGACGATGGTGGGGATGCCCGCCAGAAGCTCGATCAGGGGCTTCGCGACCGAGCGGACGGCCGGGCTTGCGTATTCCGACATGTAGATCGCGGCGAAGAGCCCGATCGGCACCGCGACGGCCAGCGCGATCAGGCTGACATACATCGTGCCCCACAAGAGCGGCAGCAGGCCCAGGTCGCTGTCGCCCTGGAAGCGCGGCGACCAGGTGGTGCCGAAGAAGAACCGCGTCCAGTCGTACTGGTGGAAGAAATGCGCGGTCTCGAACAGCATCGACAGCACGATCCCGATCGTGGTGAAGATCGCGATGACCGAGGCGGCGATCAGCAGATAGCGCACGCCGGTCTCGACCGTGTTGCGCGCGCGGAAGTCGCGGTCGGTGCGCGCGACGGTCCAGGCCAGCAGCCCGAGCGCGAGGCCCAGCACCACGACGGCCTTGGCGATGTTCAGCAGGCCGCGCCGCGACTGGAAGCGTTCGGCGGCGACGGCGGTCTGGGGATCGCCGACCTCGATCCCGGCGGCGGTCAGCCGTTCGGCCAGCGCCTCGGGGCTGTCGGCCAGGCGGCGGATCTCGGCGGCGTCAAGCGTGCCCTCGGCCTCGGCGGCGGCGATCCGGTCGGCGACGCCGCCCAGGTTCTGCAGCGCGATCGTGGTCCCGGCCGAGGTTTCCAGCGCCGAGGCCGGAAGATAGGGCGTGACCGCGGCCCGCAGGTAGAGCGGCTGGGCGATCATCCAGACCGCCAGCAGCAAGAGCGGCAGCGCGAAGGTGAACATCGCCACGTGCCAGCCGTAGAAGCCGGGCAGCGAATGCAGGCGCCGCCCGTCGCCGCCGGCCGAGGCCAGCGCGCGGGAGCGCCCGATGACGAAGCCCAGGACCGCGAGAACGGCCAGCAGGGCAAGGATCCAGGTTGCGGGCATCAGCTCTGTTCCAGGACGGGAAGGACGGACGGCAAAAGACGGACGGCGGGAAACGGGATCGGCGCGGGGCGGTGGGGAACCGGCCCCCGACATGGGCCGGGCGGCACCGTGGTCGGCGCCGCCCGGCAGGCTTGCTCAGGGCCGCACGGGCGGCAGGATCAGTTCATCACCTGCTCGTCGGCGACGGCGGTCTGGGTCTCGGCCAGCTCGGGGTCCGACACCAGGCCGTACTGGGCCAGCGGACCGTTCGCGCCGGCCATGTCGTCCGAGACGAAGAACTCGACGAATTCCTTCAGGCCGGCGACTTCGCCGATATGGGCCTTCTTGACGTAGAACTGCAGCGGGCGCGACACCGGGTATTCGCCCGAGGCGATGGTCTCGGTCGAGGGGGTGACGCCCGACATGGTCGCGACCTGCAGCTTGTCGGTGTTGTTCTCGAAGAACGACAGGCCGAAGACGCCGATGCCGTTCTTGTCCGAGCCGATGCGCGCCAGCGTCTCGGTGTAGTCGCCGTCGATGTCCACGGCCACGCCGTCGGTGCGCAGCGCGGTGCAGCCCTTGTCGTTGCCCGCGGCCTTGAACAGGTCGGCGGCGCCGGCTTCCTTGCAGCCGTCGGCGATCACCTTCTCTTCGAACACTTCACGGGTGCCGTGCTTGGTGCCGGGGATGAAGGCCAGGATCGGCTGGTCCGGGAACTCGGGGTTGATCTCGTTCCACGACTTGTAGGGGTTGGCGACCAGCTTGCCGTCGACCGGAACCTCGGCGGCGAGCGCCTTGAACCAGTCTTCCGGGGTGAAGGCGAAGGACTTGCCGGCGATGTCGCTGGCGAAGACGATCCCGTCATAGCCGATGCGGACATACATGATGTCGGTGACGCCGTTGTCGTGGCAGGTCTTGACTTCCGAGTCCTTCATCTTGCGCGAGGCATTGGCGATGTCGATCGTGTCGAGGCCCGCGCCCTGGCAGAACTGCTGGATGCCCGCGCCCGAACCGCCCGACTGCACGACCGGGGTCTTGAAGTCGAAGTTCTCACCGAAGGCCTCGGCAACGATGGTCGCGTAGGGCAGCACGGTCGAGGAACCGGCGACCTGCACCTGGTCACGGGCCTGGGCGAAGGCACCGGTGGCGGCGACGGTCAGCGCGAGCGCCGAAACGGCAAGCTTGGCGGTCTGCATGGGAGTATCTCCTGCTTCTGAAACCTGGCGAGCAGCACGGTCCCCGCCTGCCCTCGGACGTCGGTCTAGGAGGGCACGGCCAAGCTTTTGCGACAGTTGTGTAACAGAAACATGACATGCCGCGATTTTCAGCCGGCGGGGAAATTCTTCCATCGCCACAACCACTTGGCGGCCATGTGGACAAGTCTACGGAAATGTCGGCTTTCCAGCGGGTTAGCGCGCCCCCGGCCCCGGTCCGCCACGGCCCGCCCCCGCGGGACGCGCCGATCGCAGGTGCCGCGGCGGCAGCCGGCGCGGGGCGGCGGTGTGCGGCGGGCGGGCGGCGGGGAATCATGCATCCCGGTCGCAGGATAGGAAACGCCCGGCGCCTCGCCCCCACGCGGCGCCGGGCGTCCCGTGCCCCGGGGTCGGGTCGCTCGGCCCAAGCCGATCCGGTGCCGAACCGGTCCGGGCCGGGCGCCGTCAGCCCGCGGCGAGCCGCGCGGTCTCGGCCAGGCCCGCGGCGAGCGCGGGCTTGGCGATGCGGATGAAGACGATCGCCGGGTTGCCGATGCCGGCGGCGGCGACATCCTCGCAGACGCACTCGAGCCGGGTCGCGAGCATCCGCTGGCGCCGGGTCTCGGCCCCCGAGACGATGTCGATGGCGGTGTCGGGCGCGATGCCGTCGGCCAGAAGCTCGTCGCGGATCAGGTGCAGCCGGTGCATCGCCATGTAGAGCGCCAGCGTCGTGCCCGGCGTCAGCGATGCCGCAAGCCGCTGCGGCTGCTCGCCGGGGCGGCAGGTGGCGGTGGCGATCACCAGCCGGTCGGTCTGGCCGCGCTCGGTCAGCGGGCGCAGCATCTGCGCGGCGGCGGCCGAGGCGGCGGTGACGCCCGGCACGATCTCGACCGGCAGGCCCGCGGCGCGCGCGGCCTCGATCTCCTCGCAGGCGCGGCCGAAGACGGACGGGTCGCCCGATTTCAGCCGCACGACCCGCTTGCCCGCCAGCGCGGCGGCGACGATGGCGGCGTCGATCTTCTCCTGCGGCCAGGAATGCAGGCCGACCTCCTTGCCGACGAAGACCGTCTCGGCCCGCGGGCCGGCCATCGCCACCACCTCGGGCTCGACCAGGCGGTCGTAGAAGACGACGTCGGCCTCCGCCAGGCGGCGCACGGCGCGCAGCGTCAGCAGGTCGGCGGCGCCGGGACCGGCCCCCACCAGGCAGATGTGGCCGGTCGCGGGCAGCCCCGCGGCCAGAAGCGTCGGATCCAGGCTCATGTCGCAGCTCATTCCGCCGCCTCCCGTTTCGTGGTGCCGAAGCGGTCGATCAGCGCCTTCAGTTCGGGCCGGCAGGAGCCGCAATTGGTTCCCGCGCGCAGCGCCTTACCCAGCGCCTCGACGCTCATCAAGCCGTCCTCGTGGATCGCCCGCGCGATGGTGTTCACGCCGACGTCGAAGCAGACGCAGACCGTGGCGCCGGGATCGGGCCGGTCGGCCCCGGGCCGCCCCGCCAGCACGTCGCCCGCCGCGGGCTGGCCCAGAAGCCCGGGCATGTGCGCCCGCGCCACCCCGACCGGGTCGCGCGCGACGAACAGCGCCGCCACCAGCCGCCCCGCCCTGACGAAGGCCAGCCGCACCACGCCGCGCTTCGCATCCTCGACCGACACCGCCTCGACCTCGCCGCCAAGGCCGAACAGCGCCCGGCCCCAGGCGGTCCAGTCCGCGGGCGCGGCCAGCGCGGCCAGCTCGGCCTGCATCCCGCCCGCGACCCGCGCCAGCGTCCAGTAGTCGGTGTCCGGGCGCAGATCGCCCGCGGTCACGGCATAGCCGTACCATGCCGCCGCGAACGGCCGGACCGAGACCGCGGCCGCCTTGCTTTCCGGCTGGCCCGAGACCGGGTCGGTCACCCCCGCGACCAGCGCGTCGATCCGGCCCGTCGGCGCGGTCTCGCCCGTCCAGTGGATCGGCGCGAAGACCTCGCCGCGGCGCACGCGGCTGGTGACCAGCACCCGCAGCACGGCCCGCCCGAGATCGGTCGCGACCTCGGCCAGCATCGCGGGCTTCAGCTCCAGCGCCGCCGCATCCTCGGGGTGGATCTCAAGGAAGGGCTCGGCCAGGTGCTGGCTCAGCCGCGGCGACAGGCCGGTGCGGGTCATCGTGTGCCAGTGATCGCGCACGCGCCCGGTCATCATCCGGAACGGCCGCTCCGCGCTCAGCTCGGCGGCCGGGCTCTTCGGCGTGACCGCCACCATCCGCCCGCGGCCGTCGGGGGTGTGGAACCGCCCGTCGCCGAAGAAGCGCCCGCCCTGGCGGCGCGCGCTCAGCGGCCAGACGAAGGGCGCCAGCGCGTCATAGCCCGACTGCGACAGCCCCGCGAGCGCCGAGATGTCGAAATCCGACCCCAGCCGGCCCGCGACGCCCGACAGCGCGGCATATTCCGCGAAGATCTCGTGCGCGCCGGCATAGTCGAAGGCGCGCGCAAAGCCCATGCGCCGGCCCACCTGCGACAGGATCCACCAGTCGGGCATCGCCTGCCCCACCGGCGCCAGCGTCGCCCGCTGGCGCGAGATCCGGCGCTCGGAATTGGTGACCGTGCCCTCCTTCTCGCCCCAGCCCTGCGCGGGCAGCAGCACATGCGCCAGCCGCGTGGTGTCGGTCTTCTCCATGATGTCCGAGACGACGACGAAGTCGCAGCCCGCGATCGCCTTCGCGACCCGGTCGGCCTCGGGCATCGACACGGCGGGGTTGGTGCAGATGATCCACAGCGCCTTGATCCGCCCCTCCTCGACCGCGCGGAACATGTCGACGGCCTTGAGCCCCGGCGCCGTCGGCATCTCGGGCGCCTGCCAGAACTCCTTCACCGCGACCCGGTGCTCGGGGTTCTCGATGTCGAGATGGCAGGCCAGCATGTTGGCCAGCCCCCCCACCTCGCGCCCGCCCATCGCGTTGGGCTGGCCGGTGACCGAGAACGGCCCCATGCCCGGCCGGCCGATGCGCCCGGTCGCCAGGTGGCAGTTCAGGATCGCGTTGACCTTGTCGGTCCCGCTCGCCGACTGGTTCACGCCCTGGGAATAGACGGTCACGACCTTCTCGGTGCCGATCCACAGGTCGAGGAACCGCGCGATCGCCTCGGGCGCAAGGCCAAGCCCGGCCGCGCCGGTCGCGCGCGCCGCCGCCAGCGCCGCGTCATAGCCCGCGACATGGGCGAGAAAGTCCGCATCGGCGGCGCCGCGCGCCTCGATCTCGGCCAGAAGCAGGTTGAACAGCGCCACGTCCTGGCCCGGCGCGATCGGCAGGTGCAGGTCGGCCCCCTCGCAGGTCGCGGTGCGGCGCGGGTCGATCACCACGACCTTCATCGCCGGGCGCGCGGCCTTGGCGGCCATGATGCGCTGGTAGATCACCGGGTGGCACCAGGCCAGGTTCGACCCGGTGAGCACCACGAGGTCGGCCTGCTCCAGGTCCTCGTAGAGACCGGGCACGGTGTCGCTGCCGAAGGCGCGCTTGTGCCCGGCGACCGAGGACGACATGCACAGCCGCGAATTCGTGTCGATGTTGGCCGAGCCGAGAAAGCCCTTCATCAGCTTGTTGGCGACGTAGTAATCCTCGGTCAGCAGCTGGCCCGAGACGTAGAACGCGACCGAGTCCGGCCCGTGCGTCGCGACCGTGTCCGCGAACCGCCGCGCCACGAGGTCGAGCGCCTCGTCCCAGCCGGCGTCGACGCCGCCGATGCGCGGATGCGTCAGCCGCCCCGCGGCGTGCACGGTCTCGCCAAGCGCCGATCCCTTCGAGCACAGGCGCCCGAAATTCGCCGGGTGCTGGCCGTCCCCGGCGATGCCGAGGCCGCCCTGCCCGTCGGGCGTGGCGAGGATGCCGCAGCCGACGCCGCAATAGGTGCAGGTCGTGCGGATCGGCGCGGTCGTGGCGCGGGTGGTCAGGTCAACGAGGCTGTCCATGGCGATCGTGCTCCGTCGGCGCGGCAGGGCGCGAAGGTCGGGGCGGGCCCCCTGCGGGGCCCCGGCGGGGGGTGGGTCGGACCCGGCATGGGGTGCCGGGTCCGGCCCGGAGACGGGACCTCTCGGGAGATCGGTTCCGGCCGGGCGTCCGGGCGGCTCAGGCGGCGCTGCGCCGCTTGAGCAAGGCAGCATCCAGAAGCACGCGGCCGTTCTCGACCTTGGCGGGATAGCTGCGGGTCACGTAGTCGTCCGCGCCCTGCGCCTGCCCGGTGGACAGGTCGAAGACCGCGCTGTGCAGCGGGCAGGTCACGTTGCGCCCGTGCACGATCCCCTCGCTCAGCGGCCCGCCCTTGTGCGGGCAGCGGTCGTCGAGCGCGAAGACCTCGTCCTCCAGCGTGCGGAACACCGCGACGCAGCCCTCGGTGGTCTTGACCACCCGCGCCCCCTGGCGCGGGATGTCCTCGAGCGATCCGATGTCGACGAACAGCGTCATTCCGCGGCCTCCTTGGTGAAATCGGCGAGGGGCGCCCATTTCGGGCGGTCTTCGGGCCGGGCCCGCTCGGCCCAGGGGTCCTTCTGGTAGACCGACTGGCTGATCAGGAACCGGTCATACAGCGCGCGGCGGCTGTCGATGTCGGCCACGACCCGCTCCTTGACCCAGTCGAGCCCGACCTTCGCCACCCACTTGTAGGGCCGGTCGAGGTACTTGGCGTTCTCGCGGTAGAGCTGGATGAAGGCGGCGGTGATCTCCAGCACCTCGTCCTCGGAGGCGACGTCGCACAGCCGCTCGGTCTCCTTCACGTCCATGCCCGCGGCGCCGGCGACACCGATCTGATAGCCGCTGTCGACGCAGATCACGCCCACGTCCTTGCAGGTGGCCTCGGCGCAGTTGCGCGGGCAGCCCGACACGCCAAGCTTGACCTTGTGCGGCGTCCACGACCCCCACAGCAGCTTTTCCAGCTTGATCCCGAGACCGGTCGAGTCCTGCGTGCCGAACCGGCACCAGTCCGAGCCGACGCAGGTCTTCACCGTGCGCAGGCCCTTGGTGTAGGCGTGGCCCGAGACCATGCCCGCGTCATTGAGATCGGCCCAGATCGCCGGCAGGTCCTCTTTCTTGATGCCCAGCAGGTCGATCCGCTGGCCGCCGGTCACCTTCACCGCCGCGCCGTATTTCTCGGCCGCGTCCGCGATCGCGCGCAGCTCGTTGGCGTCGGTCATCCCGCCCCACATCCGCGGCATCACCGAATAGGTGCCGTCCTTCTGGATGTTGGCGTGGTTGCGCTCGTTCACGAACCGGCTCTGCGGCTGGTCCTGATAGTCGAGCGGCCAGTCCGCCAGCAGGTAGAAGTTCAGCGCCGGGCGGCAGGAATGGCAGCCGTCCTTGGTCTTCCAGCCCAGTTCCTGGAAGACGGCGGGCTGCGACTTCAGCTCCATCGACTTGATCAGGCGGCGCACGTCCTCATGCGTGTGGTCGGTGCATTTGCACATCGGCAGATGCGTGGGCATGACGAAATCGTCACCCAAGCACACCGCCATCACCTGCTCCACCAGCCCGGTGCAGGTGCCGCAGGACGAAGACGCCTTGGTCTGCGCCCGCACCTGGTCGAGCGTGGTTGCCCCGCCCTTGATCGCCGCCTCGATCTTGCCCTTGCACACGCCGTTGCAGCCGCAGATCTCCGCCTCAGGCGGCAATGCTGCAACGGCCGCCATAGGGTCCAGCGCGGCCCCCCCCTGGAAGGCCGGCCCGAAGATCAGCGTCTCGCGCATCTCCGAGATGTCGGTGCCGTCCTTCATCAGGCCGTAGAACCAGTTGCCGTCGGCCGTGTCGCCGTACATCACCGCGCCGATGATCCGGTCGCCCTTCAGCACCAGCCGCTTGTAGACCCCGCGCGAGGGGTCGCGGAACACGATGTCCTCGCGGCCCTCGCCCTCGGCGAAGTCGCCCGCGCTGAACAGGTCGCACCCGGTGACCTTCAGCTTGGTCGAGACCTCGCGGCTGACGAAGACCGAATGCTCGCCGTTCAGCGTCGCGGCCACGACCTTGGCCTGGTCGTAGAGCGGCGCCACGAGGCCGAAGATCGCGCCGGCATGCTCGACGCATTCGCCCAAGCTCAGCACGTCGGGATCCGAGGTGACCATGTGGTCGTCGACCACGATGCCGCGCGCGACCTGCAGCCCCGCCTCCTTGGCCAGCGCGACGTTCGGGCGGATGCCCACCGCCATCACCAGCAGGTCGCAGGGGAGTTCCGTGCCGTCGGCCAGCGCCAGCGCGCGGACATGGCCGGTCTCGTCCCCGAGAATTTCCTTCGAGTTGGCCTGGCACAGGACGTGGATGCCCTTGTCGTTCAGCGCCTTGCGCAGCAGGTAGCCCGCGCTTTCGTCCAGCTGGCGCTCCATCAGGTGGCCCATGATGTGCACGACCGTGACATCGACCCCGCGCGCGGCCATGCCGGCGGCGGCTTCCAGACCCAGCAGGCCCCCGCCGATGACGACGGCCTTCGCGCCGGGCTTGGCGCCCAGGTCGATCATCGCCTGGGTGTCTTCCAGATCGCGGTAGGCGATCACACCCTTCAGGTCCTTGCCCGGCAGCGGGATGATGAACGGGTTCGACCCGGTGCCGATCAGCAGCTTGTCATAGGCCACTTCGCCCTTCTCGCCGACGACCACCTTCCGCGCGCGGTCGATCGACACGACCTTCTCGCCGAAGCGGCAGTGGATGCCATGCGCGGCATAGAAGCTGTCGTCATGGGTGACGATCTGCTCATAGGTCTTCTCGCCCGACAGCACCGGCGACAGCATCAGCCGGTTGTAGTTGCCGCGGGGCTCGGCGTTGAACAGCGTGACGTCCCAGTCGGCGGTCGCGTGCTCGAAAAGGTGCTCGATCGCCCGACCGGAGGCCATGCCTGCACCGATGATGACGAGTTTCTTTTTCATGTCAGTCACCTTGAGTGTGGGAGGTTTCGGTGGTCCCGCCCAGGTAGGCGGCACGGATCATCACTTGGCTCAGGCCCAGATAGGCGGCTTCCCAGGCCTCTTTGGTCTCGTCGGACCACGCGGCCCCCATCGCCTGGTCGAGCGTCCACAGCAGCGCCGCGCCGACGGGCGGGTAGTGCTCGGGCTCGACGCCGAAGGCGACATGCTCGCGCGCAAGCTTCTCGGCCGCGGGCATCAGGTGCTGGGGCTGGTCGAGCATCTCGACGATCCGGCCCAGCATCGCCCACAGCTTGCCCGACTGCTGCAGCATGTCGGTCCGGGCGAACAGCGACCGAAGCTCGGGCGCGATCGAGAACAGCCGCCCGTAGAACATCCCCGACGCCTGCCCCTTGACCTGGTCCAGCAGGTGGAAGCTCGCGCGGACCAGCACGATCTGGTCCGGGCTCATCAGGCGGCATCCTTCTTCTTGTGGGCGCCATGCTCGTATTCCTCGAGGAAGCCGAGGATCTCTTCGCGGTAGCGCCAGTAGTCCGGATGCTCGAGCAGCGCCTTGCGGGTGCGCGGCCGCGGCAGGTTCACCTCGGTGATCTTGCCGATCGTGGCGCGGGGCCCGTTCGTCATCATCACCACGCGGTCGGCCAGCAGGATCGCCTCGTCGACGTCGTGGGTGACGCAGACGGCGGTGACGTTGGTCCGGCTCCAGACCTCCATCAGCACCTCCTGCAGCTCCCACCGGGTCAGGCTGTCGAGCATCCCGAAGGGCTCATCCAGCAGCAGCAGCTTCGGCGACAGCGCGAAGGCCCGCGCGATCCCCACCCGCTGGCGCATGCCGTTCGACATGTCGCTCGCGGGCTTGTCCATGCTGTCGCCCAGGCCCACGCGCTCGAGATAGTATTCCACCACCTCCTGCCGCTCGGCCTGGCTGGCCTTGGGATAGACCTTGTCGACACCGATCGCGACGTTCTGCTTCGCGGTCAGCCACGGGAACAGCGAGGGCGACTGGAACACCACCGCGCGCTCGGGGTCCGCGCCCTCGACGTGGTAGCCGTCAAGCTTGATCGCGCCCTTGGAGATCGAGTTCAGCCCCGCGGTCATCGTCAGCACCGTCGACTTGCCGCAGCCCGAATGGCCGATGAGGCTGACGAACTCGCCCTTCTTCAGGGTCAGGTTGAAATCCTCGACGACGGTCAGCGGGCCCTTCGGGGTCGGGTAGATCTTGTGCAGCTGCGAATACTGCAGATAGCGCTCGTCGGTCGCGCTTTCCTGCGCCTTGGCGACGGCCGAGGGCAGCGCGTGGCGCGGGGTGACGTTCGGAAGGCTCCGGGTCTCCTCGGCCTTGCCGGCGATGCCCACGTCCATCAGGTACGAGGTGACGTTGGCGCGCAGCTCCTTGAACACCTCGTCGTGGTTCATCGCGGCGCGGTCGCGCGGCCGGGCGAGCGTGACCGGGAATTCCTGGCCCAGCGTGCCGTCGGGGTTCAGGCAGATGATGCGGTCCGCCAGCACGATCGCCTCGTCGACGTCGTTGGTGATCAGCACCACCGTGCGCTTGTCCTCCTCCCAGATCGCCTCGATCTCGTCGGCGAGGTTGGCGCGGGTCAGCGCGTCCAGCGCCGACAGCGGCTCGTCCATCAGCAGCACCTCGGGCTCCATCGCCAGGGTCCGGGCGATGCCGACCCGCTGGCGCATGCCGCCCGACAGCTCGGCCGGCCGACGCTCGGCCGCGTGGCCCAGCCCCACCATCGAGACGTACTTGGCCACCATCGCCGCGCGCTCGGCCTTCGACTTGCCCTTGTGCACCGCGTCGACCGCCAGCGCGACGTTGCCCGCCACCGTCAGCCAGGGCATCAGCGAGTAGGACTGGAACACCAGGCCGCGCTCGGGGCCCGGGCCGTCGATCGGCTGGCCGCGGAAGGTGACCTCGCCCTTCGACGGGGTCTCGAGGCCGGCCATCAGGTTCATCAGCGTGGATTTCCCGGTGCCGGAAAATCCGAGGATCGCCAGGAATTCGCCGTCGCGCACCTCGAGATTGATGTCGCGCAGCACATCCGCTTTCTGAGCACCTTCGCCGAAGGTCTTGAAGACGTGCGAGAACTTGAGGATGCTCATGTCGGTCACCGGGTCTTCGAGAAGGTGAAGAGCGACTGCAGGGCGAACATCACGCGATCCAGCATGAAGCCGATGATCCCGATGGTGAAGACCGCGACCATGATCCGGGCGAGCGAGGAGGCCGAGCCGTTCTGGAACTCGTCCCAGACGAATTTGCCCAGGCCCGGGTTCTGCGCCAGCATCTCGGCGGCGATCAGCACCATCCAGCCCACGCCCAGCGACAGCCGCAGCCCGGTGAAGATCAGCGGCAGCGCCGAGGGCAGCACCAGCTTGGTGATCTTGGTCCAGGTGCCCAGCTTCAGCACGCGGCCGACGTTCACGAGGTCCTTGTCGATCGAGGCCACGCCCAGCGCGGTGTTGATCAGCGTGGGCCAGAGCGAGCAGAGCGTCACCGTGACGGCCGAGATGATGAAGCTTTTCGCCATGTCCCCGGCGTAAAGCGCCGAGACCACCATGGTCACGATCGGCAGCCAGGCCAGCGGCGAGACCGGCTTGAAGATCTGCACGATCGGGTTGATCGCGGCATTGGCGGTCTGGCTCAGGCCCGCGGCGATGCCCAGCGGCACGGCGACCGCGGTGGCGATCAGGAAGCCGAAGAACACGGTCTGGATCGAGGTCCAGATCTGGCTGTAATAGGTCGGCTTGCCGGTATAGACGCGCTCGCGGACCCGCTCGGGATGGCCGTCGGCGACGAACTTGGCGTTGCGCTCGTCCTGCTGGGCGTAGAATTCGGACGCCTTGGCGCGCTCGGCCATGGCGTCGTCGTGCAGCACGACGGCCTGCTCCCAGACCTGCACCGGGCCGGGAATGGCACCGAGCGAGGTCTGCACCTGCGGCGCCAGCGCCGCCCAGGTCCCGACGAAGATCGCGATCGCGACCAGCGGCACCCCGGCAAGCTGCCAGAGCTGCTTCATCTGCGCCTTCGGGTTGTCGCCGGCGGCGGCGCGCAGGATCGGGGTGACCCAGGGAAGGCCCAGCACCCGGAACCAGGCGTCGAGCTTGTTGATGCGGCTAAAGCGGCGTTCGCGGCGGGCCTCGCGGGCCGGATCGGGCATCGCGGCGGGATCGATGGCGGTCATGGCGGCGCTCCTTCGGGGGGCAGGGCGTGGCTTGGAAGGGTTCAGGCAGTATCCCGCCGGGCGCGCGGTCCTCGCGGGCCGCGGCGGGAGGCAGTCAGGCAGTCAGGCAGTCAGTCGGGCGTGGCGGGTCAGTTGGTGACCTGGCCGCCAACGACCTTCTGGTCGTCCTTCAGCCCGATGGTCAGGCTGTCGATATAGGCGTTGGGTTGCTTGCCGTCGTAGCTGACACCGTCGAGGAAGGCGCTGGTCGGCTCGCGATAGCCGTCCTCGTCGAAGTCGAACATGTCGGCGGTGACGACGCCCTCTTCGACCAGCGCGTTGGCGGCGGCCTCGTAGAGGTCGGGGCGATAGACCTTCTTGGCGGTCTCGTCATACCAGGCGTCGGTCTGCGCTTCGTCGATCTGGCCCCAGCGGCGCATCTGGGTCAGGTACCAGACCGCGTCCGAGTAGTAGGGGAAGGTCGCGTTGTAGCGGAAGAAGACGTTGAAGTCCGGCGCCGGGCGCTTGTCGCCCTTCTCGTATTCGAAGGTGCCGGTCATCGAGTTCGCGATCACGGCAGCATCGGCGCCGACATATTCGGGGCGCGACAGGATCTCGACCGCCTCGGCGCGGTTGGCGTTGTCGTTCTCGTCCAGCCAGATCGCGGCGCGGATCAGCGCCTTGGTGACGGCGAGAACGGTGTTCGGGTTCTCTTGCGCGAATTTCGCGGTGAAGCCGAAGACCTTCTCGGGGTTGTTGTTCCAGATGTCGTGATCCGTGATCACGGGAACGCCGATGCCCTTGGCGACCGCGGCCTGGTTCCAGGGCTCGCCCACGGAATAGCCCAGGATCGTGCCCGCCTCCATCGTCGCCGGCATCTGCGGCGGCGGGGTGACCGAGATCAGCACGTCACCCGCGATCTGGCCCGAGACGTCCTCGGGCGAGTAGAGGCCGGGGTTGATGCCGCCGGCGGCAAGCCAGTAGCGCAGTTCGTAATTGTGGGTCGAGACCGGGAAGACCATGCCCAGGTTGAAGGGCTTGCCCTCGGCGCGGTACTTCTCGATCACCGGCTTCAGCGCGGCGGCCGAGATCGGATGCTCGGGCTTGCCGTCGGCGCCCATCGGCACATTGGCCTTCATCTCGTCCCAGACCGCGTTCGACACCGTGATCGCATTGCCGTTCAGGTCCATCGAGAACGGCGTGATCACATCGCCCTGGGTGCCGTAGCCGATGGTCGCGGCGATCGGCTGGCCGGCCAGCATGTGCGCGCCATCCAGCTCGCCCGAGATCACCCGGTCCAGCAGCACCTTCCAGTTCGACTGGGCCTCGACGGTGACCGACAGGCCCTCGTCGTCGAAGAAGCCCTTTTCCTTGGCGATCGCGATCGGCGCCATGTCGGTGAGCTTGATGAAGCCGAGCGTCAGCTCGTCCTTCTCGATGCCGTCGGTCCAGGCATGGGCTGCACCGGCGGTCAGGATGGAGGTCGTCAACAGAAGCGAAGCGAAGCGTTTCATTCCAGATCCCTCATACTGGCGGCTCGACTGACAAGAGCAGGTTGGGAGCCGCGCAAAGAAAAAAGGCCGCAGGACGCGCGTCATCTCTTTCGAGGATCACGCGGGTCGAGCGGCTTTGCTCGGTTCCCAAAACTTTGGGGAATGGATGTCGGAACGCCCTTGTTCCGGTACCTCAGCTATGCCGCAGGTGCAGCCTGCCTGTCAAAGGTCATCGGCCTGTTAAGGGTCGTTTCCGCAAGATTGTCCCGTAACCGGCGATTTCCACGCAATTTATGCACAGAAATTTGTCAAACTTCCGCCGCAGGGTCGAAAATCGCGCCATCGAAGAAACGGTTGCGGCACAGAATCAGCCGCCCCTGCGAGGCGCCGACCCCGACCGGCCCGTCGGTCGCACCCTCGATCTTCTCCGAGGCGCCGGGCATCGGCGCGCCGGTGTCCTTCAGGAACTTGCGGTAGAGATCGGGGCGGAACACGGCCTTGCCGGTCTCGGCCGCCATGGCCGGGTCCAGCCCGTGGCGCAACGCCAGCCGGTGCGCGATCCAGCCCGCCTGGCTGCGCCAGGGAAAGCTTGCGCCGCCGTCGTGGAACTCGATGAAGCGCTCGGTCGCGGCCTCGGTCCCGCCGGGCGCGATCAGCAGCCGGCCTTGCAGCGCCCGCTCGATCACCTCGGGCGAGAGATCGAGATAGGAGCTGCGTGCCAGCAGCTCGGAGGCGGTCGCCCGGTTGCCTGGCACCGCAAGCCAGCGCCCGGCGCGCCAGACCGCGCGCGACAGCCGCCCGCCCAGCTCGTGGTTGGTCTCGGCCCAGGAGTGACGCACCGCCAGCACCTTCTCGGGCGCGAAGGACCAGATCGCGGCCCCCGGCAGCAGCAGCTCGGCCGCGCCGCGCTCGACCCCGACCGAGCCCCAGGGCTCGCCCACGCAGAAGGCGTCGATCTCTCCGGCCTCGACCGCCTCGGCCATGCGCGGCGGCGGCACCGTGCGCACGATCAGCCCGCGCGCGGCATCGAAGCCCAGCGCGTTCAGCCAGTAATGCACCAGCTCGGCCTGCATCGAGAACGGGAACGGCACCCCCAGGCGCAGCCCCCCGTCCCCGGCCGCGGCGATCATCGCCCGCCCGGCGGCGGCGGCATCGGTGAAGTCGAAGACATGCCCGCCCAGGCGCAGCGCGTCGGCCAGGCCGCGCGACACGCCGATCACGGTGCCGTTCACCGACAGCACCTGCAGCGCGTCGATCCGCGGCACCGCGCCCCCAAGGCCCAGCGCGGTCGCGATCGGCACCGGCGCCAGCAGCTGCGCCGCGTCGATCTGCCCGAAGGCCAGCATGTCGCGCAGCATCGACCAGGACGGCGCCCGCCGCAGGTCGAGCCGCAGCCCCTCCTCCTCGGCGAATCCCAGTTCCTCGGCGACGATCAGGGGGCCCGCGTCGATCAGCGCGACGAACCCGATGTGCAGCGTCTCGACCGTCATTTCAAAAGCTCCGCTGCCGTCACCAGCGCCTGCGCCACGTCGGCGATCTTGCGCCCCTGGTCCATCGCCGTCTTGCGCAGGAGGGCATAGGCCTCGTCCTCGGAAATCCCGCGCGCGCGCATCAGCAGGCCCTTGGCGCGGTCGACGACCTTGCGTTCCTCGAGCGCGGCGCGCGTCGCGGCAAGTTCGGCGCGCATCTTCGAGAACATGTGGAAGCGCGCGATCGCGGCATCCATCACCGGCTTGATCCGCTCGGGGCGCAGCCCGTCGACGACATAGGCCGAGACGCCGGCCTCGATCGCGGCCTTGGTCAGCCCCTCGTCCGAACGGTCGACGAACATCGCCACCGCCCGCTCGGTCGGCCCCGAGGCGAGCGCGAGTTCCTCGAGCTGGTCGCGTGAGGGGTTTTCCATGTCGATCAGCACCAGGTCCGGCCGACGCTCGGCGATGCGGCGGGCCAGGCCGACCTCCTCGCCCAGCACCTGGATCGAATGGTTGCCCGAGGCGCTGAGCGCGTCGACGATGCGCAGGGCGCGGTCGCGGTCCTTCTCCACCACGATGATCGACAGACCCTCGGCCATGTGCGCCCCTTCCGTCCCGGCGACAGGCCGGCAGGATCTAGCTGTACCGCTCCCGCCGCAGCGCGGCAACATCCGCGACGCGGCGCGGCACGACCGGGCTCAGCCATAGCGTTCCTCGGCCCAGGGGTCGCCGCGCATGTGATAGCCGTTGCGTTCCCAGAACCCGGCCTGATCGGTGCCGATCACCTCGATCCGGGTCAGCCACTTGGCGCTTTTCCAGAAATAGAGATGCGGCACCACCGCCCGCAGCGGCCCGCCATGCGCCCGCGTCAGCGGCGCGCCCTGCCAGTGCGTGGCCAGCAGCGCCCCGGGCGCGGCGAAATCCGCCAGCGGCAGGTTGGTGACATAGCCGTCCGCGCCGTGCAGCAGCACGTGGCCCGCGATCTCCATCACCCCCGCGCGGGCCAGGATCTCGTCGACCGCGATGCCCTGCCAGTCGTTGTCATAGCGCGACCAGGTGGTGACGCAGTGGATGTCGCTGCGCCGCGCGACCTGCGGCAGCGCCATCAGCGCCGGCCAGTCCAGCGACAGCCGGGTGTCGACGAAGCCCGTCACCTCCAGTCGGAAGCGGGCCAGGTCGATCTCGGGCTCGATCCCCAGGTCCAGCACCGGCCAGTCGGTGACGAGGTGCTGGCCCGGCGGCAGCCGCGTGGCCCCGTCACGGTTTCCGTCACGGTTCCCGTCCCCGTCCCGCGCCGCCCCGGTCAGGAACCGGCCCGCCGCCGCCCAGGCCCGCTTGGTGCGCGTCAGCTTGGTCTCGTCCGGTTCGGCCATGGGATCCCCTTTCGCGGGCGATCCTGCCACCGAAAGGTTACTGCTGCAATTCCGTCGGCGAGGCGGGCTTGGGCGCCATGTCGTCGTGCAGCGGCACGGTCTGGCGCTCGATCATCCGGTGCACCCGCGGCCGGCCCGGGCCGCGGTGCAGCGCCAGCAGCCGCTCGAAATTCTCGAGGTCGGCCTTGGTGCGGCGCTCGTTGTGGCGCACGTAGTCGGTCCAGGTCGGCACGTGATAGGTCTCGGTCCAGATGTCGGGCGTCTCGAGATCGCGCAGCAGGCCCCATTGCCGGGCGCCGTCGCGGATCCGCACCCGGCGGCGCAGCGTCATCTCGGCCAGGAAGGCGTCGGTGTCCTCGGCCGCGATCACGTAGTCGACCATGACCATGATCGGCCCCGACCGGGCGCGGATGTCGAGCGCCAGCTCGGGCTCGCGGAACCGGCCGGCGGGCGCGAGGTCGAGGTTGCCGAACTCGGCCAGCGGCAGCCAGCGCCCGACGACGGCGCCGGTGACCAGAAGCGCCGCGGCGGCGAACAGCGCCGGGCTGACGCCGTGGCTGTCGGCGAAGACGCCCCAGATCCAGGACCCGGCGGCCATGCCGCCGAAGGTGGCGGTCTGGTAGAAGCTGACCGCGCGGCCCACGACCCAGCGCGGGGTCGACAGCTGCACGGTGACGTTGAACAGCGACAGCGCCAGCACCCAGCAGGCGCCCCCGACCAGCAGGAAGGGCGCGGCCATCCACAGCGCGTGGCTCAGCCCCAGCCCGGCCGCGCCGAAGGCGAAGCCGAGGAAGGCGCCGGTGACGATGTATTCGTTGCGGAACCGCGCGCGCAGCCGGGCATTGGCCATCACCCCGCCGATCGCGCCGAAGCCGAAGAAGCCCAGGCACAGCCCGAAGGTCAGCGCCGATCCGCCCAGCAGGTCGCGCGCCACGATCGGCATCAGCGCCATCGCCGAGGAGGCGGCGAACCCGAACACCGCCGCCCGCCCCATCACCCGCATCAGGTTGGGCGACATCGACACGTAGCGCAGCCCCGCCCCCAGCGCCTGCGGCAGCGCCTCGCGCGGCAGCCGGTTCGGCGCCCGCTCGGGGCGCCACATCCACAGCGCCCAGATGTTGGGGATGTAGCTTGCGGCGTTGACCGCGAAGGCCGCCGCCGCGCCCGCGATCGCGACGAGGATCCCCCCCAGCGCCGGCCCGACCGAGCGCATCAGGTTGAACCCCATCGAGTTCAGCGAGACCGCGGCCGACAGGTCCTCGCGCGCGACGATGTCGCCCATCGAGGCCTGCCACGACGGGTTGTAGAGCGCGACCCCCGCGCCGATCGCGAAGGTGAAGCCCAGAAGCCCCCAGGGGGTCAGCAGCCCCGCCCAGGCACAGAGCGCGAGGCCGATCGAGACCGCCAGCATGAACGCCTGCGCCGCGATCAGGATCGTGCGCCGCTCGAAGCTGTCGGCCAGCGCGCCCGCGACCAGCGACAGCACCATGATCGGCAGCGTGTTCGAGGCCTGCACCAGCGCGACCATGTCGGCCGAGGACGACAGCGAGGTCATCAGCCAGCCCGCGCCCACCGTCTGGATCAGCCCGCCGAGGTTCGAGGTCTGCGAGGCGAGCCAGAGCCGCCGGAAGGCGGGATTGGCGAAGGGGGCGAAGGTGGGCGAACGGGGCTCGATGACAGTCTCCTCGGGCGCCGCTCCGGCGCCGGCGGTTCCCGTCGCGAACCGCCCATGCCCATTTCTGGCATTCGCGACCGGAAAGACAAGGCCGCGCCGGCGTTTCCCCCCGCCGCTGGCGCGACGGCACCCCGGCCCCACCCCCGCCGACCCCGCCGCCCGCTGCCGTCCCCCGGCCCCAGCGCCCGGCCCCAGTCCCCGGCCCGATTGCCCGGCCCGGGTGCCCGACGCAGTCCCCTGTTCAGTCCTCTGCGCTGTCCCCGGCCCCCGGCCCAATCCCGGCCTGCCCCGTCGCACCTGTCTGGCCAGCCTATCTGGCCCGACCCGTTTCAGCACGCCCAAGCCCAACCGGCTGCCGCGCGGCCCGCAGCAGCCCAGCCCGCATTCCCCGGCCCGTCCCGACGCGCTTCGGCCAGCCCGGCCTCCGCCCTGTTTTGCTCAGCTCCCGGCCCGGGCCGCCCGCCCGGCCCCATTCCGGGCCCGTCCCAAGCCCATGCCCGTCCCACGCCCATTGAGGCATTTCCAAAGCCGATTGTCCCGACCCCTGCCCGCGCCGCCAGCCCCGCCCGGTACCCCCGAGGCACCTCGGTTCCCGAGCTTTCCTCCAAGGGTCTCCCGGCCCCACCCCCCGCACACCCGCGGGCCGGAGACCGCCCCCGCTCCCGCCGCCACTGGAGCCACTGGTGACCCCCGGCGATCCGCGCGCGCCTTGGGCGGATCGTGCCAAGGCGGCGCGTCCGACCACCCGGAGCGTGATCGGCTGTAACCGGACCGGCAAAGCCTTGCCGGCTGCAGTGCGGCATCACCGATCGGTGAGTTGCGGGGGGATGGCGGGCGGGCGCAGGCTGCCCATATCGCCCACACCAACCGTGGCAACCGGAGCATCGCGATGACCCGCAGACCCAGCCCCGCCCTGGCGCTCAGCCCGCTCGCCTTCGCGCTCGCTATGGGCGCCTATGCCGATCCCGGCACCCGCGCGCTCGACCGCGACCTGCGCGCCCCCGCCGAGGACAGCGCCATGATCCTCGAGGAGGCCGTCTCCCCCGCGCCCGACGCCGCCGCGATCCCCCGCGCCTGACCGCCCCGCCCGCAGGCGACCCTCCGCACGAGACCGCCCGACAGCCCCGTGGTCCACCACCACCCCGCGACCCTGCCGTGGCCGGGGCGCGGCCCGCGCTGCCCGCCCTTTCGACTTGGTCGAAATATCCCGGGGGACGGCCGCAGGCCGCGGGGGCAGCGCCCCCGTCCGCCCGTCCCGCCGAACGCCGCCCTCTCCTCCCGGCCCCGGCACTCAGGCGCTTATGGGAGAGACGGCGTCAGGCCGTCAGCCACGACACTGTCGCATCAACATGGGCACCAACGCCGTTTCGGCCCCTCAGGCGGCGCGCTGGCGGTCGTGCATCAGTCCCGGGATCGCGCCTTGTCGCCCATGAAGGCCGCGTCGGTCAGCACGTCGAGCGCGCGCGGGCGGGGAATGCCGATCGTCAGCGTCTCGCGGATGCGGCCGGGCCGGGCGCTCATCACCTGGACCTCGTCGCCAGGGAAGATCGCCCCGTCGATGTCGTGGGTGATGAAGAGCACGGTCTTGCGCTGCGACTGCCAGACCTCGAGCAGCAATTCCTGCATGTGCTGGCGGGTCTGGCTGTCGGGCGCGCCGAAGGGCTCGTCCATCGGAAGGATGCGCGGCTCGTTGGCCAGCGCCACCCGCTGGCGCATGCCGCCCGACAGCTCCTTCGGGTAATGATCCTCGCCCCCCTTGAGATGCACGAGGCCGAGCAGCCGGTCGGCGATCTCCTCGCATTCGGCGCGGGGCAGCGTCTCGAGCTTCGGGCCGAACATGACGTTCTCGCGCAAGGTGAGCCACGGAAACGGCGTGTGGGACTGGACCACCATGCCGCTGTCGGCCGAGGGGCCGTCGAGGGTCATGGTGCCGGCGGTCGGTGCCTCGAGCCCGGCGGCCAGCCGCAGCAGCGTGGACAAGCCGCAGCCCGAGGGGCCGGCGCTGACCGAGAGGGTGTTGTCGGTACCCTCCGCGACACGCCGTCTAGCGCGGTGACCGCGGGCTTGCCCTAAGGGGGGTGAAGCGCAGGGTGATGTCCTGCATGTCGAGCAGGCTCATCGGAGCCCCTTTCAGAAATCGGCCGACCAGGGCAGACGCCGCCGGCGCATCCCCTTGAAGAGGAAGTCGGTCTTCACCCCCGGCAGGCCGAGGGTGAAGACGCCCAGCAGGATCACGTCGGAAAAAAGCCCGCGCATCGCGTTCAGGATCATGTAGCCAAAGCCGGCCCCGCGGCCACCGGCTCGGCCACGACGGGACAGGTCCGGGCACAGCCCATGCTGACGCGCAGGCTGTCCGTCACGCCGGGCAGGCAGGCGGGCACCACGACGTTGGCCACCACCGCCGTGCGCCGCGCGCCCAGCGTGCAGGCGCAGTCGATCAGGGCGTTGTGGCGCGGGCCGGGACGCCGGCGATCAGGATCGGCTGCTGAAAGAAGGTGCCAAGGAAGATCACCATGATCTTCCGCTCGATCCCGATGCCGATCCACAGGATCGGCAGCGGGGTCAGCGCCGAGACGGGGATGTGGTGCACGAAGCCGGTCACCGGCCCGATCACCGCCTCGACCGCCGTGACGCTGCCCATCGGGATCCCGAGCGGCACCGCGCGGATCGAGGCCGGCACGACCCCCGACAGGATCACGACGAGGCTCGCCCAGATGTTTTCGAACAGCGACAGGGCGGCGATGCGCTTCAGGGCGGCGACGACTTCCTCGCCCGGCGTGGCGAGGAAGTCGGGGGGCGTGATCCCCCCGCAGGCCCGCAGGCACCAGAGGGCGAAGATCGTCAGCGCCGAGGCGAGCGACAGCCCCACAGAGGCGGCGCGCGCGATCTCGACCTTGGGGCTCGGCAGCGATCGGGTCCACACCGGGCCGGCCTTCCCGTCCCTCGACGATGCCGGGCGCCAGCATCGCGGCGGGCTCCGGCGTCAGGGCGAAGAGACCCGCGGCGGTGCCCAGCGCTTCGGCGTTGGCGATGGTCTTCAGGGTCCCGTCCGGGTGCGACGGGTCCATGAAGGCCGCGGTCATCGCCGCGTCGCAGAAGGCGATGCCGGCACGCGTCTCGGCGAAGACCTTCGGATCGTCGAGCCAGCCGCCCACGCCCCTGGCCATCACCGCGTCGGCCGTCTCGGGGCTGGCCTTCTGCCATTCGACGGCCCTGGTCCAGGCGCGGCAGAGCGCCCGCATCCGGTCCGGGTTCTCCTCAGCCGCGGCCTTCGTGGTCACCAGTGTGATCAGGCCGGCGAGGTGGCGCTGTCGACGAGGATCTTGCCGCCCTTGGCCATCTTGCCGCGGGTCCCAGGTGACGGCGGCATCGACCTTGCCGGCGTCGAAGGCGGCGCCCGCGGTCATCTTAAGCGCGTCGACATCCCCGAGCGTCATGCCCGCCTCCTTCAGCATGACGCCCAGGTAGAACTGCGGGACCGAGCCCTCGGCGGCTTCGAGAGGAGCGCGCTCCACGCCCACTCTGAGGCAGGCCGAGAGGCGCCCGAGGGCACAAGGTCAAGCGCCGTGGCGCTGGGACCCGTTGACGATGACGGTGGCCGCTCCGTCGCGATGCGCGGACGACCGTGAGGCCGGGCCCCCGTCCTTCCCTGCCGCCCGCCGCCGCGGCCCTTGCCGTGCCCGTCGAAATCGGCTTTCTGTCGGCCATGACCCAGGACAGCCGCGCCCCCGCCCCCTCGCTTCTCACGCCGCTCGTCGCGTCGCTGCCCGCGACCGTGCCCTTCGTCGGGCCCGAGGCGCAGGAGCGCGCCCGCGGCGCGGCCTTCGCCGCCCGGCTCGGCGCGAACGAGAACGTCTTCGGCCCCTCGCCGCACGCCATAGCCGCGATGCAGGCGGCCGCGCCCGAGGCGTGGATGTACGCCGACCCCGAGGCGCACGCGCTGCGCCACGCCATCGCCGAGGCCAACGGCTGCGCCCCCGGCCACGTGATGATCGGCGAGGGCATCGACGGCCTTCTGGGCCTGCTGGTGCGGCTGACGGTGACCGAGGGCACGGTGGTCGTGACCTCGACCGGCGCCTATCCCACCTTCAACTACCATGTCGCGGGCTTCGGCGGCCGGCTCGAGACCGTGCCCTACCGCGACGATGCCGAGGATCCCGAGGCGCTGCTGGCCCGCGCCGCCGCGACCGGCGCCCGGCTGGTCTACCTTGCCAATCCCGACAACCCGATGGGCTCGGTCCATCCCGGCCCCGTCATCGAGGCGATGATCGCGCGGCTGCCCGAGGGCTGCCTGCTGGTGCTCGACGAGGCCTATCTCGAATTCGCGCCGCACGGGGCCGCGCCCTCGGTCGACCCCGACGATCCGCGGGTGATCCGGATGCGCACCTTCTCGAAGGCCTACGGGCTCGCGGGGGCGCGGGTCGGCTATGCGCTGGGCGCGCCGGCGCTGATCGCCGCCTTCGACCGGGTGCGCAACCACTTCGGCATGGGCCGCGTCTCGCTCGCGGGCGCGCTGGCGGCGCTGCAGGATCAGGACTGGCTGGCCCATGTCCGGGCCGAGGTCGCGACCGCCCGCGCCCGCATCGGCGCGATCGCGGCCGAGAACGGGCTGACGGCCCTGCCCTCGGCCACCAATTTCGTCACCGTCGACTGCCATGCCGACGGCGGCTTCGCCCGCGCGCTGGTGGCGGCGCTGTCGGCGCGCGGCGTCTTCGTGCGGATGCCCTTCGTCGCGCCGCAGGACCGCTGCATCCGCATCAGCTGCGGCCGCCCCGCCGATCTCGACGCGCTCGCGGCCGCGCTGCCGCCGGCGCTGGCCGAGATCCGCGCCGCCCGCGCCGCCGCCGAGTGACCCGCAGCGCCCCCCGGGGCGCCCCCGTGGCACGGCCCCCACGCGGCGCAGGCCCCGCGCCGCGCAGGCGACGCCGCAGATGACAGGACGCCCGGGCCGCGGCTAGGCTGGGGCGACCCTTCCCAAGGCCACCGGACCCGATGACCGACCTCGTCACCGCCTTCGTCACGCTTTTCGTCGTCGTCGACCCGATCGGGCTCGCGCCGCTGTTCATCGCGCTCACCCGCGGGATGGACGCGCGCCGCCGCCGGGCCGTGGGCCTGCGCGCCTGCCTGATCGCGGCCGGGCTGATGACGCTCTTCGGCCTGTTCGGCGAGCATATCCTGTCGGGCATCGGCATCTCGATGCCCGCCTTCCGCATCGCCGGCGGCGCGCTTCTGTTCCTCACCGCGCTCGACATGCTGTTCGAACGGCGCACCCAGCGCCGCGAGGGCCAGTCGGCCGAAAGCGCGGCGGATGCCGAGGACGACCCCTCGATCTTCCCGCTCGCCACCCCGCTGATCGGCGGCCCCGGCGCCTTCGCGACGATGATCCTGCTGGCGGGCGAAGGCGGCGGCCAGTGGCGCCACGTCGCGGCGATCCACGGGGTGATGCTGGCGGTGCTGGCCTGCGTGATGGTGATGTTCCTGCTGGCCGGCCCGATCGAGCGGCTTCTGGGGCGCACCGGCACGCTGGTGGTCACGCGGCTGCTGGGGATGCTGCTCGCGGCGCTCGCGGTGCAGTTCATGCTCGACGGGCTGCGGGGCGCGGGGGTGGTGCCGATGCTGCCGCGCGGGCGGTGACATCGCGCGCGGCAATGCCTAGATTGGTCCCATGCTCTCGCCCGACGACACCGCGCGCCTGATCTACCTGGGACTGCTGGCGCTGGCCGTCGGCGGCGCGGTCTTCGCGATGCTGCGCGCCAATTTCGGCCGGGTGATGGCGCAGGCGCTGACCTGGGCGCTGCTGTTCCTGGGCGTCATCGCCGCGCATGGCCTGTGGCAGGACATCCGCCAGGACGTGATGCCGCGCCAAGCGGTGTTCGACGCCGGCGCGCGCATCGCCGTCCCGGTCAGCCCCGACGGCCACTACTACCTGACGCTCGAGCTGAACGGCGTGCCGGTGCGCATGGTGGTCGACACCGGCGCGACCGACATGGTGCTGGCGCGCGCCGATGCCGCGCGCGCCGGCATCGACACGCAGGGGCTGGCCTACATCGGCCGCGCCACCACCGCCAACGGCCGCGTCGCCACCGCGCCCGTGCGCATCGACAGCGTCGTGCTGGGCGGCGTCGAGGACCGCCGCGTGCGCGCCACCGTCACCGACGGCGCGCTCGAGGATTCGCTGCTGGGCATGGGCTACCTGTCGCGCTTCTCCAGCCTCGAGATCCGCGGTGGCGAACTGGTGCTGACCCGCTGATGCTGAAGCTGCTGCCCCTGGTGCTGATGCTCGGCTACGGGCTGGTGATGTGGCATCTCTCGGCGATCCGCACCCGGGCCGAGCTGCGCCGCAACTCGGTCCCGCTCGAGGAACCCGCGCTGGCCCCGGTGCTCGACCGGCTCGCGCGGGCGGCGGGGGTCGCGCGGATCCCGGTCCGGCTCTACCGGATCCCGGCGGTGAACGGCCTTGCCGCGCCCGACGGCCGCATCTTCCTGACCGAGGGCTTCGTCGCCCGCCTGCGCGACGGCAGCGTCACCCCCGAGGAGATGGGCTCGGTCATCGCGCATGAACTCGGGCATGTCGCGCTGGGCCACGCGCGGCGGCGGATGATCGACTTCTCGGGCCAGAACGCGGCGCGCGCGCTTCTGGTGCCGCTGCTGGGCCGGCTGCTGCCGGGGCTGGGCACGCTGGTCGCCGACACTCTGGTGCGGCTGGTGGCGGCGCGGCTGTCGCGCGGCGACGAATACGAGGCCGACCGCTACGCCACCGCGCTGATGCTGAAGGCCGGCCTCGGGGCCGAGCCACAGATCTCGCTGTTTCGCAAGCTCGACGCGCTGACCGGCGCCCGCCACTCGGCCCCGGCCTGGCTGCTCAGCCACCCCGCGACCGACGACCGCATCGCCGCGATCCGCGCCCGCGTCGCGCGCTGGCAGGACGGCTGATCCGCCCGTATTGCAGAAAATCCGAACGATCCCGGCTCTTTGCGCGGCGCCCCGCCGGCGCGAGGATCGGCGGGTGAAAACCTGCGGCGGCGCCGGGAACGTTTGGGGGCCGCTTGCCGTTGATGGCCAAACATCAGAGGCAGACCAAGGAGGGCCCCCGCGATGAAATGGCAGCATGTGAGCGACAACTGGGCCGCGTTCTTCGATGCGATCAGCGACCGCTGGCCCGGGGCCGACGAGGCCGAGCTTGAGGACATCGACGGCGACCAGCGCGCCTTCGTGGCCTATATCGCCGAGCTGACCGGGCAGGAGACGTCGGAGGCCGCGCAGGAGATCCGCGAATGGCTCTCGGGCGAGTTGCCGTCGGACGTGGTCATGGACCCCCGCCACGACGACCACTCGCTGAAGGTCTCGGGCAAGTACCTGCCCGACGGCGAGGATGTCTATGACGACGACGAGCGCTACGGCGACGACGGCTGACCCGCCCGCCCGGCGCCCCCCGCACGGTCTCCGGCGCGCCGGAGACCAAGGCGCGCGCCCGCCCCGGGCCGACGTGCCCCCCGGCGACGGCGCCAGACGGCGCCTCCCGGCGACGGTGCCAGACGGCGGCGCCAGACTGCGGCGCCGGACGCCGGTTCCGGTCAGGGAATGATCCGGGTGTACTTCGTGCCCTCGACCGTGGCGCCCGCGATCAGCCCGGCCTGGCCGAAGACCATGGCGATGACCGGGGTCATCGTCGTGGTCGTGTCCGCCCCCAGCGAGCCGCCGTCCTGCGGCGTGGCGTATTTCGCATCCGCCCCCGCGACCCAGCCCGGGCTCGACCGGAACTGCGCCAGCGCCTCGGGCGTCATGAAGAACAGCGCATGGGCATATTGCTGCGCCCCGATCTGCAGCCCGAAGCTCGCCTGGGTCGCGGAATAGAAGTCGACGGTGACATCGTTGATCCGCAGCGCGCCCTGGCCATAGGCGCCGCCGATCCCCAGCCCGGCCTCGGTCATCAGCGGCATGTAGAGGATGCCCGAGGCGCGGCTCATCAGGTCGGCCGTGCCCGGATAGCGCTGGCGCAGGTAGTCGCGCGTCGCGTCGACCCGCGCATCGAGCTGCAGGCCCCGGCTGCCCCCGACACCGTTGCCGCAGGCCGCCAATCCCAGCAACGCGCCCCCGCCCAGCACCAGCCCGCGGCGCGACACCACCCGATCAACCATCATCCGGATCCCTTGCTCGGCCCCGCGGGGCACACCTCACACATTGGGCCTTCACGGCCTCTGGCCACAAACCCTAGGCCAAAGCGCGGCCCCTGTCACGCGCCTGCGGCGCCGGCCCCGGCGGAAACCCGCGGCCGCCCGCGCCGGCGCGCGCCACTTTCGCATTGGTGAAAATATCCCGGGGGGCGGCGCAGCCGCGGGGGCGGAGCCCCCTCCCGCGCCCCGGCACCCTGAACCCGCCCGGCTGCCCGTGCCCGGCCGCGTGCCCGGCCCCAGTCCTGCCCCTGCCCCCGCCCAGCGATCCTCCGGCCCGCGTCCGGCCGTCGCTCAGCCCCGCAGCGCCTCGGCGACCTCGGGCGCGTAATAGGTCAGCACCCCGTCGCAGCCCGCCCGCTTGAACCCGACGAGCGTCTCGGCCACGACCTTGCGGTCCAGCCAGCCATTGCGGATCGCGCCCTCGAGCATCGCGTATTCGCCAGAGACCTGGTAGGCGAAGACCGGCACCCGGAACCCGTCCTTCACCTGCCGGCAGATGTCGAGATAGGGCATCCCCGGCTTGACCATCACCATGTCGGCGCCCTCGGCAAGGTCGCGCGCGACGGCGCGCAGCGCCTCCTCGGCATTGCCGGGATCGATCTGGTAGGTCTTCTTGTCGCCCACCAGCCGTCCCGAGGCGCCGACCGCGTCGCGGAACGGCCCGTAGAAGCCCGAGGCGAACTTGGCGGCATAGCTCAGGATCGCCACCTCCTTGTGCCCCGCCGCCTCGAGCGCCGCGCGCATCGCCCCGATCCGGCCGTCCATCATGTCCGAGGGCCCCAGGATGTCGGCCCCGGCATCGGCCTGCGCCAGCGCCATCCGCACCAGCGCCTCGACCGTCTCGTCGTTCACGATCACCCCGTCGCGCACCAGCCCGTCATGGCCGTTGATGTTGTAGGGATCCAGCGCGATGTCGGTCATCACCATCACCTCGGGCACCGCGGCCTTGATCGCCCGGATCGCCCGGTTGGTGATGTTCTCGGGGTCCCAGGCCTCGGCGCAGGCCTCGGTGCGGCGGGCGGGGTCGGTGAAGGGGAACAGGCACAGGGCCGGGATCGCCAGCTCGGCCGCGCGCTCGGCCGCGCGCACGGCGCCCTCGACCGTCAGCCGCCGGACGCCGGGCATCGAGGCGACCTCGACATCGGCGCCGGGCACGTCGGTCACGAAGATCGGCCAGATCAGGTCGGCGGGCGTCAGCACCGTCTCGGCCACCAGCGCCCGAAGCCCCGGCGTGCGTCGCAGCCGCCGCGGCCGGCCCGAGGGATAGGCGGCGACGATCGGCGGAACGGTACGGGACATGATGACCTCGACTGGTTCTGGGCGGCTGGCTGTGGGCGACTTGCACTTGGCGCGCACGTTCCAAGCGGTTACACGGAACGGACGAGAATGATCAAGCCGCCCCCCGCTCCGACCGCCGCGACCTGCCGCCGCGGCACGGCCGCCCGGGGCGCCTTCCAGGGACCGGCGCTTCCGCGTGAACCTCTTCGACACGATATCCTCTGTGATCGACATGCGGTCGTTCTCGAACCTGTGGTACTGGATCGCGCTCGCCGTGACCTGGAGCCGCGTCGCCCATACCGTCGCCGGCGTGCCTTGGGACATGGTCAGCCGCGCCCGCCGCCTGCATGGCCAGGCCGAGACCGACCTGGTGGCGATGCTGCGCATCAGCCTCAACCGGCTGCTCTACATCCACCGCACCGCCGGCACGCTGGTCGTGGCGGTGGTCGCGGGCCTGCTGACCTCGACCGCGATCCTGGGCTTCGGCTACGGGCTGCAGCTGGGCCAGGCGCTGTTCCTGATCTTCCTGCCGCTCAGCGTGGTGGGGGCGCTGACGCTGCGGCTCGCGCAGCTGCTCGATTCCGACTGGTACGCCGAGGGCGGCCCCGCCCAGGCCAGCGCCCAGGCCCAGGCCCAGGCCCAGGCCCAAGCCCACGCCGCCGCCAACGCCGAAACCGGCGACACCGAGGCGCTGGCGCCGATGTACCAGCGGCTGATGACCCACCGGCTGGTCGTGCAGATCATCGCCATGCTCTCGATCCTGCTCACCGCGATGTGGGGCATGCTGCAGAACCTCAGCCTGCGCGTGCTCTGACCCCGGTTCGCAGTTGACAACCCCCGCGCCAGCGCCGACTTCACCGCCATGACCCAGTCCTCCCGGATCCTGCTCTCGGGCGCGCCCGAGGGTTTCGACGCCCGCCTCCTCGCCCGCGAGCTTGCCCGCGGCGCGCCCGTCATCCATGTCGCGCGCGACGAACGGCGGATGGAGGCGATGCGCGCCGCCCTCGCCTTCATGGCACCCGAGGCGCCGGTGATGCGGCTGCCGGCCTGGGACTGCCTGCCCTACGACCGCATGTCGCCCAATGCCGAGGTCGCCTCGCGCCGGATGGCGGTGCTGGCGGCGCTGGCGGCGGGGCTGCCCGCGCCGGTGATCCTGCTCACCACGCTCAACGCGGTCTCGCAGCGCCTGCCCGCGCGCGAGGTCATCGCCGGCGCCTCGTTCTCGGCCCGCGTCGGCGGCGCGCTCGACGAGGGGCGGCTGAAGGACTGGCTGGTGCGGATGGGCTTTTCCCAGACCGCGACCGTGTCCGAACCGGGCGATTTCGCCGTGCGCGGCGGCATCATCGACGTCTTCGCGCCGGGGATGCCGGGGCCGGTGCGGCTTGACCTGTGGGGCGACGTGCTCGACGGCGCGCGGCTCTTCGACCCCGAGACACAGAGGACGGTCGAGAAGCTGACCCGGATCGACTTCGCCCCGGTCTCAGAGGTGATCCTGGACGAGCCCTCGATCACCCGGTTCCGGCAGAACTACCGCATCGAGTTCGGCGCCGCCGGCACCGACGACCCGCTCTACGAGGCGGTGAGCGCGGGGCGCAAGCACGCGGGCATGGAACACTGGCTGCCGTTCTTCCACGACCGGCTCGAGACGCTGTTCGACTACCTGCCGGGCGCCTCGGTGATGCTCGACGACGGGGTCGAGGCGCTCAGGACCGAACGCTGGAGCCAGATCGCCGACCAGTACGAGAACCGGCGCGAAGCGATGAAGCGGCGTGACCGGGTCGACGCGGTCTACAAGCCCTGCCCGCCCGATCTTCTCTACCTCGACGATGCCGCCTGGGAGGCGGCGCTGTCGGGGCAGCGGCGGATCCAGCTGTCGGTGCTGCCGCAGCCGACCGGGCCCGGGGCGCTGGATGCCGGCGGCCGGATCGGGCGCAACTTCGCCCCCGAGCGCCAGGTCGAGAACCTCAGCCTGTTCGCGGCTTTGTCGGACCATGTGAAGGCGCGGCTTCAGACCGGCAACGTCGTCATCGCCTCGTGGTCCGAGGGCGCGCGCGAACGCCTGAAGGGCCTGCTCGAGGACGAGGGCACCGGCGGCGCGACCCTGATCGCCGACATCCGCGACCTGCCCGAGAAGGGGCGCAAGCTGCACCTGGCGATCTGGCCCCTGGATTCGGGCTTCGAGGCCGACGGGCTGACGGTGGTGTCCGAGCAGGACGTGCTGGGCGAGCGGCTGATCCGCCCCTCGCGGAAGGCCAAGCGGGCCAAGGACTTCCTGACCGAAGCTCAATCGCTTTCCCCGGGCGACCTGGTGGTGCATGTCGACCACGGCGTCGGGCGCTACAAGGGGCTCGAGACGCTCACCGTCACCGGCGCCACGATCGAATGCGTCTCGCTGGAATACCAGGGCGGCGACCGGCTGTTCCTGCCCGTCGTCAACATCGAGCTTCTGAGCCGCTACGGCCACGAGGAGGGCATCCTCGACAAGCTCGGCGGCGGCGCCTGGCAGGCGAAGAAGGCGGCGCTGAAAGAGCGCATCCGCCAGATCGCCGAGCGGCTGATGCGCGTCGCGGCCGAGCGCCACCTGCGCGCCGCCCCGATCATGGAGGCCCCCGGCCACGACTGGGAGGCGTTCTGCGCCAAGTTCCCCTATCAGGAGACCGACGACCAGCTGAGCGCGATCGGCGACGTGGTCGAGGATCTGGAACGCGGCACGCCGATGGACCGGCTGATCGTCGGTGACGTCGGCTTCGGCAAGACCGAGGTCGCGATGCGCGCGGCCTTCGTCGCCGCGATGTCGGGCGCGCAGGTCGCGGTGATCGCGCCGACGACGCTGCTGGCGCGCCAGCACTACCGCAGCTTTGCCGAGCGCTTCCGCGGCACGCCCCTGACCGTGAAGCCGCTGTCGCGCTTCGTGTCTGCCAAGGACGCGCAGGCGACGCGCGACGGGCTGGCCGAGGGCACGGTCGACATCGTCATCGGCACCCATGCGGTGCTGGCGAAATCGGTGAAGTTCCGCAACCTCGGCCTGCTGGTCATCGACGAGGAGCAGCACTTCGGCGTCACCCACAAGGAACGGCTGAAGGAGATGCGCAGCGAGATCCACGTGCTGACGCTGACCGCGACGCCGATCCCGCGCACGCTGCAGCTGAGCCTCACCGGGGTGCGGGACCTGTCGATCATCGGCACGCCCCCCGTGGACCGGCTGGCGATCCGCACCTATGTCAGCGAGTTCGACGCGGTGACCGTGCGCGAGGCGCTGCTGCGCGAACACTATCGCGGCGGGCAGTCGTTCTATGTGGTGCCGCGGGTCTCGGACCTGGCGGAGATCGAGAGGTTCCTGGCAGAGCAGGTGCCCGAGGTCAGCTTCGTCACCGCCCATGGCCAGATGGCGGCGGGCGATCTGGATGACCGGATGAACGCCTTCTACGACGGGCGCTACGACGTGCTGCTGGCCACGACGATCGTCGAATCCGGCCTCGACATCCCGACCGCCAACACGATGATCGTTCACCGCGCCGACATGTTCGGGCTGAGCCAGCTTTACCAGATCCGCGGCCGGGTCGGCCGGGCGAAGACCCGCGCCTATTGCTACCTGACCACCAAGCCCCGCGCGCCGCTGACGCCTGCGGCCACCAAGCGGCTGCGGCTGCTGGGCAGCCTCGACACCCTTGGCGCGGGCTTCAACCTGGCGAGCCAGGACCTCGACCTGCGCGGCGCGGGCAACCTTCTGGGCGAAGAGCAGTCGGGCCACATCAAGGAGGTGGGCTACGAGCTCTACCAGGCGATGTTGGAGGAGACGATCGCGCGGCTGAAGGCGGGCGATTTCGGCACGACGCCCGAGGACGACGGCCAATGGGCGCCGCAGATCAACCTCGGCGTGCCGGTGCTGATCCCCGAGGACTATGTCCCCGACCTCGACGTGCGGCTGGGGCTTTACCGGCGGCTCAGCGGGCTGACGAAGAAGGTCGAGCTCGAGGGCTTCGCGGCCGAGCTGATCGACCGGTTCGGCGAGCTGCCGCGCGAGGTGAACACGCTGATGCTGGTGATCCGCATCAAGGCGATGTGCAAGCGCGCGGGCATCGCCAAGCTGGACGCGGGCCCGAAGGGCGCCACGGTGCAGTTCCACAACGACAAGTTCGCGGCCCCCGCCGGGCTGGTGGAGTTCGTCCATGCCGAGGGCGGTGCGGCGAAGATCAAGGACAACAAGATCGTGCTGGCGCGCGACTGGTCGACCGAGGCCGAGCGGATCAAGGGCGCCTTCGCGATCGCGAAATCGCTGGCCGAGAAGCTGATCGAGGCGAAATCCGGGACCACGCCGCCCGCCGCGCCGAAAGCGGTCTCGCGCCCGGCGCCGCCGGGCAAGGCCAAGGGCAAGCGGTGAAAAAAGAGGGGGCGCTGCCCCCTCGCCCTGACGGGCTCACCCCCGGGATATTTGTGCAAAGTCGAAATCGCAGGGGGTCAGGGGGAGGCGCGCCTCCCCCTGTTCTTCCTCTCACCCGTTCGAGACGGTGCGGCGCATCAGGATCAGCGCGAGGCCCGAGCAGGCGAGCGTCGCCAGCACCAGCGGCCGGTCGGTGCCGTCGAAGGCCAGGCCGATCGGGATCGCCAGCACCACGGCGCAGACCGTCGAGAGGCAGCCGACGACCGAGGCCGCCATCCCGGCGAGATGGCCCATCTTCTGCAGCGCGAGCGCGTTGAGGTTGCCGAAGGTGACCCCGATCATGAAGAAGAGCGAGGTCATCCAGACGAAGAACAGCGCAAAGCCCCAGCCGGCCTCGGCCCCCGCGAGCGCGCCCGAGAAGGTCAGCGCCACCATCGCCATCGAGACCACGGTCTGCATCGCATAGGCCCAGATGACGATCCGCCGCATCCCCAGCCGCACCACGAAGCGCGCGTTCAGCATCGAGCCGACGCCGGCCAGGAGCGCCATCACCGCGAACCACAAGGGGAAGCTTGCCGCGCGGTCGTAGGTTTGCGAGAACAGCTGCTGCGCCGAGGAGATCGTCGCGAACATCTGCGCCTGGCCCAGCGTCAGGGTCAGCGTGTAGATCCGCACCTCGCGGTCCGAGAGCACCTCGCGCGCGCCGGCCGCGAGGGCGCCGAGGCGCAGCGGGCGGCGGCGGGCGGGCTCCAGCGTCTCGGCCTGGCGCAGGTTCAGCCAGGCCGCGCTGCAGGTGGCGAAGATCACGAAGGCCAGGAAGATGCCGCGCCAGCCGGTGACCGCCATGATCGCCGCCCCGAGCGAGGGCGCGATCGCCGGCACGAGGATGAAGATCATCATCACGAGCGAGGTGACCCGCGCCATCTCGCGGCCCTGGTAGAGGTCGCGCACCATCGCCACCGCGACGATCCGCGGCCCCGAGGCGCCGATGCCCTGCAGGAACCGCGCGGCCAGCAGCATCTCCAGGCTTTCGGCGCGCCAGGCGGTGAGCGCGGCCAGGATGTAGATCGCGATGCCGCAGGTGATCGTCACCTTGCGCCCGATCGCGTCCGAGATCGGGCCGGCGAACAGCGTGCCAAGCCCCATGCCCAGCATGAAGATGGTGATCACCAGCTGCACCCGGTTCGGGTCCTGCGGCGAGAGGTCCCGGGCGATGCTCGGGAACGAGGGCAGCATCGAGTCGATCGAGAAGGCGATGGTGGCAAACAGCATCGCCAAGAGACCGATGAACTCGGGCAGCGGCAGGCGCTTGACCGGGCCGGCGCCGAGCGCCGCGGGGCTGGTGTCACTCGGCATCGGGCGCGTCCTTTGCGAGAAGCTCGTCGATCACCTGCAGCCAGAGCGCGGGCGGCTGCGCCCCCGCGATCGCATGGGTGTCGGCGACGATGAAGGACGGGACCGAGCGCACGCCGCGTTCGGCGGCATGGGCGATGCGCTTGCGCACCTCCTCGACATCGGCCTCGCTTGCCAGCAGCCGCGCGACCATGTCGCGGTCCATGCCGGCGGCGCCGGCGATGCGCGCCAGCACCTCGGGGTCGCAGATGTCGCGCCCCTCGCGCCAGAACGCGCGGTAGAGGCCCGAGACCACCGCCGCCTGCCGCCCCTCGATCCCGGCCCAATGCGCAAGGCGATGGGCGTCGAGCGTGTTCGGCTGGCGTTCGATCGCGGGCAGGTTCAGCTCGACCCCGGCGCGCTCGGCCTCGGCCAGCAGCGGCTCGTGCACCTTCAGGATCTCGTCGACCGAGCCGAAGCGGGCCTTGACGTAGTCGATCCGGTCCATGCCCTCGCGCGGGAGGCCGGGGTCGAGCTGGTAGGGATGCCAGGCGACGGCGAAGGGGTGGTCGGGGCGCGCCTCGAGCGCGCGGTCGAGCATCGCCTTGCCGAGGTAGCACCACGGGCAGGCGAAATCGGCGATGATGTCGAGACGGATCATGGGTCTTTCCGAGAATGCGGGCCGGGGGCGGCCCGATGTCCTGCGGCCGGTCCCGGGCCTGGCCGGAAGCGGTCGCCGCTGGGGCCCGTGGCCCCGGGTCGTCACGGCGCGGGGTCGGCGCTGTGGTCTTTGTCGTCTTCGGTGTCGGGGCGCCGGGCAGGCGCGCGCCAGCCGTCGCGCAATGCGCGGCGGTTGGCCTTGCCATTGGCGTTTTTCGGCAGCGCGTCAACCGCGATCCACAGCCGCGGCTGCTTGTAGCGCGCGAGACAGGCCTGTGCATGGGCGCTCAGCTCCGCCTCGGTCACCGGGGCGCGGGCGACGTAGAAGGCTGCGATCACACGCACGCCGTCCTTCACCGCCACCTCGGCGCAGGCGACCTCGGCCACCGCCGGGTGCCGCGCGACCGCCGCCTCGACCTCGAGCGGGCTGACCCGGAAGCCACCCGCATTCATCATGTCGTCGTCGCGCCCGAGATATGTGATCGCACCGTCGGCCGCCATCGTGGCCATGTCGCCGGTCAGGTACCACCCGCCCGCGTGCCGCGCCGCGGTCTCGGCCGGTGCATCCAGATAGCCGAGGAACAGCCCCGGATCCGCGCGGTCCACCGCCAGAACCCCGGGCGTGCCGCGCGGCACCGGCTGGTGGTCGGGGCCCAGCACCGCGACCCGCCGCCCCGGCTGCGGCCAGCCGGTCGCCCCCGGCGGCGCCGGCCGCGACGGCGAGGCCGAGACGAAGGTCGAGATCTCGGACATCCCCAGCGCCTCGTGGATCTCGGTCCCGGTCGCGGCGCGCCAGGCCTCGCGCAGGCTCTCGGGCAGCGCTTCGCCGGCCGAGAGGCCGTGGCGCAGCTTCGGCAACGACAGCGCCGGCGCCGCGCGCAGCACCTGCCGGAACACGCCCGGCGCCGCGGCGAACAGCGTCGCGTCGAAGCGGCGCAGGTAGAGCGCGATCTGCGCCGGGGTCGAGCCGGGCGCCGGGATCAGCGCCTGGGCCCCCACCGTCCAGGGGTCCATCAGCCCGGTGCCCAGCGTGTAGGTCCAGTTGAACGCGCCCGCGTGCAGCAGCCGGTCGGCGGGCGTCAGCCCGTACCAGCCCTGGTGCATCATCGCCCGGGCCAGGATCGCGCGATGGGCATGGACCACCCCGCGCGACTGCCCCGAGGTGCCCGAGGTATAGACGATGTAGCCCGGGCGGTCGGGCGGGCCCATGTGCCAGCCGTCGTCCCAGCCATCCGGCCCGCCCTCGGCGGACAGCGCCCAGTCGGCAAGCCGCGTGGCCGTGATCACGGGGTGGCCGCCCTCGGGCACGGCGACGCCCGCGCCCGTGATCACGACCGCGGGCCGCAGGCCCCGGGCGATCGCGGTGATCTCGGGCACCGTCAGCCCGGCCGGGGTCGGCACCGCCACCATGCCGCCCGCGATCGCCCCGAGGAAGGCGAGCGGAAACTCCACCGAATTTTCCAGACGCAGCAGCACCCGGTCGCCCGGCACCAGCCCCTCGGCCCGCAGGCCCGCCGCGACGCCGCGCACCGCGGCGATCAGCCGGCCATAGCTCCAGCGCTCGGCACCCGAGGGGCGCAGGATCTGCAACGCGATCCGGTCGGGCGTGGCCGCGCCCGCGGCCAGCACGTGGCGCGCCATGTTGAAGGCGGCGGGCGGCTCGGGCGGCGCGCCCTCGGCGTGAAGCGACGGATCGGACATGATGGCATCGCCCCTATCGCGCCGCGGCCGGCCGGGCAAGCGCGCCGCTGCGTTCGCGCCGCCCCGCGCGCGGGGCTCAGCCCTCGGGCGCCATCCGGTAGACCGCGCCGTCGTCGACCGACAGGAACCAGACCGCGCCGTCCGGCGCCTCGCGCAGGTCGCGCACCCGGCCGGTCTCCGGCGCCTCGATCCGCTCCTCGGACCAGTCGTCGGGGTCCATCCGCGCGATGTAGTCGAACTTGAGCGAGCCGAGGAAATGGTCGCCCCGCCACGCCGCGATGCCGGTGCCGGAATGCACCATGTGCCCCGAGGGCGCGATCGAGGGGTCCCAGTAATGCACCGGCTGTTCCATCCCGGGCCGGGCCGTGCCCTCGCCGATCCGGCTGCCGTCGTAGTTCACGCCATGCGCGATCACCGGCCAGCCGTAATTCGCGCCCTCGCGGATCAGGTTGATCTCGTCGCCGCCGCGCGCGCCATGCTCGGAGACCCAGAGCCGGCCCTCGGCGTCGAAGGCCAGGCCTTGCGGGTTGCGGTGGCCCCAGCTGACCACCTCGGCGCCCGAGCCGTCGCGCGCGACCCGCATCACCGCGCCGATGCCGCTCTCGGGGTCCTGCGCCGGCGCGCCGAGGCCGCGCTCGCCGGTGGTGAGATAGATCGCGCCGTCCGGCCCCTCGGCGATCTTGCCGGCGAAATGCTGCCCGGCGCTGCCGCCGCCGCGCATCTGCCACAGCACGCGCAGGTCTTCCAGCGCGTCCTCGCCCAGCCGCGCCGCGGCGATCGTGGTGCCCGCGCCGCCCTCGCCCTCGGCGGCATAGGAGATCAGCACCTCGCCCCGGGTCGCGAAATCGGCCGGCACCATCACCTCGAGCAGCCCGCCCTGCCCGGCGACCCGCAGCGCGGGCAGCCCGCCGATCGCGGTGCCGCTGCCGCCGCCGGCCGGATAGCGGGTCAGCGCGCCGCCGCGCTCGGTCACCAGAAAGCCGCCGTCGGGCAGGAAGGCCAGCGACCAGGGCTCCTCGAGCCCCTCGGCCATCGGCGCGATCCGCATCGGCCCGGCCGATGTCTCGACCACCGAGGCTGTCGCCAGCCCCGGCGCCAGAAGCGGCAGCGCCGCCAGCGACAGCCGCAGGGCAAGGGGGGCAAGGCAGTGGGATCGGGTCATCTCGGTCGCTCCTGTCGCGGGGTCCGGGCGCCGCGCGGCGGCCCTGACCGGGGATCGGGGGATCGGGTGGCGCCGATGCGGGCACCCTGCTTTCAAGCTAGGCATCGGCGGCCGGATCGGAAGGTGGCCTCGCGTCACGGCGGCGGCGCGACGCTTCACAACACGGTCAACGCACCGTAACCTTTCGCCCGGGACGGATGTCCTCACAGGGAGAAAACTGATGAAAAAGCTGCTCTTGGCCAGCACCGCGGCCATCTTCACCGCCGGCGTCGCAGGCGCCGAGGAGATCAAGCTGGGCGTGTCGCTGGGCTTCACCGGGCCGCTGGAATCGATGGCGCCCGACATGGAGAAGGGCGCCGAGCTCGCCATGAGCGAGGTGACGCAGTCGGGCAAGCTGCTGGACGGCTCGACCGTGACCGGGGTGCGCGCCGACAGCACCTGCATCGACGCCGCCGCCGCCACCGCCGCCGCCACCCGCATCATCACCCAGGACGGGGTGAAGGGCATCGTCGGCGGCATGTGCTCGGGCGAGACGATCGCGACGCTGCAGAACGTCGCCATGCCGAACGGCATCGTGATGATCTCGCCCTCGGCCACCTCGCCGGCGCTGTCGTCGATGGAGGACAACGGGCTGTTCTTCCGCACCTCGCCCTCGGATGCGCGCCAGGGCGTGGTGATGACCGAGATCATCAAGGAGCACGGCATCGACTCGGTCGCCGTCACCTACACCAACAACGACTACGGCAAGGGCCTGGCCGAAAGCTTCGAGGCCGCCTTCAAGGAGGCCGGCGGCACGGTGACGATCAACGCCCCGCACGAGGACGGCAAGGCCGACTATTCGGCCGAGGTCGGGGCCCTCGCCTCGGCCGGCGGCGAGGCGCTGGTGATCGCGGGCTACATCGACCAGGGCGGCGCGGGCGTGCTGCGCGCGGCGCTCGACACCGCCGCCTTCGACACCTTCGTCTTCCCCGACGGCATGATCGGCTCGACGCTCGAGGACCAGTTCGGCCCCGAGATCGAGGGCTCCTTCGGCCAGAACCCGGCCTCGGCCGGGGCGGGCCGCGACGCCTTCCTGAAGATGGCCACCGACGCGGGCTTCGACGGCACCACCTCGTTCGCGGCCGAAAGCTACGACGCGGCGGCGCTGATCCTGCTGGCGATGGCCAAGGCGGGCTCGTCCGACCCGGCGAAATACAAGGAGGCGGTGATGGACGTCGCCAACGGCCCCGGCGAGCCGATCCTGCCCGGCGAGCTGGGCAAGGCGCTCAACCTGATCGCAGCGGGGACCGATGTCGACTACGTCGGCGCGACCTCGGTCGAGTTCATCGGCGGCGGCGAGAGCGCGGGCTCGTACCGCGAGCTGTCGTTCGAGGGCGGCAAGATGGTCGAGGTCGGCTATCGCTGAGACCTCCGGCCCGGGCGGCAGCGCCCGGGCCGACATGTTCCAGAACAGGCAGCCGATAACGGCGCGTTCTTTGCGCATCGCGTGAAGACCAGGGGGTAAGACATTGATCCAGGTCCAGAACCTGCATCGCCATTTCGGCGGCTTCCGCGCCGTCGACGGCGCCAGCCTGACGATCGCCACCGGGTCGATCACCGGGCTGATCGGACCGAACGGGGCCGGGAAATCGACGCTTTTCAACGTGATCGCGGGTGTCCTTCCCCCGACCTCGGGACGGGTGACGATGGATGGCGAGGACATCACCGGCCTGCCGCCGCATGCCTTGTTCCACAAGGGCCTGCTGCGCACCTTTCAGATCGCGCATGAATTCCCGACGATGACGGTGCGCGAGAACCTGATGATGGTGCCGGGCGCGCAGACCGGCGAGTCGATCCTGAGCGCCTGGTTCGCCCGCGCCCGCATCCGCGACGAGGAGCGCGCGCTGAAGGCCCGCGCCGACGAGGTGCTTGAATTCCTGACGATCCCGCACCTGGCCGAGGAGAAGGCCGGCAACCTCTCGGGCGGGCAGAAGAAGCTGCTGGAGCTGGGCCGCACGATGATGGTCGAGGCCAAGATCGTCTTCCTCGACGAGGTCGGCGCCGGCGTGAACCGGACGCTGCTGAACACGATCGGCGACGCGATCGTGCGGCTGAACCGCGAGCGCGGCTATACCTTCTGCGTGATCGAGCACGACATGGATTTCATCGGCCGCCTGTGCGACCCGGTCATCGTCATGGCCGAGGGCAAGGTGCTGGCCGAGGGCCCCGCCGCCCACATCATGGAAAACGAGGCGGTGATCGAGGCCTACCTGGGCACCGGCCTGAAGAACAAGGTCAAGGCCGATGGCTGAGCCGTTCCTGATCGCGAAGGAGATGACCGGCGGCTACGGCGCGGCCGACATCCTGCATTCCTGCACGCTCGCCGTCGAAAAGGGCCAGATCGCGGTGATCGTCGGCCCGAACGGCGCCGGCAAGTCCACCGCGATGAAGGCCGTCTTCGGGATGCTGCCGCTGCGCGCGGGCACCGTGACGCTGGACGGCACCGACATCACGACGCTGTCGCCGCAGGCCCGCGTCGCCGCCGGCATGGGCTTCGTGCCGCAGGTGCGCAACGTCTTCCCGACCATGAGCGTCGAGGAGAACCTCGAGATGGGCGCCTTCCTGCGCCGCGACGACATCGCGGCGACGATCGAGGAGGTCTATGCCCTGTTCCCGATCCTGAAGACCAAGCGCCGCCAGCCCGCGGGCGAGCTGTCGGGCGGCCAGCGCCAGCAGGTCGCGGTCGGGCGCGCGCTGATGACGCGCCCGAAACTGCTGATGCTGGACGAACCCACCGCCGGCGTCTCGCCCATCGTGATGGACGAGCTGTTCGACCGCATCATCGAGGTCGCCCGCACCGGCATCTCGATCCTGATGGTCGAGCAGAACGCGCGCCAGGCGCTCGAGATCGCCGACATGGGCTATGTGCTCGTGCAGGGCGCCAACCGCTACACCGACACCGGGGCGCGGCTGATGGCCGATCCCGAGGTGCGCCGCACCTTCCTGGGGGGCTGAACCATGCGTTTCCTGATCACCCTGGCCGCGATGGCCCTGCCGCTGCCCGCCCTGGCCGAGGGCGCGCGCCTCACGCTCGACTGCGCGATCGAGCGGGTCTGCGACACGCAGAACACCTGCACCCCGTCCTATGGATCGCTGCGCGTCACGATCGCCCCGGTCAGCACCGACGCCGCCGGCGCCGGCGACTACACCGTCACGGCCGAAGACGGCTCGGCCACCGTCACGCCCTCGCCCATGCCCGCGCGCGCGCCGGCCCGCACCGGCCCCTGGGTCTGGCTGGAGGCGGGCGAGGTGCTGGTCACGCTGGCGCTGACCAGCGAGACCACGGCGCTGCGGATCCGCCAGCCGGTCGCGACCGGCGTCGCGCCGGGGATCGACATGATGACCTGCGAGGTGACCGCGTGACCGACTGGATCAACGCGATCGTCGCCCTGCTGAACTTCGTCGTCATCCCGGCCACGGCCTATGGCGCGCAGCTGAGCCTGGGCGCGCTGGGGGTGACGATCATCTACGGCATCCTGCGCTTCTCGAACTTCGCCCATGGCGACACCATGGCCTTCGGCACCGCCTGCGTGATCCTTGTCACATGGGCGATGCAGTCCTGGGGCCTGTCGATCGCGCCGCTGCCGACGGCGCTGCTGGCGCTGCCCTTCGGCATCCTGGCCTGCGTGGGCCTGGTGCTGGGCACCGACCGCGTCGTCTACCGCTTCTATCGCCGGGTCCGGGCGGCGCCGGCGATCCTCGTCATCGTCTCGCTGGGGGTGATGTTCGTGATGAACGGCCTCACGCGGCTTCTGATCGGGGTCGACGCGATCACCTTCGCCGACGGCGCCCGCTTCGTCATCGCCGCGCGCGACTTCAAGGAGGCGACCGGCCTTGACGAGCCGCTGGCGCTGCGCGCGACGCAGGTGGTGACGGTGGTGACCGCGATCGCGGTCGTGGCCTGGCTGTTCTGGTTCCTGAACCGCACCCGCACCGGCAAGTCGATGCGGGCGTTCTCCGACAACGAGGATCTGGCGCTGCTGTCGGGGATCAATCCCGACCGGGTGGTGCGGGTGGCCTGGATCATCGCCGCCAGCCTCGCCACGATCGCGGGCACGCTCTACGGGCTCGACAAGGCGTTCCGGCCCTTCGACTACTTCCAGCTGCTGCTGCCGATCTTCGCCGCCGCCATCGTCGGCGGCCTCGGCAACCCGGTCGGCGCCATCGCCGGCGGCTTCGTCATCGCCTATTCCGAGGTCGCGGTGACCTATGCCTGGAAGAAGGTCGCGGGCTACGTCCTGCCGGCGGCGCTGCAGCCCGAGGGGCTGGGGCAGCTTTTGTCGACCGAGTACAAGTTCGCGGTCAGCTTCCTGATCCTGATCGCGGTGCTGCTGGTGCGGCCCACCGGCCTCTTCAAGGGGAAATCGGTATGAGCGGACATGTCGCAACCCGTCCCGCCCAGCCCTGGCGGGGGCCGCTGCTGTTCGCGGCGATGATCGCGCTGCTGCTGGTCGAGGGGCTGACCGGGTCCTGGAACTCGGCGCTGGGGATCCTGAACATGGGGCTGATCTCGGCAGTGATGGCGCTGGGGCTGAACATGCAGTGGGGCTATGCGGGGCTGTTCAACACCGGCGTCGTCGGCATGGTGGCGATCGGCGGCCTCGCGCCGGTGCTGATCGCGATGCCGCCGGTGGGCGCGGCCTGGGCCGGCGGCGGCGCGCGCATGGCGCTGGCGCTTGCCTGCGCGGTGGCGGTGGTGGCGCTGGCCATCCTGGTCGCGCGGCGGATGGCGCGGGGCTGGGCGCGCACGCTCGCGGTGATCGCGGTGCTGGTCGGGGGCTTCTTCCTCTACCGCGCGCTCTTCGACCCGGCGGTGGCGGCGATCGAGTCGGTGAACCCCGCGGCCGAGGGCTATCTGGGCGGGATCGGCCTGCCGGTGCTGCTGGCCTGGCCGGTGGGCGGGCTGCTGGCGGCGGGCGCGTCCTGGATCGTGGCCAGGACCGCGCTGGGGCTGCGCTCGGACTATCTCGCGATCGCGACGCTGGGGATCGGCGAGATCATCACCTCGGTGCTGAAGAACGAGGACTGGCTCGCGCGCGGGGTGAAGAACGTGACCGGGATCCCCCGCCCGGTCCCCTACGAGGTGGCGCTCCAGCAGGACCCGGCCTTCGTCGCGCGCGCGGACGGCTGGGGGCTGACGCCGGTGCTGGCCTCGACGCTCTGGGTGCAGCTGTGCTGGGCGGGGCTGTTCCTCGCGGTGCTGGTGGTGCTGGTGGTGCTGATGGAGCGGGCGCTGCACTCGCCCTGGGGGCGGATGATGCGCGCGATCCGCGACAACGAGACCGCGGCCGAGGCGATGGGCAAGGACGTCCGGCGCCGGCACCTGCAGATCTTCGTGCTGGGCGGCGCGGTGATCGGGCTGGCGGGGGCGATGATGATCACGCTCGACGGGCAGATGACGCCCGGCAGCTACAACCCGCTGCGCTTCACCTTCATCGTCTGGGTGATGGTGATCCTGGGCGGCTCCGGCTCGAACTGGGGCGCGGTGCTGGGCGGGGTGCTGACCTGGTATCTCTGGGTGAAGGTCGAGCCCTGGGGCAACTGGCTGATGGCCTGGATCGCCGCGCCGCTGCCCGAGGGCGCGCTGAAGGCGCATCTGGCCGGCTCTGCCGCCAACATGCGCCTGCTGACCATGGGGCTGATCCTGCTCGTGGTGCTGCGCCTCTCGCCGCGCGGGCTCCTGCCCGAGAAATAGCCCCGACCGCGGGACGGTGCGCCGGGCGCAGGGGGGTGGGGGGGGGGGGGGAGGACCCCCCCCACC
>NZ_JBAWKE010000001.1:879870-982844 GCF_037095655.1 Frigidibacter sp. MR17.24
GGCGCAGGGGGGTGCGGGGGGAGGCCGCGCCTCCCCCCGCCCTTGCCTGTCCCAGTGCCTGCTCCAGTGCCTGCCCCGATGCCTGGCCCCCTGCCCGCCGCCCTGCCCGCCGCCCCCGCAGACAGAAACGACACGAACCTGTCGCCCGCTGACATGATTGCGCGACCGCCTCACGCTCGGATGCCCGCATCTGCGAACAGGGGACGGCGCAATGAAATCGCATGTGCGGGTGGTGGTGATCGGTGGCGGCGTGGTCGGGTGCTCGGTGCTCTATCACCTCACCAAGCTCGGCTGGTCCGACGTCATGCTGATCGAACGCTCGGAACTCACCTCGGGCTCGACCTGGCACGCGGCGGGGGGCTTCCACACGCTCAACGGCGACACCAACATGGCGGCGCTGCAGGGCTACACCATCCGCCTCTACAAGGAGCTCGAGGCGATCACCGGCCTGTCGTGCGGCCTGCACCACGTCGGCGGCGTCACGCTCGCCGACACGCCCCAGCGCTTCGAGCAGCTGAAGGCCGAGCGCGCCAAGCACCGCTACATGGGCCTCGACACCGAGATCCTGACCCCGGCCGAGATCGGCAAGCTGACCGACGGGCTGGTGAACCTCGACGGCGTGATCGGCGGCCTCTACGACCCGCTCGACGGCCATCTCGACCCCTCGGGCACCACGATGGCCTACGCCAAGGCCGCGCGGATGGGCGGGGCCGAGATCGTGCTGCACAACCGGGTGCTGGAAACCAATCCCCGCCCCGACGGCTCGTGGGAGGTCGTCACCGAAAAGGGCACCGTCATCGCCGAGCATGTGGTGAACGCGGGCGGCCTCTGGGCGCGCGAGGTGGGCGCGATGGCAGGCGTCTACCTGCCGCTCCTGCCGATGGCGCACCAGTACCTGGTGACCGACGACATCCCCGAGATCATGCAGATCCTGGCCGAGGGCCGCGAGTTTCCCCATGTCATGGACCCGGGCGGCGAAAGCTACACCCGCCAGGAAGGCCGCGGCATGTGCATCGGCTTCTACGAGAAACCCTGCCAGCCCTGGTCGCTGCACGGCACGCCCTGGGACTTCGGCCAGGAGCTGATGACCGAGGATTTCGACAAGATCGAGGCCTCGGTCCAGTTCGCCTACAACCGCTTCCCGGTGCTGGAACGCTCGGGCGTCAAGCGCGTGATCCACGGCCCCTTCACCTTCGCCCCCGACGGCAACCCGCTCGTCGGCCCCGTCCCCGGCCTGCGCAACTACTGGTCGGCCTGCGCGGTGATGGCGGGCTTCAGCCAGGGCGGCGGCATGGGCCTCGCGCTCGCGCAATGGATGATCGAGGGCGAGGTCGAGCGTGACCCGCGCGGCTTCGATGTCGCCCGCTTCGGGCAATGGACCACGCCCGGCTACACCGTCCCGAAGGTGATCGAGAACTACCAGACCCGCTTCTCGGTCTCCTACCCGAACGAGGAAAAGCCCGCCGCGCGGCCCTTCCGCACCACGCCGATGTACGACATCTTCTCGGACATGGGCGCGGTCTGGGGCCAGCAATACGGGCTCGAGGTCGTGAACTACCACGCGTTTGACGGCGAGCCGCGGTACGAAACCCCGTCCTTCCGCCGCTCGAACGCCTGGGAGGCGACGGCGGCCGAGGTGAAGGCGGTGCGCGAGGCCATCGGCATCAACGAGATCCAGAACTTCGGCAAGTACCGCGTCACCGGCCCGAAGGCGCGCGCCTGGCTGGACCGCATCCTTGCCGGCCGGATCCCGAAGCCGGGGCGCATCGCGCTGAACCCGATGCTGAGCCCCAAGGGCCGGATCATCGGCGATTTCACCGTCACCTGCCTGCCCGACTCCAAGACTGGGACCGAATTCCAAGTCACCGGCTCCTACGGCGCGCAGGGCCAGCACATGCGCTGGTTCGAAAGCCAGCTCGAGGACGGCGTGACGATCGAGAACGTCTCGGACCGCCTGACCGGCTTCCAGATCGCCGGCCCGCTGGCGCGCAAGGTGCTGGAGAAGGTCACCCGGGCCGATGTCTCGGGCGCGGGCCTGCGGTTCATGGATGCCAAACGCATGGTGATCGGCATGACCGACTGCCTCGTGCAGCGCGTCAGCTACACCGGCGACCTGGGCTACGAGATCTACTGCGATTTCATGTGCCAGCGGCAGCTGTGGCAGACCCTGTGGCAGGCCGGGGCAGAATTCGGCATGCGCCCCTTCGGGATGCGGGCGATGATGTCGCTGCGGCTGGACAAGTTCTTCGGCAGCTGGGGGCGCGAGTTCTCGCCCGACTACATGCCCGCCGAAACCGGGATCGACCGCTTCATCACCTGGGACAAGGACTTCATCGGCAAAGAGGCCGCCGAGTCCGAAGTCCCGACCCGCAAGATCGCGGCCTTCGTGGTCGAGGTGCCCGAAGGCAAGGACGGCGCCGATGTCGTCGCCTACGAGCCGATCTGGATCGACGGCAAGGTGCAGGGCTTCTGCACCTCGGGCGGCTACAGCCACGGCACGGGCAAGTCGGTCGCGATGGGCTTCGTGCCGGTGGAAAGGCTCGTCCCCGGCCTGAAGGTCGAGATCGAGATCCTGGGCGAGCGCTACCCCGCGACGCTGGTCACCGACCCGCTCTGGGACGCCGACGGCGCGCGGATGCGCAAGGGCTGAAAGGCCGGGGGGATGCATCCCCCCGGACCCCAGCTTTCTGTTTTGGCCGGTTAACAGGGCCCGCAAGGGCCCCCGCCCAGCGGCCGACCGCCCCCTCGGGCGGCCGCTTTTCGACGTCGGCGCGGGGCGCGGCGTCGGCAGCATGTGTCACCATGAAGCGCCCGGTTGTCACCCTCGGCCGGCCACCCGGCGGTCCGCCGCCGGCCTTTCGTCGCGCGAGATCACGCAGGGGGTCCGGGGGAGCCGCGGCTCCCCCGGCCTTCCCCTTGACTGTCCCCATGCCGCCGGATAGCGCCACACCATGGCACGCGCACCCCTCCTCCAGCTTTCCGGCATCTCGCTCACCCATGGCGGCAACCCCGTCTTCGACGGATTGGACCTCGTGGTCCAGCCCGGCGACCGCGTCGCGCTCGTGGGCCGCAACGGCTCGGGCAAGTCGACGCTGATGAAGGTGATGGCGGGGCTCGTCGAGCCCGACAAGGGATCGAAGGTGATCCCCGCCGGCGTCACTGTCGGCTACATGGAGCAGGAGCCGAGCCTCGAGGGCTACGCGACCTTGCGCGACTTCGCCTGCGAGGGGCTGGAGCATGGCGAGGAATGGAAGATCGAGGCGGTGGCCGAGGGGCTGAAGCTGCGCCTCGACGCCGATCCCGCGGCCGCCTCGGGCGGCGAGCGGCGCCGCGCGGCGCTGGCGCGGCTTCTCGCGCGCGAGCCGGAGCTGATGCTTCTGGACGAACCCACCAACCACCTCGACATCCAGGCGATCTCCTGGCTCGAGGACCACCTCAAGGACACCCGCGCGGCCTATGTGCTGATCTCGCACGACCGCGCGTTCCTCAAGGCGCTGACGCGGGCGACGCTCTGGATCGACCGCGGCGCGGTGCGCCGGCAGGAGCGCGGCTTCGAGGGCTTCGAGGAATGGCGCGAGGCGGTCTGGTCGGCCGAGGACGACGCCCGCCACAAGCTCGACCGCAAGATCAAGGCCGAGGCGAAATGGGCGGTCGAGGGCATCTCGGCCCGGCGCAAGCGCAACATGGGCCGCGTCCGCGCGCTTGCGGACCTGCGCGCCGAACGCGCGGGCCAGATCCGCCGCCAGGGCACGGCGGCGATGGAGCTTGAGGCGGGCCCCACCTCGGGCAAGCGGGTGATGGAGGTCAAGGGCATCTCGAAGGCCTTCGGCGACCGGGTGATCGTGCAGGATTTCGACCTGCGCGTGCTGCGCGGCGACCGGGTCGCCTTCGTCGGCCCGAACGGCGTCGGCAAGACCACGCTTCTGAAGATGCTGACCGGCGAGATCGCCCCCGACATGGGCACGGTCACCCTGGGCACCAATCTCGACATCGCGGTCTTCGACCAGGCCCGCGCGACGCTCGATCTGACGATGAGCCTCTGGGACGGCATGGTCAACGACCCCGAGATGCGGGTCTCGGGCCGGTCGGACCAGGTGATGGTGCGCGGCCAGCCGAAACACGTGGTGGCCTATCTCAAGGACTTCCTCTTCGACGAATCCCAGGCCCGCGCCCCGATCGGCTCGCTTTCGGGCGGGGAGCGCGCGCGGCTCCTGCTCGCGCGGATCATGGCGCATCCGTCGAACCTGCTGATCCTCGACGAACCGACCAACGATCTGGATGTCGAGACGCTGGACCTGCTGCAGGACATCCTAGGCGAATACGACGGCACGGTCCTTCTGGTCAGCCACGACCGCGACTTCATCGACCGCGTGGCCACGACGACGATCGCGATGGAGGGCGACGGGCGGGCGACGGCCTATCCGGGCGGCTGGTCCGACTACCAGGCCCAGCGCGCCGACACCGCTCCCGCGCCGGCCGTACCGAAGCCTGCGTCCGCGGCGAAGGCCCCCGAGGCGCAGCCCGGGTCCGCCCCCCCGCAACCGGCCCCGCAACCGGCAAAACCGGCGCAGGCCGCGCTCAGCTACACCGAGCGCCACCGGCTGGACGAGCTGCCCAAGGTCATCTCCCGGCTCGAGGCCGAGATCGCGAAGCTGACCGAGTTCCTCGCCGATCCCGAGCTGTTCACCAAGGCCCCGGCCAAGTTCCAGAAGGCCAGCGAGGGCCTCGTCGAACGGCAGGAGGCGCTGGCGAAAGCCGAGGAGGAATGGCTCGACCTCGAGGAGCGCGCCGGCTGAAACCGGCGGGAGGGGGCGCCGCCCCCTCTTGGCCTGCGGCCAATTCACCCCCGGGATATTTTCGCAAAGTCGAATCCGTCTTCGACTTTGTCCAAATATCCCCGCCGGAGGCATCCCACGCCGCCGCCGGGCGCCACGATCAGAGGGGCAGCGCCTCTTCGAGCACGCCGTCCTTCGACATCTGGGCATAGAGCAGCCCCTCGCGCAGGCCGCGGTCGGCGACCGAGAGCCGCTCGGTCGGCCAGATCCGCATCAGCGCCTGCAGGATGGCCGCGCCCGACATGATCAGCGTGTGCCGGTCGCGCCCGATGCGCGGGTCGGCGCGGCGCCCCTCGGGGCCGAGCGCGAGGTAGTCGCGGATCACCCGGTCGATCTGGTCCGAGGTCATCGTCAGCCCGTCGACCTTGGCCCGGTCGTAACGGCGCAGGCCGAGGTGGCTGGCCGCGACCGTCGTCACCGTGCCCGAGGTGCCGATGATCTGGAACCCCTCGCGCGGCTGGGCCGCGTTGTAGGGCGAGAAATCGGCGAGGTTCTCCTCGAAGTACCAGCTCATCAGCGCGAAGCGGGCCGCGTCGTCCTCGACATCCTCGAACTGGTCCTTGAGCGTGGCGACGCCGAGCGGGATCGAGATCCAGTCGACGACCTTCGCCGCCACCTGCCCCTCGACCGGGGCGGCGCGGAACCCCTCGGAGAGGCGCATGATCGCGCGGGCCCGTTCGGGCGCGGGCACCGCCGAGAGGTCGATCCAGACAAGTTCCGTGGAGCCGCCGCCGATGTCGACGATCAGCAGCTGCTCGGTCTTGCGCTCGACCAGCGGCGCGCAGGAGATCACAGCCAGCCGCGCCTCCTCCTCGGGCTCGATGATCTCGAGCGGAAGGCCGGTCTCGCGCCGAACATAGCGCAGGAAGTCGCGGGCGTTCTTCGCCCGGCGGCAGGCCTCGGTCGCGACGAGGCGCATGTGCGCGACGCCGTTCTGCTCGATCTTGCGCCGGCAGATCTGCAGCGCCTGCACCGTGCGCGCCATCGAGGCGCGCGACAGCTTGCCCGATGCCTCGAGCCCCTGCCCGAGCTGCACCGTCTTCGAGAAGCTGTCGATCACATGGAACTGCGCGCCCCGCGGACGGGCGATCAGCATGCGGCAGCTGTTGGTCCCGAGATCCAGCGCCGCGTAGAGCGGGCTGGATTCGGGTCCGGGGATGGATGCCTCGGGCTCGACCGTGGATTTCGGGAGCGCCCCAGCACCCGTGGAACGCCTGGGCGCCATCGTAACGCCCTCCGATATACGTGTTAGGGCAAACAATAAGCGGGCGGTCCCGGCGGTGCAAGAGCCGGCCGGAACAACGCCGTGAGCGCACCGCGGTTCCCCGCCGGACACCCGCCCCGGGGCGCCGTCGCTGGACCGCGCCGGGACGTCGCAAATCTGCAACGCCGCCGGGGCGCGACCTGTCACGCTCGGGTCAGCTGAGGGAGGCCGCGATGACCGAGATCACCATCGTCTACTGGCGCGACATCCCGGCCCAGGTCCTGGTCGGCCGGGGCCGGCGCGCGGTGAAGCGGGTGCTGTCGGAGCGGTTCGAGCAGGCGATCGACCGCGCCGCCATGGCCTCGGGCGCGCGCGACACCGATGCCTATCTCGCCGAGTGGCGCCGCGTGCCCGCACAGGCCGAGGGCGCGAGCGATGCCGAGATCGCCGAGGCCGCGGCCGCCCGGCTCGAGGCCGATTACGACGCTGCGCGCCTGAAGGCGCTGATCGCCCGCGGCGGGCGGGCCTGACCCATGATGCCGGGGGAGGATGACGACGCCCCCTCGAACCGGAGGAGACCGATGTCGCTGCTGCCGTTCCGCAAGGCCGAGGCCGGACCGCCGCCGGGGGCGCTGGCCCCGCTGCTGGCCCCGTTCCTCGCCGGCGCCTCGATCGAGGTGATGCCGCGCACCGCCGCGGCGGTGCCCGACTTCCGCGCGCTGCTCGCGCCCGGGACCCGGGTCTATGTCGCCCATATCGACGGCACGCCGATCGCCGACATGGTCGCGACCGCGCGGCGGCTGCGCGACGAGGGCTTCGAGCCGATGCCGCACATTCCGGCCCGCCTGATCGGCGCGCGCGCCGAGCTTGCGGACTGGATCGCGGCCTATCGGGCCGAGGCCGGGGTGCGCGAGGCGCTGCTGCTCGGCGGCGGCCTGCCGGCGCCGCGAGGGGCCTTCGACAATTCGATGCAGCTGCTGGAGACGGGGCTTTTCGACGGCTTCCGGCGGCTGCATGTCGCGGGCCATCCCGAGGGCAACCGCGACATCGATCCCGACGGCTCGGACCGGGCGGTGATGGCGGCGCTGCGCTGGAAGCAGGCGTTTTCGGAACGCACGGACGCCACGATGGCGATCGCGACCCAGTTCTGCTTCGAGGCGGCGCCGGTGATCGACTGGGCCGGGCGGCTGGCGGCCGAGGGGATCGCGCTGCCCGTGCACATCGGGGTCGCGGGTCCGGCCAAGCTGCAGACGCTGCTGAAATTCGCCATCGCCTGCGGCGTCGGCCCCTCGCTGCGGGTGCTGCAGCGCCGGGCGCGCGACGTCACCCGGCTGATGCTGCCCTTCGAGCCGGACGCGATGCTGGCCGAGCTGGCGCGCCACCGCGCCGCGCATCCGGGCTTCGGGATCGAGGCGGTGCACATCTTCCCGCTGGGCGGGATCAAGACCGCGACCGATTGGCTTTCCAGCCGTGGCGCAACTTCGCAAGTGGGGTGAGACATGTCCCGTACAGTGCTTGAATCGAAGACGAAAACCGTTGTCATCGGCTTTGACGAACCCTTCTGCGTCATCGGCGAGCGGATCAACCCGACCGGGCGCAAGAAGCTGGCGGCCGAGCTGGAGGCCGGCGATTTCTCGACGGTCGAGAGGGACGCGCTGGAGCAGGTCGCCTGCGGGGCGATGGTGCTCGATGTGAATGCCGGGGTGGTCTACAATTCCAACCCCGACCCCAACCTGACCGAGCCGCCGCTGATGCGGCAGATGATCGAGCTTGTCCAAGGGCTTGTCGACGTACCCTTGTGCATCGACTCAAGTGTTCCCGGCGCGCTGGAGGCCGGGCTCGCGGCGGCGGTCGGGCGGCCGCTGCTGAACTCCGTCACCGGCGAGGAGGAGCGGCTGGAGCGGGTGCTGCCGCTGGTGAAGAAATACAACGTGCCCGTCGTCGCGATCTCGAACGACGACACCGGCATCTCGGAGGATCCCGACGTGCGCTTCGAGGTCGCGCGCAAGATCGTGCAGCGCGCCGCCGATTTCGGCATCCCGGCCCGGGACATCGTCGTCGACCCGCTGGTGATGCCGGTCGGGGCGATGGCCACCGCCGGGCGGCAGGTCTTCGCGCTGGTGCGCCGGCTGCGCGACGAGCTGGGGGTGAACACCACCTGCGGCGCCTCGAACATCTCGTTCGGGCTGCCGAACCGGCACGGGGTCAACGCGGCCTTCCTGCCGATGGCGATCGGCGCCGGCATGACCTCGGCGATCATGAACCCGGTGCGCCCGGCCGAGATGGAGGCGATCCGCGCCGCCAACCTGCTGATGGACCACGATGCGAACGGCGGCACCTGGATCGGCTTCTCGCGCGTGATCGAGGCGGTGCGGGCCGGCGCCGACTTCGCCACCGCCGCCGCCGAGGCCCAGGCCGCCGGATCGGGGCGCGGACGGCGCCGCGCGCGCGGCTGACGTCAAGGCGGACGCCAAGGCTGACGCGCAGGCTGGATTGCAGGCTGCGCGGCGGCCGGGAGGGGATGCGGCGACCGGGCTGCTGGACATCGCGCGCCCGATCGCGAGGATCGCGCGGCACGCACAAGAAGGAGCCGCGCGATGAAGGGCTATTGGCTGATCCTCGGGACCGATGTCACCGACCCGGAGGCGCAGGCCGCCTATGGCCGGATGTGGGCGCCGATCGCCGCGCGCCACGGCGCGGTGGTGCGGCGCGGCGCCGAGGCGCCCGAGATGGTCGAGGCGCTGGACAAGTCCCGGGTGCTGCTGATCGAATTCCCGAGCCTGGCCGCCGCCCGGGCCTGCTATGACGACCCCGACTACGTGGCGGCGCGCGCGGTCGCGGCGACGGCGGCGCGGCGGGAACTGGTGATCTTCGAGGGCACGGTCGCCTGACGCGCCGCGCGGGCGCGGGAACCGCCGTCGGGAAAAGATGCGAAGGCCGGGGGCGCTGCCCCCGGACCCCCGGGATATTTGGACAAAGTCGAGAGGGGGTCGAGAGGGGGGCGAGAGGGGGTCCGGACCGGGTCGCGACCGGCTCAGCGGCCCTTGAGCGCATCCGCCAGCAGGGTGCGGACCTTGGCGGGGTCGACCTTCTCGGCCACGAAGGCGTCGCCGATGCCCTGGGCCAGCACGAAGCGCAGCCGGCCGTCGATCACCTTCTTGTCCTGCGCCATCAGCGCGATCAGGCCGTCGGCATCGGGCAGATCGCCCGGGATGTCCGACAGGTCGGTCTTCATCCCCATCGCCTTGAGATGCGCGCGCACGCGGCTCGGGTCCTCCTGGCTGCAGAAGCCCAGCCGCGCCGACAGCTCGAAGGCCAGCGCGCAGCCGATCGCCACCCCCTCGCCATGCAGCAGCCGGTCGCCGTAGCCGGTCGCCTTCTCGAGCGCGTGGCAGAAGGTGTGGCCGAGGTTCAGAAGCGCCCGCTCGCCGGCCTCGGTCTCGTCGCGCTCGACGATGCCGGCCTTCATCTCGACCGAGCGGCGCACCGCGCGCTGGCGCAGCGCCCGGTCGCCCGCCGCCAGCGCCGGGCCGTTGGCCTCGAGCCAGTCGAAGAAGGCGTAATCGCCCAAGAGCCCGTATTTCACCACCTCGCCATAGCCCGACAGGAACTGGCGTTCGGGCAGGCTGTCGAGCAGGCCGATGTCGGCCAGCACCAGCGAGGGCTGGTGGAAGGCGCCGATCAGGTTCTTGCCATGGGCCGAGTTGATGCCGGTCTTGCCGCCGACCGAGCTGTCGACCTGCGCCAGCAGCGTGGTCGGGATCTGCACGAAGCGGGTGCCGCGGCGCAGGATCGCCGCCGCGAAGCCCGCGAGGTCGCCGATCACGCCGCCGCCGAGCGCCACGATCAGGTCGCGCCGTTCCACCTTCTGCTCGATCAGCCATTCGACGGTGCGCGACAGGTCGTCCCAGCCCTTGGTGCCCTCGCCCGTCGGAAGCACGATCTCGGTCGAGGCGATGTCGCCCAGGCCCGCCTTCAGCGTCTGCAGATGCAGCGGCGCCACGGATTCGTCGGTGACGATCGCCACCCGCGGGCGGCGCAGCAGGCCGCCGATCTCGGCCCCGGCGCGCGCCAGCAGCCCCACGCCGATGCGCACCTCGTAGGAACGGTCCCCGAGTTCCACGCCAACGATGTCGGTGCCCTGCGCCCTGTCCATATCCGCCTCTCCGGTCTAGTCCATCAGCCCCGGGACCGTCGCCAGCGCGTCGATCACCCGGGCCGTCATCTCGTCGATCGAGCCCTCGGCCCGCGAGTCGACGATGATCCGGGCCTGCGCATAGACCGGTTCGCGCACCGCGAGCAATGCGGCAAGCGTGCCGCGGGGGTCACTGGTGCGCAACAGCGGGCGCGAGCTTTTGTGGCGCACCCGGTTCCACAGGCAGTCGAGATCGGCCCGCAGCCACAGCGAGACGCCCTTCTCGGCGATCTCGGCGCGGATCTGGTCCTGCATGAAGGCGCCGCCGCCGGTCGAGAGCACGCAGGGCTTGCCCGCCAGCAGCCGCGAGATCACCTGCGCCTCGCGGGCGCGGAAGAACGGCTCGCCGTCGCGGGCGAAGATCTCGGCCACCGAGCGGTTCGCCGCGCGCTCGATCTCTTCGTCCGAATCGAGGAACGGGACGCCGAGCGCCCGTGCCAGCGAGGTTCCGACCGCGGTCTTGCCCGCGCCCATCATCCCCACCAGAACCACCGTCCTGCGCAGCCTCGCCTTCACGCGTCCGTCCCCCCGGCGTTTTTCGGTCCGGCCGCCTCGCAAAGCCGTGTGGGCCGGTTGCGCCCTAATGGCGTGATACTTCCGAAAATGCCATATATAAATCGGCCCGCAGCGGTGCCGGGCTGTCGGCGACAGGCTGCCGCAGCCCGGTGCCGGCGGTGGACGCAGGCCGGGCGCGGGTGCATAGACCCCCGAGAGGGTCATCAAGCCGTGCCGCACGACGGCACAAGATAACAAGCGTCGTGGACGGCGCGGGACAGACGAGAGGCGAGACGAATGGGGCGCATCCTGAAGCTGGTGGTTTTCCTGGTGGTGCTGGGCTTCCTGGGACTGACCGGCTACGCCTATCTCGGCGACCTGTCGCCGCAGCGCAGCGAGGTGCGCAAGCCGGTCGCGCTGACACCGGTGCCGGCGAATGTATCGCAGTGACGCCCGTCCCCTTGGCCGGATGACCCCGCGCGGCGCGGCCGCGCCGGGGATCGTGGTGCTGGCGCTGCTGGGCGTGGGTCTGGTGGCCGCGGGACCGGCCGCGGCGCAGCAGGGCCGCGGCCAGCAAGAGGAGGCCGGCGCGCCGCTGTCGGCGATCGACTGGCTGTCGCGCTCGGTCGCGACGCCGGTGGCGCTGCCGCGCCGCGGCCCGGCCGAGGCGCCGGTCGCGGCCGAGGCGGCGCCCGAGCAGATCGCGGTGACGCCGCTCGGGGACACGACGCTCGACGCGCTGGGGCTGGTGCCCGCGGCGCAGGCGGGGCTTGCGCGCGACCTGTGGGGCGAGACCCCGACCGAGGTGCTGGTGGGCCAGATCGCGGCCGAGCGCACCGACATGCTGCCGGCGCTGCGCCAGCTGCTGTACCGGCTGCTGACGACCGAGCTTGACCCGCCCTTCGACGCGCAGGCGGACGGGCGGCTGTTCCTGGCGCGGGTCGACAAGCTGCTGGATCTGGGCGCGCTCGACCCGGCGATGGCGCTTCTGAGCCTGCCCGACGAGCCGCGGCCCGAGCCGTTCCGGCGCTGGTTCGACGTCTCGCTGCTGCTGGGCGAGGAGGACCGCGCCTGCGAGACGATGAATGCCACGCCCAACATCGCGCCGACCTTCCCGGCGCGGATCTTCTGCCTGGCGCGCGGCGGCGACTGGTCGGCGGCGGCGCTGAGCCTCGGGACCGGCGAGGCCCTGGGCCAGGTCGACGGCGAGACGGCCGAGCTGCTGGCGCGCTTCCTCGACCCCGAGCTGGCCGATGGCGCCGAGCCGCTGCCGGTGCCGGCGCGGGTCTCGCCGCTGGTGCTGCGGATGATGGAGGCGATCGGCCAGCCGCTGCCGACGGCGACGCTGCCCCTGGCCTTCGCCCAGTCCGACCTGCGCGACAATGTCGGCTGGAAGGCCCGGGCCGAGGCGGCCGAGCGGCTGGCGCGGTCGGGCGCGATCACCCCCTCGCAGCTGTTCGCGATCTATGCCGAGCGGCCGCCCGCGGCCTCGGGCGGGGTCTGGGACCGGATCGCGGCGATCGCGGCGCTGGACGCGGCGATCGCGCGCGGCGACGCCAGCCTCTACGAGGCGCTGCCCACCGCCTGGGCCGCGATGAGCGCGGCCGAGCTCGAGGTGCCCTTCGCCGAGACCTACGGCGCGCAGCTTGCGGGCCTGGGCCTGCGCGGCGAGGCGGGCGCGGTCGCGTTCCGGCTGGGCCTGCTGTCGCCCGATTACGAGACCGTGGCCCAGGCGCGCGCGCCGCGCGACGGGGTCGAGGCCTTCCTTGTCGGGCTGGCCAAGGGCGATGTCACCGGGCTGGTGCAGCCCGACCAGCGCGGCGCGGCGGTGCGCGCGGCGTTTTCGCGCGGCGCGGCGCCGGCGGCGGCCGAGGCGCAGCTGCTGGCGGGCAACCGCGTGGGCGAGGCGGTGCTGGCGGCGATGGGCGAGATCACCGAGGGCGCGCGCGGCGACCTGCGCGACGTCACCGCCGGGCTGAAGGTGCTGCGCGCGGCCGGGTTCGAGGATGCGGCCCGGCGCACGGCGCTGGAATTCCTGATCCTGGAGCGGCGCGGATGACCGGGGCCGCCGCCGCGCGGCCGATGGAGATGTGGATCTCGGCCTTCCTCGATGCGCAGGCGGCCGAGCGCGACGCCGCCGTCAACACCCGGCTGGCCTATGGCCGCGACCTGAAGGATTTCGCGGGCTACCTGCAGCACCGCGGCCTGCATTTCGCCGATGCCCCGCGCGAGGCGGTCGAGGACTATCTCGTGCGGCTGGATGCGGACGGGCTGTCGAAGGCGACCCGCGCGCGCAGGCTCGCCTCGATCCGGCAGATGTACCGCTTCGCGCACGAGGAGGGCTGGCGCGCCGACAATCCCGCGATCCGGCTGTCGGGGCCGGGCAAAGAGAAGCGGCTGCCGATGACGCTGTCGAAGGCCGAGATCGAGGCGCTGATCGCCGCCGCGCGCGAGACCGGCAAGACCGAGGCCGACCGGCTGCGCGCCACCTGCCTGATCGAGCTGCTCTATGCCACCGGCATGCGGGTGAGCGAGCTGGTGTCGCTGCCGGTCGCGGCCGGGCGCGGCGATCCGCGGATGCTGCTGGTCAGGGGCAAGGGCGGCAAGGAGCGGCTGGTGCCGCTGTCGCAGCCCGCGCGCGCGGCGCTGCGCGCCTGGCTCGTCGCGCGCGACGCGGCCGAGGAGGAGGCCCGTGCCAAGGCCGCGCGCCGGGGCACCGGGCGGCCGCCCGCGCCCTCGCGCGCGCTGTTTCCCGCGCGCGGCGCCGCCGGCCACCTCACGCGGCAGGGCTTCTTCGTCGCGCTGAAGGACATGGCGATCCGCGCCGGGCTGAACCCGGCCAAGGTCACGCCGCACGTGCTGCGCCACGCCTTCGCCACCCACCTGCTGGAGGGCGGCGCCGACCTGCGCGCGATCCAGATGATGCTCGGCCATGCCGATCTGGCCACCACCGAGATCTACACCCATGTGCTGGACGACCGGTTGAAGGCGCTGGTGCTGGGCCACCACCCGCTGGCCGAGGACGACTGAGCGCCGCGGCGGCCATGCCGCCCGCGATGCCCCTTTTCCGGTGCCCTTCACCTGATCCGGGCCCCGCCCCTTTCCCGGCCGGCTGGCCGCCCGCGCGGGCCGCCGCGGCGCGGGCCGCCGCGGCGCGGGCCCTGCACCGGGGCTGCGGCAACTGGTGCAAAACCCTCATTTGATCCAGATCAATTTCCACCTGCGCGCGACCGGCTAGGGATGGGCTGACCAGGATGGGGGATGACATGCGCCTGACGCTTCGGACCAACCTCGCGATGCGCGCGCTGATGTACTGCGCGGCGCATCAGGACCGGATGGTGACCAAGGCCGAGATCGCGCGCGCCTGCAACGCGTCGGAGAACCATCTGGCGCAGGTGATCAACGCCCTGGGCCAGAGCGGTTTCCTGCAGACCCAGCGCGGCCGCACCGGCGGCATGCGGCTGGGCGCCCGCCCCGAGACGATCAGCGTCGGCGCCGTGTTCCGCCATTTCGAGGCCGACACCCCCTTCACGGAATGTTTCAGCCTCGACAGCAACGCCTGCCCGCTGTCGGGGCGCTGCCTGCTGAAGGAAGCTTTGTCCAACGCATTGGAAGCGTTCTATAAAACGCTAGACCGCGTCACGCTGTCGGATCTGGTCGACGACCCTGCGGCTCTCGCCCATTTGCGCGCGCTGTCGGGAACTGCGCCTGTCATGGCTTGCCGTTCCGGGGTCACCGCAGCGCGCCATTGACGCCGCAATTGCCCCGAAATATCTGCCTCAGCGGCCCCGGAGCGGAGAGAGTCTCCGTCCACCGGTGGGCAAGGCAGATGGCATCCCGAAACGGGAGCCCGGAGCAGCACGATGACGACGAGCAAGACCGAACAGCAGCAGGGCCAGCAACCGGCCCCGACCACCGCCCAGCAGCAGGGCACCGCCACCCCGCGCCCGCAGGCCGGGCAGACCGCCTCGGGCGGGCAGATGGGCGGAAGCGGTTCGACGCAGTTCACCGACTGGGCCTCGATCTGAGGCCCGCGCGCCGAGATCGCGCCACGATCCCGGCGCCGGGTCCGAGGCTCTGAGACTTTGGCCCAGAGACTTGGGCCAGAGGCTTGGATCTTGAGACCCGGATCCTGAAAAGGGCACACCGAGCCTTGGATGGGCCCCGGGCGGGCCCCTCGCGGGCACGCCCAGCGGCCCCACGGCACGGGTCGCGCGCCTTCGCCAACCAGCCCGCGGGACGGTTCACGTCCCGCCTCATGGCACGCCGCCGGCCATGGCCGCCGCCTGCCCCCCCCGACCGATCGCGCAACGCCCCGCCCGACGACCGGCGCCGCGCGCGGCCGGCATCGGCCCCCGCCCCTTACAGGCCCTTCCGGATTTCACCGCGTCGAGCGATCGCGTGGCCCGCGCTGCGGCGCGCACCCGGCGGGCGCTCTGCGCCCGGCCCCCGAAGCGGAGCGGGCGCGCATGCCCCGGGGAATGCGAAAGGGCCGCCCCGAAGGACGGCCCCCTGTCGCGGTCACGTGGCCGAGGCGGTCAGCCGACCAGCTCGAGGCCCGAGAAGAAGAAGGCGATTTCCTGCGCGGCGGTTTCCGGCGCGTCCGAACCGTGCACCGAGTTCTCGCCCATCGACAGCGCGAATTCCTTGCGGATGGTGCCCTCGTCGGCGTTGGCCGGGTTGGTGGCGCCCATCACTTCGCGGTTCTTCGCGATCGCGCCTTCGCCTTCCAGCACCTGCACGACGACCGGCTCGGAGGCCATGAACTCGACGAGCTCGCCGTAGAACGGACGGTCCTTGTGGACTTCGTAGAACTTGCCGGCCTGCGCGGTCGACAGGTGCAGGCGCTTTTGCGCGACGATGCGCAGGCCCGCTTCCTCGAACTTGGCGTTGATCTTGCCGGTCAGGTTGCGACGCGTCGCGTCGGGCTTGATGATGCTGAGCGTGCGTTCGACAGCCATTGGGGTCATCCCTCGTCATAGGGTCCGCCGGCGGATCCGGCAGGACGTTGCGGGGGCGTGGCTATCACGCGCCCGCGCGTCTGAAAAGCCGGTAAGGCGCGCGCTGCCGTGGCGGCGTCAGCGGCGGTGGTGGCGCAGCAGCTGGCGCAGCATGCCATGCAGGGTCTGCACCTCGGCCCGGGTCAGGCCAAGGCGGAACCACAGGTTGCGCAGCGACAGCCGCATCCCCTCGGCCTTGGTTTCAGGGAAGAAGAAGCCCGCGGTGTCCAGCTCGGCCTCGTAATGTTCGGCAAGCTTGTCGATCTCGATCCGGGTCGCGGGCTCGGTCCCGGCGTATTCCATCCGCTGCGGCACCGCCGGCACCGTCTGGCGGCGCCATTCATAGGCCGTCAGCAGCACCGCCTGCCCGAGGTTGAGCGAGGGGAAGTCGGGGTTCACCGGCACCGAGATCAGCGCGTCGGCGGCGATCAGGTCCTCGTTCTCCAGCCCCGCGCGCTCGGGGCCGAAGAGGACGGCGACCTTGCGGCCCTCGGCGATCAGGGCGCGGGTGCGCTCCATCGCGGCCTCGGGGGTGTAGACGGGCTTGGTCAGGTCGCGGTTGCGCGCGGTGGTGGCGAAGACGTGGTCGCAATCGGCCACCGCCTCGATCACCCCGGGGAAGACGCCGGCATTGTCGAGCACGGTCCCCGCCGCGCCCGAGGCCATGGCCACCGCGCGCGGGTTCGGCCAGCCGTCGCGCGGATCGACGAGGCGCATGCGGGTCAGGCCGAAGTTCAGCATCGCCCGGGCGGCGGCGCCGATGTTCTCGCCCATCTGCGGGCGGACCAGCACGAAGGCGGGTTCGGTGGCCGGCGAGACGGGGGCAGGCGCGGCGGCGGGCGTGTCGGTCATCGGCGGCGGTCCTCGGGGCAGTCCTCTGGGCGGTACGGGCGGGGCTTAGGCGTCCTGACCGCCCGAGGCAAGCGCGCGATGGGGTTCGCGCACCGGGCAGGCGCCCGTAGGGCGACCTGGACGGGGCCCGGGTTGGGGCGGTGGGCGACCAGCGCCTGCCCCGGTGCCAGCCCCAGTGCCAGCCCCAGTGCCAGCGCCCATGCCAGCGCCGTGCCCGCGCCGTGCCAACCAGTGCCGGGCGGTGCCGATGCGGTGGCGGGGCGGCCCGGCGGCGGTGCCGGCCTTTGAACGGCGAGGCGGCAGAATCGAAAACGGCGGCCCGGTCAGGGGCCGCCGTTCGTGGTCAGTTCGACGTCGCGGGCGGGGCGAGGCCGGGCGGAAGGCCCTGCCCCGGCACCACCGTCTGCGGGGCGGGCGCCGGGCTGGGCGCCGCGCCGGCCCCCGGGGCCGCGGGCGCCTGCAGGCCCGGCGGCAGGCCGAGGCCACCGCCCGGCGCGGGCATCCCGCCCGGCGCCGGGGTCGCCCCCGGTGCCGGAGCCGGTGCAGTCCCCGGCGCCGCGCCGGGCGCCGGCGCGCCACCGAGCCCGCCACCAAGGCCACCGCCGAGCCCGCCACCAAGACCGCTACCAAGACCGCCGCCCAGACCGCCGCCCAGACCGCCACCAAGGCCGCCACCCAGCGTGGGCAGCTTGATCTCGACATTGGTCAGGTCGACCGGCGGCCCCTTGTAGCGCATCACCATCTGCGGGAAGGCGATGACGATCGCGATCATCACGATCTGGATGCAGACGAACGGCACCGCGCCCCAGTAGATCTGCCCGGTGGTGACCGGCGCCATGGTCTTGCCGGTCAGACGGTCGACATAGGGGATCTTCGGCGCGACCGAGCGCAGGAAGAACAGCGCGAAGCCGAAGGGCGGGTGCATGAACGAGGTCTGCATGTTCACCCCCAGGATCACCCCGAACCAGATCAGGTCGATCCCCAGCGCATCCGCCGCCGGCGCCAGCAGCGGCACGATGATGAACGCCAGCTCGAAGAAATCGAGGAAGAAGGCGAGCAGGAACACCATGATCGACACCGCGATCAGGAAGCCCGTCTCGCCGCCCGGCAGCGAGGTCAGCAGATGCTCGACCCAGACATGGCCGTTCACGCCGTAGAAGGTGAGCGAGAACACCCGCGCGCCGATCAGGATGAACATGACGAAGGCCGACAGCCGCGTGGTCGCGGCCAGCGCGCCGTCGATCACCTTGTAGGACAGCCGCCCCTTCATCCCCGCGAGGATCAGCGAGCCGACCGCGCCCATCGCCCCGCCCTCGGTCGGCGTGGCGATGCCGAGGAAGATCGTGCCGAGCACGAGGAAGATCAGCGCCAGCGGCGGGATCAGCACGATGATCACCTGCTGGGCGAGGCGGCTCATAACCCCGGTCTTCAGGCCGCGGTCCGCCAGCGCCAGCACGTAGATCACCGCGATGCCGACCACGGCGCCCAGGATGTCGGCATTGGCGCCATGCGTCGGTTCCAGCCAGACGTGGGCGCCATAGGTGATCAGGCCGCACAGCACGAGCGCGACCAGCAGCGAGGTCACGCCCGAGCCGAGCGTGCGCGCCTCGAGCGGCAGCGCCGGCACCATCTTCGGCCGCACGATCGACAGCACGAAGACATAGCCGAGGTAGAGCCCGGTCAGCACCATGCCCGGCACCAGCGCGCCCTTGTACATGTCGCCCACCGACCGGCCGAGCTGGTCGGCCAGCACGATCAGCACCAGCGAGGGCGGGATGATCTGCGCGAGCGTTCCGCTTGCCGCGATCACGCCCGAGGCCACGCGCCGGTCGTAGCCGTAGCGCAGCATGATCGGCAGCGAGATCAGGCCCATGGCGATCACGCTCGCCGCGACGACGCCGGTGGTGGCCGCCAGCAGCGCGCCGACGATGATCACCGCATAGGCGAGGCCGCCGCGCACCGGGCCGAACAGCTGGCCGATCGTGTCCAGCAGATCCTCGGCCATGCCGGATTTCTCAAGCACGATGCCCATGAAGGTGAAGAACGGGATCGCGAGCAACGTCTCGTTGGCGAGCACCCCGCCCCAGAACCGTTCCGGCAGGGCGTTCAGCAGCGGCCAGCTGAGGTTGATCGCGCCGTTCGACAGCGGCGCCAGTTCCACGCCGATCACGAAGAAGATCAGCCCGTTGGCCGCGAGCGAGAAGGCGACGGGATAGCCGAGCAGCAGGAAGCCGATCAGCGAGGCGAACATGATCGGCGCCATGTTCGAGGCGATGAACTCCATCATTTGCGGGGCTCCTTCGCGGGATCGACGCCTTCGGCCATGATCGAGGCGGCAGAGGCCTCGCCCTCAAGCTCGGCGGCGGCGTGGGAGGACACGAAGGGGTTCGGATCCTCGATCACGCCGCGCATCACCGCGACCTTCTTGATGATCTCGGACAGGCCCTGCAGGAACAGCAGCAGGAACCCCGCCAGCAGCAGCGCCTTCGACGGCCAGATGATCAGCCCGCCCGCGTTGGTCGACATCTCGCCGCTGCGGAAGGAATACGAGACCCAGGGCACGAAGAAGTACAGCATCAGGATCACGAAGGGCATCAGGAAGAAGACATGGCCGAACAGGTCGATCCAGTGCTGCACCCGGCGCGACCAGACCCCGTAGAGGATGTCGATGCGGATGTGCTCGTTCTGCTTCAGCGTGTAGGCCGCCGCCAGCAGGAAGGCGCCCCCGTAGAGGTACCACTGCAGTTCCAGCCAGGCGTTGGACGAGGTGTTGAACACCTTGCGCACCACCGCGTTGCCGGCGCTGATGATCACCGCGATCAGGATCAGCCAGGCGACCGAACGCCCGATGATGTCATTCGCGCGGTCGATGCCGCGCGACAGGGCCAGTAAGCCGCCCATCGTCCCCTCCCTCATCTCCTCCGGGATCCCTGTGGCGCCTGGGCGCACGGAACCCCCCGGGCCCATATGACCGAAGCGGTCCTTTCCGTCAATCGGCCGCGACGATCCGGTAAGGTTATCTTACCGAAATGCGTGATCACCCACCTAATCCCTTGCCGTGCCGCGGTTTCACTGGCCTGCCGACCTGACCAGATGCCCGTTTCGCGGGCATATGCCGAAGCTGTCGGCAGATGGCGGCTGCCAGTCGGCTGCCAGTCGGCTGCCAGTTGGCGGTCGGTGGCGGTGGCCGGTGACGGCAGGGTGCCTGCGGCACGGATCGTGCGGCACCCAGCCTGCGGCGCGCAGGGATCGGGCGGGTCTCCTCCGGGGGCGAGGGTCCGACAGCGGCGGCGATCGCGCAAGCCCCCAGTGCCGCCGGCCCGGACTGACGTTGCTGCCCCCTGCACCGCCGGCGCCCCCCGGGCGCCGCGCCCGACGCCCCGCGCCCCGCAGGTCGTGCCCCGCAGTTCGCGCCCCGCAGTTCGTGCCCTGTCACGCCTGCCCTGTCGGGCGTGACCTCCCTGCGTCCCTGCCCGGCCCGGTCCGCCCGATCTGGCCTGCCCCTGCAGCCCGCACATGCCGCCTGCTGCCCGCGGCTTGCGCCCCGTGCAGATTGCCCCAGTCGGCTGATCCCAGTCGGCTGATCCCGGTCGGCCTATCCCGTTCGAGCGATCCCGATCGGCGTTTCCCGGTCGGCTCGCCCCGATCGGCCCGTCGCACGCGGCGCGCGCCGCGCCCAAAGCGCGTCGCCCCGCCCGGCTCCCCCAGCGCAACCCTGCCCACGTGGCCCGACATGGCCTGCGTCAAACGGCGCCCCGCGCGGCGCCTGTCCCGTGCCGTGCGGCCGGCGCGCCATCGGTGGCCGGCGGGCCCGGTCAGGGCGCGAGACCGCGGTTGCGATCGAACTGGGCGGGGTGGATCTGGCCGAGCCAGGTCTCGGTCAGCGCGGCGCCGTCGCGCGAGAGATAGGCGCGGATGTCGGCGGTCTCGACCGCCTCGGCCGAGATGTCGAAGATCAGCCGCCAGCGGTCGGTGCCCACCACCGGCAGCGCATAGGCCTGTTCAAGCGTCACCCCCGGCGGCACCGTCACCTCGGGGCGGACGCGGTCCTGCTGGCCCAGCCCCTTGATCGCCGGCCCCTCGAAGTCGATCGCGACCTTCAGGTGCCCGGCCGGGCGCGGCTGGCCCGGTACGCCGCCCGCCCCCAGCCGGGTCGCCACCGCACGCGCCAGCGGCCCCGGCAGCGCCACCCGGTCGACCCAGTGCAGGTTGTAGCGGAACGCGTGCTCGCGCCCCGGCGCGGGCGGGGTCTCGGGGTTCCAGAAGGCGACGATGTTGTCGTAGATCTCGTCGTCGGTCGGGATCTCGACCAGCTGCACCTGCCCCCGGCCCCAGCCGGCCCCGTCCGGTCCCGGCAGCGGCTCGATCCAGACCGAGGGGCGGCGGTCGTAGAACACGCCGTCGTCTTGGTAGTTCTCGAAGGCGCGGTCGCGCTGCACGAGGCCGAAGCCGCGCGGATCGGCGGTGCCGAAGCTCGAGGTGACGACGCGGGGCGGGTTCATCAGCGGGCGCCAGACCTGCTCGCCGTTGCCCATCACCATCATCAGCCCGTCGGTGTCGTGGATCTCGGGGCGCCAGTCGCTGCCCTGCAGCCGGTTGGTCTCGGAATACCAGAACATCGAGGTGAGCGGGCCGATCCCCACCCGCTCGACCGCGCGGCGGAAATGCAGCCGGGCGGTGATCTCCATCACCTGGCCCTGCCCTTCGGCATTGGCGCAGACCATCCGGTAGGCGCCCGCGACCGAGGGGCCGTCCATCAGCGCGTTGATGATCACCACCGCCGGGCGCCCGTCGACGGTCTGGCCCGGCGCCGGCAGTTCGAGGTGGAATTCGGTGAAGCGGGGGAATTCCTCGGGAATGGTCATGCCGGTGTTCAGCGCGATCCCGCGCGCCGACTGGCCGTATTGCCCCAGCGCGCCGTCGGTGCGGAAATAGGCCCCGCCAAGGAAGCTGATCCAGTCGGTCTTCAGGCTGTCGCGCATCAGCCGGAAGCCGGCAAAGCCCGTGCCCTTCGTCAGCCGGTGCGCGGGGCTGTCGGCCGGCATCTCGAAGAACCGCTCGTCATAGAGCACCTCGCGCGACAGGCCGTCCTGCACGACGGTCACCGTCACCGGGCTGCGGAAATAGGTCCCGAGGTGGAAGAACTGCATCGGCACCGCCCCGACCGCGACCGAGGCCTCGGGGCGGAAGCGGATGCGCCAGTGCGCGTCGTAGTCGATCGCGGCCAGCACCTCGGGCTGGGGCACGACGACCGGGGCGAAGGGCTGCGCCGCCAGCGCCGCCGCGCGCGCGGCGAGATCGTCGAAGCCGAAGGGTCGGGCCGGGCCGAAGGCGGGGGTGAAGCCGGTTTCGGCCGCCGTGTCCGCCAGCGCCCCGCCCGGCAGGCACGGCACCAGCCCCGCCGCCCCGAGGCAGGCGAGCGCGTCGCGCCGGGAAAAGCCCCGGCTGCGGCGCGGGGTGGTCGGGCGGTCGAAGGGGGGCAGTGCGGTCACGGGTCGCTCCTGAGACGCGGCGGCCGGACCGCGCGGCGCGGGACGGCCGCGCCGGTGTGGCCGGGATTGGGCGCGCGCAGCATGGGCGGAGCGCGCCGCGCAATGCAAGTCACGGTGGCGCGGGGTCGGGCCGGCGGGCTGCGGCGTGGTGCGGTGTCACGAAACTGTTGCAATTGCCCGGCTCTGTGGGCTTGATCGCTGTCACATTACCGACGTGAACACGCGTTAGGCAGCGCATCCGGGCAAGACCGCCCACCAGCTTCTGCCGCATCGACAGGGAGTTAACATGAAAACCGCTCGCAGCCTCACGCGCCTCTCGACGGGGCTTCTCGCGCTTGGCGCGCTTCTGGGCTCGACCGCCCTCGCCTCGGCCCAGTCGATGGCCGAGCTTGAAGCCGCGGCCAAGGCCGAGGGCATGCTGACGACGATCGCGCTGCCGCACAGCTGGTGCGGCTATGGCGACGTGATCGCGGGCTTCAAGGCCAAGTACCCCGAGATCGAGGTGAACGAGCTGAACCCCGACGCGGGCTCGGCCGACGAGCTGGAGGCCGTGCGCGCCAACGTCGGCAACACCGGCCCGCAGGCGCCCGACGTGCTGGACGTGGGCCTGTCCTTCGGCCCGCAGGCCAAGGAAGAGGGCCTGCTGCAGCCCTACAAGGTCGCTACCTGGGACGAGATCCCGGCCGAGGTGAAGGATGCCGACGGCTACTGGTACGGCGACTATTACGGCGTGATGTCGTTCATGGTGAACAAGGACCTGATCGACGAGGTCCCGACCGACTGGGCCGACCTGCTCAAGCCCGAATACGCAGGCTCGGTCGCGCTGGCGGGTGATCCGCGCGCCTCGAACCAGGCGATTCTCGGGGTGCTGGCCGCCGGCATGGGCACCGGCGCCGCCGCGGGCGAGGCCGCCGGCAAGGCCGGGCTCGACTATTTCGCCGAGATGAACAAGGCGGGCAACTTCGTCCCGGTCATCGGCAAGGCGGGCACGCTCGCGCAGGGCGCGACGCCGATCGTCATCGCCTGGGACTATAACGCCCTGTCGTGGCGCGACGGCCTGAACGGCAACCCGCCGGTCGAGGTCGTGGTGCCGAAGACCGGCGTGCTGGCCGGCGTCTACGTCCAGGCGATCTCGGCCCATGCGCCGCATCCGAACGCCGCCAAGCTGTGGATGGAATACCTGTATTCGGACGAGGGCCAGTCGCTGTGGCTCAAGGGCTACTGCCACCCGGCGCGGTTCAACGCGATGTCGGCCGCGGGCAAGATCCCGGCCGAGCTGCTGGAGGCGCTGCCCCCGGCCGAGGCCTACGAGAAGGCCTATTTCCCCTCGCTCGCCGAGCAGGACGGCAACAAGGCGGCCGTGACCGCCGGCTGGGACGCCACCGTCGGCGCCAACGTCCAGTGACCTGACGCACCGCCCGCGCGCGCCCGTCCGGGCCGCGCGGGCCCCTTCTTCTCCCGACCGGGATCCTCCCCATGACCGAGAGCCCGCCGGGCCAATCACAGGGCCAGACACAGGGCCAAAGACAGGGCCAGTCGCAGGCCCAGGTCCTCGCCACCGCGGCGATGGCGCCCGAGGCGATCGCCCTGCCCGGCCCCCGCCCGCGCCGCAGCCTGCCGCTGGCCTGGCTGGGCATCCTGCCCTTCGCGGCCTTCGTGCTGCTGTTCCTGTTCCTGCCGACGCTGAAGATCGTGATCGGCGCCTTCCAGACGCCCGAGGGCGGGCTGACGCTGGAAAACCTTGCCGGGCTGTTCACCCCCTCGATCCTCTCGAGCTACTGGATCTCGATCAAGATCTCGGTCGCCTCGGCGGTGCTGGGCTGCCTTGTCGGCTTCCTGATGGCGGCCTCGATGGTGCTGTGGGGCCTGCCCAAGGTCGTGCGCGGGCCGCTTCTGACCTTTTCCGGCGTCGCGTCGAACTTCGCGGGCGTGCCGCTGGCCTTCGCCTTCCTCGCCACGCTCGGGCCGCTTGGACTGGTGACGATGTGGCTGCGCCAGGAATTCGGCATCAACCTGCGGGCGCTGGGGTTCAACATCCTGTCGTTCTGGGGCCTGACGATCACCTACCTGTTCTTCCAGATCCCGCTGATGATCCTGATCATCACCCCCGCGCTCGACGGGCTGAAGCGCGAATGGCGCGAGGCGGCCGAGGTGCTGGGCGCGAGTTCGGGGCAGTACTGGCGGATGGTGGCGCTGCCGATCCTGTTCCCGGCGCTGCTGGGCACCTTCGCGCTGCTGTTCGCCAACAGCTTCGGCGCGGTGGCGACGGCGATCGCGCTGACCGGATCGTCGCTCAACATCGTGCCGATCATGCTGTTCGCGCAGATCCGCGGCGACGTGCTGGGCGACCCGCACCTGGGCTATGCCATGGCCTTCGGCATGATCGTCGTCACCTCGATCGCCAACACGATCTACATCGTGCTGCGCGTGCGCTCGGAGAAATGGCTGAAATGACCAAGCTTCTCGCCTGGATCGTCTTCCTGCTGGGGGTGGCCTACTTCGTGATCCCGCTGGTGGGGATGACCGAGTTCTCGCTGTCGATGCGGCGCGGGGTCTATTCGCTGGACGCCTATGACGCGGTGATCGCCGACCCGCAGTTCCGCCAGACCTTCGGCTATTCGGCGCTGATGGCGGTGATGACCATCGTCTTCTCGGCGCTTCTGGTCGTGCCCACCGCGTTCTGGGTGCAGCTGAAGCTGCCGCGCCTGCGCCCGGTGATCGAGTTCGTGACGCTGCTGCCGCTGGTGATCCCCGCCATCGTCATCGTCTTCGGCTACATCCGGCTTTACAACACCAGCAGCTGGCTGCCGCTGACCGGCACCACCTTCGGCACCAACCTGCTGCTGATGGTGGGCTACATGACGCTGTCGCTGCCCTACATGTACCGCGCCGTCGACACCGGGCTGCGCACGATCGACGTGCGCACCCTGACCGAGGCCGCGCAGTCGCTCGGCGCCGGCTGGATCACGATCCTGGGCCGGGTGATCCTGCCCAACGTGCTGGTCGCGGTGCTGTCGGGCGCCTTCGTCACCTTCGCGATCGTGCTGGGCGAATTCACCCTCGCCGCGCTTCTCAACCGCCCCGCCTTCGGCCCCTACCTGCAGCTGATGGGCGCCAACAAGGCCTACGAGCCCTTCGCGCTGGCGGTGATCGCCTTCGCCATCACCTGGATCTGCATGGGGCTGATCCAGCTTGTCACCCGCTTCCAGAAACACGTGAGGGCCGCGCGCTGATGTCCTTCCTCGAAATCTCCCACCTCGAGAAGTCCTACGGCCCGACCCGCGTGGTGAAGGACTTCAACCTGTCGATCGGACAGGGCGAGTTCATCTCGCTCCTCGGGCCCTCGGGCTGCGGCAAGACCACGGTGCTGCGCATGGTCGCGGGGTTCGAGACGCCCTCGGGCGGGTCGATCACCGTCGGCGGGCAGGACGTGACGCGGCTGCGCCCGAACCAGCGCTCGATCGGGATGGTGTTCCAGGCCTATGCGCTGTTTCCCAACCTCACCGTCGCCGACAACGTGGGCTTCGGGCTGAAGGTCAAGGGCGTGCCGCGGGCCGAGCGGGCGCCGCGCATCGCCCGCATGCTCGAGATGATCGGGCTGTCGCACCTGGGCGCGCGCTATCCGTTCCAGCTGTCGGGCGGACAGCAGCAGCGCGTGGCGCTGGCGCGCGCGCTCGCGCCCCAGCCCTCGATCCTGCTGCTGGACGAGCCGCTGTCGGCGCTTGACGCCAAGGTGCGCGTCTCGCTCAGGACCGAGATCCGCGAGATCCAGAAAGAGCTTGGGATCACCACGCTCTTCGTCACCCACGACCAGGAAGAGGCGCTGTCGATCTCGGACCGGATCGTGGTGATGCACGGCGGCGTGGCCGAACAGGTCGGCGCGCCCTTCGACATCTACAACCGCCCGGCGACGCGCTTCGTCGCCGAATTCGTCGGCCAGCTGAGCCGGATCGAGGCGCAGGTGCTGGTGCCAGAGACCGGGACCGTGCGGCTGGGCGGCGCCGAGGTCAGCCTTGGCCGGCCGCTGCCGCCGGGCCGCGCGACGCTGGCGCTGCGCCCCGAGGCGGTGGTGATGGACCGCCCCGGCGAGGCGCCGGCCCCCGGCCGCATCGCCCTGCCCGCCACGGTCTGCGACGTGCAGTTCCTGGGCTCGGTCATCCGCATCGGCGCCGAGACCGGCGGCGCGCGGCTGCATCTGGACAGCTTCAACCGCCCCGATCAGCCGCCGCCGGCGGTGGGCAGCCCGGTCACGCTGTCGGTCGCGCCCGGCGACGTGCTGGTGCTGGCGGACTAGGCCGCCGCGGCCGGAGGGGGCGCGGCCGGGGCGCGGCTGGGCGCCACCGGCGTGGCAGGCCCGCGCCGACGCGGCGGAAATCGGCGGGTTCCGGCCCGGCGGCGCATCACGAGACTGGCGCAACCGGCCCCGCTGACTATATGGCAGCCATGCGGGCCGGTCGCGCTGCCCCAGCGCGGATCCCCACGGCCCGGGTTTCAAGGAGTGCACCGGCCCGTGCTGACCGGAACGATCCGCAGACAGGTGCCGATGCGGCTGATCCGCCTCGTGCTGCCCTTCGTGCTTCTCGCGCTGCTCTGGCACCTGCTGGACGGGCCCGAGATCGTGGCGCGGCTGTCGGATGCCGATCCGCTGTGGCTGAGCCTGTCGATGGTCGCGGCGCTGCTGCAGTTCCCGTTCCTCGCCTTCCGCTGGCGGCTGACCGCGGGCGCGCTGGGTCACCCGATCCCGCGCGGCCAGGCAGTGAAGGAATATTTCGTCGCCCAGCTGGTCAACCAGACCCTGCCCGGCGGCATGCTGGGCGATGCCGCCCGCGTGGTGCGCACCCAGAAGCAGGCAAGCCTCGGCACCGCCACCGGCGCCGTGGTGATCGAGCGTCTGGCCGGCCAGGTGACGCTGCTTCTGGTCACGCTCGCGGGGCTGGTGCTGGCGCATGTGCTGCCCGGCGGCGTCGTCTGGCCCGAGGGCACCGCCACCGTCGTCGCCTGGTGCCTGGGCGCCGCGGCGGTCGTGCTGGCGGTCGCGGCGCTGGCCTGGCGGACCCGGCCCGACACCGGGCGGCGGCTCGCGTCCTCGCTGCGCCGGGCGGTCTTCGCGCGCGGGATCTGGCCGCGGCAGGTGATCCTCAGCCTCGGGGTCGTGGCCTGCAACCTGTCGACCTTCTACTTCGCCGCCCGCGCCATCGGCGTGACGCTGCCGCCCGAGGCCGCGGTGACGCTGGTGCCGCTGGTGCTGACGGCGATGCTGGTGCCGCTGACCATCGCCGGCTGGGGCTTTCGCGAGGGCGCGGCCGCGGGGCTGCTGCCGCTGGCGGGCGTCGCCTCGGAACCGGCGGTGGCGGCCTCGATCGTCTTCGGCGCCGTGATCCTCGCCGCGAGCCTGCCGGGTGTGTTCTGGCTGGCCCCGGCGGACGAGGACGACGAGCCCACAAAGGCGCGCTGACGCGCTAGCCCGCCGATCCCGGCCGGGCGGTCAGCGCCGCCGCGCTGTCCAGCTCGGACAGAAGCCGCGCCTCCTCCTCGACCTTGGGCCGGGTCAGCCGCGCCAGCAGCAGGTAGGCCACCGGCGTGAGATAGAGCGTCGCCACCGTCGCAAGGCCCAGTCCCCCGACGATGATCCAGCCCAGCACCGCCCGCGCCTCGGCCCCCGCGCCCTGCGCCAGCACCAGCGGCACGCCGCCGATCACGGTGGCGATCATCGTCATCATCACCGGCCGCAGCCGGGTGACCGAGGCCTCCTCGATCGCGCGGCGCACCGGGCGGCCCTCGTCGCGCAGCTGGTTGGCGAATTCCACGATCAGGATGCCGTTCTTGGCCATGATGCCCACCAGCAGCACCAGCCCGATCTGCGAATAGACGTTCAGGCTGCCGCCGGTCACCGCCATCGCCACCACCGCGCAGGCCAGCCCGAACGGCACCGTCGCCATCACGATCAGCGCCGAGACGAAGCTTTCGAACTGCGCCGCCAGCACCAGCAGCACGATGACGATCGCAGTGCCGAAGGTCAGCGCGATGCCGCGGTTGTTCTCGGCCAGCGTCGCCGCCTCGCCCTGGCTCAGGATCCGCACGCCGGGCGGCAGCACCTCGGCCGCCAGCCGCTGCACCTCGTCCATCGCGGCACCGAGCGGCATCGCGTCGTCAAGGCTCGCGGTCATCGGCACCGCCCGCATCTGCCCCACGCGCTTCAGCTCGGGCGCGATCGACCCCTCGGTCAGCGTCACCACCGACGAGGCCGGGATCATCGCCCCCGAGCGCGCGCGCAGGAAGATCCGCTCGAGATCGCCGGGATCGTCCACCGGGTCGAGCGTCGCCATCATCTTCACGTCGATCGCGCGGTCGCCCAGGAACACCGTGCCCACCGGGTTGCCGTCCAGCACCGCCCGGATCGCCTGCCCCAGCCCGGCGATGTCGATCCCGAGGTCCGAGGCGCGCTCGCGGTCGACGGTCACCGACAGCTGCGGCTGGGTGGTGTCGTAATCGACCCCGACCCGGCCAAAGCGAGGGTCCGTCTCCATCCGCTTCAGCAGCGCGTTGCTGGCGGTGGCGAGCGTGGCGTAATCCTCGCCCACCAGCGAGAACGACAGCCCGTTGCCGCCGCCGCGCACCCCCAGCGAATTGCCTTGCCCGATGTAGATCCGCATCCCGACGATGCCGTCGAACTGCGCGCGCAGCTCGGCCGCGATCTCCTGCTGGCTGCGCGACCGTTCGGTCCAGTCCGACAGCGTCACGAACAGCATCGCGAAATGGTCGCGGTTTCCCAGCCCGATCGCGGCGAAGGTCGCGGCGATCTCGCCGCGCGCGCGCAGCGGCTCGAGCAGCTGCTCGACCTCGGCCACCTTGGCCGAGGTGTAGTCGATCGAGGACCCCTGCGGCCCGAAGATCACGATCCGCAGCCCGCCGCGATCCTCGGGCGGGGTCAGCTCCTGCTGCAGCGATCCCGCCAGCGCCCAGGCGACCAGCGCAAAGCAGCCCGCGGCCGCGACCACGACCAGCGGCGCCTCGAGACAGGCGTGCAGCGTGCGGGCATAGACCCGCGCGAACAGCGCGCCGAACCGCGCGGGCAGCCCGCGCCCGCCCGCATCGATCGCCTGCCGGCCCAGCATCCGGCTGGCCAGCACCGGGCACAGCGTCAGCGCCGTGACCGACGACAGCAGGATCGAGATCGCCAGCGTGAAGCCGAATTCGCGAAACAGCCCGCCGGTCTGGCCGGGCAGGAACGACAGCGGGATGAACACCGCCGCCAGCGTGGTCGTGGTGGCGATGACGGCGAAGAACACCTGCTGCGTGCCCAGCACCGCCGCGGCGCGCGCGCCCATCCCCTCGGACCGGCGCCGCACGATGTTCTCCAGCACGACGATCGCGTCGTCGACGACCATCCCCGTCGCCAGCACCAGCGCCAGCAGCGTCAGGATGTTGACCGAAAACCCCACCAGCCAGATCGCCGCCACCGTCCCCACCAGCGCCACCGGCATCGCGATCACCGGGATCAGCGTCGCGCGCCAGTCGCGCAGGAACAGCCAGATCACCCCGGTGACGATCAGCACCGACATCGCCAGCGCGATCTCGACCTCGTGGATCGAGCCGCGGATGAAATCGGCGCTGTCCGAGGTGACGAAGATCCGCACGTCCTCGGGCAGGGTCCTGGCCAGCCCGTCGACGATGCCGCGCACCGCCTCCGAGATCTCGAGCGTGTTCGACTGCGCCTGCCGGATGATCCCCAGCCCGATCCCGGTCTGGCCGTTGGCGCGCAGCAGCGTCTCGCCGGTGTCGGGCCCGAGCGAGACCTGCGCCACGTCGCCCAGCCGCACCTCGGGCGTCAGGCGCAGCGCCTCGAATTCGTCGGGTGTCGCGACCGGGGCGAGCGCGCGCACCTGCAGGTTCAGCCCCCGCGCCCCCAGCGCCCCCGCCGGCGCGTCGAAATCCATCGTCCCCAGCGCCGATCGCACATCGGCCAGCGTCAGCCCGCGCGCGGCCAGCCCCTGCATGTCGATGTCGACCCGGAACACCGGCTCGCGGTCGCCCCAGGCGGTGACGTCGGCCACGCCCGGCGCCGCCATCAGCCGGTCCTCGACCTGGTCCTGCACGATCTGCGTCAGCTCCTGCGGCGAGCGGCGGGCCGAGGTGACCGCCACCCGCATCACCGGGTCGCTGTCGGCATCGGCCTTGACGATGCGCGGTTCGTCGGCGTCGCCGGGCAGGCTGCCGCGGATCCGCGCCACCGCGTCGCGCAGGTCCGAAGCCGCGACATCGAGATCGACATCGTCGCGGAACTCGACCGTCACCCGGCTTTGCCCCGCGCGCGAGGTGGACGAGATCGAGCGCACGCCGCTGACCCGACCCACCGCGCCCTCGATCTCGGCGGTGACCTCGCGGTCCATCGTCTCGGGCGAGGCGCCGTCGAAATCGGTGTTGATGGTGACGACGGGGCTGTCGACCTCGGGCAGCTCGCGGATCTCGGCGGCGCCGAAGGCCGCGAGGCCCGCGATCACGATCAGCGCGTTGATCACGAAGGCCAGCACCGGCCGGCGCACGAGGACGGCGGTCGACGAGGACGCGACGCGCCCGGGCCGCGGGGCCGCGCTCATGCCGCGCCCCCGGTCATGCGGAAGGCCCCGTCATGTCGAGAGGCCCCGTCATGTCGACGGTCCGGGCTGGACGCTGACCTCGCTGCCGGTGCGCAGGCTCACGACGCCCTCGACCACCACGAGGTCACCCGGCTCGAGCGCGGCATCGACCAGCACCACGTCCGAATTGCGCTGCAGGATCTGCACGGAAACCGTCGCCGCCTTGCCGTCGCGCACCACCCAGACATAGGCGCTGCCGGTGCCCCACTGCACCGCCATCGGATCGACCGCGGTGCGCATCTCGCCGGGCAGGTTCAGCCCGACGCGCAGCGCCATCCCCGCCCGCAGCCGGTCGCCGGGGTTCTCGACCTCGGCCTGCACCCGAAGCGTGCGGCTCGCGGCCTCGACCCGGTTGTCGAGCGCGGTGATCCGCCCGGCGATCAGCTGCGCGGGATCGGCCAGCGGCGCGGCATGGACCGCGTCGCCCTGCGCGATCTGCGCCACCAGCCGCTCGGGCACGCGGAAGTCGACCAGAAGCCGCGAGCGGTCCTCGATCGTGGTGATCTCGACGCCCGAGGCCAGCAGGTCGCCCGGCTCCAGCGTGACGATCCCGACCCAGCCCGCGACCGGCGCCTCGATCCGGTGCTGGGCCAGCACGCGCTCGCTCTCGGTCAGCGCCAGCTCGGCGTTGCGCAGCGCCAGCTCGGCATCCAGCCGCTGCTGCACCGTGCCCGATCCGCTCTCCTCCAGCCGCCGCATCCGCCCCAGCTCGTTGCGGGCGTAATCGAGGCTGACGCGAGCGCGCTCGACGGCGATCCGGGCCGCGGCATCGTCGATCTGCACCAGAAGCTGGCCCGCCTCGACCCGCTGCCCCGAGCGGATGCCCAGCGCGGTGATCCGCCCGGTGCGCTCGGCCGCCACGGTGACGGACCGGATGCCGCGGGTGGTGCCGATCGCCTCGATGCGGGTGTCCATCGCGACGCGGCCTGGCGGCACCGCGATCACCGGCACGCCCTTGGGCGTGCGCACCGCCGGGCCGCGGCCGTCGCCGGCCGGGGCCTCGCCCTCGTCGCGGATCAGGCCGATGACCTGCATCGGCCGCTCGAGCCCGGCGGCGCGCAGCAGCGGGCGCGCGCCCGGCAGCCACAGCGCCGCGGCCGCCGCCACCGCGATCACGAGGCAGAGCGAGACGATGATCTGCTTCCAAAGCACCATGGGAGGCTCCGTCGCGGGGTCACGGGCAGGCGGAACCTGCAGCGGGGATTAGGCGTCAAAGCCGCGGCGCTGGCAAGCCGGCCCGGGCAAGCCCCGAACTGGCCCGAACAGGCCCGAACTGGCCCCTTCGCGCTCAGCCGGGGCCGCTGCGCATGTTCTCGGGCAGCCAGGTCGCGAGGCCGGGGAAGGCGATCAGCACGAAGACCATCACCACCATGATCGCGAACATCGGCAGCGCGGCGCGCGCGATCCGGTTCATCTCGTGCCCGGTCATCCCCTGCAGCACGAACAGGTTGAAGCCGATCGGCGGGGTGATCTGCGCCATCTCGACGACGACGACGATGAAGATCCCGAACCAGATGAAATCGATGCCCGCCTGACGCACCATCGGCTCGACCACCGCGATCGTCAGCACGACCGACGAGATACCGTCAAGGAAGCAGCCCAGCACGATGTAGAACACCAAAAGCGCCATCAGCAGCTGAAAGCGCGTAAGCTCCATCCCCCCGATCCATTCCGCCAGCGCCCGCGGCAGCCCGGTGAAGCCCATCGACAGCGACAGGAACGCCGCCCCCATCAGGATCAGCGCGATCATCGCCGAGGTCCGCGCCGCCCCCATCAGCGAGGCCGAGAACGTCGCCCAGCTGAGCGAGCCCTGCGCCCCCGCCAGCACCAGCGCCCCCGCCACCCCCAGCGCCGCCGCCTCGGTCGCGGTGGCAAGGCCCAGGTACATCGACCCGATCACCACCACGATCAGCGCCATCACCGGCGCAAGAAAGCGCGAGTTGGCCAGCTTCTGCCCGAAGGTCATCGCCGGTTCGGGCGTGGGCGTGAAATCGGGGGCCAGACGGCTCATCACCGCGACATAGCCCATGAACATCGCCGCCAGCACCAGCCCCGGCACGATCCCGGCCATGAACAGCTTGGTGATCGATTCGTTGATCGTGACCCCGTAGACGATCAGCGTCAGCGAGGGCGGGATCATCAGCCCCAGCGTCGCCGCCCCGGCCAGCGTGCCGATCACCAGCCGCTCGGGATAGCCGCGCTTGCGCAGCTCGGGGATCGACATCTTGCCCACCGTGGTCAGCGTCGCCGCGGACGAACCCGAGACCGCCGCGAAGACCGTGCAGCCGACGACGTTGGTGTGCAAAAGCCCCCCCGGCAGCCGCGCGAGCCAGGGCGCCAGGCCGCGGAACATGTCCTCGGACAGCCGGGTGCGGAACAGGATCTCGCCCATCCAGATGAACAGCGGCAGCGCGGTCAGCGTCCAGCTGGACGACGAGCGCCACACGATGGTCAGCATCGCGTCGCCGATCGGACGCGAGGTGAAGATCTCCATCCCCATCCAGGCCACGCCCAGCAGCGCAAGCCCCACCCAGACGCCCGACCCCAGAAGCAGGAACAGGATGAACAGGAAGACGGCGATCGGTCCAAGTTCGGCCATGGCTATTCCCCCTGGACCTGGTCGGCCTGCGGCTGGTCGGGCAGGTCGTCCTCGGTGATGTTGTCGCGCCCGGTCAGAAGCAGCGTGACCAGGTTGTCGGCCATGCACAGCGCCAGCAGGATCGCCCCCGCCGCCATCGGCAGTTGCACGATCCACAGCGGCGTCGCGTCCTGGCCCTGGCTCACGTCGTGCAGCTTGCGCGACCAGTAGACGGCGCGGCAGGCATACCAGGCGACGGTGCCGGTCATCAGCGTGGCGAAGGCCAGGCACCAGGCCTCGGCCCACCGCCGCCGCGGGCCCAGCGCGCTCAGCAGCAGGCTCACCCGGATATGCGCGCCGCGGTTCATCGCATGGGCGAAGGTCAGGAACGAGGCGGCGGCCATCAGGTAGCCCGCGTAATCCGCCGCCCCCGGGAAGATCAGCCCCGACCAGCGCGCCACCATCTGCGCGAGGATCACGGCGAAGATCGCCAGCAGGCAGGCCGCGCCCAGCACGCCCGCACCGTCATAGACGGCGTCGAGCGCGCGGCGCAGCACCGGTCTCGGCCCGGTCCGCGGCTTGGAGGCTTTCGGCAGGTCGGTCATCTCTGCTCCGCAGCGAAAGAAGGTCGTCGGCACGGCGGGTCGGTCCCGCCGCCCCCCAAGGGCGCGGCCCGGACAGGCCCCGCCTCTGGCCGCGTTCGGCCCCGCAATCAGTCCCGCAATCGGCCCGCCCCCGGACCAGCGCGCGGCCCGCCCGGGCCGAATGAGCGGCCCGGGCGGCGACCGTTCGGATGACGGGTGTCCCGCGACGGCGTCAGGCGGCTGGCGTCAGTTGGCGCGATAGGCGTCGACGATGGCCTGGCCCTGTTCGCCCGCGGCGGCGATCCAGTCGGCGGTCATCGTCTCGCCGAAGCCCTGCAGGTCGGCCTTCAGCTGGTCGGACGGGTCGGCGACCGTCATGCCGTTGTCGGCCAGCGTCTTGAGATAGCCCGCCGTCAGCTCGCGCGCGGTGGCAAGGCCCCGCTCCTCGGCCTCGGCGCCGCAGTCCAGCACCGCGGTCTGCCCCGCCCCGTCCAGCCCGTCGAACATGTCCTTGTTCACGAACACCATGTTGCGCGGCAGCCAGGCCTGCACGTCGTAGAAATGGGTCAGGCTCTCCCAGACCTTGCTGTCGACCCCGGTCGAGCCCGAGGAGACGAAGCTTTCGGCCACGCCCGTCGCCAGCGCCTGGCTCAGCTCGGCGGCCTCGATCTGCACCGGCACCATGCCCGCCAGCTCGGCGATCTTGGCGGTGGCGGCGTTGTAGGCGCGGAATTTCACGCCCTTGAGATCGGCGGCCGAATTGACGTCCTTCTTGGTGTAAAGCCCCTGCGGCGGCCACGGCACGGCATAGACATAGACCAGGTTCTGGTCCGCCAGCACCGACTTCATCGTCTCGAGGCCCGCGGCCCACAGCTTCACCGAGTCGTCGAACGAGGTGGCCAGGAACGGGATCGAATCCAGCCCGAAGATCGGGTTCTCGTTGGCATGGGCCGAGATCAGCCGCTCGCCGATCGGCGCCTGCCCGGTCTGCACCGCGCGCTTGATGTCGTTGCCCGCGAAGAGCGAGCCGTTGGCATGCACGACGATGTCGACCGCGTCGCTGGTCGCGGTCTTCACGCAGGCGGCGAAGGCCTCGGCGTTCTGCGTGTGGTAGTTGGTGCCGGGATAGGCGACCGGCATGTCCCAGGTCTCGGCCCCGGCGGCGCCCGCGGCGAGCCCGGCGACCAGCGCCAGCCCCGAGGCGGTCATCAGCGTCCTTGCAGCATTCATCGTGATCGTCTCCCTGTGGATCCAGCGCCCCCGCACCGCGCGCGGCCCGGGACGCGGCCCCGCCTGCCGGCGCACCGGGGCGGAACTCGTTGTTCCACCAACAAAGCCGCTCGGGGCCGATCACGCAAGCGCGACGAGCGCCCCACCCCCGCGGCCGCAATGAAAAAGCGCCCGCGGCCAAGGGACCGCGGGCGCCTGATGCCGACAGTGCCGGCAGATCGTGACGGGGCGGATCAGAACGGGATGTCGTCGTCCAGATCGTGGCGCCCGCCGCCGGCCGGGGCCCGGCCGCCGCCGCCGCCACCCGACGGCGCGCCGCCGCCGAAGCCGCCGCCCGAGCCGCCGCCATAGCTGTCCTCGGGCTCGTAGCCGCCGCCGTAGCCGCCGCCACCGCCCTGCCCGCCGCCCGAGCCGCCGCCGTCGCGCCCGTCAAGCAGCGTCAGCTCGCCGCGATAGGGCCGCAGCACGATCTCGGTGGTATAGCGGTCCTGGCCGGACTGATCCTGCCATTTCCGGGTCTCGAGCTGGCCCTCGATATAGACCTTCGAGCCCTTGCGCAGGTACTGCTCGGCGATCTTGGCGAGCGGCTCGCTGAAGATCGCGACGCTGTGCCACTCGGTGCGCTCCTTGCGCTCGCCCGAGTTGCGGTCGCGCCAGGTCTCGCTGGTGGCGATGCGCAGGTTGCAAACCTTGCCGCCGTTCTGGAAGCTGCGCACCTCGGGGTCGCGCCCGAGGTTGCCGACGATGATCACCTTGTTGACCGAGCCCGCCATCGGCGCCTCCCTGCTGCTGAACTGTGCTGCCCGAATCCGACGGGCGGTTCCCGGCGTTAGACCATCCGCGCGCCCGCGCATCAAGCCGAACCCCGCCGCGGGCCCCCAGGCGCGCGCTTTGCGAAACGCGGTCGCCTAAAGACTCGCGCCACCGCGCGCGATCTGTATACTCCGGCCCGGGACAGGTGGGCGCGGGACGACAGCGTGAACAGAGTGATGGGTATCGCCCCGGCACTGCGCCGGCGGCTTGTGATCGGGACGGCCCTTCTGGCCGCGGGCGTGATGATGGCCGATGCGGCGGCGGCGCAGGACGCGCGGCGCTCGACCAAGGGGCGGATGGCGATCTTCGCCAACCAGGCCAAGATCCTCGACGGCCGCGCCGCCCAGCAATACGAGAATTCCACGCGCTACCAGCCGCGCTACGACACCGCGGTCTCGGCCGCGATCCCGCGCTATGTCGGCCGGTACAAGGGCGAATACATCGCCGTCGCCCGCGCCGCCGCGCGCAAGCACGCCGTGCCCGAGGATCTGTTCCTGCGGCTGGTGCAGCAGGAATCGGGCTGGAACCCCGGCGCGGTCTCGCCCAAAGGGGCGACCGGCCTCGCGCAGCTGATGCCCGAGACCGCGCGACGCCTCGGCGTCGACATGCTGGACCCGAAGCAGAACCTCGAGGGCGGCGCCCGCTATCTGCGGATGATGTACGACCGCTTCGGCAACTGGCAGCACGCGCTGGCGGCCTACAATGCCGGGCCCGAGGCGGTGACCCGCCACAAGGGCATCCCCCCCTACCAGGAAACCACGAATTACGTGAAGGTCATCCTCGGCGGCTGACCGGTGCCGCGCGGCCATCGCGCCGGCATTGCACCTGGCAGGCGCGTCGCGCGACCGCCGTCGTCACGCGAAAAAAGCCGGACCCAACGGGGCCCGGCCAGGAAGAGGTCTCCGTCAGGGGTGGCGGAGCCCCGATGCCGTCACTCGGCCCAGAAGGCCTTGCCGCTCTCGCGCAGCGCCTCGAGGTGATCGAGCCCGATATCCTGCAGCAGGTGGCCGTCCAGCTTGGCCAGCGCGGCGCGCTGGCGGCGCATCGCCTGCCAGCCGCGGAATCGGGTGACAAGACCCACACCCCGGATCCGGGTCTTCGCGCCATTGCCGGCGGAACCATGGCTGATCGGAAGCGTCGTCATCTCATCACCTTTTGTGTTGATACAATCCTGTGTTTGCCGTAAGTGTAGCGATACACCCGGCCCTTTGAACCTTCCAGAGATACATTGTGACTGGTACAACTTGGCGTCCCGACCTCTCGCTCTATGACGGGCCGAAATACCTGGCGCTCGCGCGCGCCCTGCGCGACGCGGTGCGCGACGGCGCGCTTGGCGAGGGCGAGAAGCTGCCCCCCGTGCGCGAACTGGCCTGGCGCATCGGCGTCACCCCCGGCACCGTGGCGCGCGCCTACACGATCGGCACCGACGAGGGGCTGCTCGAGGCCGCCGTCGGCCGCGGCACCTTCGTGGCGGCCCGCGCGCCGCGGCTCGGCCCCAGCCAGTCGCTGCACATCGAACGCCCCGAGCCGCTGCCGGGCCGCGACCTGCCGGTCGACCTGCGCTCGCCGCAGTTGCCCGATGTCGGCCAGGGCGCGGCGCTGACCGACGCGATGGGCCGCGTCGCCGGCACGCTGGGCGCGGACTGGCTGGAATACCCCTCGCTGCGCCGCGACCTGCCGCTGCGCGCCGCGATCGTCGCCTGGATGGCGGGCCGCGACCTTGGCCCGCTCGACGCCGACGACATCGTCTGCTCGCACGGCGGCCAGTCGGCGATCAACATCGTGCTACAATGCTGCCTGCGCGGCGACCGCCCGGTGCTGATGGGCGAGGAACTCGCCTATCCGGGCTTCCGCCATGCCGCGCGGCTGAACCGGGCCGAGATGGTGCCCGTCGCGCTCGACGCGAACGGGATCCGTCCCGACGCGCTCGACCAGGCCTGCCGCCGCCAAGGCGGACGGATCCTGTTCGTCACGCCCGAGGCGCAGAACCCGACCACCGTGCGCATGCCCGTCGACCGCCGGATCGAGATCGTGCGCATCGCCCGCGCCCATGACGTGCAGATCATCGAGGACGACTGCTATTCGGTGCCCGGCGTCAACGTGCCCAGCCTGCGCGCGCTGGCGCCCGAACGGGTCTGGCACGTCTCGTCGCTGTCGAAATCGCTGTCGGCCGGCCTGCGCATCGGCTGGGTCGTCGCGCCCGAGGGCATGGGCGAGGCCGGGCGCCTCGCGGCCCAGCACAGCTTCTTCGGCCTTGCCCGGCCGATGACCGACATCGTCACCGACCTGCTGACCTCGGGCCGCGCGGCCGAGCTGCGCGACCGGATCAACACGATCTACGCGCGGCGGCTCGACATGGTGGTGGCGGCGTTCAAGGGCTATGACGTCAGCTGGCAGCCGGGACTGAGCTTCCTGTGGCTGAAGATGCCGCTGGGCTGGCGCGCCTCGACCTTCGCGCGCGAGGCCGAAAGCGCCGGGGTGCTGGTCCGCTCGGCCGACGAATACGCGCTGCAGGACGGCCACGCGCCGAACGCGATCCGCATCGCGCTCGCCGGCGGCGTGCCCGAGGAGCAGTTCGCCCGGGCGCTGTCCGCCCTGCGCCGGCTGCTCGGCAACCCGCCGGGCGACCTGCCGGTGTGATCACGCGCGCCGTCGGGGGACACCCACGGGTGTGATCGCACCGCGGGGACACGGGCGGCGCCGGGCCGGGCGCTGATTGCGGCGCCCGCGCCGGTCCGGGTCGCGTGATGCGCGGGAACCCGATGGCCTGCTTCGCAGTTGCAGCGACATCCTTGTCGCCGGCCCTCTCCTGGCCCCTGCACCCGAGGCACCTCATGCGTGACGAGATTTCCCCTGCGCTCGACTTCGATCCCGCCAATGCCCGGCCCCACCGGCTGGGCGCCGAATATGACGGCGAGGGCACCAACTTCGCCCTGTTCTCCGAGAACGCTACCCGGGTCGAGCTTTGCCTGTTTGGGCCCGACGACAAGACCGAGACCCACCGCATGGACCTGCCGGCGATGGAGGGCGGGATCTGGTTCGGCTGGCTGCCCGGGATCCGGCCCGGCCAGCGCTACGGCTACCGCGTGCACGGGCCGCAGGCGCCCGAGGAAGGTCACCGCTTCAACCCTGCCAAGCTGCTGCTCGACCCCTATGCGCGCGAACTGTCGGGCTGGCTCGACTGGGACGATGCGCTGTTTGGCTACACGATCGGCCAGTCGGATCTTGATTTCGACCCGCGCGATTCCGCGCCGTTCATGCCCAAGGCGGTGGTGACCGATCCCGATTTCGACTGGGAATCCGACGCCGCCCTGCGCCACCCCTGGGAAAAGACCTTCATCTACGAGGCCCATGTGAAGGGCCTGACCATGCGCCATCCCGGCGTCGTCGCGGCCGACCGCGGCACCTTCCGCGGCCTCGCCAGCCAGCCGGTGATCGACCACCTCAAGCGCATCGGCGTGACCACGATCGAGCTTTTGCCGGTGCAAAGCTTCGTGCAGGATCGCCACCTGCAGGAAAAGGGGCTGTCGAACTACTGGGGGTACAATACGCTCAGCTTCTTCGCCCCCTACCGCCGCTATCTCGCCACCGGCGAGATGCGCGAGGTGAAGGAGGCCGTGAAACGCTTCCATGCCAACGGCATAGAGGTCATCCTTGACGTGGTTTACAACCACACCGCCGAAGGCAACGAGATGGGGCCGACGCTGTCGTTCCGCGGCATCGACAACGCCGCCTACTATGTGCTGTCGCCCGAGAACCCGCGCCACTGCTTCGACGTCACCGGCACCGGCAACACCGTTAACGTGGCACATCCGATGGTGCTGCGCATGTTGCTGGATTCGCTGCGCTATTGGGTCGAGGTCATGCATGTCGACGGCTTCCGCTTCGACCTGGCCTCGACGCTGGGGCGCGAGGCCACCGGCTTCGAGAGGGAGGGGGCCTTCTTCGCCGCGATCCGCCAGGACCCGGTGCTGGCCGGCGTCAAGCTGATCGCCGAGCCCTGGGACGTCGGCGAGGGCGGCTATCAGGTCGGCGGCTTCCCCTGGCCGTTCCGCGAATGGAACGACAAGTTCCGCGACGACACCCGCGGCTTCTGGCGCCGGGACGGATTGTTGCAGGCGATGCCGCAGCGGATCCTCGGCTCGCCGGTACAATTCGCGCATTCCGACCGGCCCGCGACCAGCTCGATCAACTTCGTCGCGGCCCATGACGGCTTCACGCTGTGGGATACGGTCAGCTTCAACGACAAGCACAATGACGCGAATGGCGAGGACAATCGCGACGGCCATGATCACAATGTCAGCCACAATCTCGGCGCCGAGGGCCCGACCGAGGATGACGGCGTGCTCGAGGCGCGGCGGCGGCGGGTGAAGGCGATGCTGGCGACCGTGCTTCTGGCGCAGGGCGTGCCGATGATCCTGTCGGGCGACGAACACGGCCGCAGCCAGGGCGGCAACAACAACGCCTATGCCCAGGACAACGAGATCAGCTGGACCGACTGGGAGGCCGTCGACGACACGCTGGTCGCCGCCGTCGCCGACCTGGCGCAGTTCCGCATGGCCGGCGACGGGATCTCGCGCTCGCGCTTCGCGGGCGAGGAGGAGGTGGACGAGCCGGGCGCGATGCGGCTGACCTGGCTGAACACCCAGGGCGCGCCGATGGAAGAGGGCGACTGGCATTCGGGCCAGGAGTGCCTGATGGTGCGCTTCGACCCGATCGAGGGCGGCAGCCTGGTGATGGCCTTCAACCCCGGCGACGATCTGGTGCTGACCCTGCCCGAGGGCGACTGGATCCGCCGGATCGACACGGTTGCCGAGCGCGTCGCCTGTTCCGTTCCGGAACAGGGCGAGGTGCGGGTCGGCTGGCAGTCGGTCACCGTCTGGGCGATGTGACTACTTGAGCTGGCTGTCCTTCGAGCCGCGGCGGTTGATGCCGCCGCGGGTCACCGGCCGGGCGTCGCGGCCCTTCTGGCAGTCGATGCACAGCTTCACGCCCGGGATCGCCACGCGCCGCGCCTCGGGGATCGGCTCGTCGCATTCCGCGCAGGCCGAAAGGCTTTCGCCCACCGGCGCCCGGCGCGCCTTCATCCGCGCCAGCTCGTCCGAGATCGAGGCCTCGATCTGGTCGTTCACCGCCCCGTCGGGCGCCCATCCGCCTGCCATGTCCGCCTCCTGCCGCCAGAATCAGAACATGGCGCCTGATGCGCCCCCTGCCAAGGGCCGACCGCGCGGGGCGACGCGCCCGGGCGCAGGGGGTCCGGGGGAGGCGCGCCTCCCCCGGCGCCTGTTTCAGTCTTCGAACAGTTCCGACTGGCCGGTCTGGTCCTCGGCCTCGGGCTCGTCGGGATCGGGCAGGTCCAGCCCCGGCATCGGCCGGCTGTCCAGAAGCCCCGCCGCGCGCAGCTCCTTGACGCCGGGCAGGTCGCGGGCGCTTTCCAGCCCGAAATGGTCAAGGAAGCTTTCGGTCACCACGAAGGTCACCGGCCGTCCCGGCGTCATCCGGCGGCGCCCGAAGCGGATCCATTCCATCTCCAGCAGCTGGTCGACCGTGCCGCGGCTGACGGCGACGCCGCGGATCTCCTCGATCTCGGCGCGGGTGACGGGCTGGTGATAGGCGATGATCGCCAGCGTCTCGATCGCGGCGCGCGACAGCTTGCGGGTCTCGGTCACCTCGCGCACCATCAGGTGGCCGAGGTCGGGCGCGGTGCGGAAGGCATAGCCGTCGCCGACCTTGACCACGTGCACCCCGCGCCCGGCATAGCGGTGCATCAGGTGCACCACCGCCTCGTGCGGATCGCAGCCGTGCGGCAGCCGGCGCGCCAGCTCTGCCACCGTCACCGGCTCCTGGCTCGCGAACAGGACGGCCTCGACCATCCGCTCCTGCTCGCCCATCGGCGGCGCGGCGAAGAGCGAGCGTTCGGAGATGTCGGTCTGATCGGTCACGGGTCTTTTCGGCGCAAGGAGATCGGGGCGAAGGTCTCGGACTGTCTTATCTCGACCAGCCCCCGCTTGGCCAGTTCCAGCGAGGCCGCGAAGGTGGCCGCGGTGGCCGAGCGGCGGCGGCGCGGATCGGCGGTCCAGCCGTCGGGCAGGTAGCTGACGAGATCGGTCCAGTCGCCGGCAAAGCCGATCAGCCCGCGCATCCGCTCGAGCGCGTCATCCATCGTGTAAAGGTCGCGGCGGTCGAAGGCATAGGGGCGGAACTCGTCGCGGGTGCGGATGCGGGCATAGGCCTGCATCACGTCGAGAAGCGAGGCCGTGAACCGGGTGCGCCGGGTGATCCCCTGCACCTCGGGCGCGCCACGCTCGAAGAAGTCGCGCCCCTTCTGGTCGCGCGCCATCAGCCGCGCGGCCGCGTCGCGCATCGCCGACAGCCGCTCCAGCTGCCAGGCGAGGTGGCCGGCGAGATCCTCGGCCGAGGGGCCCTCGTCCGCGGGATCGGGCGGCAGCAGCAGGCGCGATTTCAGGAAGGCGAGCCAGGCGGCCATCACCAGGTAGTCGGCCGCCAGTTCGATCCTGAGCGCCTTGGCGCGGTCGACGAAGCGCAGGTACTGCTCGGCCAGTTCCAGCACCGAGATCTTCATCAGGTCGACCTTCTGGCTGCGCCCCAGCGCCAGCAGCAGGTCGAGCGGCCCCTCGTAGCCCTCGACCTCGACGATCAGCGCCTCGGCGGCGACGCGCTCGGCCACGCTGCCGCCCAGCACCGCGGCCAGGTCGGCCACCTGCGGCGGCGGCGTCGCGTCGTTCTCGGCCATCACGCCCCCGGCTCAGCCCTGAAGAAGGGCCGAGAATTCGCGGTCGAGCGCCTCGATGTCAATGGGCTCGGGCGTGCGGCGGGCCGCCAGCGCGCGGGCCGCCCGGCCCGAGGCCGCGCCCGACAGCCGTCCGGCATGGGCGACGACGGGCTCCATCTCCTCGGGCTTGCCGTTGCCGTGCAGGACGATGTCGCAGCCCGCGGCGCGCGCGGTGGCGGCGCGGGTGGCGAAATCGCCGGCCAGCGCCTCCATCGACAGATCGTCGGTCATCAGCAGCCCCTCGCAGCCGATCTCGTCGCGGATCACCCGGATCATCTCGGGGCTGGCGGTCGCGGGGCGCGCGGGGTCGATCGCCTCGAAGACGATGTGGGCGGTCATCGCCATCGGCAGGTCGGCGATGGCGCGGACCGCGGCGAAGTCGGTCGCCGACAGTTCGGCATGGCTGGCCGTCACCCGCGGCAACGACAGGTGGCTGTCGACGGTGGCGCGGCCGTGGCCCGGCAGGTGTTTCGACACCGGCAGCACGCCCCCCGCCAGCATCGCATCGGCAGCGGCGCGGGCTGCGCGGGCGACGGTGGCCGCATCCTGCCCGAAGCAGCGGTTGCGCAGGAACGGATGGGTGTCGGGCCCGGCGACATCGGCGCAGGGCGCGCAGTTCGCGTCGATCCCAACGGCGCGCAGCTCGTCCGCGATCAGGCGATAGCGCAGCCAGACCGCGCGGTCCGAGTCCCCGGTGGCCGCCATCTGGTCGAGCGGCGGCAGGAACTCGCGCCAGTGCGGGGCGCGCAGGCGCTGCACGCGCCCGCCCTCCTGGTCGACCAGCACCGGGGCGTCGCGGCCGACGGTGTCGCGCAGGCTGGCGGTCAGGCGGCGCAGCTGGTCGGGCGTCTCGACGTTGCGGGCGAAGAGGATGAAGCCGAAGGGATCGGCCTCGCGGAAGAAGGCGGCCTCGGACGGGGTGATCTCGGGGCCGAGGCAGCCCAGGATCGTCGCGCCGCAGGTGATCGGGTCGGTCATGGCGGTCAGCGCAGCGTCACGGGCACGCATTGCAGGTCGGTCGAGAGCGCGGCGCAGAAGCCGCGCGCCTCGGCATCCGTGTCGAAGCCCACGGCCCGCAGCCGGTAGAAGCTGCGCCCGGCGCTTTCGGCGGCCTGGATCACCTGACCCTTGCCGGTGAACAGCGCGCCGTATTCCACCGCAAGCCGGTCCCAGGCGGCGCGGGCGGCCTCGGCGGTCTCGTAGGCGCCCAGCTGCGCGAGCCGGGTGCCCGTGCCGAGCGAGGCCGGGTCGACCGAGCGCACCGGCGGCGGCGCGGCGGGCGCGGCCACGCGCAGCGAGCCGGGCTTGGCATGCGGGCGCAGCGAGCGCGACACGCCGGGCACCGAGGCCGGGATCGTCTCGATCGCCATCGCGAGCGCGCCCTCGATGCCGTTCACGGTCGGCGCCGCGAGGATCGGTTCGGCAGCCTCTTCGGGCAGCGGCTCCTGCATCGCGCGGCTGCGCAGCGCGACCTGGTCGATCTGGGCGACGGTGCCGCGGGCGGTGATCGGGCCCTCGTCCTGGCCGCGCATCTCGCCCATGGCCAGATCGTCGTCGCCAAGCGCCTCGGGCTGCGGCGCAAGGCGCAGTTCCTCGGCCGCGGGGGCGGCCTCGCCGCTGGCGGCGACCTCGTTGACCGACAGGCCGGTGTGTTCGGCAAGCTGGCCGCCCGGATCGGCGGGCGCCATGCGCGAGGGCCCTTCGAGCGCGCGGATCACCGGCACGCCGGCCACGTCGCGCACCGCGAGCTTGTAGCCCCAGACCCCCAGCCCGAGGATCAGCGCCAGCGAGGTCAGCGCCCCGGCGCCGTTGATGAGCTTCTGCGCTTTCTGGGCATAGACCGCCTGGGCGGCCGGCGCCTGCCAGGTCTCGGCCTCGTAGCCCTGCCAGGTCTCGGGCTCGGTCTCGGGCGCGGCGGCCTGATCGTAGCGGTAGCCATAGCCATGGGCGGGCTGGCGGTCGTGCGGGTGACCCTCGTCATGGCCGTAGCCGTAGCCATCGTCATGGGCGTCGGACGCGGCATATCCCCCGGCCTGGCGGCTCTCGGCGATCCAGCGGTTGCCGGCGGCATCGAGCCGCCCGTGCGCCGCCGAACGCGTATCGGCCCCGCGCCGGATCCGGCTGGTGCCCTGACCGAAGGTCCTCGTCTCTGCCGCCATCTGTCCTGCCGCCTCGCCCGTGCGGACGGTTTCCGGGCACGGATGCCGGACCGTCTCTCTGCCTGCCTCGTTCGGTCCCCGCGCCCGTCTTTCGGGGCGCTGGGGATTCGCCTGCGGGGACGCTTAGCGCATCTCTTCCGCCGGAGTGACGCCGAGGATACCAAGACCGGCGGAAATCACAACCGCCGCGGCCCGCGCCTGGGCGATTTTCGCCTGCGACACGGCCGCATCCTCCTGCACGAAGCGCAGGGCGGTCTCGTCATTGCCGCGGTTCCACAGCGAGTGCAGGTCCGACGCCAGTTCATAGAGGTAGAAGGCGATCCGGTGCGGCTCGTTCGACCGCGCGGCGATCTCGACCAGGCGCGGCCATTCGGCGATCTTGCGCGCCAGCTCCAGCTCGGCCGGGTGGTCGTTGCCCTCGATCGCGGCTGCGGCAAGCGTCGCGTCGGCGACGTCGATGCCCTGCTCGGCCGCCTTGCGCAGGACCGATGCCACGCGGGCATGGGCGTACTGCACGTAGAAGACCGGGTTGTCCTTGGACTGTTCCAGCACCTTGTCGAAATCGAAATCCAGTGCCGCGTCGTTCTTGCGCGTCAGCATCACGAAGCGGGTCACGTCGGCGCCCGCCTGCTCGACCACGTCGCGCAGGGTGACGAAGGTGCCGGCGCGCTTCGACATCTTGAAGGGCTCGCCGTTCTTGTAAAGCTTCACCAGCTGGATCAGCTTGATGTCGAGCGGCACCGTGTTTTCCGACAGCGCCGCGACCGCCGCCTTCATCCGCTTGACATAGCCGCCGTGGTCGGCGCCGAAGACGTCGATCAGCTGGGCAAAGCCGCGGGTCACCTTGTCGTAGTGATAGGCGATGTCGGGCGCGAAATAGGTCCAGGCCCCGTCCGACTTCATCACCGGGCGGTCGACGTCGTCGCCATAGGCGGTCGAGCGGAACAGGGTCTGCTCCCGCTCCTCCCAGTCCTCGGGCAGCTTGCCCTTCGGCGGCTCCAGCACGCCCTCGTAGATCAGGCCCTTGGCGCGCAGCGCCTCCAGCGCGGCCTCGATCTTGCCGGTGCCATAGAGCGCCTTCTCGGACGAATAGACATCCATCTTCACGCCCAGAAGCGCCAGATCCTCGCGGATCATCGCCATCATCTCGGCGGTGGCGAAGGCGCGGATCTCGGCCAGCCAGTCGGCCTCGGGCTTGCCCAGCAGGCTGTCGCCGTACTTGGCCTTCAGCGCCTCGCCGACCGGGATCAGGTAGTCCCCGGGATAGAGCCCCTCGCGGATCTCGGGCTCGAGCCCGTTGGCCTCGCGGTAGCGCTCGTAGGCCGAGCGCGCCAGCACGTCGACCTGCGCGCCGCCGTCGTTGATGTAGTATTCCCGGGTGACGTCATAGCCCGCGAAGTCCAGAAGCCCCGCCAGCGCATCGCCGAAGACCGCGCCGCGGGTATGGCCCACGTGCATCGGCCCGGTCGGGTTGGCCGAGACGAATTCGACGTTGACCTTCGCGCGCCCGCCCATGTCCGAGCGGCCGAAATCGGCGCGCTGGGCCAGGGCCGCGCGGATCACGCCGGCCCAGACGCCGGGCGCGAGACGCAGGTTGAGAAAGCCCGGGCCGGCCACTTCGGCCAGCGCGATGCGGGCATCGGTGCCAAGGTGGGCGGCCAGCGCCTCCGCGATCGCCCGCGGCGGCTTGCCCGCGGGCTTGGCCAGCACCATCGCGGCATTGGTGGCCATGTCGCCATGCGCCGGATCGCGCGGCGGCTCGACCGCGACGTTGGACATGTCGAGCCCGGCGGGCAGGTCGCCCGCGGCCACCATCGCCTCGAGCGAGGCGATCACGGCGCCGCGGATATCGGAAAACAGGTTCATTTCGGTCCCCTTGCTGGCCCCGGGGGATGCCAGAGCGGGGCAGCGACGTCAATGCATGCGCGCGCGCCTGCGGCGCAGCGCGGCCAGCGCCGCCAGCCCCGCGCCCAGCAGCGGCAGCCCCGCGGGCAGGGGCACCGGCGCGGTCGGGGGTGCGGGGGGCGCGGCGGCCAGCGTCTGGCCGAAGATCACGTTGTCGAGCGAAAATCGCTCTTTGTAGGCGCCGGGCCAGCCGCCCTCGGCGAAGATCAGCGAGGTGAAGGGCGTCGATGAATAGAAACCGATGTAGCTGAGCGAGGTCCGGGGGGGGAGATAGCCGATCAGCTGGGTGCTGCCATCGGCCAGGCCCAGCGTCAGCGACAGCCCGCTGCCGATGCCGCCGGGGCCCTGAAGATCCCAAAGCGCGTGGAAGGCGGTGACCGGCGTGGCGAAGCTGAGAACGCCGGGCGACAGGACGCGCGTGTCGGTCGGGCTGTCGGGGATCGTGTCGACGCTGAATTCCAGCCGCGGGATGGCCGGCCCGGTCATGGCCGTCGTCCAGGACAGGCCCGGGACATAGCTCGCATCCGCGAAATCCTCGAGCGCATAGCTCGACAGGCCGGCGATGAAGTCGTCGTACTGGCCGGCGGCGAAGTAGGTGATGGAGGCCGCCGGGGCGGCGGAGGACAGGCACGCGAAGAAACTTGCGCCGACGAGAAGGCGCGCGATGGCGGGCATGAGTTCACCTGTGAAATGACCCGGGCCGGGGGCCGGGGGAGGTCTGGGTGGAAATGAGGGAAAAACGCACGGCGCGGAAAGGCTTTCGGCGGAATTGGCCATATCGCGCGCCCGGACGCAAGCGCCGTATGCGCGGGCCTTTATGGGATCAGCCCGGCGCGCCCGCGGTCACGTCGTGGCCGTAGATCCAGTCGAACCGCCCGAGCAGCCGGCCCGGCGCCACCCGCCCGGCAAGGCCCAGCCCCAGATGCGCCACGGCCCGTGCCGGCCCGGTCAGGTGATAGGCGCGGGCATTGCGCGACGCGGCCTCGACGATGCGGGCGCAGCGCGGCGCGCGCGCGCGCTGCCAGCGCGCGAGCGCCGCCTCCAGATCGCCATGCGCGCCCCCGGCTGTCCCCCCGGCCAGCCCCTCTGCCAGCGCCGCGGCCAGCGTCCAGGCATCCTCGAGCCCCATCGAGGCACCCTGCGCCAGGAACGGCAGCGTCGGATGCGCGGCATCGCCCAGGATCGCCACCGCCCAGGGGCCGGCGCCGCCCTGCCCCGCCCGCTGCCAGACCGGCGCGACCGGGTGGCGGAACAGGCCCCAGAGATTGACGCTCCCGACCTGGTCGAGCCAGCCGCGCACGCGGGGCGAAAAGCCCGCGAAGGCCGCGCGCAGCACCGCCGGGTCGTCGGCCAGGGTCCAGCTTTCCTCGACCCAGGCGCGGCGTTCCTGCACGGCGACGATGTTGCGCAGGGTGCCGCCGCGCAGCGGGTAGCTGACCAGATGGCAGCCCGGCCCCATGTGCACCTCGGCCACCGGCCGGGCGCCGGGCTCGGCCGGGATCAGCGCGCGCCAGGCGCAATGATGGGTGAAGAACGGCGCCACGGCACCGTTCAGCGTCGCGCGGGTGCGCGAATGCAGCCCGTCGGCGCCGATCAGCAGCGGGCAGGCCAGCCGCGCGCCCTGCGCCGTCACCACCTCGGGGCCGTCCTCGCCCAGCCGGACCTCGTCGGCCTTCTGCAGGAAGCGCATCTGCACGCCCGCGTCGCGCGCGCCCTCGGCCAGCATCGCGATCAGGTCGGCCCGATGCACGAAGCGATAGGCCTCGGTCGGGCGCAACCCCGACAGCGCCATCCGCACCACCCGCCGGCCGCGCGGCCCGTCGTGCAGCTCGACCGCCTCGGCGCGCATCGCCATGGCCTCGAGCGGCGCCGACAGCCCCAGCGCGCCCAGCACCACCGCCCCGTTCGGGCTGACCTGGATGCCGGCGCCGACCTCGCCGATCTCGGAGGCCTGCTCCAGCACCGTGACCTCGGCCCCGCGCAGCGCCAGCGCCCGCGCGACGGCAAGCCCCGCGATGCCCGCGCCCAGCACCGTCACGGCGCGCCCGTCCAGATCACGGCCCATCTCGTCCATCCCCGTCTCCGCCCGCGATCCGGGCGCCCAAGACGACAGCACCGGGACCAGCGGCCCCGGTGCTGTTGATTTCACCTCACGGTCCACCCGCGCGCGGGCCGGCCGCCCCGACCAGTGGCCCCGATCGGTCGCACGGACCCGTCGGCCGGGTCAGTCGTCGCGATGCACCCGCTCGCGCCGCTCGTGCTTTTCCTGCGCCTCGAGCGTCATCGTCGCGATCGGCCGGGCATCGAGCCGCTTGAGGCTGATCGGCTCGCCGGTCATCTCGCAATAGCCGTATTCGCCGTTCTCGATCCGCCGCAGCGCGGCATCGATCTTGGACACCAGCTTGCGCTGCCGGTCGCGGGTGCGCAGCTCCAGCGCCCGGTCGGTCTCTTCGCTGGCGCGGTCGGCGATGTCGGGAACGTTGCGGGCCGAGTCCTTCATGCCCTCAAGCGTCTCCGCCGATTGGTCGAGGAGTTCCTGCTTCCAGATCAGGAGCTTGCGCCGGAAATATTCCAGCTGCCGTTCGTTCATGAACGGCTCGTCCTCGGCTGGGCGGTAGTCCTCGGGAAGAAAGACCTCTGCTTTCATCTCACCTTCCTCCTTACCGTCGGAACCGCTTGGGGGATCATACTGTGACATGCGGCTCTCCTTGGGCGGTTCCATATCGGATGCGCGCAGCCTTGTCACCTGTCTTGCCTCGCTCTTGCGGCAATTCGGGCGCAAGACTAGGCTTCGCTGCAACTGCAGGCGGCACGGCACGAAAAGCTCATGAAATTCACCGGAACCGAACGCTACATCGCCTCCGACGACCTCGCCGTGGCGGTGAACGCCGCGGTGGTGCTGGAACGCCCGCTGCTGGTGAAGGGCGAGCCCGGCACCGGCAAGACCGAACTCGCCCGCCAGGTCGCCGCGGGCCTCGGCCTGCCGATGATCGAATGGCACGTGAAATCCACCACGCGCGCGCAGCAGGGGCTTTACGAATACGATGCCGTCAGCCGGCTGCGCGACAGCCAGCTTGGCGATGCGCGGGTGCACGACGTCGGCAACTACATCCGCCGCGGCAAGCTGTGGGAGGCGTTTGCCGCGCCGGGCAAGGTGGTGCTGCTGATCGACGAGATCGACAAGGCCGACATCGAGTTCCCGAACGACCTGCTGCAGGAACTCGACCGGATGGAGTTCCACGTCTACGAGACCGGCGAGACCGTGCGCGCGGTCAACCGCCCGGTGGTGATCATCACCTCGAACAACGAGAAGGAGCTGCCCGACGCCTTCCTGCGGCGCTGCTTCTTCCACTACATCCGCTTCCCCGAGCCCGAGGTGCTGGCCGCGATCGTGCGCGTGCACTTCCCCGACATCAAGGAGCGGCTGCTGACCGAGGCGCTGACCCGCTTCTACGTGCTGCGCGACCAGCCGGGCCTGAAGAAGAAGCCATCCACCTCCGAAGTGCTCGACTGGCTGAAGCTGATCCTAGCCGAGGACCTTTCGCCCGAGGACCTGCGCAGCGACGACCGGAGCCTGCTGCCGAAACTGCACGGCGCGCTCCTGAAGACCGAACAGGACGTGGCGCTGTTCGAGCGCCTCGCCTTCCTCGACCGCCAGCGCGGCCGTTGATTGAGGGAGCCTCCGGCGGGGATATTTTCAGCAAAGTCGAAAGCGCATTTCGACTTTGTCCAAGTATCCCGGGGGGCCGCGCGTCAGCGCGGTGGGGGCAGCGCCCCCTCCGCCGTCATGACCGGGCGCGGCGCGATCAGGCGCGGCCGAGCCGGGCCAGGCGCGCGTCGCGCAGGCGGGCGAAGTCGTCGCCGGCATGATAGGACGAGCGGGTGAGCGGCGTTGCCGACACCATCAGGAAGCCCTTGCCATAGGCCGCCTTCTCGTAGGAGGCGAATTCGTCGGGCGTCACGAAGCGGTCGACGTGGTGGTGCTTCGGCGTCGGCTGCAGGTACTGGCCGATCGTCAGGAAGTCGATGTCGGCCGAGCGCATGTCGTCCATCACCTGGCGCACCTGCACCGCGGTCTCGCCGAGGCCGACCATCAGGCCGGACTTGGTGAACATCGCCGGGTCGAGTTCCTTCACGCGCTGCAGCAGGCGCAGCGAGTGGAAGTAGCGCGCGCCGGGGCGGACCTCGGAGTAGAGGCCGGGCACGGTCTCGAGGTTGTGGTTGAAGACGTCGGGGCGCGCCTCGACGACCTTCTCCAGCGCCGCGGGGGCGCATTTCAGGAAGTCGGGGGTCAGGATCTCGATCGTGGTGTCGGGCGAGCGGTGGCGCACGGCGCGGATCGTCTGGGCGAAGTGCTCGGCGCCGCCGTCATCGACATCGTCGCGGTCGACCGAGGTGATGACGACGTGCTTGAGGCCGAGGGTCTGCACCGCGTGGGCGACGCGGCCGGGCTCGAAGGCGTCGAGCGCCTGCGGCTTGCCGGTGGCGACGTTGCAGAAGGTGCAGCCGCGGGTGCAGATCTCGCCCATGATCATCATGGTGGCGTGGCCCTGCGACCAGCATTCGCCGACGTTGGGGCAGCCCGCCTCCTCGCAGACCGTGACCAGCCGGTTCTCCTTCATGATCCGGCGCGTCTCGTGATAGCCGGCCGAGGTCGGCGCCTTGACGCGGATCCACGACGGTTTCTTCGGCTGCTCCTGGTCCGGGCGGTGGGCCTTTTCCGGGTGGCGTTCGGACGGAATCTTGAGGTCGCGCAAGGTTGGACCCTCCTCTCGGCTATGCTGCCGGAGATAGGCGTTTTGTCGCGGCTTGGCAACGCTTGCCCCCATCCGGGGGGCCGGGCGCGGGACAAGGCACCGTTGCGCTGTGCGCAGGGCGCGTCAACCAAGGGCGCAGGCGGGGGCGCAGGCGGGGATGCGCCGGGCTGGCTGCCAAGAAGATGGGCAGGTCGGTCAGCGGCTGGGCGGCGCCCGGGCCCGGCGCGCGAAATTCCCGATCACTGCGGTCAACTTCGCTGCAGTCCCATTGCGGCACTGCGGCGATGAGTTTAGAACGACTCCAAGAGGGGGGAGTCGGGCGCGCGCCTGTGGTCGCGCGGCCGGAAGTCCAGATCGCACAACCGGCCAAGGAGTCCATCATGCAACCCGGTGCCAAGCTTCCCAACGTCACCTTCCGCACCCGCGTCCGCGACGAGGCCGTCGGCGGCCCGAACCCGTTCCGCTGGCAGGACATGACCACCGCCGACTATTTCGCCGGCAAGCGCGTCGTGCTGTTCTCGCTGCCGGGCGCCTTCACGCCCACCTGCTCGACCTATCAGCTGCCGGGCTTCGAGAAGGGCTTTGGCGACTTCAAGGGCTATGGCATCGACGAGATCTACTGCATGTCGGTCAACGACTCGTTCGTGATGAACCAGTGGGCCAAGGCGCAGAACCTCGAGAACGTGAAGGTGATCCCGGACGGCTCGGGCGAGTTCACCCGCCGCGTCGGCATGCTGGTGCGCAAGGACAACCTCGGGTTCGGCCTGCGCTCGTGGCGCTATGCCGCGATCGTCAACGACGGCGTGATCGAGGCCTGGTTCGAAGAGCCCGGCCTGTGCGACAACCACGGCGAGGACCCCTATGGCATCTCGAGCCCCGAGAACGTGATGGCCTGGCTTGCCGAGGATGCGAAGGCCAAGGCGGCCTGATCGCGCGGCTCCACCGGAGCCGGTCGACTGCAAGACGCCGGCGGCCCCGCGGTCGCCGGCGTTTTTCATGGCTGGGGCCGCCGAAGGGGCAGCCGCCCGCGGCAGGATCCCTGTCCGCCCGCCCGGCGACCGCCGGTGACGGGGTCGCAGCGCGGGCTGGTGCGGCCTGCCCGAAGCGGCATCGCCCGGTTGCGTCAGGCCCAGTCGCGTCAGGCCCGGTTGCGTCAGGGCCGTCCTGCCGGCGCGGGGATGACCGGGGCGGCCGGCGCATCGCGGCCCGGCGGGCGACGGCGCCCGACGCGCCACCGACATGGCGCGGCGTGGGGGGATGATCCGGGGCCGAGATCGGGGGCCGAGATCAGGGAGCGGGGCGCGCTGCGGGCGAGAGGCCTCGCCGCCTCGGGCCGCCAAGACAGGCCGTCAGCGACTGGCCGACGGCGGCTGGCCCGGGGGCGCCTGCCCCGTAACTGGCTGACCCGTGACTGGATGGCCCGTGACGGGATGACCCATGAGCGGCTGGCCCGTCAGCGACCGGCCCTTGCCCCCGAGCAGCGCCGCCAGCGCCGTGACCCAGGGCTCGTCGGCCACGCCCGCGCGCACGACCAGCCGCACCAGCCGCTCGGGCTCGGGCGCCGCGAAGCGCGCGACCCGCATCGCCGGCTGCGCCCGCAGCTCGGCCGGGGCCGCGGTCTCGGGGACCAGCGTGAACCCCATCCCCCCCGCGACCAGCGCGCAGAGCGTGCCCAGCGACGACGCGCCAAGGTCGATCCGCGCCCGCCGCCGCCCGATCCCGCAGACCTCGAGCGCCTGGTCGGCCAGGCAATGCCCCTCGTCCAGCAGCAGCAGCTCCTCGGGATCGACCGTCACCGGGCGCAGCCGCTCGACCTGCCCCGCCAGCCGCGCCAGCTCGCCCTCGCGCCCCGCCAGCAGGAAGCGGTCGGCAAACAGCACCCGCTCGACGGCATCCGGCCCCGGCGGCGTCGCGATCACCACCGCGTCCAGCCGCCCCGCCCCCAGGTCGTCCAGCAGCACCGCCGTCTGCGCCTCGCGCAGGCGCAGCTCCTGCGCGATCCCGGGCGCCGGCAGCGCCGCCAGCACCGAGGGCATCAGATACGGCGCCAGCGTCGGGATCACCCCCAGCGTCAGCACCCCGCCAAGCGCCCCGCGCCGCGCCTCGGCCTCAAGCTCGGCGACCTCGTGCAGGATCCGCCCCGCCCGCTCCAGCACCGCCCGGCCCGCCCGCGTCAGCCGCACCGCGCGCGGCTGGCGTTCGACCAGCTCCAGCCCCAGCGCCGCCTCCAGTTCGCGGATCTGCACCGACAGCGCCGGCTGGCTGACGTTCACCCGCGCCGCCGCCCGGCCGAAATGCCCGGCCTCGGCCAGCGCCTGCAGATAGCTCAACTGTCGCAAGGTGATCTTCATAACCCTTCACTATCGCTTCGAGAAAAAAATGCAATTTCCCATTATCGTTACTTGAGATCATCCTGCCCCGCAACAGAACCACCGACAGACGCTAGGAGAGGAGAAATCCGATGGCCGAGCCAACCAAGATGACCGAACCCCACAAGGGCCCGACGCCGAAGCTGACCACCACCGGTGGCGCGCCCTGGCCCAACAACCAGGACAGCGAGACCGCGGGCGCCCGCGGCCCGGTGCTGCTGCAGGATTACGTGCTGCTCGAGAAGCTCGCGCACCAGAACCGCGAGCGGATCCCCGAGCGGGTGGTGCATGCCAAGGGCTGGGGCGCCTTCGGGACCTTCAAGGTCACCGGCGACATCAGCAAGTACACCAAGGCCAAGGTGCTGCAGCCGGGCGCGGAATGCGAGATGCTGGCGCGGTTCTCGACCGTGGCGGGCGAGGCCGGCGCGGCCGACCACGAACGCGACGTGCGCGGCTTCGCGCTGAAGTTCTACACCGAAGAGGGCAACTGGGACCTCGTGGGCAACAACACCCCGGTGTTCTTCGTCCGCGACCCGCTGAAGTTCCCCGACTTCATCCACACCCAGAAGCGCCACCCGCGCACCAACATGCGCGAGCCTTACGCGCAGTGGGATTTCTGGGGCCAGAACTACGAGGCGCTGCACCAGGTCACGATCCTGATGTCGGACCGCGGCCTGCCGCAGGACCCGACGCGGATGAACGGCTACGGCAGCCACACCTACAGCCTGTGGAACGACGCGGGCGAGCGGTTCTGGGTCAAGTTCCACTGGAAGACCCAGCAGGGCCACGCGCATTACACCAATGACGAGGCCGCCAAGATCATCGGCCAGACCCGCGAGGGCTATCAGGAGGCGCTGTTTGGCAAGATCGAGAAGGGCGAGTTCCCGCGCTGGACCCTTCAGGTGCAGATCATGCCCGAGATGGACGCCGACAAGACGCCCTACGATCCGTTCGACCTGACGAAGGTCTGGCCGCACAGCGACTACCCGCCGATCGAGGTCGGCTACATGGAGCTGAACCGCAACGCCGACAACTACTTCGCCCAGATCGAGAACGCGGCCTTCTCGCCGTCGAACAAGGTCCCGGGCATCGGCTACAGCCCCGACAAGATGCTGCAGGCGCGGGTGTTCTCCTATGCCGACGCGCATCGCTATCGCCTTGGCACGCATTACGAACAGCTGCCGGTCAACCGTCCGAAATGCCCGGTGCACCACTATCACCGCGACGGGCAGATGAACTACGACGGCTTCGTGTCGGGCAACAACGACGCCTATTACGAGCCCAACAGCTTCGGCGGCCCGCTCGAGGATCACGGCGCGCAGGAGCCGCCGCTGCGGCTCGAGGGCAATGCCGCGCGCCAGAAGCACGTGCAGCAGATCGACGACTACACCCAGGTGCGCGAGCTGCACGACAAGGTGCTGGGCGCCGAAGAGCGCACGCGGCTTTACGCCAACATGGCCGGCACCATGGTCGGCGTGCCCGAGTTCATCCTGGCGCGGGTCTTCGGCCACCTGCACAACATCTCGCCCGCCTATGCCGAGGGCGTGCGCAAGGCGCTGGCCGAGGCCACCGGCCAGCCCGCCCCGGCCCCGGAGCCCGATCTGGTCAAGTAGGGCCACCGGCCCCGTGCCACATCGACGCGCGCCCCGCCCCGGGGCGCGCGTTTTCCGTTCCGCCCCGCCCTTCCCAAAGCCCCCTTCCGGCGCAGCCCTCCCGCGAACGATCCGGGCCCCGGACCCCGGCCCACCCGGTATCGCGGCCCTGCCCCCCTTCGGTCCCCTGTCCGCAACACGGCCACCGCGAAAGGCCCGTCACGGCACTGCCACGGCCTGTAGATCGGCCTTGCGCCCCTTCTTTCCCTGTCCGCGACCGGCGACCGCGGATCGGCCGTCACGGTTGCTGCCCGCCCGGCATCACAGCCCTGCGCCCGTCCTGTCGCTGTCCGCCACGCGGCCACCGCGGATGGCGCGTCCCGGCCACTGCCTCACCCGGTGTCGCGGCCTTGCGCCCCTTCCGTCGCTGTCCACCACGGGGCCACCGTGGACAGGACATCACGGCCCCTGCCCGCCCGGCGGCGCGGGCTTGGGTGGGCCCCGCCGCCACGCCCCGGCTCACCGCGGCCCCCGGCGCCGATCTGGCCCCGTTCAAGTCGCCGTGCGGGTCCTGCGCCGTGATGCCGCGCGCCCGGCGCGGCGGTCCCGCCTCTCTGGACAGCACCGCCCCCGGTGCTAGGCTCGCCCCCCGGAACGCCGCTCCCGCCGCCCCGCCCCGGGGCCGCCCGGCGTCGACGGAACAAGACCCAAGGAGACCCGCGCAATGACGCAAGCCCCCGCTGCCAGGACGGCACTCGATTCCGTGCTCGACCGCATCGACCAGGACCTGCCGCAGGCGGTGGACCGGCTGATCGAACTGTTGCGCATCCCCTCGATCTCGACCGATCCCGCCTTCAACGCCGACTCGGCCCGCGCCGCCGACTGGCTGGGCAAGGATCTCGCCGCGATCGGCTTCGACGCCTCGGTCCGGCCGACCCCCGGCCAGCCGATGGTCATGGGTCGCCACCAGGGGCCGGGCCGGCACATCCTGTTCTACGGCCATTACGACGTGCAGCCGGTCGACCCGCTGTCGCTGTGGGACCGCGACCCCTTCGACCCCGAGCTGCAGGACACCCCCGGCGGCAAGGTGATCCGCGGCCGCGGCGCCAGCGACGACAAGGGCCAGCTGATGACCTTCATCGAGGCCTGCCGCGCCTGGAAGGCGGTGCATGGCAGCCTGCCCGGCAACCTCACGATCTTCCTCGAGGGTGAGGAGGAATCGGGCTCGCCCTCGCTGGTGCCGTTCATGCGCGAGAACGCGGACGAGCTGCGCTCGGACCTCGCGCTGATCTGCGACACCGGGCTGTTCGCCGACAAGCCCGCGATCGTGACCATGCTGCGCGGCATCACCGGGGACGAGATCACGATCACCGCGGCCTCGAAGGACCTGCATTCGGGCATGTACGGCGGGCTGGCGATGAACCCGGCGCGGGTGCTGACGAAGATCCTCGGCGCGATGTTCGACGACCAGGGCCGGATCACCATCCCCGGCTTCTACGACGACGTGGCCGAGCTGCCGGACGCGATGCGCGCGCAGTGGCAGGGCCTGGGCTTCGATCACGCGGGCTTCCTGGACGAGGTCGGCCTGTCGGTCCCGGCCGGCGAGCAGGACCGCACCCCGCTCGAGATGCTGTGGTCGCGGCCGACGGCCGAGATCAACGGCATCTGGGGCGGCTATCAGGGCGCGGGATCGAAGACGGTGATCCCGTCGCAGGCCCATGCCAAGCTGACCTTCCGCCTCGTGCCGGGGATGGATCCCGACCGGGTCCAGCGGGCGTTCCGCGACTGGGTCCGCGCCCAGATCCCCGCCGATTGCGAGGTGACGTTCAAGGGCAAGGACGGGGCGCCGGCCTCGGAGATGTCGATCGAGGACCCCGCCTTCGAGGCCGCGCGCCTCGCGCTGAGCGAGGAATGGGGCGTTCCGGCCGCCTTCGTCGGCTGCGGCGGCTCGATCCCGATCGCGGGGCATTTCAAGACCGTGCTCGGCACCGACGCGATGCTGGTGGGCTTCGGGCGCGACGACGACCAGATCCACTCGCCGAACGAGAAGTACGACCTGAAAAGCTTCCACAAGGGCATCCGCTCCTGGGCGCGGATCCTCGACCGGATCGCGGGCTGACATGGTCCTGCGCGACGCCGCGCCCGAGGACCGGGCGGAATGGGAGCGGCTGTGGCAGGCCTATCTCGCCTTCTACGGCAAGACCCTCGTGCCGGGGGTCACCGACGCGACCTGGGGCCGGGCGCTCGATCCGGGCTCGGCGCTGGGGCTGATCCTCGCCGAGACCGCCGAGGGGCGGCTCGCGGGATTCGCGACCTATGTCGTGCATCCCTCGACCTGGGTGCCGGGCGACGACATCTACCTCGAGGACCTGTTCGTCGACGCGCCGGCGCGCGGACAGGGCTTGGGCCGGGCGCTGATCAACACCGTGGCCCGGCGCGGCCGCGGGCTCGACTGCGCGCGGCTCTACTGGATGGCGGACGAGGCCAACGCGGCGGCACGGCGGCTTTACGACACCTATGCCGCGGCGGACGGCCACGTGCGCTATCGCTTCGACCTTTAGCGGACGGGATCGGACAACAGGGTCGGGGGGCCGGCGCGGCCCCCCGCGCCCCCCCGGCCCGGGTGCCCCTGCCGAAGACCGCCGCAGGCCGGTCACGGAGCGGCGCGCCAAACGACAACGGCCGGCCCCGCGAGGGACCGGCCGTTTGCACAGGTGAAATGGCGCGGTTGACGGGGCTCGAACCCGCGACCCCCGGCGTGACAGGCCGGTACTCTAACCAACTGAGCTACAACCGCATTTCACGGTTCGATGACGATCCTGGCGGCTGGCGCGGTTGACGGGGCTCGAACCCGCGACCCCCGGCGTGACAGGCCGGTACTCTAACCAACTGAGCTACAACCGCTTGCAGCCGCCCGGATCGTCGTCCGAACGTGGGGGGTGTTTAGGGTGTGGCGCAGGTGGCGTCAAGCACCTGCGAGCGCAATTCGTCATCGCTTTTTCATCCGCCGTTTCCGGCCCGTCCGCGCCCCCCCGGCGGCGCCGCGCGAAACCCTTTACAGCAAGGGCACAAGCGGTTAGCACCCCGCCTCCCCCTCCCCGACCCGGAGCCCGGCCATGCCCGCCCCCCCGCGCCCGCACGCCTGCGGAATCGATTTCGGCACCTCGAATTCCACCGTCGGGCTGACCCGCGACGGCGTCCCGGCACTGATCCCGCTCGAGGGACCCAGCGTCACCCTGCCCTCGGCCCTGTTCTGGGAGGAGGAGGGCGGCCCGCCGCTCTACGGCCGCGCCGCCATCGCCGCCTATGTCTCGGGCGAGGAAGGCCGGCTGATGCGGTCGCTGAAATCGACGCTGGGCACCGGGCTGATCCGCGAATCCACCCGCATCGGCCGCCGCGCCGTGCCCTTCGCCGAGGTGATATCGCGATTCTTCGGCCACCTGCGGGCGCGGCTGGATGCCGAGGCGGGGCCGGGAATCACCCGCGCCGTGCTGGGCCGGCCGGTGCACTTCGTCGACGACGACCCCGAGGGCGATGCCGAGGCCGAGGCGGCGCTGGCGCGAATCGCGCGCGACCAGGGCTTCACCGAGGTGTCGTTCCAGTTCGAACCGCTGGCGGCGGCGCTCGCCTACGAATCGACACTCTCGCGCGAAGAGCTGGTGCTGATCGTCGACATCGGCGGCGGCACCTCGGACTTCTCGCTGATCCGCCTCTCGCCCGAGCGCGCCCGCGCCGCCGACCGCGCCGCCGACATCTTGGGCAATGACGGGATCCGCGTCGGCGGCACCGATTTCGACCGCCAGTTCTCGCTGGCCGAGGTGATGCCCGAGCTGGGGCTGGACACCACCACCGGCGGCGGGCGCGGCCGGATGCCGCGGCACTATTACGTCGATCTCGCGACCTGGGTGCGGATCAACATGGCCTACAGCCAGCGCAACATCACCGACATCCGCGCCCTGCTGAAAGAGGCCGACGCCCCCGACCGCGTCGCGCGCCTCTTGCGCGTGGTCGAGGACCGGCAGGGCCACGCGCTGGCGATGGCGACGGAAGCAGCCAAGATCGCGCTGACCGGGGCCGAGGCCGCCCGGCTCGAGCTGCACGCGCTGACCGGGGGGCCGAACCCGATGGTCACCCGCGCGCGGCTCGAGGCGGCGCTCGAACAGCCGCTCGAGCGGATCGCGGGGCGCATCGGCACCGTGCTAGCGCAGGCGGGGCTGACGGCGGGCGCGATCGACACGGTGTTCCTGACCGGCGGCGCGGCGCAGCTTCCGGCGCTTGCCCGCGTCGTCGCGGCGGCGCTGCCGGGCACCCGGCTCGCCACCGGCGACATGCTGGGCTCGGTCGGCACCGGCCTCGCGATCGAGGCGGGGCGGCGCTACGGCTGACGGGGACGCGGCACTGCGGGAACGCGGCGGGCGGGGACGTGGCGGGGGGGCCGGTGGTGGGTGATGAGAGGCTCGAACTCCCGACATCCTCGGTGTAAACGAGGCGCTCTACCAACTGAGCTAATCACCCGGCCCCCGCCGTTTAGCCAGTCGCGCGGCGCCGGGCAAGGGCCGCGCGCACGGCAAGACACGCGTCGTTAGCGGATGCTTCACCAGAATCGGCCAAGCCTTCCCGCATCCGCCCGGCCCGCCCCGGCCGGCGGGGTGAAGGAGCGGCGCGATGCAGATTTTCCAAAGCTGGCTCGACCGGGTCGGGCAGACCTTTTTCGACAACGACTTCGACGCCTATGCCGACACAATGGCCCTGCCCTTCATCGTGATGACCACCCGCCGCACCATGATCATCACCGACCGCGAGACGCTGCACGAGGGGTTCGACGCCTTCCGTCACCTGATCCGCAACCAGCGCGCCACCGACCTGTTCCGCGTCGCCACCGATGTCTACCCGATCGGCGGCGCGATCCTGTCGGGCTGCTACGAAACCCACCTGCTGCGCGGCGGCCAGCGCCTGATCGAGGCATACCGCTCCTCGGCGCTCCTGCGGCGCGAGGCTGACGGGATCTGGCGGGCAAGCTGCATCGCCAACGCGATGTCGAACCGCAGCTGGCCGATCCGCGCCCCGCGGATCGAGGCCAACGATGCCCCGCTCGAGGTCGCGCCGGCGGGACCGGACTGGCAGCTGCTCGCGCGCGAAAAGCTGCAGATCGGCCGCGACGGCGACCAGCCCCCCGCGATCGGCCCGACCCTCGCGCCCGACAGCTGACCCCCGCGCCGCAGGCGACGACTGCAAGCGACAGCGCGCCGGGCGGGCCGGCGCCGGGATCACACGCGGATGCCCCGCCGCCCGGCGAGATCGGTGAAATACTGCCACGCCACGCGACCCGACCGGGCGCCGCGCGTGGCCTGCCACTCGATCGCCTCGGCGCGCAGCGTGGCCTCGTCGATCTCGACGCCGTAGCTGTCGCAATACCCGCGGATCATCGCGAGATAGTCGTCCTGATCGCAGGGATGGAACCCCAGCCACAGCCCGAACCGGTCCGAGAGCGAGACCTTCTCCTCGACCGCCTCCGACGGGTTGATCGCCGAGGACCGCTCGTTCTCGATCATGTCGCGCGGCATCAGGTGGCGCCGGTTCGAGGTGGCGTAGAACAGCACGTTCTCGGGCCGCCCCTCGATCCCGCCGTCCAGCACCGATTTCAGCGCCTTGTAATGCTGGTCGTCATGGCTGAACGACAGGTCGTCGCAAAACAGAACGAAGCGCTGGTTGCGGGCCGCGCGCAGATGCGCCAGCAGCCGCCCGACCGAGGCCAGATCCTCGCGCGCCAGCTCGACAAGCTTCAAGGACAGCCCCTCGGACAGAAGCCGCGCGTGGATCGCCTTCACCAGGCTCGACTTGCCCATGCCGCGCGCGCCCCACAGCAGCGCGTTGTTGGCCGCGAAGCCCTGCGCGAAGCGGCGCGTGTTCTCCAGCAGCGTGTCGCGCGCCCGGTTCACCCCGATCAGCAGCGACAGATCGACCCGCGACACCTCGGCCACCGGCGCCAGCCGGTCGGGCCCGACATGCCACAGGAAGGCGTCGGCCGCCGCGAAATCCGGCGCGCCACCGGGCGCCGGGGCGATGCGCTCCAGCGCCTCGGCGATGCGCGCCAGCGTCTCGGCCTCGAAGCTCACCCGCGCTTCTCCGGCAGGTCGGTCTCGTCCGGCACATCCTCGACCCACAGCCCCTGCGCCCGCAGGTCACGCTCGCGCTTGCGCTCGATCCGGCGGATCAGGTGGATCGAGATCTCGTAGAGCGGGTAGATCGCGCAGAACATGATCGTCTGGCTCAGCACGTCGGGCGGCGTCGCCAGCGCCGAGGTGATCAGGATGCCCACCACCGCATACTTGCGCACCGAGGCGAGGCCGTCGGCCGAGATCAGCCCCGCCTTGCCCATCAGCGTCAGCAGCACCGGCAGCTGGAAGCACAGCCCGAAGGCCAGCACGAACTTCATCGTGAGCCCGAGATAGGCCTGGACCGAGCCCTGGAACACGATGCCCGCGGGCGGCGCGTTCGGATCGGCCGGCACGCTTGCCGCGGCATCGGCCGAGGTCGCGGCCAGCGGGCCCTGCTGGAAGCTCAGGAAAAAGTCGAAGGCGATCGGCAGCACGACGTAATAGGCGAAGGCCGCGCCCAGGATGAACATCACCGGCGAGGCGATCAGGAACGGCAGGAAGGCGTTCTTTTCGGACTTGTAAAGCCCCGGCGCCACGAACCGCCACATCTGGTAGGCGATGATCGGGAACGACAGCACCAGCCCGCCGAAGAGCGAGATGTTGACCGCGACGAAGAAGCCCTCCTGCAGCGCGATCAGCACCAGCCCGCAGGCCTGCCCCCGCCCCTCGAGCGCGCCGCAGATCGGCACGGTCAGGAAGTTGAAGATCGGGTTCCACACCATGAAGCAGATGCACATCGCCACCACGAAGGCGGCGAGCGACCACATCACGCGGGTGCGCAGTTCGGCCAGGTGCTCGATCAGCGGGGCGGCGCTGTCGTCGATCTCGTCGGTGGAGGCGGTCATGCCGGTCGGTCCTTGCTTTTGCGCGGGACGTGCGCGACCGGTCAGGCCGCGCCGCCCTCTTTGACGCCGTCCTGCGACAGCGCCGCGTCGTCGGGGCCGCCCTCGCCGCGGACCGCGGCGGCGCCGCTGGTCTCACGCGTGCGGGTGGCGATGATCTTGCGCGCCTCGGCGGGCGGCGCCTCGGATCCCGGAACCGGGGCCGAAGCGGGTTCGGGCGTCTCCGGCAGGGCCGAGGCCGGCGTCTCGCCGATGGTGCCGATGCCGACGCCGTCCTTGGCCGCCGCGGCCTTGGCGGCCTGCTTGTCGGCCAGCGCCTGCGTCGCCGGCCCCATCGGCGCCTTCGGCGGCTCGCTGCGCGGCATCTTCGGATCCCATTTCTCGAAGCGGTCGGCGGCCTTTTCCAGCGCGTCGAGCCCGAGCGACTTCTTCGAGGTGACCTTCCTGAGGTCCTTGGCGACGTCGTCGACGCCGGCCTCCTTGGCCGCATCCTCCATGGCGCGGCTGAAGTCGCGCGCCATTCCGCGCGCCTTGGCCGTGATCCGGCCCAGCTGCCGGAACATCACCGGCAGGTCCTTCGGACCGACCACGATCAAGGCCACGATCCCGATCAGAAGCAGCTCGCTCCAGCCGATGTCCAGCATGTCTCAGCGTCCCAGCGCGTGCCGCGCCCGCGTGGCGCGGCGGTCTCGGTCCCGGCCCCCGGCCGGGGCCCGGCGATCATCCGGCGCCGCGGCATCCGCCCCGGGCCGGCCCGGGCGACAGGCCCGGTTCGGACAGGCCCGGTTCAGGCCTTTTCCTTCTCGCTCTCGGGTGTGACGTCGCGGGTGGCGCGCGCGGTCTCGTGCTCGTTGTCGCCTTCCTTCACGCCGTGCTTGAAGGCGGTGATGCCCTTGCCGACCTCGCCCATCAGCGACGACACCTTGCCGCGGCCGAAAAGCACCAGGACGATGACGGCGATCAGAAGAAGGCCCGGAAGGCCGATGTTGTTCAGCATGGTCTTGCTCCCCGTGAAGCCTCCGCGCCGGACCCGAACGCCCGCGCGGATGTGAAATTCGGTGTCCCGTGATACGCCGAAACCGCCCCGGCCGAAAAGACGCGAGCCCCCTCGCGCCCGCGCTCAACTGACAGTAATTTGTCAGTTGCCCCGGCGGACGGGGCGCGGACGCCCCCCGGGCCAGATGCGGGCCCGATACGGGCCAGCACCGGGCCAGATACGGGCCGCAACCGTGCGGAGACGGGAATGAAGCGCGACGACAGGCTTTACGACATCGTGCAGATCATGCGCGACGGCCGGCTGCACACGGCCGAGGAGCTGGCGCGCGACCTCGGCGTCTCGGTGCGCACGATCTGGCGCGACATGGCGATCCTGTCGCAGACGGGGATGCCGGTCTCGGGCGAGCGCGGTCTGGGCTACATCCTGCGCGCGCCGCTGGTGCTGCCGCCGACGCTGATGACGCCGGACGAGCTGCAGGCGCTGGTGCGCGGCCTGCGCCAGGTCGCGGGCGACGAGGCGGACCCCTTGGCACGCCCCGCGCGCACGCTTCTGGCCAAGGTCGCGACGCTGCTGCCGCAGGCGGGGATCGACGACGACCCGGCCTGACCGCCCATGCCCACGCCGCGCCCCCCGCGACCGCATCCACGGCCCGGATCGCCCGCCGCCGGGCACCGCCCCCCCGCCGTCCCGGCCCGGGCCTCGCGGCGTCCCGCCTCTCGACTTTGCCCAAATATCCCGGGGGTGAGCCCGCAAGGGCGAGGGGGCAGCGCCCCCTCTCCGTCACCCGCCCGCCCGCGCCGTCCTCAGCCCGGGAAGACGAAGCAGCGCTCGCGCCGGATCGTCAGCCACAGCGGCGTGCCGGGCTTGGGCAGGAACACCGCCGGCACCGTCGCGCGCAGGATCGAGCCGTCGAAATCCATCCGGAACTCGACGAGGCTCTCGCGCCCGAGGAAGCGCGCGCGCTCGACCACGCCGCGCGCCGGGGTGCCGTCCTGCACGGTGGGGTTCGGCCCGCGCCCGCCGCGATCGAAATCGATCTTCAGGTGCTGGGGCCGGATCGCGATCTCGATCCGGGCGCCGTCGGGCTGGCCCGGGGTCAGGAACACGCCGAAGGGCGTCTCGCACAGCGCGCCCTTCACCCGGCCCTCGATGACGTTCACGTCCGAGAAGAAGGCCGCCGCCGCCCGGTCCACCGGGGCGTTGTACAGGTTGTAGGGCGCGCCCTGCTGCACCACCCGGCCGCCGCGCATCAGCGCGATCTGGTCGGCCATCCGCATCGCCTCGTGCGGCTCGTGCGTCACCAGCAGCACCGCCGTCCCCTCGGCCTTCAGCACCGAGAGCGTGTCGTCGCGGATCCCGTCGCGCAGCCGCTCGTCAAGGCCCGAGAACGGCTCGTCCATCAGCAGGATCCGCGGCCGCGGCGCCAGCGCGCGCGCCAGCGCGACCCGCTGGCTCTCGCCGCCCGACAGCTCGTGCGGATACATGTCGGTATAGCGCCCCATGTGCACCTGCTCGAGCAGCTCCCCCACCCGGCGCACCCGCGCCGCGCGGTCCAGCCCGCGCAGCCCGAAGGCCACGTTCTCGGCCACCGACAGATGAGGGAACAGCGCGAAGTCCTGGAACATCAGCCCGATCGCGCGCGCCTCGGGCGGGCGGTGCACCCCCGCGCCCGAGACCGTCTCGCCGTCGACCGCGATCCGCCCCTCGTCCTGCCGGTCGACGCCCGCGATCAGGCGCAGCGTCGTCGACTTGCCGCAGCCCGAGGGGCCGAGCAGGCAGGTGACCTCGCCCGGGCCGATCCGCAGCGACACCCCCTCGACCACGGCGCGGCCGCCGAAGCGGCGCACCAGCCCCTCGACCTCGAGACGCGGCGGCGGGACGGCGGCGGGCGGGCTGGGCTGGGGCGCGGATCGGGTCTGGGGCACGGCTCGGGTCTGTGACACGGGGCGGGTCTGGGGCACGGGGCGGAGGGCTCGCGGCTCTTTTCAGGGACGCGCGAGGCTTAGCAGCGCCGGCCCCGCCCCGCAACGCGGCTCAGAGCGTCTGGTTGCCCACGCCCCCGTCCAGCAGCACGTTCTGCCCGACCATGAACGCCGCATGGACCGAGCACAGGAAGGCGCAGGTCGCGCCGAAATCGGCGGCCGTGCCATAGCGCCCGGTGGGCAGCGTCTTCTCGCGCCGCGCCCGCACCTCGGCCGCGGTGATGCCCTCCTTGGCCGCCTGCCCGGCATCGAGAGAGGTGCCGCGGTCGGTGTCGTGGATGCCGGGCAGCAGGTTGTTGATGCACACCCCCGCCCCCGCCACCTGCCGCGCGGTGCCGGCGACGAAGCCGGTCAGGCCGGTGCGCGCCGCGTTCGACAGGCCCAGCTGCGGGATCGGCGCCTTGACCGACTGGCTGGTGATGTTGACGACCCGTCCCCAGCCGCGCGCGATCATCCCCGGCAGGCAGGCCTGCATCAGCGCGATCGGCGTCAGCATGTTGGCATCCAGCGCGCGGATGAAGTCGTCGCGGCTCCAGTCCGACCAGATCCCGGGCGGCGGCCCGCCGGCATTGGTCACCAGGATGTCGATCTTGCGCCCCTGCCCCAGCGCCGCCTCCAGCACCGCGGCCCGGCCCGCCTCGCTCACGATGTCGCCCGCGACCGTCACCACCTCGACGCCATGCGCCGCGCGGATCTCGGCCGCCGTCGCCTCCAGCGCCTCGGCCCCGCGCGCGTTCAGCACGAGATCCACGCCCGCCTCCGCCAGCGCCATCGCCGAGCCGCGGCCCAGCCCCTTCGAGCTTGCCGTCACCAGCGCCCGCTTGCCCCTGATCCCCAGATCCATCGCCTGCTCCTTCCACTGCGCCGCGCCCCCGCGGCGGGGTCCGTCCGGTCCCGCGGCACAACCGCCGCGCGAAGCGCGGGCGCCGCGCTCGGCTGTGGCCGCAAAGCCCCGCCGGCGCGCGAAACCGGCGCCACCCCTAAACCATTTGCCCGCCGGGCGCGTATAGAATGCGACCATGCCCGGCACCGCCGGCGGCCACAACCCCGGCCGGCACGCCGCTTCGCCTCAAGACTTCCCCAAGCCTGGGACCAGGACCCCGATGACGACACCCGAGCCCGCGCACGGTCACGACACCGCCACCGCCCCGCCCTCCTTCGCGCTGCAGCTCTTCGCGGCCGAGGACATCTGGGTGGTGGCCGGCGCCAACCAGGGCGACGGGCTCGACCAGCCCGAGACCTGCGAGGCCGGGGACATCTACCGCCTCGACACCGCCGCCGCCGCCCTCACGCTGCGCCTCGCCGCCTCCTCGTCGCGCCAGAGCGTCGCGCCCGGCTCGCAGATCGGCGCGGCGGGCGACGGCGTGACGCCGGTCGCGCTCCTGCACCTGATGGCCCCCGACGGCGACCGGCTCGAACTGATGGTGATCCGCCACGACCCGACCGGCGCGGCCTACGTGCTGCCGTTCTCGCCGCTCGCGCCGCGCACCGACTACACGCTGATCTCGACCGAGCCGCCACCGCCCGAGGTCCACCTCGCCGATGTCGCCTGCGCCTCGTTCGGGGCCGGGACGATGATCACCATGGCCTCGGGCGCCCAGCGCGCGATCGAGACCCTGGCCCCCGGCGACCGGGTGCTGACCCGCGACAACGGCGCCCAGCCCGTGCGCTGGATCGGCCGCGCGACGCTGCGCGCCCAGGGCGGCTTCGCGCCCGTGGTCCTCGCCCCGGGCGCGCTCGGCAATGCCGACGCGCTGGTGGTCAGCCAGCACCACCGCCTGTTCCTCTACCAGCGCGGCACCGCGCGCATCGCCGGCACCGCGGAACTGCTCGTGCAGGCCAAGCACCTGCTGACCGGCGCCGAGATCCGCCTGCGCGACGGCGGCTGGATCGACTACTACGCCCTCGTCTTCGACCGCCACGAGATCCTCTATGCCGAGGGCATCCCCTGCGAGAGCCTGATGGTCTGCGAGGCGACACTGGGCCTGATGCCGCGCGACATCTCCGACGAGGTCCGCGCCCGCTTCCCCGGCCTCGACCACGCGCAGCACTTCGGCACCGAGACCGCCCTCGACGCCACCGACCGCGCCGCCCTCCTGCGCGCGCGCGGCCGCGGCTGAGCGGTCCAGGACCAGACGACACGGCGCCTCCCTCCGACACCTCCGCGGGGCGGAGACATGCGCCTCCGGCGGGGATATTTCGGCAAAGTCGAAGCGGCTTTCGACTTTGTTCAAATATCCCGGGGGGCGGCCGCAGGCCGCGGGGGCAGCGCCCCCTCCCACGCCCCCTCCCGCGGCCAGCCGCTGCGCATCCCCATTGCCTGACACGCGCCTTGCCGCTATCTGCCGGGCATGCTCGACAATCGCCCCGCCCTTCCGCCCGAAATCGCCCGCCGCCGGACCTTCGCGATCATCTCGCACCCCGACGCCGGCAAGACCACGCTGACCGAGAAGTTCCTGCTGTTCGGTGGCGCGATCCAGATGGCCGGCCAGGTCCGCGCCAAGGGCGAGGCGCGGCGCACGCGCTCGGACTTCATGAAGATGGAGCAGGACCGCGGCATCTCGGTCTCGGCCTCGGCGATGTCGTTCGAGTTCGGGCCCTACCGCTTCAACCTCGTCGACACGCCCGGCCACTCGGATTTCTCGGAAGACACCTACCGCACGCTGACCGCGGTCGATGCCGCGATCATGGTCATCGACGGCGCCAAGGGCGTGGAATCGCAGACCCGCAAGCTGTTCGAGGTCTGCCGCCTGCGCGACCTGCCGATCCTGACCTTCTGCAACAAGATGGACCGCGAAAGCCGCGACACCTTCGAGATCATCGACGAGATCCAGGAGAACCTGGCGATCGACGTGGCCCCCGCCTCCTGGCCGATCGGCATGGGGCGCGAGTTCATCGGCGCCTACGACCTGCTGAACGACCGGCTCGAGATCATGGACCGGGCCGACCGCAACAAGGTGGCCGAGACGGTGAAGATCACCGGGCTCGACGATCCGAAGCTTGCCGACCACGTGCCGGCGGATCTGCTGGCGAAGCTGCGCGAAGAGGTCGAGATGGCGCGCGAGCTGCTGCCGGCCTTCGACCGCAAGTCCTTCCTCGAGGGGCACATGACGCCGATCTGGTTCGGTTCGGCGATCAACTCCTTCGGCGTGCGCGAGCTGATGGAGGGCATGGGCAGCTATGGCCCCGAGCCGCAGCCGCAGACCTCGGACAGCCGCCAGATCGGCGCCGAGGAGCGCCCGGTCACCGGCTTCGTCTTCAAGGTCCAGGCCAACATGGACCCCAAGCACCGCGACCGCGTCGCCTTCGTGCGCCTCGCCTCGGGGCATTTCGAGCGGGGCATGAAGCTTCTGCACGTGCGCTCGAAGAAGCCGATGGCGGTGACGAACCCGGTGCTGTTCCTTGCCGCCGACCGCGAACTGGCCGACGAGGCCTGGGCCGGCGACATCATCGGCATTCCCAACCACGGCCAGCTTCGGATCGGCGACGCGCTGACCGAGGGCGAGGCCCTGCGCTTCACCGGCATCCCGAGCTTCGCGCCCGAACTTCTGCAGGCGGTGCGCGCGACCGATCCGATGAAGGCCAAGCACCTGGAAAAGGCGCTGATGCAATTCGCCGAGGAAGGCGCCGCGAAGGTGTTCAAGCCCTCGATCGGCTCGGGCTTCATCGTCGGCGTCGTGGGCGCGCTGCAGTTCGAGGTGCTCGCGAGCCGGATCGAGATCGAATACGGCATCCCGGTGCGGTTCGAGCCGACGCAGTTCCAGTCGGCGCGCTGGGTGCAGGGCGACCGCGCGGCGATCGACCGGATGGTCAATGCCAACAAGCAGCACATCGCCACCGACAACGACGGCGACCTCGTGTTCCTGACCCGCCTGCAATGGGATATCGACCGGGTGCTGCGCGACTACGAGGGGCTGCGGCTCACCGCGACCAAGGAGATGATGGTCTGAGGGAAATCCCCTTGGATCAACGGCCTGGCCGTCGCGGCTGATCTCGCGTCTCAAGGCGATCGGAGGGGCTGGTGCCGCTGCAGAACCGCGTTCGTCCCGAAGGCGAGATCGTCGCCGATCCCGGGCGGGGCCTGTTCATGGGCAACCGCGGCTGCCTGCATGACGCCGACCGCCGCCTGGGTGCCGCGCGCTGGCGCCACCGCGCCTGGATCTGCTGCCGGCTGGCCTTTCGCGACCGGCGCCGGCCGCTGATGGCACCCGGCCGGTACACCGAGCTGTTCTTCCTCGACGAGGCGGTGGCGCTGGCCGCGGGCCACCGGCCCTGCGCCGAGTGCCGACGCGAGGATTACTCAACCTTCCTCGACTGTTGGCAGCGCGCCTTCAACAATCGCCCGAAGGCCGCCGCGATGGATGCGGCCCTGCATCGCGCCCGTCTCGACGGCCGGACCCAGCGGCGCGAGATCCTGCCCGCCGCGGCGCTGCCCGATGGCTGCTTCCTGCTGTGGAACGGGGCGCCGCACCTCGTGCTTGGGGACCGCATTCATCGCTATGGGACAGCGGGTTACGATGCGGCATTCGCGCGGCCTGCGAGCACCGTCACCTGCCTGACGCCTGCGCCGGTCCGGGCGGTGCTGGCCCAGGGCTACCGGCCGGTGCTTCACCCGACGGCGGGGTGATCAGGCCTCGACGACCTCGTCGGTCCAGACCTCGAACTTCGCCAGCAGATGCGGCCCGAAGGAGTTGATCAGCGGCACATCCGCCGCGTCGCGGCCGCGGGCGACGACGATGCGGCCGATCCGCCGCTCGTGGTGGCGGGGGTCGAGCGTGTACCACTTGCCGGCGACGAAGACCTCCATCCAGGCCGAGAAGTCCATCGGATAGGGCGCGGCCGGCACGCCGATGTCGCCGAGATAGCCGTTCACGTAGCGCGCCGGGATGTTCATCGCCCGGCAGAAGGCGATCCCGAGATGGGTGAAGTCGCGGCAGACGCCCTTGCACTGTTCGAAGGCGCCGAAGGCGGTGCGGGTCGCGTCGGCATCCTGATAGTTGAAGGCGATGCGGCCGTTCACGAATTCCGAGATCGCCTGCACCCGCGGCCAGCCCGGCTCGATCCCGCCAAACAGCTGCCAGGCCACCGGCGACAGCAGGTCGGTCTCGCAGTAGCGCGACCCCATCAGGTACATCAGCGTGTCGTCGGGCAGCGCCGCGATCGGCGTGTCGCCGGCACCGGGGGGCGGCACGTCGTCGATCAGGCCGCTGTCGCGCACGACCCCGCCCGAGCCGAAGGTGTAGTCGCCGACCGGGGCCACGAAGCGGCGCACGACGTTGCCGAAGATGTCGTAATAGCTGTGCACCGGCACGTCGTCGCGGTCGGAATGCAGCGTCTCGGGTTCCATGAGGTCGCCCGACCGCTCGACATGCGCGGCGGTCAGGCAGACCATCGGCGTGGGCTGCGTGCAGCTGACTGTGAACTCGTGACCGAACCTGATGAACATCGCAGCCCCTTTTGCGCTGGGTTCAGAGAACCTTGGCTTCCATGGTGATCTCGGCATCCAGCAGCTGCGACACCGGGCAGCCCGCCTTCGCCTTTTCGGCGCATTCAAGGATCTTCGCCTCGTCCGCCGGCGCCTTGATCTCGGTCACGAGATGGACCTTGGTGATCTTCGGGCCGGCCGAGGGATCGAGCGTCACCTTCGAGGTGGTCGCGATCTTCTCGGGCGTGATGCCCTCCTGCCCCAGGATGTTCGACAGCGCCATCGAGAAGCACGAGGCATGGGCCGCGCCGATCAGTTCCTCGGGGTTGGTGCCGGTCTTGCCCTCGAAGCGGATGGCGAACCCGTAGGCCTGCTTGTCCAGGGCGCCGCTCTCGGTCGACACCGAGCCCTTGCCTTCCTTCAGGCTGCCACTCCATTCGGCGGATCCGCTCTTGACGATCATCGGGTCTCTCCTTTTCCGGGAAGTCTCGGTCTGGATTTCGCGCGGGGCCGGTTTGGATAGGTCAGGCCGAACGCTTCGTGAGAAGTGCCGCACCCCCGGCCCCGCCCCCATTGAACGTGACCGGGGCGATCGGGTTGCATGACAGCACGGTGAAATTCGTTCACCTTGCGGAAACCGCCCCTCGCGCGGCGAAGACCGCCCCGGCCGGCGCCGGGGCGCGGGCGGATGTCGCGGTGTTGGGCAGGATGCGCGCGCGGCAGGCGGAGAGGAAACCCGCACCGCCGCGACCGCCGGCGCCCGGGTCGACCCACTCCGGGGCGGCCCGCCCGCCCCGGAAGGCGCGACATTCCGGCGACAGAGGCACGGGAATCGTCGACTTGGGGGCCAAATCCCGCGGAAAACCTGTGGAACGATTGACGTTTCGGCGGAAATACGCTACCGCCACCCGAACCCGAGGGGCGTCCGGCCCCCGGAGCGACGCCCCGGGCGCGTCATCTCAGCGCCCATCACCTTGCGGCCCGATGCCGCAATCAAGGACGCTGATGACCAAGTTTACCGACCTCGCGCTCGACCCCCGCGTGCTTCAGGCCATTTCCGAAGCCGGCTACGAATCTCCGACCCCGATCCAGGCGCAGGCGATCCCGCATGCGCTGGAGGGCAAGGACGTGCTGGGCATCGCCCAGACCGGCACCGGCAAGACGGCCAGCTTCACGCTGCCGATGATCACGCTGCTGGGCAAGGGCCGCGCCCGCGCCCGGATGCCGCGGTCGCTGGTTCTGGCGCCGACGCGCGAACTGGCCGCCCAGGTGGCCGAGAACTTCGACGTCTATGCCAAGCACACCAAGCTGACCAAGGCGCTCTTGATCGGCGGCGTGTCCTTCGGCGAGCAGGACAAGCTGATCGACCGCGGCGTCGACGTGCTGATCGCGACCCCGGGCCGGCTTCTCGACCATTTCGAGCGCGGCAAGCTTCTGCTGACCGGCGTGCAGATCATGGTCGTGGACGAGGCCGACCGGATGCTCGACATGGGGTTCATCCCGGATATCGAGCGGATCTTCCAGCTGACGCCCTTCACCCGCCAGACGCTGTTCTTCTCGGCCACGATGGCGCCCGAGATCGAGCGCATCACCAACACCTTCCTGCACGCCCCCGCGCGCGTGGAAGTGGCGCGGCAGGCGACGACCAGCGAGAACATCACCCAGAAGCTGATCGAGATCACGCCGACGCGCAAGGACATGGCCGCCAAGCAGAAGCGCGAGCTTCTGCGCGCGATCATCGAGGCCGAGGGCGACGCCTGTTCGAACGCGATCATCTTCTGCAACCGCAAGACCGAGGTCGACATCGTCGCCAAATCGCTGAAGGCGCATGGCTTCAACGCCGCGCCGATCCACGGCGACCTCGACCAGAGCCAGCGGATGCGCACGCTTGACGGCTTCCGCGATGGCAGCCTGCGGTTCCTGATCGCCTCGGACGTGGCCGCGCGCGGCCTTGACGTGCCGGCGGTCAGCCACGTGTTCAACTTCGACGTGCCCAGCCATGCCGAGGATTACGTCCACCGCATCGGCCGCACCGGCCGCGCGGGCCGCAAGGGCACGGCCTACACGATCGCGACGCCGGCGGACGAGAAGTACCTGTCGGCGATCGAGAGCCTGGTGAAGGCGGCGCTGCCGCGGGCCGAGGCCCCCGAGGGCTTCGCGCTGTCGGCCGGCGACCGGCCCGAGCGCGAGCCGCGCCCCGAGCGTGAGGAGCGCGCACCGAAGTCGCGCAGCCGCAGCCGTGGTGGCCGCGGTCGCGCCCGCGACGAGAACCGGGACGAGACCCGCGCCGCGGACGCGCCCGCCGTGACCGAGGTCGCCGTGGCCGAGCCGGCCGCCGCCGCGGTCGAGCCGGTGGCCGCGCCCGCCCCCGTTTCGGCACCCGTGTCGGTACCCGTGTCTGCGCCCGCTCCTGCGCCGGCCGCCCGCGAGCCGCGCCCGGAGCGTCGTGACGAGCGTCGCGATGACCGCCGTGGCGGCCGCCGCGAGCGCGAGGACGACACGCCGGTGATCGGCATGGGTGACCACGTGCCGGACTTCCTGATGCGCGACTTCCGCCTGAAGCCCGCCGCCGAGACCGACAGCGCCAAGTAAGGCGCCACCGACCGTGATCCAAAGGCCCCGGGCGCGGATGCGTGCCCGGGGCCTTTGCATGTCGCGCCATGGGCGGTTCCGCACGCCGCGGGGGGCGGATGCAAAAACGCCGGACCGCGGATCAGCGCGGCCCGGCGGGGCTGTTTCGAAACCGTTTCCGCTGGCGACCGGCGCGCGCCGCGGGGGGCGCGCCGGGCGGCGTCACTCGGCGATCAGGCGCGAGATGACCACCGTGACCTCGGGCTTGCGCCCGATCTCCTCGACCGAGACCTGGCGCACGATGCGGCGCACCTGCTCGTCCATCCGGTCGTCGTTGCGCACGGTCTTGGCATCGACCCGCTCGAGGAACTCGGCCAGGTCGTTCTCCAGCGTGTCGACCAGCGGTGCCCGGGTGCGGCCGACCTCGGGCAGGCCCATGGTCTCGACCCAGGCGTCGCCCAGCGGCTGGTCATCCTCGTCGACGATGATCGTCACCAGCACGTGGCCATTCAGCGCCATCCGGATCCGGTCGCGCACGACGCCGTCCAGCGCGCCGATCAGCACCGAGCCGTCGAGATAGGTGCGCCCGGTCTCGATGTATTCGACCACCTCGGGATAGCCGCCCGACAGCTCGATCATCGTGCCGTTGGTCACGATCTCCGAGGCGATGCCCTTCGACTCCGCCAGCTTCATGTGTTCGCGCAGGTGGCGATGCTCGCCATGCATCGGGATCAGGATCTTCGGCTTGATCATCGCATGGGCGGCATCGAGATCGGGCCGGTTGGCATGGCCCGACACGTGATAGAGCCCGCCGCGATCGTCGATCACGTCCACGCCCATCTCCGAGAAGGCGTTCATGATCCGGATCACGCCCTTCTCGTTGCCCGGGATGACCTTCGAGGAGAAGAGGAAGCTGTCGCCCTCCTTCATCTCGAGGCCCAGATACTTGCCCCGCGACAGCTGCGCCGAGGCCGCCCGGCGTTCGCCCTGCGAGCCGGTGACGATCAGCATCAGGTTCTCGCGCCCGATCTCGCTGGCCTGTTCGGGCTGCACCACCGGCGGGAAATCGGTCAGCACGCCGGTCTCGACCGCGACCGAGACCATGCGCTTCATCGCCCGGCCCAGCAGGCAGACCGAGCGGCCGGCGGCATGGCCGGCCTCGGCCAGGGTCTTCAGCCGCGCGACGTTCGAGGCGAAGGTGGTCGCGACCATCAGGCCCGTCTGCGCCGACACGAGTTCGGTGATCGGGCCGGCGAGCGTGCTTTCCGACCGGCCGGGCTGCGGGCTGAAGATGTTGGTCGAGTCGCACATCATCGCCAGCACCGACTGTTCCCGCGCGATGCCCTTCCAGACCTCGGGATCGGTCTTCTCGCCCACCACCGGGTCGGGGTCGAGCTTGAAGTCGCCGGTATGCACGATCCGGCCCGCCGGCGTGTCGATCACCAGGCCCGAGCTTTCGGGGATCGAATGCGCGATCGGCACGAACTGGACCTTGAACGGCCCGCATTCGACGACCGAGGGGCGCGGTTCGTGCACCTGGATCACGTCCGAGGGCTGGCCCTGGTCCTCCATCTTCAGCTTGGCGATGGCGGCGGTGAACTTGCGGGCATGGATCGGCGCGCGCAGACGCGGCCACAGGTGCCCGATCGCACCGATGTGGTCCTCGTGCGCGTGGGTGATGAAGATCCCCTCGAGCCGGTCGGCCGCAGCCTCGAGCCAGGCGATGTCGGGCATGATCAGGTCGACGCCGGGCGACGTCTCCATGTCGGGGAAGCTCACGCCCAGATCGACGAGGATCAGACGTTCCCTGCCCTCCGGCCCGTAGCCGTAGACATAGGCGTTCATTCCGATCTCGCCCGCGCCGCCGAGCGGCAGATAGATCAGGCGGTCCTTCTTGGTCATCCGGTCTCCAGTGCCGTGTTGTGCCGGTGGATCAGCACCAGCCCGTGCATGGTCAGGTCATCTTCGATCGCGTCGAAGAGATCCGTGCCTTGGGCAAACAGCGGCGCGAGGCCGCCTGTCGCGATCACCTTCATAGGTCTTTCGCGTTCGATCCTTATCTGGCGCACGATCCCTTCCACAAGCCCGATATAGCCCCAGTAGACGCCCGACTGCATGCAGGCCACCGTATTCGTGCCGATTGCCGATTGCGGTTTGGTTACGTCCACGTGAGGCAGCGCCGCCGCGGCCATGTGCAGCGCCTCGAGCGAGAGGTTCACCCCGGGCGCGATCACGCCGCCGATATAGGCGCCGTCGTCATCGACGACATCGAAGGTGGTGGCGGTGCCGAAATCGACGACGACGATGTTGCCGCCGTGGCGGTCGAAGCCGCCCACGGTGTTGACCAGCCGGTCGGGGCCGACGGTGGTGCCCTGGTCGACGCGCGGCGCCACCGGCAGCGCGCATTCCGGCTTGCCCACCTGCAGCGCGCGGCAGTCGAAATAGCGGTTGGCAAGGACGCGCAGGTTGAAGACCACCCGCGGCACGGTCGAGGAGATGATCACCTCGGTGATCGCGACCTCCAGCTTGCGCAGGCTCATCAGCCCCGAGAGCCAGACATAGTATTCGTCGGCGGTGCGCCGGTGATCGGTGCGGATGCGCCAGGTCGACAGGAACTGGGTTCCGTCCCAGATCGAGAAGACGGTGTTGGTGTTGCCGCAGTCGATGCAAAGCAGCATGGGGCGGTCCCTCCCGGGGCAGTCGTCAGGTCGTCAGAAGAAGAGATCGGCCGCAGGCATGCTGACGCGGCCGGCGGGCGTTACCAGCACGATCGCGCCCTCGGCGTCGATCGTCTCGAACGTGCCCTCGATCGTGCGGTCGGTGGCGCGCGCGACCACCGGCTGGCCCAGCCGGGTGACGCGCGCGAGGAAGGCCGCGCGCAGCGGCGCGAAGCCATAGGCCAGCAGCTGCGCCTCCCACCGGGCGAAGGCGGGGGCGAGCCGATCCAGAAGCTCGTCCGGGGACAGGGTGATGCCGGTCTCGCCCGCGACCGAGACCGGGCGCGGCGCCCGCGGGTCGCGGTCGGCGGGATCGGGGGCATGGACCAGGTTCACGCCGATGCCGATCGCGATCTGCTGGCCGCCGGCCAGCCCCTCGATCAGGATGCCCGAGACCTTGCCACCGTTCAGAAGCACGTCATTGGGCCATTTCAGCGCCAGCCGCGCCGCCGGCGGCAACAGCCCCACCAGCGCCTCGTCCAGCGCGAGCGCGGCGGCGAAGCTGCGCAGCGCCGCGCGCGCCGGGCCGCCCGGCACCCGCATCACCAGCGTCGCCGCGAAATTCCCGACCGGGTCGACCCAGGCCCGGCCCCGCCGGCCGCGGCCCGCGGTCTGGCGGTGTGCAAGGATCCAGGCCGGGGCGGTCAGCCCCGGCCCGATCCGGGCAGCCTCGGAATTGGTGCTGTCGACCTCGGCCAGGACATGGCGCGCGACACCGTCGGGCCAGTCCCAGCGGGGCTGGTCAGCGGACAAGGGCTTCCGCCGCCGCCGCCGCGACCGTGTCGATGCCGAAGAGGTTGAACACCCCCAAGAGCATCACCGCGGCCGAACCGACCAGCAGCAGCCACTGCGGCGCCGCCATCTTGCCGTCGAGCGTCTCGCCCTCGGTGCCGAAGTACAGGTAGTAGACGATGCGCAGGTAGTAGTAGGCGCCGATCACCGAGGCGACCACGCCCAGCACCGCCACCGTGCCATAGCCCGCGTCGACCGCGGCGCGCAGCACGCCGTACTTGGCGAAGAAGCCCAGGAACGGCGGCACGCCCGCAAGCGAGAAGAACAGGAAAAGCAGCGCCAGCGCCTGCGTCGGCTCGCGCTTGGCATACTGGTTCAGCGCGCCGATGTCGGTGACGGGCTGGCCGTCGCGGCTCATCGACAGGATGAAGGCGAAGGTGCCGACGTTCATGGTGACGTAGATCGCCATGTAGATCAGCATCGCCTGCACGCCGAGCGCGGTGCCCGCGAGAAGCCCGAGCATCGCGTAGCCCATGTGCGCGATCGAGGAATAGGCCATCAGGCGCTTGATGTTGGTCTGGCCGATCGCGGCGATCGAGCCCAGGAACATCGACAGCACCGCGAGCAGCGCGACGATCTGGCCCCAGTCGGCCGCGGCCATGCCGAAGCCATCGAACATCACCCGGGCGAACAGCGCCATGGCGGCGACCTTGGGCGCGGTGGCGAAGAAGGCGGTGACCGGGGTCGGCGCGCCCTCGTAGACGTCGGGGGTCCACATGTGGAACGGCACCGCCGAGACCTTGAAGGCGAGGCCCACGATCAGGAACACGAGGCCGATCAGCAGGCCCAGCGGCAGGTGCTCGGTCGCGCCGATCGCCTGGGTGATGCCGGCGAAGGTGGTCGTGCCCGAGAAGCCGTAGGTCAGCGAGGCGCCGTAGAGCAGCATCCCCGAGCTGAGCGCGCCCAGCACGAAGTACTTCAGCCCCGCCTCGGTCGACTTGACGCTGTCGCGCCGGATCGCGGCCACGACGTAGAGCGCGAGCGACTGCAGCTCGAGCCCCATGTAGAGGGTCATCAGGTCGCCGGCCGAGACCATAACCATCATGCCCACCACGGCGAGCGTGACGAGGATCGGATATTCGAACCGGCCCATGTCGCGCTTCATCACGTAGTCATGGCTCATCACCAGCACCGCCGCCGCCGACAGCAGCAGCGTGACCTTGGCGAAACGCGCGAAGCCGTCGTCGAGGAACAGCCCCGCGAAGGCCACCCGGCTGCCCGAGCCGCCAAGCCCGATCATCGCCGCCAGCAGAACGAAGACCGCCGCGGTGATCCAGGTGATGGTGCCGGTAAGCTTGTCCTTCCCGGCGCAGACGCCGACGAGCAGCATCACCATCGCGTACAGCGCCAGCAGCGCCTCGGGCAGGACCGTGGAGAAATCGGCAGAGGTCATCGGGGCCACCCTCAGTGGTTGACCGGCGCAGCGTCCGCCGTCTGGGCGGGCTGCGCGGCCTGGTAGTCGGAAACCAGCGCCGCGACCGAGGGGCCGATGACATCGGTCACCGCCTTCGGATAGACGCCGAGGAACAGGGTCATGATCACGAGCGGGGCGAAGATCGCCTTCTCGCGCCGGTCCATGTCGGTGATCAGCTTCAGGCTTTCCTTGATCAGGTCGCCGAAGACCACCCGGCGATACAGCCACAGCGCATAGGCGGCCGAGAAGATCACCCCGGTCGCGGCGACGAAGGTCACCCAGGTGTTGACCTGGAACACGCCCATGATCGTCAGGAATTCACCGATGAAGCCCGAGGTGCCCGGCAGGCCGACGTTGGCCATGGTGAAGAACATGAACAGCAGCGCATAGGCCGGCATCCGGTTCACCAGCCCGCCATAGGCCGAGATCTCGCGCGTGTGCATCCGGTCGTAGATCACGCCCACGCACAGGAACAGCGCGCCCGAGATGAAGCCGTGGCTGATCATCTGGAAGATGGCGCCGTCGATGCCCTGCTGGTTGGCGGTGAAGATGCCCATGGTCACATAGCCCATGTGCGCCACCGACGAATAGGCGATGACCTTCTTCATGTCGCTCTGCGCCAGCGCGACAAGGCTCGTGTACACGATCGCGATCGCCGACAGCCACAGCACCAGCGGCGCCAGCATGTCCGAGGCCACCGGGAACATCGGCAGCGAGAAGCGCAGGAAGCCGTAGCCGCCCATCTTCAGCAGGATCGCGGCCAGCACGACCGAACCCGCGGTCGGAGCCTGAACGTGGGCGTCGGGCAGCCAGGTGTGCACCGGCCACATCGGCATCTTCACCGCGAAGCTGGCGAAGAAGGCGATCCACAGCAGCGTCTGCAGCCCGCCCGCGACATGGAAGCCCAGCACGACCATCGGCGCCGAGCTGAAATCGTGGCGCAGCAGCGCCGCGATGTCGGTGGTGCCCGCGTCGACATACATCGCGATCATCGCGACCAGCATCAGCACCGAGCCGAGGAAGGTGTACAGGAAGAACTTGAAGGACGCGTAGATCCGGTCCTTGCCGCCCCAGATGCCGATGATCAGGAACATAGGGATCAGGCCGGCCTCGAAGTACAGGTAGAACAGCACAAGGTCGAGCGCGACGAAGACGCCGATCATCAGCCCTTCCAGCATCAGGAAGGCGATCATGTATTCCTTCACCCGGGTGTCGACGGTCCAGCACGACCAGATCGTCAGCGGCATGATGAAGGTGGTCAGCATCACGAACAGGACCGAGATCCCGTCGACGCCGACCTTGTACTTCAGCCCCATGATCCAGTCGTGCTCTTCCACGAACTGGAAGCCGGTGTTGCCGGCATCGAAGCCCGCAAGCAGGAACAGCGACACGAGGAAGGTGACCGTGGTGGCGACCAGCGCCACCCATTTCGCGTTGGCCTGCGCCGCCTTGTCGTCGCCGCGCAGGAAGACCGCGAGGATCAGCGCCGCCACGATCGGCGTGAAGGTGATGATGGAGAGGAGGTTTTCCATTGTCTGTCCCCGGGCCCCGTTCAGTTGCCGGCCATCAGGGCCGCCCAGGTGAGCAGGACCGCGATCCCGATCACCATCGCGAAGGCATAGTGGAAGAGGTAGCCCGACTGCGCCCTGGCCGCGAGGCGGGTGAAGAAGGGCACGATGCCAAGCGCCACGCCGTTGATCGTGCCGTCGATGACGTTGCCGTCGCCGCGCTTCCACAGGAAGGCGCCAAGGCTCTTGGCCGGCCGCACGAAGATCACGTCGTAGACCTCGTCGAAATACCACTTGTTGAGCAGGAAGCGGTAGAGCACCGGCTGGTTCTCGGCCAGCTTGCGCGGCAGCGAGGTGTCCTTGATGTAGAACAGCCACGCCACGATCAGCCCCAGCAGCATCGCCACGAAGGGCGAGACCTTGACCCAGGCCGGCGAATGGTGCGCCTCGTCCAGCACGTGGTTGTCGGGCGCCATGTAGATCGCGCCGATCTCGCCCAGGCCCGCGACCGCGGCATGTGCCTCGCCCGCGGTTTCGCCCGCAGCCTCACCCTCGGCGGTCGCCGTTTCGGTGGTGGCATGCCCGGCGGTGGCGGCTTCGGTCGCGGCATGTTCGGTGGCCGCGGGTTCGGCGCCATGGCCGCCCTCGCTCGCCTCGGCGTGATGCGGCATCCCGAAGAAGGCCGACATCTTCTCGTGGTCGCCGAAGAAGCTGTTGTACCACACCATCCCCGAGAACACGGCCCCCAGCGCCAGCACGCCCAGCGGCACCAGCATGACCATCGGGCTTTCATGCGCGTGGTCGTGCGCGTGGTGATCGCCGCGCGGCTTGCCGAAGAAGGTCATGAAGATCAGCCGCCACGAATAGAACGAGGTGAAGGCCGCCGCGATGACCAGCATCCAGAAGGCATAGCCGACGCCCGAGGCATAGGCGCTCTCGATGATGGCGTCCTTCGACAGGAAGCCCGCGAAGCCGATATGCGTGAGCGGGATGCCGACACCGGTGATCGCGAGCGTCCCGATCATCATCGCCCAGTAGGTGTAGGGGATCTTGTGACGCAGGCCGCCGTAGTTGCGCATGTCCTGTTCGTGGTGCATCGCGTGGATGACCGAGCCCGCGCCCAGGAACAGCATCGCCTTGAAGAAGGCGTGGGTCAGCAGGTGGAACATCGCGGCGCCATAGACGCCCGAGCCCGCGGCCACGAACATGTAGCCCAGCTGCGAGCAGGTCGAATAGGCGATCACGCGCTTGATGTCGTTCTGCACCAGGCCGACGGTCGCGGCGAAGAAGGCCGTGGTCGCGCCGAGGTAGATGATGAAGGTCTTGGTCTCGGGCGCGTATTCGTAAAGCGGCGACATCCGGCAGACCAGGAACACCCCGGCGGTGACCATGGTCGCGGCGTGGATCAGCGCCGACACCGGCGTCGGCCCCTCCATCGCGTCGGGCAGCCAGGTGTGCAGGATCAGCTGCGCCGACTTGCCCATCGCGCCGACGAACAGCAGGAAGGCCAGCACGTTGGCGGCGTTCCAGTCGGTCCACAGGAAGGTCACCGTGCTTTGCGCCAGCGTCGGCACCGCCTGGAAGATGTCGTCGAAATGGATCGAGTCGACCATGAAGTAGAGGCCGGCGATCCCCAGCAGGAACCCGAAGTCGCCCACCCGGTTGACGATGAAGGCCTTCATCGCGGCCGCGCAGGCCGAGGGCTTGCGGTAGTAGAACCCGATCAGCAGGTACGAGGCGACGCCCACGCCCTCCCAGCCGAAGAACATCTGCAAGAGGTTGTCGGCCGTCACCAGCATCAGCATCGCGAAGGTGAAGAACGACAGATAGGCGAAGAAGCGCGCCTTGTAGTGCTCGTGATGGCCCCAGTTGTCGTCATGGGCCATGTAGCCCATCGAGTAGAGGTGCACGAGGGTCGAGACCGTGGTCACGACGATCAGCATCGTCGCGGTCAGCCGGTCAAGCCGGATCGACCAGCTGGTGTCCAGCGTCCCAGACTGCACCCAGTCGAGGATCTGGATCTGCCGCATCTCGCCGTCGAAGCCGAGGAAGACGATCCAGCTGAGCAGGCAGGCGAGCGCCAGCAGCCCGGTGGTCAGGTATTGCGCGCCCTGCTCGGAGATCACGCGCCAGCCGAAGCCCGCGATGATCGCGCCGACCAGCGGGGCGAAGAGGATGATCGTTTCCATGGGCCCCTCAGCCTTTCATCACGTTGACGTCTTCGACATCGATCGTGCCGCGGTTGCGGAAGAAGCAGACGAGGATCGCCAGACCGATCGCCGCCTCGGCCGCGGCGACCGTCAGCACGAACATGGTGAAGACCTGCCCCGCGAGATCGCCGAGCGCGGCCGAGAAGGCCACCATGTTGATGTTGACCGCCAGCAGCATCAGTTCGATCGACATCAGGATGACGATCACGTTCTTCCGATTGAGGAAGATCCCGAAGATCCCGATCACGAACAGCGCGGCAGCCACGCCAAGATAATGGGTCAATCCGATCATTCTCGTCCCTCCGGGCGCCTACACCCGCTTCCTTCACCGGCCCCGTCACGAAGGGCCCAATCTCTCGTCCCGCCGCCGCCTCCGGCGGGCGGGCTCAGCCGAGCCCCTGCCCCGACTTGACGTCGCGCAGCTCGACCGCCTCTTCGGGCTTGCGGTACATCTGGCGCAGCACGTCCTGGCGCTTGACGTCCTTGCGGTGGCGCAGCGTCAGCACGATCGCCCCGATCATCGCCACCAGCAGCACCAGCGCCGCCATCTGGAACAGGAAGACGTACTTGTCGTACAGCAGCGCGCCCAGCGCGGCGGTGTTGGTCACCCCTTCGGGCGTCGGCGCGACCCGCAGCCCCATCGCCGCCGAGGACCCCTGCCACGAACCGAAGGCCATCCCCAGCTCGAGCAGGATCACCACCCCCACCAGCAGGCCGAGCGGCATGTAGCGCGCCATCTCGCCCTTCAGCTCGGCGAAGTCGACGTCGAGCATCATCACCACGAACAGGAACAGCACCGCGACGGCGCCGACATAGACGATGATCAGCAGCATCGCGACGAATTCCGCGCCCATCAGCACGAACAGCCCCGCCGCCGCCAGGAAGGCGAGGATCAGCCACAGCACGCCGTGGACGGGGTTCTTGTTCACCACGACCATCAGCCCCGACACCACCGCGATCACCGCGAACAGGTAGAAGGCGAATTCGAAAAAGGTCATCCCCGGGCCCTCACTTGCGCGTCCCTCATTCCGTCTCGTCCAGGTCCTTGAACACGCCCTGGGCGATCTCAAGTGCCTTGGTCATGGCGGGCAGCCCGCCGAACATGCTCATCTGGTAGATCACTTCCGCGATCTCCCGCTGCTTCGCCCCCGCCTCCAGCGCGTGGCGGATCGCCAGCCTCAGCTGCGGCTCCGCATGCGCGCCCAGAACCGTCAGCGCCGCGATCGTCACCAGAAGCCGGGTCTTGGCGTCCAGCCCGTCGCGGTTGAAGGTCTTGCCGAACCACATCTCCATGAAGTCCTTGGACATCGTGGGGATGAGGTTCTCGAACCCCTTGAAAGAGAAGTTCTCCATCGCCGGGTTGAAGGCGCGGGCCATTTCCTGGCCCTGCTCCATCATCGTCCGGAACATCTTGGAGAATTCGTCGCTCATCCGGGGTCCTTACCTGCTGTCCGCCTCAGCGGTACGGGGCATCCATCTCGAGGTTGCGCGCGATCTCGGCTTCCCAGCGCGCGCCGTTGGCCAGAAGCTTGTCCTTGTCATAGAACAGCTCCTCGCGGGTCTCGGTCGCGAATTCGAAATTCGGCCCCTCGACGATCGCGTCCACCGGGCAGGCTTCCTGGCAGAAGCCGCAGTAGATGCATTTCGTCATGTCGATGTCGTAGCGCGTGGTGCGGCGGCTGCCGTCCTCGCGCGGTTCGGCATCGATGGTGATCGCCTGCGCCGGGCAGATCGCCTCGCACAGCTTGCACGCGATGCAGCGCTCTTCCCCGTTCGGGTAGCGGCGCAGCGCATGCTCGCCACGGAAGCGCGGCGACAGCGGCCCCTTCTCGTGCGGGTAGTTCAGCGTCTCTTTCGGCGCGAAGAAGTATTTCATCCCGAGGCCGAAGCCCTTGATGAAATCCATCATGAAGAAGTAGTGCGCGGCGCGCGCGACATCGAACGCCATGTCAGCCTCCCATCGTCCAGCGGGCCCAGAGGCCGCCGAACACTTCGTAGCGGGCAAGGATCGAGACCAGCACGACCCAGATCAGCGAAAGCGGCAGGAACACCTTCCAGCCGATCCGCATCAGCTGGTCGTAGCGGTAGCGGGGCACGATGGCCTTCACCATCGCGAACATGAAGAAGAAGAACCACATCTTCACGAACATCCAGAAGAACCCGTCGGGCAGACCCGGGATCGGGCTCAGCCAGCCGCCGAAGAACAGGATCGACAGCAGCGCGCACATCAGGAAGATCGCGATGTATTCGCCGGCCATGAACAGCAGGAACGGGGTCGAGCTGTATTCGACCTGGTAACCGGCGACGAGTTCGGATTCCGCTTCCGGCAGGTCGAAGGGCGGGCGGTTCGTTTCGGCCAGCGCCGAGACGAAGAACAGCACGACCATCGGCAGGTGCGGCAGCCAGTACCAGTTGAACAGGCCATAGGCGCCGTCCTGGGCGCGGACGATGTCGCCAAAGCTCATCGAGCCGGTCGAGATGATCACCCCGATGATGATCAGGCCCAGCGACACCTCGTACGAGATCATCTGCGCGGCCGACCGGAGCGAGCCCAGGAACGGGTATTTCGAGTTCGAGGCCCAGCCGCCCATGATCACGCCGTAGACTTCCAGCGACGAGACCGCGAAGACGAACAGCACCGCGACGTTGATGTCCGACAGCACCCAGCCGTCGGCCAGCGGGATCACCGCGAAGGCCATCATCGCCAGCACGAAGCTGAGGATCGGCGCCAGGAAGAACACGAACTTGTCCGACCCGGCCGGGACGATGACCTCCTTCAGGATGTACTTCAGCGCATCCGCGAAGGTCTGCATCAGGCCCCAGGGGCCGACCACGTTCGGGCCGCGCCGCAGCTGCACCGCCGCCCAGATCTTCCGGTCGCCGTAGACCATGAAGATCAGCGAGATCATCACGAAGGCCACGACCCCGATCGCCTGCACGAGGATCAGCAGGAAGGTGCCCAGAGAGGTGTTCAGAAACTCAGCCATCTTGCCTTATGTCCCTCAGACCGTCGGTATGCCCTGTGCGGCGCAGTCGGCGACGACCACCTCCGCGTCCAGCGTCGATATGCCGCGGGGCAGCGCCGGCGAGATCGTGTAAACCGCATCCGCCTTCCAAACGCCACCCTGTTCGTCGACATTCGTGCGCACGTGGCGCGCGAAGCCGTAGCCCCGGATCAGGGCGTATTGCGCCGCGGCGCAGGCCGCGTAGGCCTCCACGTCCGGCAGGCCGCGGGCGCCCGACATCGCCACGCGGAAATTCACCAGGTCACCCGACAGAAGCCGGGTCTCGATCCCCCGATACGACGGCTTGAAGGCCGCCTGCCCCGCCGCCGCGTCGCCGCTCGGCGCACAGGCCCCGAGCCCGGCCAGAAGGCCGGTCGCGGTCAGTGCGGCAAGGGGACGGGTGGCGCGCATCGGTTCTCACTCCGCCGCGAGCGGCGTGGCCGCGCGCTCGGCGGCCAGTTTCGACAGTTCCGCCATCAGCGCCGAAGCGCGCGCGATCGGGTTGGTCAGGTAGAAATCCGTCACCGGGGTGCGGAAATCGGCCTTCGGCAGCTCGCGCAGCTCGAGGCTGGGCAGCGTGTTCTCGGCCACCACGTCGATCTTGGCCAGGTGCGGCGCCGCCGCGACCAGCTTCTGGCGCAGTTGCGCCAGACTGTCCCAGGGCAGCGTCGCCCCCAGCTCGGCCGAGACCGCGCGCAGGATCGCCCAGTTCTCCTTGGCCTCGCCCGGCGCGAAACCGGCGCGGAACGCCAGCTGCGGGCGGCCCTCGGTGTTCACGAACAGGCCGTTTTCCTCGGTATAGGCCGCGCCCGGCAGGATCAGGTCGGCGCGGTGCGCGCCCCGATCGCCGTGGCTGCCCTGGTAGATCACGAAGGGACCCGGGGCGATCTCGACCTCGTCGGCGCCCAGCGACCACACGACGTCGGCGCCGTCGATCGCGGCGGTCACGCCGCCCTCGGTCACCGCGCCCACGTCCAGCGCGCCGACCCGGCTTGCGGCCGTGTGCAGCACCAGCACCTTGGCGCCGGTCGCCGCAGCGAGCTTCATCACCTGCGCCATCACGCCCGCGCCGTCGGATTCGGTCAGGCTGCCGGCGCCGACGATGATCAGGCTCTCGACCCGGTCCGCCTCGGCCACGTCGCGCCCGGCCAGATCGACCAGCGCCTCGCGCCCGGTGCCGATGTGGTCATAGGGGAAGGTCAGGTCGACCGCCGGGCCGATCAGCCCGACGCTCGCGCCCGCCGACCAGGCCTTGCGGATCCGCGCGTTCAGCACCGGCGCCTCGTTGCGCGGGTTCGACCCGATGATCAGGATCGACTTCGCGTGGTCGATGTCCTCGATCCGGCCGTTGCCGACATAGGCGCCCCGCTCGCCCGCGACCAGCCGCGCGCCGTCGGTGCGGCACTCGACCGAGCCGCCCATCCCCTCGATCAGGGTCTTGAGCGAGAAGGCGGCCTCGACCGGGGCCAGGTCGCCGATGATGCCGGCGACCTTGCGGCCCTTCATCGCGCGGGCGGCGGCGGCCAGCGCCTCGCCCCAGCCCGCCTTCCGCAGGCGGCCGTTCTCGCGGATGTAGGGCGTGTCCAGCCGCTGGCGGCGCAGGCCGTCCCAGACGAAGCGGGTCTTGTCGCTGATCCACTCCTCGTTCACGCCGTCATGGTTGCGCGGCAGGATCCGCATCACTTCGCGGCCCTTGGTGTCGACGCGGATGTTGCTGCCCAGCGCGTCCATCACGTCGATGGTCTCGGTCTTCGACAGCTCCCACGGACGGGCGGTGAAGGCATAGGGCTTCGAGACCAGCGCGCCCACCGGGCACAGGTCGATGATGTTGCCCTGCAGGTTCGAGTTCAGCGTCTCGTTCAGATAGCTGGTGATCTCGGCGTCTTCACCACGCCCGGTCTGCCCCATCTGGTGGATGCCCGCGACTTCGGTGGTGAAGCGCACGCAGCGGGTGCACGAGATGCAGCGCGTCATGTGCGTCTCGACCAGCGGGCCGAGGTTGAGGTCCGTCGACGCCCGCTTCGGCTCGCGATAGCGAGAGAAGTCGACGCCATAGGCCATCGCCTGGTCCTGCAGGTCGCATTCGCCGCCCTGGTCGCAGATCGGGCAGTCGAGCGGGTGGTTGATGAGCAGGAACTCCATCACCCCCTCGCGCGCCTTCTTCACCATCGGCGAGTTGGTCTTGATCACCGAGGGCGCGCCATCCGGGCCGGGGCGCAGGTCCTTGACCTGCATCGCGCAGCTGGCGGCGGGCTTCGGCGGGCCGCCGACGACCTCGACCAGGCACATCCGGCAGTTGCCGGCGATCGACAGCCGTTCGTGATAGCAGAAGCGCGGCACCTCGATCCCGGCCTGCTCGCAGGCCTGGATGATCGTCAGGTTCGGATCGACCTCGATCTCGCGCTCGTCGATGATGATCTTGCGCAGGTTAGACATGTCTCTCTCCGCTCAGCGGTTGTCGCCCGAGGGCCAGCGTTTCAGCGCCAGCACCCAGAGTGCAATCAGGTTCACGACCGGCAGCAGCGCCAGCAGCACCCACCAGCCCGAATGGCCGGTCCGCTGCAGGATGCGCACCACCGGCCAGAAGACGATCACGAAGACCACCGCGCTCCAGATCAGCGCGGGGATCCCGGTCGCCTCGTAGGCAAATCCGTGCATTCCCATTCCGTCCCCCCACCGCGGTCACGCGCAGGCCCCGGCGAACTGCCACGCGCCCGCGACGAACCGGCCCTGGGCCGTCGCGTCATAGCGCCGCCCGGCACCCTCGCAGGCCAGCCGCGCCACGTCCTTGGCAGGCTTGCCCTCGTCATAGCGCATCGCGCCGCCCGCGCGAGTGACGCTGACCGTGTCGCCCGCGACCGCCTGCGCGCCCGCGCCGGTGAACCGCACGCCCGCCGGGCCCCGGGTCACGCCGGCATGGAAGCTTTCGCCCCTGTACGCGATCGGCGAGCCGGGGCTCATCGCGGTCTGGGTGGCCGAAAACCCCTGCGGCGTCTCGCGCAGGTTCGGCTCGCCGCAGGCCGCAAGTGCCCCGACGCCGAAAATGCCGATGATCCCCATGGGTTTCACGCCGCCCTGCTCCCGCTCTGGCCCTTACTCGGCCGCCATGGCGCCCATGCGCCCGGTCTTCTTCGCCTTGATCCGATCCTCGATCTCTTCGCGGTAGTGACGGATCAGGCCCTGGATCGGCCAGGCCGCCGCGTCGCCCAGCGCGCAGATCGTGTGGCCTTCCACCTGCTTGGTGACCGACAGCAGCATGTCGATCTCCTCGGGCTCGGCATCGCCGGTCACCAGGCGGTCCATCACCCGCATCATCCAGCCGGTGCCTTCCCGGCAGGGCGTGCACTGGCCGCAGCTCTCGTGCTTGAAGAACTTGGCCAGACGCCACACCGCCTTGATGACGTCGGTCTGCTGGTCCATCACGATCATGCAGGCGGTGCCGAAGGACGACTTCAGCTCGCGCATCCCGTCATAGTCCATGATCGCGTCGTCGCACTGGCTGGCGGGGATGATCGGGCAGGACGCGCCGCCCGGGATCACCGCCTTCAGGTTGGCCCAGCCGCCGCGCACGCCGCCGCCATGCTTCTCGATCAGCTCGCGCATCGAGATCGACATCGTCTCTTCGATGACGCAGGGCGTGTTCACGTGGCCCGACATCGCGAAAAGCTTCACGCCCGCGTTGTTCGGCCGCCCGAAGGACGCGAACCACTCGCCGCCGCGGCGCAGGATCGTCGGCACGACCGCGATCGATTCCACGTTGTTCACCGTGGTCGGGCAGCCGTAGAGACCCGCGCCGGCCGGGAACGGCGGCTTCATCCGCGGCATCCCCTTCTTGCCTTCCAGGCTTTCCAGCAGCGCCGTCTCCTCGCCGCAGATGTAGGCGCCGGCGCCGTGGTGCAGGTAGACGTCGTAGTCATAGCCCGACCCGCAGGCATCGCGCCCCACCAGCCCCGCGTCATAGCATTCGTCGATGGCGGCCTGCAGGGCCTCCTTCTCGCGGATGTACTCGCCCCGGATGTAGATGTAGGCCGCGCGCGCCCCCATCGCGAAGCCGGCGATCAGCGCCCCCTCGATCAGCGTGTGCGGATCGTGGCGCATGATCTCGCGGTCCTTGCAGGTCGCGGGCTCGGATTCGTCGGCGTTGATCACCAGATAGGCCGGGCGGCCGTCCGACTGCTTGGGCATGAACGACCACTTCAGACCGGTCGGGAAGCCCGCGCCGCCGCGCCCGCGCAGGCCCGACTTCTTCATCTCCTCGACGATCCAGTCGCGCCCCTTCTCGAGGATGCCGGCGGTGCCGTCCCAGTGGCCGCGCATCCGCGCGCCCTGAAGCGAACGGTCGTGCATGCCGTAGAGGTTGGTAAAGATCCGGTCCTGGTCCTTCAGCATCTCATCTCTCCCCTTCCGGGCCCCTTCCGGGTCTCAACCGCGGGCCATCGCCCGCTTGATCCGCCATGTCACCACCAGCGCCCACAGGAACGCCGCGATCGCCGCGAGGTCGACGAGGAAGGCATAGGACGGGTCCAGCCCCATCCGCCCTCCCAGCCAGCCGAGCCCGAGCCAGAGGATCATCGTCACCGCGATGACCACCGCCACCATCCGCGCCTGGCGCTGGAGGGCCTTCTGGTCGGGGCCGGACATGCCCGCTCAGTAGTCGTTCGTCTTGGCCCGGCGCAGGAATTCCTCGCGCCCGACCTCGAGGATCAGCTTCGCCTGCGCCACCCACTTGTCGCGGGTGACCCGGCCGCGGAACCCCTTCAGGTTGCCGTCGACCCAGGCCACCTCGGCCGGGGTCCAGTTGGCGATCTGCTCGTAATGATAGATGCCAAGGCCGTTCAGCGTCTCTTCCAGCTTGGGGCCCACGCCCTCGATCACCTTCAGGTCGTCGCCGCCACCGTCGCGCGGCGCGGACAGGCCCTGCGGCTGCACGCCCTCTCCACCGGCCTCGACCGGCACCTCGGACGGGCCCTCGGGCGCCGCGTCGGGCTCGACCGCGGCCGCGCTCTCGGCCGGGGCCTCCTGCACGGTCACGCCGGTCTCGTCGGCGGGCAGGCCCGCGCCCGGCGTCGCCTCGGGGCCCGGGGCCGGGGCATTGCGCGGACCCGGCGCGACATAGGCCGGGTTGGCCTCCCAGACCTGCGGCTGCGAGCCGGCGATCCAGGGCGTCGAGATCGGAACCTCGGTGCCGTCGATGCGCTTGACGGTCTCGCCGATGTCGACCGCCCGCTGGACCGAGCCGTTGTAGGGCGCGCCGCCGGTGAACTCGGTCAGGCTGGTCAGCCCGCCCGCGGGTTCCGACGAATAGCGCCCGATCTCCGAACCGGGCCGCGGCACGTTGCCCGCCGCCAGCTCGTCGATCAGCTTTTCCAGCCCGGCCGGGGTCAGGTCCTCGTAATAGTCCTTGCCGATCTGCGCCATCGGCGCGTTCGCGCAGGCGCCGAGGCACTCGACCTCCTCCCACGAGAACTTGCCGTCGGCCGAGACCTCATGCGCATGGGCGGCGATCTTGCGCTTGCAGACCTCCATCAGGTCCTCGGCGCCGACGATCATGCAGGACGTGGTGCCGCAGATCTGGAAATGCGCAATCGAACCCGTGGGTTGCAGCTGGAACATGAAGTAGAACGTCGCGACTTCCAGCGCCCGGATATAGGCCAGGTCCAGCAGACCCGCGACATATTCGATCGCCGGGCGGCTCAGCCAGCCCTCCTGCTCCTGCGCGCGGAACAGCAGCGGGATGATCGCCGAGGCCTGACGGCCCTCGGGGTACTTGGCGATCTGGCCCTTGGCCCAGGCGAGGTTCGCGGGCGTGAATTCGAAGCTTTCCGGCTGGACCGGATGCAGGCGACGCAGCATTAGCGGTCCACCTCCCCAAACACGATATCCATGGTGGCGATCAGCGCCGAGACGTCGGCCAGCTGGTGGCCCTTGCCCATCCAGTCCATCGCCTGCAGGTGCAGGTAGCCCGGGGCGCGGATCTTGGCGCGGTAGGGCTTGTTCGACCCGTCCGCGACCAGGTAGACGCCGAATTCGCCCTTCGGCGCCTCGACGGCGGCATAGACCTCGCCCGCGGGGACGTGGAAGCCCTCGGTATAAAGCTTGAAGTGGTGGATCAGCGCTTCCATCGAGCGCTTCATCTCGCCACGTTTCGGCGGCGTCACCTTGCCGCGGGCCAGCACGTCGCCCGGGGTTTTCTTCAGCATCTCGCAGGCTTGCCGGCAGATCTTCACCGATTCATACATCTCCTTCACCCGGCACAGGTACCGGTCGAAGCAGTCGCCGTTGGTGCCGACGGGGATGTTGAATTCGAAATCGTCGTAGTTCTCGTAGGGCTGCGCGCGGCGCAGGTCCCACGGCAGGCCCGAGCCGCGGGCCATCACGCCCGAGAAGCCCCAGTCGAGCACGTCCTGTTCCTTGACGATGCCGATGTCGACGGTGCGCTGCTTGAAGATGCGGTTGTCCGTCACCAGCCCGTCGATGTCGTCGAGCTTCTTCGGGAATTCCGCCATCCAGTCGTAGATGTCGTCGATCAGCTTCTCGGGCAGGTCCTGGTGCACGCCGCCGGGCCGGAAATAGGCCGAGTGCAGACGGGCGCCGCAGGCGCGTTCGTAAAACACCATCAGCTCTTCGCGCGCGACGAAGCCCCAGAGCGGCGGCGTCAGCGCGCCCACGTCCATCGCGCCAGTGGTGACGTTCAGGAGGTGGTTCAGGATCCGGCCGATTTCCGAATAGAGCACGCGGATGATCTGGGCGCGCCTGGGCACCTCGACCCCCACCAGCCGCTCGATCGCCAGGCACCAGGCATGTTCCTGGTTCATCGGCGCCACATAGTCCAGCCGGTCGAAATACGGCAGGTTCTGCAGGTAGGTGCGGCTTTCCATCAGCTTTTCGGTGCCGCGGTGCAGCAGGCCGATATGCGGGTCGGCGCGCTCGACGATCTCGCCGTCAAGTTCCAGCACCAGCCGCAGAACCCCGTGCGCCGCAGGGTGCTGCGGCCCGAAGTTGATGTTGAAGTTGCGGATCTTCTGTTCGCCCGTCAGCGCGTCGTCGAAAGTGCCGTCCATGCTCACGCCCCCATCCAGTTGGCCTGCCAGCGCTCGGGCAGCGGGCCGAAATTCTGCGCCACATAGGCATATTGCGGCTCAAGAAAGTCTTGCGCCTGCCGTTTGGACCCCGGCGCGATCGAAACCTTCACGCCCTCATGCGCCCGCGCCCCGGTGTCGGCCGGCCGGTAGCCGATGCCGAGAAAGGCGCAAAGCCGCCGCAGACCGGTCTCGGTCAGCAGCCGTTCCGAGAACTCGACCATCAGCTGGCCGGCGGGCACCGCCGCCTGCAGCCGCTCGATCGTGCCGCGGTAGTCGCCGCGGGCCGGGATATGCGTCTCGAGCCCGCGCTTGCAGACCCGGTTCAGGATCCGCTTCGACTTGACCTCGACCTCTTCGCCGGGGCGCTGCTGGCGCGTGGCCTGCATCCGCACATGGCTCCAGAGCCGCTCGACCGGGTCGCGCATCAGGTAGAGCACCCGCACCGCCGGCGACAGCCGCGCCATCATCGACAGCCGCTCGACCGACAGCAGCGCGTAGCCCGGCGTGATGTCCGCCGCCAGCCGCTCGGCGCCCTCGCCCCGCTGTAGATAGGCGAGATAGGCCGCGTCGGCGGCCGCAGCCTCGCCCGACTGCGCCAGCCGCAGCACCCCCTCCAGCTCGTCGAGATCGTCGAGCTGGCGGCGCAGGTTGGCACGGCGCCAGTGCTGCCCCTCGCCCAAGCCTGCGAGGCGGCCGTCGAGATCGCGGCGCAGGCGCGCCCAGGTCTCGAACTGGGTATCGAAGTCGGCGGTGTCCACGGTATCGAAGTAATGCAGTTCCTTGATCGACCGCAGGCGGCAATCCGGGTGGTCGTGCAGGTAGCGGTACAGCCAGGACGTGCCGGCCTTCGTCGCTCCCACGCAGAACAGGATCACCCCCCCGGCCACGAGATCAGGCCTTCGCCTTGTCGTCGCCCGGCAGCACGTATTTCGCGCCCTCCCAGGGCGACATGAAATCGAACTGGCGGTATTCTTGGGTCAGCTTCACGGGTTCGTAGACCACGCGCTTCTCGATCTCGTCATACCGCACCTCGGTATAGCCGGTGGTCGGGAAGTCCTTGCGCAGCGGATGGCCGCGGAAGCCGTAGTCGGTCAGGATCCGGCGCAGGTCCGGGTGGCCCGAGAAGATGATCCCGAACATGTCGAAGACTTCGCGCTCGAACCAGTTGGCCGACTTGTGCACCGTCACGATCGACGGGACCATCTGGTCCTCGCGCACCGGCACCGTCACGCGGATGCGGTGGTTCCGGTACATCGACAGGAAGTGGTAGACGACGTCGAACCGCTCGGGCCGGGTCGGGTAGTCGACCGCGGTGATGTCGACGAGGCTCGAGAACTTGCAGGTGCCGTCGGTGCGCAGGAAGTCGATCAGCCCGACGAGGCCCGCGGTGGTCGCGGTCACGGTCAGCTCGCCGAATTCCACCCGGGTCGAGGAGACGCAGTCGGACCGGCGGCTCTCGATGTGATGGGCCAGCTCGATCAGCGCGTCGGTGTTGGCGTGTTCGGTCATCGTGCCCTCCTCAGCGCACCAGGGTGCCGGTGCGGCGGATCTTGCGCTGCAGCTGCAGCACGCCGTAGAGCAGCGCCTCGGCCGTGGGCGGGCAGCCCGGCACGTAGATGTCGACCGGCACCACGCGGTCGCAGCCGCGCACCACGGAATAGCTGTAGTGATAGTAGCCGCCGCCATTGGCGCAGCTGCCCATCGAGATGACATAGCGCGGCTCGGGCATCTGGTCGTAGACCTTGCGCAGCGCCGGCGCCATCTTGTTGGTCAGCGTGCCCGCGACGATCATCAGGTCGGACTGGCGCGGCGAGGCGCGCGGCGCGGTCCCGAACCGCTCGATGTCATAGCGCGGCATCGACACCTGGATCATCTCGACCGCGCAGCAGGCGAGCCCGAAGGTCATCCAGTGCAGCGAGCCGTTGCGGGCCCAGTTGATGATGTCTTCCGTCGAGGTCAGCAGGAAACCCTTGTCCTGCAGCTCGGCGTTCAGCGCCTGGGTCGCGACCTCGCGGTCGGCGCCGGCGGTGTTGGCTCCGGTCATCACTCCCATTCGAGCGCTCCCTTCTTCCATTCATAGGCGAAGCCGACGGTCAGGACGCCCAGGAAGACCATCATCGACCAGAAGGCCACTTCCGACAGCCCGCCGAAGGCGACCGCCCAGGGGAACAGGAACGCCACTTCGAGGTCGAAGATGATGAACAGGATCGACACCAGGTAGAAGCGCACGTCGAACTTCATCCGCGCATCGTCGAAGGCGTTGAACCCGCATTCGTAGGCCGAGACCTTTTCCGGGTCCGGGTTGCGGACCGCGACGATCACCGCCGCAAGGGTCAGGATCAATCCCAGGGCCACCGCCAATGCGAGAAAAATCAGGATCGGCAGGTATTCGCGCAGCAATCCGTCCACGGCTGGTTCCCCTCCTGTCGCAAGCGGATCACCGCTCGCAAGAACTCCGGCTGAGGCACCGTTTACTCTCCGCAGGGGGCGCGGTCAACTGACGCACCCCGGGTTTTCACCGCAGTGCAGCGAAAAGAATGCAATTGTATGCGAATAGTTTACCCGACGTAATGACTTGCGGCCGCCGCGGCATCGGGTCGCGCGACACCGCGTCCCGCCGGGCGGTCTAGCCCGCGCCCGGCCCGGGCCGCGAAGACCGCGACGGGGCGGTCGCGCCGCCTTCGGTCGGCGCGGCAGACGGAGCGGCAGCCGGCGGGGTGGCGGCGGGCGGCGGGTAGAACGGCTGGCGGTACAGCTCGGCCGGGCCGTCGGCCGCGCGGGCGCGCAGGAAGCCGGGCCGCGCCCGCAGCCGCCCGAGCCAGGCCGCGGTGCGCGGCAGCCCCTCGAGGGGGATGAAGCGGGTGGCGATGTCGGCGCTGTAGCCCATCGCGATGTCGGCCATCGAGAAGCCGCCCAGCAGCCACTCGCCCCGCGCCCGGTCCTCGACCGCCGCCAGCACCCGCGCCAGCCGCCGCGCCTCGAGCGTCATGACGGTGGGCGAGCGCATCCAGTCCTCGCGCAGGACGATGTGCTGCTGGGTGAGGTTGGCCAGATGCGCGCCCGCGGTCTCGGCATAGTGCAGCCACTCCAGCCAGTCCGCCCGCTCGCCCGCGCCGGGGCCAAGACGGCCCTCGCGCTCGGACAGCCACTGCAGGATCGCGCCGGATTCGGCCATGCGCCCACCGTCGATCTCGATCGCGGGCACCCGCCCCGCGGGCGACAGCACCCGGTAGTCCGGCCCGCGCAGGCTGCCGTCGAGCAGGCTCACGCGGACAAGCTCGTAGCCGAGCCCCAGCTCCTCGAGCGCCCAGAGCACGCGGAAGGATCTGGTCTGGGCGGCGTGGTGCAGGCGGATCATCGGTGGCGCGTCCCCGGACATGCGGCGCGCCGAGTGAAGCCGCCGGCGCCCGCAAGGGAAAGCGGAACGCCGCGTCGGGTGCGACAGGTTGTCCACCCGCGCCGCGCGCCGGGCGGTCTTGATCCAGATCAACGCTGCGCCCCGGGACGCGGGCCTAAGCCCGGGCCATCGCTTGAAACGGAGAGACCCGATGCGCCCCCTTGCCCGCGCGGCCGCCTGTGCCGCCCTCGCCCTCCTGCCCGCCAGCGGCGCCCTCGCCCAGTCGGCCGGAGACATCACCCTCGGCTTCGGGCTGCACACGGTGAACCCCAAGGACGACATCGGCACGCTGGCCGGGGCCGAGGCCCATGCCGGCGACAATGCCCAGCCGACGATCACCTTCGAATACTTCCTGCGCGACAACCTCGGGATCGAGCTGCTGGCGGCGACGCCCTTCAGCCACGACGTCTCGCTCGCGGGGCTCGGCACGGTCGCCAAGGTCAAGCAGCTGCCGCCGACGGTCTCGATCCAGTATCACGTCCAGACCGGCACCCGCGCGACGCCCTTCCTCGGCGTCGGCCTGAACTGGACCACCTTCACCGAGGACAAGGGCACCGGCGCGCTGGCGGGGGCGGATGTCGATCTCGACGACAGCTGGGGACTGGCGCTGCACGCGGGCGTCGACTGGCAGATCTCGGAGCGCGGGGCGCTGCGGCTGGATGCGCGCTGGATCGACATCGACAGCGAGGTGAAGGTCAACGGCGCCAAGGTCGGCACCGCCCATGTCGACCCCTGGGTCTTCGGCGTGGCCTACGTGCACCGGTTCTGACCGGCCCGCACGTGGCGCCAGCCACCGGCACGGCCCCCCGGCCCGCGTCACCGGCTCCGCCGGTCGCGCGGGCCGGCGGGTCCGGCGACGCGGGGGCACCGCCGGCCGCCGCGCCGGGTCAGGCCAGAAGCCGCTCGGCCAGCGCCGGCAGGTCCTCGTAGCGATCGAGCAGCGCCTCGGGCGCAAGGCGGGCGATGCCGGGGCCCTCGGGGCCGAAGGTCACCAGCGCCACCGGCACGCCGACCGCGAGCCCGGTCCTGCGGTCGGTCTCGGTATCGCCGATCAGCATCGAGCGCGCGACCGTGCCGCCCGCCCGCTCGACCGCCGCCACGTAGGGCGCGGGATCGGGCTTGCGCACCGGCAGCGTGTCGGCGCCGACCAGCGAGGCGAACAGGTCGCGGATCCCCATCTCGGTCAGCAGCTGATGCGCCAGCGCCTCGGGCTTGTTGGTGCAGATGCCGACCGCGAAGCCGCGGGCGCGCAGCGCCTCGACCGCCGCGACCGCGCCCGGATAGGCGCGGGTATGCACCCGGATCGCCGCGCCATAGGCCGCCAGCAGCCGCGGGTACTGCGCATCCACCGCCGCCTCGTCCGGCGCCTGCCCCAAGGCCTGCCCCAAAGCCTGCCCCTGCGCTCCCTGCCCTTCCGCGCCCTGCTCCTGCGCCGATGCCCGCATGAAGCCCAGCCGCAGCATCGCCCGCCCGCCGTGGAACGCGGTCAGCGCATCGCGGGCCGGGTCCAGCAGATCGCCCAGCCCCAGGTCGCGGAAACAGCTGTTGGCCGCCGCGATCAGGTCGCCCGACGTGTCCGCCAGCGTTCCGTCCAGATCGAAGATCACCGTGCGCATGGCTGCCTCTCCAGGGCGCTGCGGCCCCTGTAACTTGTGGAAACGTCGTTTGATGCCACCGCCCCTTGCGGCACACCGGGGCATGGGTAAATACGGGGGCGAGCAGGAACAAGAGGCGACAGATGGCAACCGCCCTGATCATCCTGGCCGCGGGCCAGGGAACCCGGATGAATTCCGACCGCCCGAAGGTGCTGCACCCGCTGGGCGGCGTGCCGATGCTGTGGCACGCGATGGCCGCCGGCGACACGCTGTTCCCCGAGCTGACCGTCGTGGTCACCGGCCATGGCGGCCCCGAGGTCGAGGCCGCCGCCAAGGCGCACAACCCCGAGGCGGTCTGCGTCACCCAGTCCGAGCGGCTGGGCACCGGCCACGCCGTGCAGCAGGCGGTCCCCGCGCTCGAGGGTTTCTCGGGCCGCGCGATCGTGCTTTACGGCGACACCCCCTTCATCGCCCCCGAGACGCTGGAACGGCTGGCCGAGGCCCGCGCCGACGTGACCGTGCTGGGCTTCACCCCCGCCGACCCGGGCCGCTACGGCCGGCTGGTGACGGCGGGCGACAGCCTGGAACGCATCGTCGAGTGGAAGGATGCCAGCGCCGAGGAACGCGCGATCACCCTGTGCAATTCCGGGGTGATGGCCTGCGACGTTGATCTTCTGCGCGAGCTTCTGGCCGGGCTGACGAACGACAATGCCGCCGGCGAATACTACCTGACCGACATCGTGGGCCTGGCCCGCGCCCGCGGCCTTGCCGCCGGCGTCGTCACCTGCGACGAGTCCGAGACGCTGGGCATCAACTCGCGCCCCGAACTCGCCGCGGCCGAGGTCGCCTTCCAGGCGCGCCGGCGCGCCGAGGCGATGGAGACCGGCGTCACCCTTCATGCGCCCGAGACCACCTTCTTCAGCTTCGACACCGTGATCGGCCGCGACGCCGTCATCGGCCCGAACGTGGTCTTCGGCCCCGGCGTGACCGTGGAATCCGAGGCCGAGATCCGCGCCTTCTGCCATCTCGAGGGCTGCCATGTCAGCCGCGGCGCGACCGTCGGCCCCTTCGCCCGCCTGCGCCCCGGCGCCGAGCTGGCCGAAGAGGTCCATGTCGGCAACTTCGTCGAGATCAAGAACGCGACGCTGGACGAGGGCGTGAAGGTCGGACACCTGACCTACCTTGGCGACGCCCATGTCGGCGAGCACACGAACATCGGCGCGGGCACGGTCACCTGCAACTATGACGGCGTGTCCAAGCACCGCACCGTCATCGGCGCACGCGCCTTCATCGGCTCGGACACGATGCTGGTCGCGCCGGTGACCGTCGGCGCCGACGCGATGACCGGATCGGGGTCGGTGATCACCTCGGACGTGCCCGACGGCGCGCTGGCGATCGGCCGCGCCCGGCAGGAGACGAAGCCGGGCCTGGCGGTGAAGCTGTTCGAGAAACTGAAGGCCGCGAAGGCCCGCAAGCTGGCGAGGCGCTGAGATGTGCGGAATTGTCGGGGTTCTGGGGAACCATGAGGTCGCGCCGATCATCGTCGAGGCGCTGAAGCGGCTGGAATACCGCGGTTACGACTCGGCGGGCATCGCCACGGTGAACCACGGCCGGCTCGACCGGCGCCGGGCGGTGGGCAAGCTGATCAACCTGTCGGACGTGCTGGTGCACGAGCCGCTGGCCGGCAAGTCCGGCATGGGCCACACACGCTGGGCCACCCACGGCGCAGCGACGGTGACGAATGCGCACCCGCACCGCTCGGGCCCGGTGGCGGTGGTGCACAACGGCATCATCGAGAACTTCCGCGAGCTGCGCGAAGAGCTGGCCGCGGCCGGCCTCAAGCCGGAAAGCCAGACCGACACCGAAACGGTGGCGATGCTGGCGCGGCTGCATCTCGACCGCGGCCTGTCGCCGCGCGACGCGGCGGTGGCGACGCTCGCCCGGCTGGAGGGGGCGTTCGCGCTCCTGTTCCTGTTCGACGGCGAGGAGGACCTGCTGGTCGCCGCGCGCAAGGGCTCGCCGCTCGCCATCGGGCATGGCGACGGCGAGATGTTCGTGGGCTCGGACGCGATCGCGCTCTCGCCGATGACCGACCGGATCACCTATCTCGAAGAGGGCGACCATGCCTTCGTCACCCGCGCCGGCGCCGAGATCTTCGACGTCTCGGGGCGGCGCGCGAACCGCGACATGGGCCGGATCGCCGTCGATGCGACGCGGATCGAGAAGGCCGGCTACAAGCACTTCATGATGAAGGAGATCGCCGAGCAGCCGGTGGTGATCGGCGACGCGCTGAACCGCTACCTGCGCGACGGCGGCATCGACCTTCCCGAAGCCCTTGATTTCACGAAGGTCGATCGGCTTCTGCTGGTGGCCTGCGGCACGGCCTCCTATGCCTGCATGACCGCGAAATACTGGTTCGAGACGCTGGCGGGCATCCCCTGCGACACCGACATCGCGTCCGAGTTCCGCTATCGCGAGCCGCCGCTGTCGCCGGCGACGATGGCGGTCTTCGTCAGCCAGTCCGGGGAGACCGCCGACACGCTGGCCGCGCTGCGCTATGTCAGCGAGAAGGTCGCCAGCGTGGTGTCGGTGGTCAACGTGCCGACCTCGTCGATCGCCCGGGAAAGCGACGTGGCGCTGCCGATCCATGCCGGGGTCGAGGTCGGCGTCGCCTCGACCAAGGCCTTCACCTGCCAGCTGACGGTGCTGGCGCTGATGGCGCTGAAGGCGGCGGTGGATCGCGGGCGGCTCGATGCCGATGGCCTCGCCGCGCATCTCGACAGCCTGCGCGCGCTGCCGGGTCTGATGAACCAGGCGCTCGGCCGCTCGGACGAGATCGCGCGGCTGGCCGACCGCCTGGCCGAGGCGCAGGACGTGCTGTTCCTGGGCCGCGGCGCGCTGTATCCTCTGGCGCTGGAAGGCGCGTTGAAGCTGAAGGAAATCAGCTACATCCACGCCGAAGGTTATGCGTCGGGCGAACTGAAGCACGGGCCGATCGCGCTGATCGACCGGATGGTGCCGGTGGTGGTTCTGGCGCCGCATGACAGGCTGTTCGACAAGACCGTGTCGAACATGCAGGAGGTGATGGCGCGCCACGGCATGGTGCTTTTGATGTCGGATGCGCAGGGCGTGCGGACCGCGGGCGAAGGCACCTGGGCCAGCGTGACCCTGCCCGCCTGCCCCGACCTCGTGGCGCCGATCCTCTATGCCGTGCCCGCCCAGCTTCTCGCCTACCACACCGCCGTCGCCAAGGGCACGGATGTGGACCAGCCCCGCAACCTCGCGAAATCGGTGACCGTGGAATGACGCCTGACGAAGCCCTTGCCGCCCTGCGCGGCCTCGACGGCGCGGCACTCGACGCGCTGGTGCGCGACTGGCGCGGCGCGATCGCGATCGAGGAGCGCTGCACGCTCGCGGCCGGGCTCTGGGCCAGCGGCGAGACGCCGGCGCGGATCGCGGCGGCGAAGCTCTTGACCCAGGCCCGGATCGCCGGGGATGCCGAGGTCTGGGACCTGGTGATGGACTGGGCCGCCGAGGCCGAAGGCCCGGTCGCGCAGGCGGTGGCCCGGGCCGGCGAGCGGCGGCTGGCGGCGGACCCGTCGCGGCTGGTCGACCTGGCCGAGCTGATCGACCAGGCCGCCCCCGAGGCGCGGCGCACCGCGCTCGCGATGACGCTTCCCTTCGCGAAGATGGCCTTCCCCAAGGAGGACGATCTCGCCGCGCGCGAGATGATCCTCGACTGGGCGGCGATGCTGTGGGCGACCCGCGCCACCCGCCCTGCGGCCGAGGCCTGGGTCGCGGCGCTGGCCCGCCACGACGCCGAACGCGCCGAGCGCTGGCGCGCCGCGCGCGAAGAGGACCGCGCCGCCGCGCGCGAAGCCTCGCAGCCGAAACCGAAGGACCCGCCGCCCGTCTCCGAGGACTGAGCGCCGGGGCCAGCGCCAAGACGCCCGCCCTGGACCCGACCTCCGGGACCTGACCTCCGGGACCTGGGTCAGCGGCCCGATCGCGGCACCCGCCGACACCGGCCGCCCCGCGCCGCGGGCCGGCGCCGGGCGAGCCGCGACCGCGCCCCCGGCGGGGCATCGCGCGCGGCCGGCCGGGTCGCGCCTTGCCACCCGCGCCGCGCCCGCCATCCGCACCCCCCCGGGACCAATCGGCGACCGATCGGCGGCCAAACGCGGGACCCGTCGCGGGGCATCGGTCCGGGCGATCTGCGCCGCAGGCCCCTGCGGCCCCTTGCAGCGATGCCGGACCGGGCCTACCTTCCCCGGATCATGGCATGTCTCATCGACCCCTTCGCCCGTCCGATCTCCTACCTGCGCGTCTCGGTGACGGATCGCTGCGACTTCCGCTGCACCTACTGCATGGCCGAACAGATGCAGTTCCTGCCGAAAAAGGACCTGCTCTCGCTCGAGGAGCTGGACCGGCTCTGCTCGACCTTCATCCGGCTCGGGGTGTCGAAGCTGCGCATCACCGGCGGCGAGCCGCTGGTGCGGCGCGACATCCTGCATTTCTTCCGCGCGATGAAGCGCCATCTCGACGCGGGCGACCTGCGCGAGCTGACGCTGACCACCAACGGCAGCCAGCTGGCGAAATACGCCGGTGACCTTGCCGCCTGCGGGATCCGCCGGATCAACGTCAGCCTCGACACGCTCGACGACGCCAAGTTCACCGAGATCACCCGCTGGGGCCGGCTGCGGCAGGTGCTCGACGGGCTGACGGCCGCGACCGAGGCCGGGATCCGGGTCAAGATCAACACCGTCGCGCTCAAGGGCTTCAACGAGGACGAGCTCTACACCCTCGTCGAGTGGTGCGGCCGGCAGGGGCACGACCTCACCTTCATCGAGGTGATGCCGATGGGCGAGATGGGCGAGGAGACGCGGCTGGACCAATACTGGCCGATCCTCGACCTGCGCGCGCGACTGGCCGAACGGTTCCGGCTGGTCGACAGCGACGAGCGGTCGGGCGGCCCCGCGCGCTATGTCCGCCTCGAGGAGACCGGGCAGAAGATCGGCTTCATCACGCCGCTCACGCATAATTTCTGCGAAAGCTGCAACCGGGTGCGGGTCACCTGCACGGGCGAGCTGTACATGTGCCTCGGTCAGGAGGACCGTGCCGATCTGCGCGCGCCGCTGCGCGCCAGCGCCGACGATGCGGGGCTGGAAGCCGCGATCCGCGATGCGATCCTGCGCAAGCCCAAGGGTCACGACTTCGACTATTCGCGCGGCCGCGTCGGCGGGCAGATGCCGCGCCACATGAGCCATACCGGTGGCTGAGGCCGCCGGGGCCGCGCGCGATCTGGCGCGGTTCCACGCGGCGCAGGCACGCCAGTATGCCGACGCGCTGGCCGAGCTGCGCGCCGGCCGCAAGACCAGCCACTGGATCTGGTTCGTCTTCCCGCAGCTGCGCGCGCTCGGCCGCTCGGGCACCGCGCGATTCTACGGCATCGAGGATCTGGCCGAGGCGCAGGCCTATCTTGCCGATCCCGTCCTGTCCGCCCGCCTCGCCGAGGCCGCGGGCGCGGTGCTGGACCACGCCGGCACCGCGGTCGAGACGATCATGGGCAGCAGCGTCGATGCGCTGAAGCTGCGCTCGAGCGCGACGCTCTTCGCCCATGCCGGCCCGGCCACGCCCGCCGGGGCGGCGATGCTGTCGCTGCTGCAGCGGTTCTGGGCCGGTGCCGGGGACCCGCTCACCCGCGACCTGCTGGCCTGACCCCGCCCGTCTTCCCGACGCCCCGGCATGGGCGCCCGGGCGCAGGGGGGTGGGGGGGGGGGGGGGGGGGGG